>CP065013.1:0-600000 GCA_016700315.1 Candidatus Saccharibacteria bacterium | reverse complement strand
TCCAACGGTCGTTTCGAGTTCGTGAGCATAATTTGTACGGTTAGATTTTTTGTAAGTGATCGTGACTTTGTCGCCTTCATCGCGAACTCTTAGGCGTTCCGAAAACTGTTCTTTGTTTTTGACACTTTTTTGAAATCTTCCGTCAGGATAGTCGAACATCGCCCGTCGCATCAAACGCATAGGCTTTAGGCAACTACCTCCAGCCTGTGTAAGCTTTGTTCTAATCTCTTCGATGTTGATATTCAAAAACTTAGCTTCTATTTCGTAATTCATAACTTCTTCTTAAACCTCTCCTTGTCTCTAATAAGCAATTTGTCTATGGACCTCTGAATGCCATGATCAAGATCTATTCCTTCTTGGTTAGCAAGGCAAATAACCGTCCACAGCACATCGGCAAGTTCGTCTTCAAGGTCATCGGCTTTCTCGTTAGACTTCTTTGGCTTATCACCATATCGGTGGTTAATGACTCGTGCCACTTCGCCAACTTCCTCGGCTAGTCGCGCGACATTGCTTAATGGACCCCAATAAGGCTTCTCGTACTGTTGGAGAATGTCATCTATGCGCTTCTGTAAACTATTGAGCGAATCGCTCACAAGTCTACCTCCAGCAACTCGGCGTTGCCGATCGATGCTAATGAATTAATTGTCCGATGTTGCTCGTCACGATAAATTGCTCGCAGCATTCGACCCGGTCCACCGTGGCTAACAACCAAAATCCTATCGGCCTCAAGAGTCTTTAGCCATGATAAGCCCTCAATAATTCTCGCATAAACCTGCTCAGTACTTTCACCACCGGGTGGTGTGGCATTTATATCAAAGTAGAGCTGAACCTCGTCATGAGGCTTTCCCGTCAGATCGCCCAAGTGCCTCTCTCTGAAAAAATCACTCAAAACTATCTTATCTGCGGGATAGCCCAGTTCATTAGCCAGAACCACTGCACTATGGTAGGCTCGCTTCATCGGCGAGCTGACTATCAGCTGTATTTTTTGTCTTTCAGTTGCCGGCCGACTTTGGCCGCTTGCTCCATTCCTAGTCTGGTCAAAGGACTATCCAGTCCACCGCCCGCTACAAGTTTGGCCGCATTTGCTTCACTTTGCCCATGCCTCATGAAATATATTTTTTTCATCTAGATTTGTAGTTAAAATTACTTGGTGGATCAAGTAGTGTGCCGTCAGATATCTACAGCCTGCTACTTGGCGAACTCTATGGCACGGGTTTCACGAATGACATTCACCTTGATCGTACCAGGATACTGCATGGTACTCTCAATTTTTGTAGCAATATCTCGGGCCAATTTGATTGCTCCAAGATCATCAATCGCGGTTGGCTTAACAAAAACTCGTACTTCACGGCCAGCGCTAATGGCATAGGCTTTGTCGATACCTTCAAAAGTGAGCGCTGTATTTTCAAGATCCCGCATGCGCTCAGCGAAGTTTTCGGCACTGATGTTCCTTGCACCAGGGCGGGAAGCACTAATCGCGTCGACTACTCGAATAATTACAGCTTCGACACTTGTGGCCTCAACGTCATCGTGATGTTGCTCGGCTGCTTGCGCAACTTCTTCTGGCACGCCGTATTTACGAGCCATTTCACCACTAATGTGGTGGTGTTTGCCTTCCATTTTGTGAGTGAGAGCCTTGCCCATGTCATGGATAAGAGCTGCATACTTAGCTGTCTTGACGTTAGCGCCAAGCTGCTCGGCCAAGATCCCAGCCATGTGCGCCATTTCGGTAGAGTGCTTAAGCACGTTCTGGCCGTAGCTAGTACGGAACTTCAGCTCACCAAGAAGCTGCAACACCTCCTTAGGAATACCAATGATACCTACTTCTCGAGCAGCGTCTTCACCGGCGCGTGTGATTTCCTTTTGGACTTCTTTTTGGGCTTTGTCGACGATTTCTTCGATCCTACCTGGGTGAATACGACCGTCCTTCATCAACATTTCCATGGTTTTGCGAGCAACTTCTCGCCTGACTGGATCAAAGCTAGAAAGAATAATCATGCCTGGAGTGTCGTCAACCATAATGTCAACGCCAGTAGCGCGCTGAAGCGCCTGAATGTTACGACCCTCTTTACCGATAATGCGGCCTTTCATTTCCTCGTCTTCAAGCTTGAGCGCTGTGACTGTGCGCTCGGCTGTAACCTCACTTGCCATTCTCTCCATGGCCTGAACAATAACTGTCGTAGCTAGTTCTTCGGCATTATCTTTGGCTTCGTTTTGCAGCTTAGCAACCAACCCCTCGAGATCGTGCTTTATGTCACGCTCGGTCATCTGCATTAGCTTCTCGGCTGCTTCTGTCTTTTTGAGACCAGCAATCTTCTCGAGTTTTTCTTGCTGCTTAACGCGAATGTCACGAATCTCGTTTTTTAGCTCTTCTACCTCTGTTTCAGAGGTTCGAAGCTTCTCGCTTCGTTTATCGATTTCGTCTAGTTTTTTGTCTAGAGACTCTTCTCGGGCTAATAAACGCTTTTCTATCTCTTTTGTTTCGTTTCGTCTTTTCTGGTCTTCTCTGCGTGCTTCGTCAGCTAGCTCTGCCGCCTTTTCTTTTGCGTCAGCGATAACTTTTGCAGCTTCTTTCTTGGCTTTGTCGGCCTGCTTTGCCGCTTCTTCTTCGACGTTACCTAGCTTTTTTTTGCTTGAAACAGTGCTTGCACCATAGCCCGCAATAGCAGCCACAACAGCTGCGATAATAACTTCTGGACCCATAATAGTCCCTTTCTATCTACTACCTATTTCCACAGAGCATCACTATCACTTCATTAGCTAAGAGATAACGGTAGGAAATCAAAAATTAATTTAAATAATCAGTATAAGATCTCAAAACTCCGAAATCTTAAATACATTATATCGTTAGCCGGCTAAATCCGACAATCACTTTTTTTGCTCCGTAATGTGAACAGGCGCCCCGTAATTAGGGGTCAGCGGCTCACGAGGCTCATTCCCTAGATCCACTACGCCTTTTTCAAACCAGTGATCATCTTCGCGGCCAGCAATCGGGATTCCTAAGCCGTAAGCTAGCGCATTCGCGACACTCAAGCCTATCCTCAGCCCAGTAAATGAACCAGGCCCCAAAAAGCCAACAATGCCAGTCAAACTTTGAAGATCACTTTCGTGCCTACTCAATAGATTTCGCATCTCAAGATGTATTGTCTCAGCCAGTTGACGGTGAGCTTGCCACTTATAAACTTCAACCAACTTGCCCGCTGCATCCGCCAACCAAAGTTCCGATTCTGGCTTGTCAGTCCTAATGCCTAAAATCATCTTACTGCTAAAAACCCTTCAAATAAATATGCCAAGCCCCCGGGGAAAGTGCAGAGTATCTCTCGAGAGTCTTCAGAGTCTGGCGTACGCCGAAGCTCCACTTTCAACCTACTTACTTCTAATGCCCCTGGCACCTGGCTCGCCCATTCAACCACCACCACACTACCTTCTTCAATTGACTCATGCAATGTCTGCTGAATTAGCCTTTCATCGCCACCTAAACGATAAAGGTCAAAGTGCTGAATCAAAAATTTTGGGCAAACATACTGCTTCTCAATAACAAAAGTCGGGCTTGCAACTATATCGCTACTTCTCGCCCCGCGCGCCAAACCGCGCACAAAAGTAGTTTTTCCTCCGCCTAAATCACTAATGAGTTCAATCGTCTCGCCACCCTTAAGCTTGCGACCGAGCTGCTCGGCGAAGTTCTCGGTATCGTCGGAGCTTTTGGATACGATTACGAAAGTCTTGTCGATATTCATACACCATATAGACTAGCGCGCTAGCACCGACGGTGGCAAGCACGACCGGATTAACCGGCAAAACTTGTCCGTCTTCTGAAGGTGCCTGAAATATCTGTCGCCCGGGCGAAGTAGTTGTCTTTTTGGAAGTTGTTTTAGCCGATGCAGTTTTAGCAGACGAAGTAGTAGCCTTTTTTGCGGCGGTTTTCTTGGCGGCTACTTTAGGTGCAGACACGAGCTCGACTCTTGACGTCAGAACATTAGGCAGCAGTGGTGTTGCCGTAGTCGTCCACTGCCATACCCCATTAATTTCGGCCCAAGCTTCGCCAGGCTTGGCCTCCTCATAAAGATCGGCTTCACTGATTGTTACGCCACCATCGTCAACCAACCGCGCCGCGCCAGCCGTGTTTGACAAAGTCAAACTCGTCTCTCCGGAAGTTATGGTCAGATAGCCACCGGCACCGATGGTTTTGCCGTCTAGATAAACTCGGTAGGAAAAGCTTTTGCCGGTTTCGATATACCAACCGTCCAACTTAACTGCTTCATCATTTGGATTATATATTTCGACATATTCGTCACTACTGTCATTTTGCGGACTGGCTGGATTAGGCAAAAGTTCACTTAGAAGAAGAGGTTTTAGGGATTTTGGACTTGGAGCAGGAGTTCCGCCGGTACCGCCAGAGCCACCACCTGTCTCTCCGCTGTTATCTGTGCTGCCTCCATCATTCTCTGTACCGCCGCCATTTCCTGTCTCACCAGCGTCATCACCATCGCCTGAGTCACTACCGGTGTCGCCGTCCGTATCACCGCTACCACTGCCGTCATCAACTGGCGGATCTTCATCGTCAACTGGTGGTGTGTATTCCAGCTTTCTGCTTTGGGGGTCTGGTGTGATTGTCGAAAGAAAGTCTGACTGGTTATTGTCGGTATCAACATACTTCCCTATTTCATCTATTTGTCTTTGAAGGCTCTGACCGGCGATGTGCTTGGCGGCCGCCACCGTCTCGGGCTGCAAGGCCGTCCCCCATCCTAGAGTATCCAAAACTTCAAGAACCACAGTTGCGTCATCAGGATTTACTCTAACAACACGGACATGCCCGCCAACTTCAGCAAGCTTTGCCGAGTAAAAAAAGTCGGCTTCTTCTGCTAAGTAATCTGTGGTTGCAAGCAGTAAGTGGTCTTGGGGCGCGAGCCAACCAGTCACGGGTAAGGTGGGGTTCAGAAACAACCACGTAGAGCCTGTAGCCGAAAGAGATTGTAGGCGTATTGAGCTAAGATCCAAGCCCACCTCGGAAGTATTATAAAGTTCGATGAATTCCTTGGTGGCAGCACTGCTGCCGTCATCGTTTTTGCCTGTAGTTTGTAACTCTGTTATCAGCAACTGCTTTGTCGCGCTAGGCTCAAGATCCACAGCCACAGCAGCCAGCGGTGTTACCGCCAGCCCAAGTACGAAAATTCCAGTAATTACCCTCCGAAACATCATCCTAAGTTAAAATATATTCTTAAAGAGTAAATTATAAAATTGTTTTTTGCACAACTATACATTTTTAACCATAATCACAATGCTCATACCTCAATTTCACATCTTAAATACGACATAAAAACCACGATAGTGGTTTTTATGTCGTCATTGAACTTGATGATGGTGGGCGGGTTGGTGAGCTTGTATAATGAGGTTATGCTGTTTTTATCGCAATTATTGTTCAGGCGTGAGATTCTCTCGCTTAGAAACGGCCAGGTAGTCGGCACCGCGAGGGCACCAATTATTAACCCCAATAACCTCAAAATTGAGGGTTGGTATGCTGTCGACCGATTTAGCGGCGAGGAGTTGGTCCTTCCAGAAAGCCAAGTACGAGAGTTCAGCCAGCTTGGCTTGGCCGTCAATGACCACACCGCCATGACGCCAGCCGAAGATCTTGTACGGATGCAAAAGACCTTAAAAATCAATTTTCAACTCCTCAAGAAAAACGTCGTGACAGAGTCAAGGCAGGTTCTAGGCAAGGTTAGTGACTTTAGCTTTGACAAAGACAGCATGATGATCCAAAAACTTTACGTCACCCCGAGAGGTATTAAAGGTTTTGCAGCCAGTGACAAAGTTATTGGCCGCAGCCAGATCTTAAACATTACTGACCGCCAAATTACCGTCCGCGACACCCTAGACAAAGTAGGCGCTGGCATACCAGCCCGAGCTAGTATTTAGTTTCCATACAATAAATTGCTTACGCTTGCAAAATGTTTGTAACAAGACGATAATAAACCCCGAGGAGTTATAATGAAGCTAAAAAAAGATATCGGTGAGTTTGTTAGGTTCTGTCAACAAAACAATGCAGACGATACGCTGCCAGAAACTGTACAAGAAGCAGTAGGTTTCGCTGATTTTTGTGAAGACCTAGAGCGCGCCTACGGTGGGCACAGACAAACTGTCGGTGATTTTATTCAGTTAGCGTTTGAGAGGGCCTATCAGCGACCCAGCCATAAAGATCTTAAAAAATTTGGTTCGGTACTGACAAGGCTCTGGGCTCACGGTGATGCTTTTGAAGTATGGCACCGTTCAATTACGCCCCTAGAATACGAATAAGCTATTAACTATTCAGGTTATCCTTTATATCTGTGTAGCTAAAGCCTTTAGAAATTAAATACTGAATTAATTTTTGCTTATTTTGGTAACGAGACTTATTTGACATTTTGTCAATCAGTTTCTGAAGCGCTTCAGAGTCGTTTTTAGCCGAATTAAGCTCACTTGCTATACTTTGTATAGTTACCAGGGAAATGCCCTTAGCCTTTAGCTCAGCCTGAACAGCTCGCCATGATTTATTTTTGCGCAAGCGACCTTCGGCAAACCACTTCCCAAAATACTCGTCATTTTGATAACCCTTGGCTTGGACATATTCAACTAGCTGCTCAATCTGTTCTTTTTCGACCTTTTTGCGGTATAAATAATCTCTTAGCTCGCGCTCCGAATGCGGCCGAATTGTCAGCCACTCAAGCACTCTCATGCGCAGCTTTCCATCGTCGCTAAGTTTTTTGAGACTTTTAAGTTTTACTTCATCTATCTCCTGCCCTACCTTCAGCTTAGTGTCGAGTAGTTCTGATATTGTCAATGAAAAGCTGTACTTAGAATCAACAAAAACGCTAACCCTATCCTTGTTCTTAACTTGTTCTTTGAGACTGGTAACTATCATAGGTATTTTCTTAATAAAATGTACGCGGTCACAGACCAAATAACCTCAATTATCAATCCCCAACGTCTTTCAAATTTTTGAATTGAGACATGGAATCGATTAAATTTATTTTCGGGCTTAGGCGGCATTTTGCCAAACTTCTCCTGAACTGTGAATCTATAAACCCAGGCGTAATCCGGCGACATCGCAACTAATGAACATAGCAAGATGAGCCAATGATTATTGACTAGCAAAAACAGATTAAAAACTACACTCAGAGTGATGTCTATGGTCCAAACGGTTTTTGAAAGCCGTTTTCGTTTTTCAAAAATTTCACCAAAGTGAGGCAATGAGTCAAGAACGAAGTGGCTAACAAACGCTGCTGGAACTGCTACAGACACAGGCAAAAATACACTTATGAGGCTGCCTGTTAAAGAGTGGTTTAAACCTGTCATCTAATACCAAAATAAACTAAACCACCAAAAAATACTACAAACCACACCGCTTCTAAATAATAGCCTCTGAAAGTTTCTGACCATTGGATTTTTTTATGAAAGCTAGCTAGAACCCCATGAGTTTTGTCAGTGTGTAAATATCTGTAATATAACCACATTAAATCTGGGCTGGCTGCTAAAAAAGCACAAGAAATCACCGACCACCAGTACTGTTTCCAAATAGCAGCTACAATGAGAGTAGTAACCACTGCTAATGCCATATCTAAATAAAGAATTTTGAGAAACTTCGGATCACGAACTGACAAATCACCGGTGCCTGAATGGGGGATGGCATCGCATAAGAAGTGGCTAGCAAACGCCAGCGGGATTGCTAGAGCTGGCTGTCTAGCAACAACGGCTATTGCCGCGCCGGTTAGCCCATGATTTACTGCTCTCATTTTGGCTATGCTGTATGCTTTTCGCGGACTTTTTTGTCTAGTTCGGCGAGGACTTTTGGATTTTCTTTGAGGTATTGCTTGGCCGCTTCGCGGCCTTGACCAATTTTTTCACCATTATAAGCAAACCAAGCACCGCTTTTTTCGACGATTTCGGCTGCTGTTGCTAGGTCTAATACATCGCCGGCAGTACTAATACCTTCGTTATACATAATGTCGAACTCGGCTTCACGGAATGGCGGTGCGATCTTGTTTTTGACTACCTTAACGCGTACTCGGTTACCGATGACGGATTCTGCCGTCTTGATCTGTGAGATTCTGCGAATATCTAGACGAACCGAGGCATAGAACTTGAGAGCATTTCCGCCTGTGGTAGTCTCTGGGTTACCAAACATCACCCCAATCTTCATACGCAGCTGGTTGATGAAAATAACTGTGCATTTGCTTTTGCTAATAATCGCCGTCAGCTTGCGCAGAGCCTGGCTCATCAAACGAGCCTGAAGACCCATGTGGCTGTCGCCCATGTCTCCTTCGATTTCAGCTTGCGGAACAAGAGCTGCAACAGAGTCAACCACGATCAAGTCAACCGCATTCGAGCGTACCAGCGTCTCAACAATCTCAAGAGCCTGTTCACCGCTATCGGGCTGACTTACCAGTAGCTGCTCCAAATTGACGCCGAGTCGGCCAGCATATTGTGGATCAAGGGCATGCTCAGCATCGACAAAAGCCGCAACACCACCGCGTTTCTGAAACTCAGCCACAGCATGGAGTGTGAGTGTAGTTTTACCGCTGGACTCCGGCCCGTAAATTTCGATGATTCGACCCTTCGGTATGCCTCCCCCAAGTGCCAAATCCAAAGACAACGCACCAGTTGGGACTGTTTCAACATTGACGTGGGTGCTGCCATCAAGCTTCATAATTGCACCTTTGCCAAATGACTTCTCGATCTGATCAATCGCCAGCCCTAATGCCTTGATCTTGCCACCCTCTTCTGATGTATCACCCATAGTTTTTTTAGCCTTTTCAGCCATAATTTACTTCCCTCTTTAAATTACTTAATCTCAGTATAGCAACCAGCTCTAGCACTACAAGCATGAGCACATTAAATACTGCAAAATCCAATACAAAAAGGCGCGAATTTGCAGAAAAAATGATATTATTAATCGCAGATAAACATAAGCGGTGGGACTAAAACCAACAAGTCATGAGAATCAGTGATGCAACCGTAAAACAGCTTCTAACCAAAGCTGGTAAGATCAAAACCGAAGATTTCGCGGCCCTTGAAGAGGAAGCCTTAGCCGAAAAGCTACCACTTCAACTGCTGGTAGTACAGAAAAACTTAGTAAGCGACTCAGAGCTTACCAAAATTTATGCCGAGGAAATTGGCGTGCCCTTTGTCGATATTAACGTCAAAGAATTAAGCCGAGAAGTTATCCGGCAGATTCCTGAGAACATCGCCAAACTTTACAACATGGTCGTTTTCGAGGGTAGCCTAGACGTTAAAGATTCACCTCGCAAAGTGGCGATGGAAGACCCCGATGATCTCCAAGCAATCGACATTTTGCACAAAGTCTTTGGCCAAAACATCGAAATATACATGGCTACTCACAACAACATTCTGTCCGCTCTCGACCAGTATCGGGGCAATATCGGTAGCGAAATCAGCAAAGTTATGACAGACGCCGGAGCAAGCGCTGATGATGACGAAGACGACGAAGGTGTCAAAGCCGAAGATGTTGCAGAAGACTCGCCGATCGCACAGACCGTAAACCTTATCATCGAGTATGCCGTCAAAGCCGGCGCCAGTGATATACACATTGAGCCTCGTGACAAGCATCTGCAAATCCGTTACCGTATCGACGGCGTACTGCGAGAAGCCAATCGATTGCCGAAGCGCACAATGAGCGCTCTGGTCAGCCGTGTCAAAATATTGGCCAACCTCAAAATCGATGAACGCCGCGCACCGCAAGACGGACGCTTCAAGATAAATATGAACGGCAGAATTTTTGCCTTCCGCGTCAGCACCCTACCAATTGCCGAAGGCGAGAAAGTTGTTATGCGTATCTTGGACGAATCCAGCGAGCCGCTGTCGCTCGAGAAACTTGGCTTTTGGGGCAAAGCACTGGCCGACATTCAAGACGCCAGCCGTCAGCCACACGGCATGATACTGGTTACCGGACCAACGGGCTCAGGCAAATCGACCACTTTGCACAGCGTGCTTCACATCCTCAACAAACCGGATGTTAACATCTCCACAATTGAGGACCCGGTAGAGTACAAGCTTGAAGGAGTGAACCAAACTCAGGTTAACCCTGTCGCAGGCATGACCTTTGCTGCCGGTCTCAGGGCCCTACTACGTCAAGACCCAAATATAATCATGGTTGGTGAGATTCGTGATGGAGAAACAGCGGGCCTAGGCGTACAGGCAGCCCTAACCGGTCACTTAGTTTTCAGCACACTTCACACTAACAATGCCGCAACTTGTCTGCCACGTCTTCTTGATATGGGCATTGAACCGTTTTTGATCGCCAGTGTTGTTCGGGTTGTGATAGGGCAACGCTTGGTCCGTCGATTGGTTGCCGATGACTGTGAAGCTTACGAACCTAGCCAGTCTGAGATAAAAGAGATCGAGCGAGTCTTCGGGCTAAAGTCGAAGCAGGACTGGGAAAACATCGTTAAACTAATGCAGTCGGCTCAAGAAACTTTCGGCAAGCCAAAAACAACCAAGATACAGCTATACCGCCCCAAAACCAATTTACCTCAAGACCACACCGGCTACAAGGGCAGAATGGGCATTTATGAAGTACTGAAAAACACGACTGATGTTCAAAAAATGATTGTAGGCGCAGCAACAAGCGAAGAAATCCAGAACCAAGCGATTAAAGAAGGCATGCTGACAATGCAGTTAGACGGCCTGATTAAGGCTTTACTTGGAATGACAAGCATTGAGGAAATTTTGAGAGTAACGAGGGAATAAAATGCCAAAATTTACGTATAACGCTGTTGACAAAAACGGCAAACAACGCCAAGGCACCGCCGATTCTGCTAGTGAAGCCGCACTCGGCGCGCTACTAGCAAAACAAGGACTCAGACCAGTATCGATCAAAAAAGCAGGCGGCGGCAACAACTTTTTGAGTTCACTAACAAAGAAAAAAGTTAAGTCCAAAGACATTACCGTTTTTACTAGACAATTAGCAACAATGATAAATGCCGGCGTACCTCTGGTCAGAAGCCTTGCTACTTTGCAGAATCAGACAGAGAGTGAAATTTTCAAAACTCACATCTCTGAGGTAAGCAAAGATGTTGAGAGCGGGACTAATTTTGCAGATTCTTTAGCCAAACACCCAAGCGTATTTTCACCTGTATACATAAATATGGTTGCAGCTGGTGAAGCTGGAGGGATTTTGGATGAAATCTTGAAAAAACTTGCTACGCAGCAGGAAAAAGATGAACGTATAAAGACTAAATTCAAAAGTGCCATGACCTACCCTACGGTATTAATTGGAATTACAACTGCTGTTTTTATCGGTCTTATGACTGTAGCAGTCCCAAAAATTGGCAAAATCATTAAAGACCTTACCAACGGTGGCGAGCTGCCGACAATGACAAAAATTATGCTCGATATTAGTAACTTTTTGACCAAATTTTGGTATATACACATTACGGTAGTTGTCGTCGGTGTATACCTTTTAAGAAGATTCCTAAAAACACCAGATGGCAGACGCAAAAGAGACCAAATACTACTCAAGACACCAGCAATCAAGACAATAATTATCAAGATAGCGGTTGCGAGATTCTCGCGAATTTTCGCAAGCCTCATGAGCGCTGGTGTCAGCGTATTGGACGCCATCGACATTACCTCTAAGGCCATAGGCAACAGTGTACTAGAAGATGAGCTGGCGGCGGCTGCCAAAGAAGTCGCCAATGGTAAACAGTTCAGTGAGCCACTTTCCAATAGCAAAATCTTTCCACCAATTGTGGCGCAAATGCTGTCGATTGGAGAAGAAACTGGTCAGACCGATACAGTCCTGCTGAAAGTCGCCGACTTCTACGAGGAAGAGGTAGACGCCGCCGTAGATGGACTGAGTTCAATACTTGAGCCTGTGATGATTGTGGTAATGGGTGCGATGGTGGGGCTTATTGCAGCATCTGTTATCGGACCAATCAGCAATCTAAGCAATCAGATCTAGATCGCGTCCAGGCAAAAAAGCTATTGCAAAGCGTAAGCTTTTTGATATAGTTAGATTTGTAGATATTAAATAAGTAAAAAACGGAGGTGGGCTCCAATGCTCAAGACCAAACAAGTCATCAAACAAGGCTTCACTATCATCGAACTTTTGATCGTGATTGCTATCATTGCTATCCTTGCACTACTAGTACTAAATAACTTCCAGGGTGCACAAGCCAAGGCTCGCGACTCTCAACGCAGAACGGACATCAACAACATTCACGGTAAGCTCGAAGAATATTACAACGAAAAGGGTGGCTACCCCAATGAAGCTCTAACCATCGCATCGATAACAACATTGTTACCCGGTATGGACGAAGGCTCAATCCAAGATGCAGATAATGTTGTTATTACTAGCTCATTCTCTACTGGAGCAGCGGCCTCAACGACTAACCCAGGCAATTCTGGCGAATATAGATACGACGCCTATGACTGTTCATCCGCTACTACCGCCCCGAGTACTCCGGCAGTACCCACTTCTTGTTCCAAATACGAACTCAAGGCTTTCGTTGAAAAGCGGATTGGTAATGAGGCAGCACTTACTGGTGATAGCGGCGTCTACCTAAAGAAGAGCCTTAACTAAATATAGTTAAACTTCACACGAAACACCTCTGTAAATCAGGGGTGTTTTTTTGTGAAATTGAAGCGTATAATTTAAACATAAGTATTATGGGGAAAAATAAAACTAAAGCAGGTTTTTCAATTGTCGAGGTATTAGTTAGTATCGCTATCCTATCGGCTATGGCAACATCAGTTCTTTTATTTTATGCAACCATGGTGCAATCCGCCCTAACATCCAGGCTTAAAGCCGAGGCAACTGTGTTGGCGAACAATCAGATAGAGTATCTAAAGTCACTACCCTACAACTCACTGGCAGTTGTAGGTGGCAGTATCGTGGCCACAAACCCACTACCCGCAAGCTTTAGTACAACTATCAATAATTTCACCTATACCACGTCTACGAGCATCAACTATGTAGATGATGCGTTTGACGGTTGCGGCTATTACCCTACTGTGACCTTAAAAAATCTTTACTGCCAAAACCAACCCGCTCCAGCTGGGGCCCCCGCAACCGACACGAACGCCGCCGACTATAAGACAGCCAATGTAAAAGTTAAGTCTGCTAAAGGCTTGGTATTGGCAGAGATTGATACAAAAATTTCTGCAAGAGTTGCCGAAACAGCTAGCAACACTGGTGCAATGTTTATCAAGGTTATTGATGCAAGCGGCAACCCACTTTCAGGCGTGAATGTAGCAGTTGCCAACACAAGTCTTAATCCCAATATTAACGTCAATGATTCGACAGATAGTAACGGTGTGGCGATTTTCTACGGGCTACCTCCAGATACATCAGGTTACGACTACAAAATTACCGCTAGCCTTAGTGGCTACTCTACTCTCAGCACAATCGCCCCGTCTGGTAGCTTACAACCAATCTACTCTAATCTACAGTTGATTTCTCAGCAATCTTCTTCATCAACACTCACACTGTTGCCTCAAGGCACTTACAGCTTACTAGCTGAAGCGGTCGATACGGCTGGCAATCCGATTAATAACTTAAAAGTATATGTGAAGGGCGGTTACAAAAAGTATACCTCAACAGCCAACACTAGTTATTATTTTGACAATTTCAGTCCGAGCGACAACAGACCCACGACGGACTCAAACGGTAACTTTGTATTGACCGACTTGGCACCGGGACCTTACTTCGCATGTGGAGATAATGGGTCTTCAAACTGTAAGATTGGTAGCACAACCTACTACTTGCTAGCAGCAGCGCCCTACGCTGGCACTGATGTATTGAACCCAATTACAATACCGTCTTACATTTCTTCAAGCCCGCCATCAACTACTTTTGCTTTTGGAGGCAATGAATACTTGCAGAAAGTCAGATTAATTTTTTCTACTAACTCTTCTTATCCTCGCCTAACAGATATGACACCATCCACAGAGTCCCTGTCTTCAGGCGTACTAAATAATTTTGCCTTCACTCTAACTGGTGTAAATCTGCCATGCAGCAGCAATCCGGCATCGTGCTCTACAACTGTAAAGATATCTCAGGGTTCAAATTTATATACGGCTAGCTGCACTGGCTCTGCTGCAGGTACATCAATTACGTGTACGGCAAATCTTAGCGGTGTTATTGCCGGCAACACGGGATTAGTAATAACCAGTGGCGGCAATACGTTAACAATACCTGCAGGAGCTACGATTGGAGGGCCAATCATAACACCATGAGTATGAGAACGGTTAAATCTGGCTTTAGCATGGTTGAGTTATTAGTAGTAATTGCCATTAGTACAATACTCTCGTTAACAGTTTATAGCTTTTTTGGTTCATCGATTCGCCAATATCTTAATCTAAGCTCTGACACACAGAGATTTACAGATGCTTCTGTGCAATCACAACGTATCGCTCGTACACTAAGAGGTCTATCCGACATTTTGTCTGTAAGTGCTGATGAAATTACCGTATACGCTTATTTCTCGCCAGCAGATACTTATGTTTCGCAAATCAGGTATTACAAATCTGTGGACGGTAAATCGTTGCTTGCGGATGTCACTCAGATGACCGCAAACCCACCTACAGGGTCGCTTATTCCTTCAACCAATAAAACATATATAATAATCCAGGAATACGCTACTATAGCGGGCGTTAACCTATTTACTTACCTAGACAGTGTCGGAAACCCCATTACTCTACCTATAAGTGACCTACATACAATAAAAGGGATTAAGGTAACTCTTGCGACAAATACAGACAGCGCACATAAAGAACCAGTTATTATTTACACTTCTGTAAGCCTTAGAAATAGGAAAACTAACCTATGAAAATTATTCACAAAAACACAAAGACCGTTATAAAAAGTGGTTTTATGACAGTCACGCTTCTGGGTATGCTAGTTGTCTTCTCGATACTTATGGTTGCCATACTGAGCATGATTAATTTGACATCTAGTAGTGCTTCTAAAAGCCTAGAAAGTCAAAAAGCTTTCAATATTGCAGAGGCTGGTGTCAACTACTACCTATGGCACCTAAGCCATAACCCTACCGATTTTAAAGATGGTGGCACTACCCCAGCAACACCTGACCCTAAGCTTGGTTATGGCCCTTACACACACAACTACATTGACGACAATGCTAAAAAACAAGGTACTTTTACTATCTGGGTTAATCCCCAGGGAAGCGGATCTACTATTGCAACAATTACCTCGATTGGTAATACAAATTCTGGCAAGACAACGAGAACTATCGAGGCAAAAATTGGCTCGCCCTCTTTCGCAAACTATAGTGTTGTTTCCGACACTGCCCTGTGGTTTGGATCTACTGAGAGTGCGAATGGGCCAGTTCATTCAAACCAAGGCGTACGCATGGATGGCTCAAGCTCTACAGACGTATCTAGCGCAAACACAACCTACAACCCACCAGTCTCTCTAGGTGGTGACGGCTCGTCACACCCAGGCGTATGGTGCAGCAGCAGCATAATAACTCCAGTAAACTGCAATACTCGCCCAAAAACAGATTGGCTTTACCCAATGCCAAGCGTAGATTTCAATAAAATTAGCGGGGATTTATGCACAATAAAAAAAGAAGCGTTCAAAGTTGACCCAGCCACCTCAGCCTTAGCCTCACAAGCGAATGCTTGCACTCAGACCCCAACTACTAGGACTGCTGCATACTTACCACAACGAAGCACTAGCGGGACATACTCAATCAGCAAGGGGTACTTAATCGAGTTAAACAATGACAACACATACAACCTTTCGCAGGTAAACGCTGAAACAGACACGAATTCAACTTATCTAACAGCGCTTACACGAGTTAGTGTTGCCAGCAATATTGCAATTCCTACAAGTGGCATAATATTTGCCGAGGATAATGTATGGGTGCGTTCAAACAGCACATTTAAAGGTAGACTGACGATTGGCGCAGGTAGACTAGCAACCGCAAGCACAACGCACATTACTATTGCAGACGATATTGTGTATAGTCAAAAAAATGGCTCAGATGCCCTAGGGCTAATTACTGAAGGCGACGTTGTATTATCGCCATATGCGCCACCTGCTAGTGGCAATTTTAACTTCGAAGTAGATGCAGCCGTAATATCACAAACGGGTAGTGTAATATACCCACTGTATTATAGGAGTGCTGGCTCTACATGCACAAAGGGTTGGACATCTGCTAACCAAACTTTTACTTACTATGGAGCAGTAGCTTCTAGGCAAAGTTGGACATGGACTTGGCAGTTAGGCGGACCTTGCGGAAATGCAGTAAGCTACTCGGGTCACTACATAACAGGCATTCTTAACAACAGTACTCAATATGACTACAATTTACAGTACGCACCACCACCATTTTTCCCAATAACAGGTTCTTATAACATACTGGCTTGGCACGAAATAATAACGTCGCCTTAAGACTCAATCATGATACAATATTATCGAAGGTATTAAGGTGGGCAATAGACTAATATATAAAGACAGATCAATATTTGGCTTCGACATCGGTCGAAGTTCTATAAAAGTTATGCAAATAGATTGGTCAGACAAGTTGCCGGTCGTAACGGGCTACGGATCGACCAAATTTAACCCAGATGCAATCGTCAACGGTCGAGTGGTTGACCCGATTGAGATCGCAAAACAGACTTATGGGCTTTTTGCCAAAGAGCTAGTTGGACAGATTACAACCAAGCGAGCAGCTATTTCGCTACCGAATGAACATAGTTTTAGCCGAATAATCACTCTCCCGAAAATGGATCAAAAGAGGTTGCTACAGCCGTAAAACTAGAAGCCGAACAATCCATTCCGGTACCAATTGACGATCTTTATTACGACTACATCGTTAGCCACCAACTACCGGACGGTGGCCAAGAGATTCAAATTGTTGCTTGCCCAAAAGAAATTGTCGACTCCTACACCACTGTTTTTGACCTATTAGGACTAGAGATAGCACTTGTTGAACCAAACATATTTGCTGTGTCACGAATGGTTGCACAAGCTGAAGCTCATGACGTTGGGACGCTAATAGTCGATTTTGGCTCTACAGCGTGTGATTTGTCTGTTTACGACAACAATACTATACGTGCAACCAGTACAGTGAGCTGTAGCGGTGAAAATATCACCAAACTAATTGCCGACAAACTAGGACTCACCGAACAGCAAGCACACAGTATCAAAACACGTTACGGCTTAGAAAAAAGTAAGAAGCAAGACGAGATTGTGGATGCGCTTACTCCCGAGCTCAACAAACTTATTAGTGAAATCAAGAAATTCGTCCGTTACTACGCTGAACGAACAGAAAGTGACAGGCAAATTGGGCAGATAATTGTTCTTGGCGGCGGTGCTAACTTACCAGGTTTGGCAACCTATATAACCAGCCATATTCGTATACCTGCGAGACTTTGTGCCCCATGGAGCAATCTAACTTTTGGTAAGCTACAGCCTCCGCATGAGCTCGAGACAACACTTTTTACTACAGCCGGAGGCCTTAGTTTGGTAACTGCTAAGGAGCTTTCGCAATGATAAACCTTCTACCAAACAAAACCCGAGACGAAAGGCGCTACGGACGACTAAACCGTAAAACCCTCGCTGCAAGCTTGTGGGTCTTTGCTGTTGCTTTAGTTAGCTCCTCTATAATTGCTTTCTCTTGGATGCGCATCAAAAGTGAGAAATCAAAGGTAGAAAAACAAATTTCTGAAAACAGTAATCAGATAGCAAGCCTAGATGACGCCAGAAAGCAGATAGACGAAACGGCTAAGCAACTTGCCATTATCAAGAAGCTCTATACGGGTGAAGTACAATTCTCAAAGATAATACCCGAGATTGGAGGCGTGATCCCGCCTGGTGCAATACTTACTAGCTTGTCTTTAACTGGCAACAAAGACGAGCCTTTACAGCTATCATTCCGCACCAAAACACAGGAGCTAGCCCCGATTATTAGAGCTAACCTAGTCAACTCCTCTCTCTTTCAGTCCGCAGACATCATAAACGTAAGCGGTACATCCGAACAAGGCACTGGTGGAGGTACACCCACTACAGGAACCGCCTTAGCTTACCCCTACAGTATTAGCATCGTAGTTGCGCTCAAAGGTGCTTCTACTGCCAAGCCAACCGCAACTGGAGCAGCACAATGAGCGCCAAAAAATTCTTTATTGTCATGATCGCCTTACTCACTTTGAGTGTCGCTGCCGCAGTCGGAGCAATTTACAACGGCACTAAGTTCTTAAGTAAGAAATCACTTGAACTTAGTGAAAAAATGGCGGAAAAAGATGCCCAAGTTGACGTTATCCAACGCATAAAATCCTCTAGTTCTAACACTAAAGACTTAGAACAACTAAAAGTGCTAGTAAATGAAGTTCTGCCGATAGATAAAAGACAAGGTGAGTTAGTTGCTGACTTCCTCTATACCGCTACTAGTGAGGCAGGCCTACCTGTTAGCTCAATATCAACGATCTCTTTCTCCGGCAACGCAAAACCAGACGCACTATCAGGGGCAATAAAAAGTAAATCCGTACCAGAAGTTTACGAATACCCTTTTACAATTCAGTTGAAATCTATTCCTTACACAAAATTACTGGACTTTCTAGGACAGATCGAAAAAAACAAACGTATCATAACCGTCGACAACATACAACTAACCCCTAGTGCCACCAACCCTTCTGACATTGAGAGCATCTCATTGTCGCTAAAGACATACCTAAAACCGGCAGGAGCTACAAAATGAAACTTTCGTTACCGGCAGACTTTGGCAAAAAGCTAAAAAAAACTGCCGACTTCTTTGTTCGTCACCGTCTGATAATCTTTGTGGTAATGACAGCTGTCGCAATCGGTTATACCACAACTACTTCTCAGAAGTTATTATCTCCGCAGCGTAACGAAACAACTTACGATAGCAAACAAAAAGAACTAAATAACTTTCAAACGATTGACTATAAATTTGCCGAACAGCTTCGTAACGATCTTAGCGATGTAGAAGTACAAGTTAACCAGCAACTGCCGAGCAACCGCACAAACCCATTCACCGAGTAGTACCCAGTATCCAGTATCCAGTATCCAGTACATATTATGTTTAACTGCATGCTAAATTGTTAGCTACAAATTGCTCCAGATTAATTACCGTAACGATGTAGATTGGCTTCGTGTGCGCCAACAATTAATTTTGAACTATCATATGGCGCAGGCACGTAATTAAAAATTAAATTAGATTGTTCACCTGCCGTTTCAATAGTCAGCGTGCCAAAGTTAAACGCCCTAGGAAATATACCTTTCTGTCTGACCGTCACATCTTGTAGATCGCCTATGCTTAGCTGTGATATTTTTCGATTAAAAAGGCTGGTATAAACAATCTGAGCTAGCTTCTCGCTCGTCACAAAAATCACATTATTTTTATAAAGAATAGAATTGATAAAGGTCACGACTAATCCACTTATACCTAAAACTATACCGACCACAAAAAGTATAACTTGCGCCGAGCTAACTGATGCGGCAGAAATACCTACTACGTTTGTGCTGGACAAAAACGCAGCAACCAGTATCGGAATAAAGAGCAGAATTAGCGAAACAAATATGCCAACCACCCAAATAATAAGCAGACCAAAGGGGTGTTTACGGATTTCGAGAACCAATTGTTCGTTTTCATCGTACTCAATCAAATCAAAAAACTTACGCCCCATACTACTTAGTCGAGCACTAGCCTCTTCTCGGTGCTTTTTTAGTCCATCTTGAGTGGCCATTAAAGGCTCGGCGGGCAGTTTTGGTGTATCACTTGGGCCACCACCTTCCGGGAAGAAGGGATGAGGAATATCTTCGGCTGCCTTTGCAGCCTCGACTTGCGACTCAAATATCTGTTCTTTATCTGTCTTAGCGGGTGAATCCTGCATGTATGGCGGTAGCTTGTAGCCGTTGTCTCCCGTTTTTCTAGCTGTATTTAGTGGTTCCGGATCCATTAACAATATTATAGCAAGCTTGCTTGCGAATCCTGCTTACTTTTTTGGTCTTTGCCTAGATGTTTATATGCCTTAGGCGTTACCTTTCGGCCCCTCGGAGTCCGTTCGACCAAACCTATCTGCATCAGATATGGCTCATAAAAGTCTTCGATTGTTGTCATTTCGTCACCCAAGACAGCGCTCAGAGTATTGAGCCCTACCGGCCCGCCGCCGTGATTGTCTATAATTGCACTCAGTAGCAGCCTGTCGGCGGGATCAAGTCCTAGTTCATCGATCTCGAGCAATTTCAGAGCCTCTACAGTGATTTTGGTATCAATGATCCCATCTCCGTTGACGTCGGCAAAATCACGTACACGTTTTAGTAGACGATTGGCAATACGCGGAGTCAGCCGCGAACGGTGGCTGAGCATTGCGGCTGCCTCTTGATTGATCTTACTGCCAAGCAGCTCTGCGGAACGGTTAACAATCTGTGATATTTCATCTGGTTTATAAAACTCTAAGCGGTGCAGCATACCAAATCTATCGCGCAAAGGTGCAGCCAACGCTCCAGTTCTAGTAGTTGCACCAATCAGAGTGAATTTGGGAATATCCAACCTAAGCGAGCGCGCGCTTGGCCCCTTGCCGAGCATGATGTCGATTGCATAATCTTCCATCGCCGAATAAAGTACCTCTTCAACCGATCTATTGAGGCGGTGAATTTCATCAATAAATAGCACGTCACCATCCTGTAGGTTTGTGAGCAAGCTCGCCAAATCACCTGCCCGTTCGATTGCTGGGCCCGATGTAACTCGTATCTGAGCGCCCATCTCGTTTGCAATAATTGTCGCGAGTGTCGTCTTACCCAAACCAGGTGGCCCATAAAGCAAGATGTGGTCGAGTGCTTCTTTGCGTTTTTTGGCAGCCTTTATTGCCAGCTGAAGATTGTTTTTTATCCTATCTTGGCCGACGTATTCATTAAAGTTTTTTGGCCGCAGCACATTATCCATCCGCTGTTCTTCACGGCTTTCTTGCTCATCTGGCTCCGGCGTTACAATTCTCTCAATCGCCATACCAAAAACCCTTCGGGTTTCGATAGTTGATTGTTGATAGTTGATAGTTGATAGATAATTTCATCTATGTTAATTGTAGCAGTTACTTGTTAGATATGTCTTATGCCGTTTTCGTCGACGAAACCACGCGGATGCATAGCATTACCGATGAAGTCCGCCGCACAAACCCATTTTACTGCGCAGATGATAGATCCGGTTATACGTTGAGAGGGGTTATCTTCCGCTGCCATTAGTCCATAAAGAGCAGTCCCTAAAGAATCTATTTTGTGTATCCCTGACGAATGTAGAATTTCTCCGCTTCTCCTTGTGTGTATCAAATTTGCCGTAGCTCCTATAAGCTCAGCACAAGCCATAACGGCTAGTTTTGGTCGAGAATCGATATTTTTTTTAGCAACTTCGCAGGCTACTCTAACAATACTGATTCTGTCCACCACAGAGTCCAAGCCGCGACGAGTTGAAGTTTCTACATCAAGCCTTCTAGACACAACTCCGTCTAGTACATCAGCAAGTACAAAAACACCCATCTTTCTTCGAATACTCTTACCGTTTTTCACGTCACGCGCAATGTTATCAGCAATCGGCAGCCTTGCAATAGTTATTCCTACTGCAAATGCCTTGACTAAATTACTATAAGAAACTAGTTTATCGCTTTTTGATTTTTCCATGGCTAGACTTACTTTTTTTTCAAAGCTTGTTTAATTCGTGTTTCGGTTGGGAGAGTTTCATTAATACCAGAAAGAGCGGCCTGGGCATCGGCTTCACTATACCCTAATGCAACAAGTGCTTGCGCGGCCTCGTCCATTCTGCCAGTGCCCGCGCGCCCTACGACATTTTCGGCACCCTCACCAACAGGCGCACCGACTTTGTCTCTTAGCTCCACCACAACCTGCTCAGCCGCTCGTTTGCCGACACCTTTTGCCGATTGAAGCATACGAACGTCGCCATTAGCAATCGCCAATCTGACTTCGCCTTCGTTCCCTATATCCAAGATCGCTTGCGCAACCTTTGGGCCGACGTTTTTAACACTCAAAAGTTGTACAAATAAGTTCTTAGTGCTCTGTTCAACAAAACCAAACAAATCGTGCATATCCTCACGTATGTGCTCATAGATATAAACTTTTGCCTCTCTTCCAATTGAAAGTTTAGCCAGATCATTCAAGCAAACTCTCAATCCATACCCAACACCACCAACGTCCAAAACTACAGCTCCCTCGATAACTTCGGCAACGACTCCTCTCAAACTTGCAATCATACTCAAATTATACCACTCCCACTCCTC
Organism: Candidatus Saccharibacteria bacterium; assembly: GCA_016700315.1. Classification (NCBI taxonomy): domain Bacteria; phylum Candidatus Saccharimonadota; species Candidatus Saccharimonadota bacterium. The sequence goes on along the minus strand of CP065013.1, from coordinate 577,734 downwards.
CCCTGTTTTTTATTCACCCCGTGTTCCTATCACCCGCTATAGCAGATCATAGGAACACGGATTATTTTGGATAGTTTTAGGCCTAAATCAGGTATTAGTAAGGTATTACTTTAAATTGAAGCGCGGTTTAAGGGCTTTGTCGTTCTCTAGGTGTGTTGTTTCGATGTAGCTTACGAAACGCCTTATGCTAAAGTGGTCGGCTGCCAATAAAACCTCATCTCGACATGGATCTGGATGAACAAAAACGCTGCGTTGGATTGGTATCATGCCAATCTTCTTAAGTTTAGCCGAAAATCCGTCACGCGAATGTTTCTTCTGTTCTGGAACGTCAAAAAAGACTATTCGCCACTTACCATCCCACTTTTCCAAAGGCTTAATTTCGAGATTAATATAGTCTAGATTTTTAAGGCGCTCTTTTGCTTTATTAGTAAGTTTCAGCCCATGCTCATAATCCCATGAAACTAAGTTTTTGTTTTTTACATACCTTAGTAATCGTTGAATTTCGCGCCTTCTTTCGCGCTCATCCATCTTCTTCAAGAATTTACTAAGCGGCTTGTCAAAAGCTACCCACGCGTTTGGGGCAACTAACGAAAGAGCAGTTACGCTACTGATAGCAATAAACTCCAAAAGCGCATCTACAGCTCTAGACCCTTCTGTTCTTTTCATGTTCCTATTATACGCTATAGCAGATCATAGGAACACGAAATGTGAAGTTCAAGAACTATGTCGACTACAGTGATGCTTGTAGCGATAACACTTGTAACAATAGTACTTGTAAAAAATAATTCTTGTAAAAATAATGCCGTAGCAATAATGCTAGTAATTTTATGTGATTATGAGTGAGGAGGAGTGGGTTAGAGCGGCAGCTAGCGCGTCGGCGCAGTCGTCGGGTTTAGGCTTAGTCTTGAGACTAAGTTGCACGCGCACCATCTCCTGGATCTGTGCTTTAGTAGCGCGTCCGTAACCAGTCATAGCCATTTTAATTTGGAGCGGCGTGTACTCATAAATTTTTACCCCTGCCCGCTCTAAAGCTAATAATATAACTCCCCTGGCCTGGCTCACATTCATGGCTGTCGTGACATTTTGTGCAAAAAATAACTTTTCAACGCTAGCTTCGTCCGGCTTGAGCTCATCAAGCAGCTCACAAAGGTTTTCGTATAGTTCATTCAAACGAGTCGGTACTTCATCGCCAATTTTGGTCTGGATCACACCTGCATCAAATAGTTTAGGTTTTCCTTTCGCTAGCTCAATCAGCCCAAAGCCGATCGTGCCACTCCCAGGATCAATCCCTAAAATTTTCATCCGACCAGCTCTTCTTTCTCACCGTCGACAATGATAGCCTGGCCGTCACGTAGAGTCTTATAGGGTAGACCAAGCTTATCAAGTTTTTCAATTTCTTTATCAATATCAGCACTCTCTGGATGTTCAGATTTGTAGTGCGGCTCAAACGTATAATTTATCACGCTAAGCCCATTGTAGTTTGGCTCTAGATTATAAGCCCGTTTGGTCATGGTTGGATCGTCGACTATGTCGTAGCCGATTAATGATGGCGACAGGACACAGCCAGCCGCACTGTAACCGCCATAGGCGAAGAGTTCTTTTTGCAGGCTATCCACCAATAATGAATCAAAACCACTCAGTAACATTGCCATCCTCAGAACAAACACATTTCCACCACGCACCCATACTAAGCCAGCGCCTTTCAAATCTTCTACTTGAATTGGGCTGTCAAAAAAATCTCTCAGATCAACCTCGAACGGCTCGAATCCTACACGAACTAAATCGGCTTTTTCTTCATTAGATTTTTCTTTTCTTTCGACTGGAATTTTGTAGTCTTGAGCATTAATAATCATTGCAACCTTTTTATTTTCGCCTACTAATTGGTGCAGTTTGTCACCATGGTCGCCAATTTTATAGGATGACAAGAAAAGTCTCATGCCAAATTCGTATGGGTATTTACCACGTCGTCTAGATCTTCGAGTGCTTCCATCAGTCGCATAAGCTTGGCTTCGGTAGACTCGTCGCTGATCTCTACGGTATTAAGTGGCTGATAAGTAAGCTCAGCGTCGAGAATTTCGACTCCGGCCGACCTGAGGTTATCTCGAACCTTACCAAGCTCTTTCGGATCAGTCACAATATGCATTTCGCCGTCCTCTTCGCTTGCGTCTTCCGCACCTGCATCAAGCACAGCTAGTAGCAGATCCTCGCCAGTTCCCCGAACGCGAATATTTCCTTTGCGCGCAAACTGAAAGGCAACCGCACCCTTCTCGGCCATATTACCACCATGCTTAGTGAAAGCCGTACGAACTTCTGGCAACGTACGATTGATGTTATCCGTGGCACATTCGACTAAAATAGCTGTTCCGCCTGGGCCATAGCCCTCGTACATAACCTCCATGAGCTGAGCAGCGTTTTTGTCGGCCACACGAGCTATAGCACGGTCGATGTTGCTCATAGGCATGTTGGCAGCACGAGCTTTTTCGATAGCTGTGTAAAGCGCAGGATTGAGTAGCGGGTCAGTCCCGCTACGAGCCGCGATGGCGATCATATTGCCTAATTTTGTAAAAACTGCGCCGCGCTTGGCATCGTTGGCGCCTTTTGCTCGTTTGATGGTTGCCCATTTGCTATGCCCTGACATGTGCCTACTCTCTTTCCTATCTTTGCTAACCCTAATTATAGCTTCACATCTGTTTTTTGGCTAGTTTGACTACGGCTAAACTTAATCGCTACTAAGATAACTAAGCCATACATTAGTATCATTGTAGTGAGCGTCGCCACAATCTGTACTGAGGCATGTGGCACACGTGAGAACAGCACACTACCATCCAATATACCTCTCAGAAGAATGTTGGCCGGCCAAGCCAAAACAAAACCAAGCTCCTTCAAGAACGGGATCATTCCGACCACGCCCGCCAGTGCCGTTAGGCCCATTGCTAGAGGTATTAAAGGTAGAACAAGCATGTTAGTAATTAGCGAGACCAGAGAAACTTGGTGAAAAACAAACATAATATACGGCAAGGTCATGGCCTGCGCACAAAAACTGCTGAGCACAATTTGAGCCATTATCTTAGGCTCTTTTTTCTTCCAAAATCTTTTTTGAATCGCTGGCGCTAACACCAAAACTCCAAAAAAAGCCAGAAACGACAAGTACCAACCGATGTCACCCCAAAGATTCAGTGGGTTCCATAAAGCAGAGCCAGCAGCTACAAGTAAAATTAAAACTAGGGGCTTAAAGTTTCTTCCATAATAACTAGCGACAGCCACCAGCATTGATACTACCGCAGCTCTGGCAATTGAAGCGCTAGTGCCAGCAAGCAGCACAAAAATGTTTATTAGCAGCAACGACAAAATAAGTCTAAAAAACTTAGAGCCACGCTTAAACTTTTTGTTAAAAACTTCGGCCATAATTGTCAGGTTGTACCCCGAGACTGCCACAATATGTGATAGCCCTACGATCCTCAAAACGTCTACATATTCTTTGCCGAGATCACTCGTCTGACCGATCAGCAGTCCAATACCGAACGACGCCGAAGGTTCTGGCAGAACCGTGTGTAGTGAAGCCAAAAACTTCCTCCTAGTCTTCTCGATAACTGAGCTACTGCGCTCTACGACCTTCATTTGTGCATAACTCATTCGAGCCTGTTTTCCGCCGATTGTCGGAAAAAGCTTACCCTCTACCTCTACCCGATCACCCCGCCGAACATCGCTTGTACCAAAGCCGGCAATTTTCGCCCTTCCTACAAGCCAATAACCGTCCTGATCTAACACTTGTATATGTGATGCATCGAAAGCAATTTGAGTTTTATCGTCGTACGAACCATCCGTATCGGCGGTTACTTCAAGTACCACTTTTTGACCGTATAGATCTTCATAATCGCCAAGACGTATAAGCGTTTTCGATGCACTCCACCAGCCAAAAACGAAGCAAGCCAACACGATACTCAGGATTTTAATCGGTCGATTTCGAGAAACAAATACAAGGGGTAAGAAAACCAGTGCCACATAAAGCCAGGAACCACTTAGCTGAGTAAGGCTAAGCTTGGCTGCTGCGACACCAACAATCAAAGCACAAGCGCCCACCGAAATAAGAGTAGTACGCTTTATCCTTCTCATAGTCAGTATGATTGTTGCAGTTTATGACAAAGAATAAAATTGCTTATGCAAAGTTTTGTAATTTTCTTAACAAAATTGACGTTATTCGTGGTATAAAATGGTTAGAGAAAGAGAGATTCATATGGCAAACTGGGACAAAATAGGTAGCAGCGGCAACGTAGAAGACAGGCGTGGTGCAGCAACGCAGTTTGCTCTGGGCGGTGGCGGTATGGGACTGGCGGTTCTGGCAATTGTGACGCTTTTTAACATTTTTAGTGGAGGCCAAACTAATATCCCGGTTGACGAAATCCTAAATCAGTTGCAACAGGTTAGTGTCCAGCAACAGCCCAAACAAGATGCTACACAGTTTCAAGGAGTCGACAGTTATGAGAAGTTTGCATCGACTGTTCTAGGTAGCACCAACGATGTTTGGACGAGCGTTTTCAAGCAGAAGAACAAAGTTTACCAGCCTAGTAAACTTGTGTTGTTTAGAGACGCTACTCAGTCTGGCTGTGGCTTTGCCACCAGTCAAGTCGGCCCGCACTATTGCCCCGTCGATCAGACAATTTATCTAGATGAAACATTTTTTGATGAGCTTACTAAGCGTTTTGGCGCAAAAGGAGGTGATGTAGCCCAGGCTTATGTTATCGCGCACGAAGTCGGCCATCATGTCCAGAACCAACTTGGTATTATGGACGAGCTAGAGTCTACTCAAGCTCGTGGTTCTCACCAAGCCAACAAAGTTTCGGTTCAGGTTGAGCTCCAGGCCGACTGCTTCGCTGGAGTCTGGGCTAATTCTCTCAAAGACGTAGGAGTGTTTGAAAATGGCGAAATCAATGAGGCGATCGATGCTGCAGCAGCCGTAGGCGATGATCGAATTCAAGAAAAAGCCCAAGGTTACACGGACCCAGAAAGCTGGACGCACGGCTCAAGTGAAGAGAGAGTTTACTGGTTTAACCAGGGCTACGAAACTGGCCAACCCAGCAAATGCAGCACTATCTAAAGACTAAATTTATTAGCTATCAATCATAAACAATACCCATCTTCCGATAAGGCATTATTTTGGAGGGACATCGTACAAACTAAAGCAACTATTTTTCAGGAAAGAAGCTCAGACAAAGCCATTTTTATTTGTTTGACTTGTTTCTGCTTTCTGGAGTCTGCTTCAGCGGCATACTCTTTGCTCATATTATTATGTTCTTCGATTAGGTTATCCCCGACATAAAGTGAAGCTGCCGAAGGTACATCAAAATGTTTTGAAACGGCGAAAACTGTCGACGCCTCCATTTCAACACCAAAATAACCGTCTGCAGACCACTTTTTTACGTCATCTAATGTTTCACCTATCATCGCCTGGCAGGTTACAATCGGGCCATTCCAAACTTTTGTTCCGTCTTCAGCCAAAGTTTTTGAAATTTTTTCACTTAGGTTTTTGTCTGAGGTATGTATATTACTTTCCCTATTGTATATTTTAGCGGAGCTTTCTTCGCCATAACTACTGCCAGGAACTACAAAATCACCTTGTTTCATCCCAAGTTTTAGCCCACCACAAGAACCAAGTAGAATATTTTTCTTCGATCCAAATAAACAGGCCCAGTGTAAATACTCGCTCAGCCAAGCACCTCCGTATCCAATTGCAAACCAGATGTTTTTGTTGCCAACTTTTAGTTCTTTCGCAAATCTAAGAAATTCATGCGGCATTTCATTTAATTCTGCTTCAAGCCCAAGGTCTTCTAATGCTTCTTTAAGTTGCGACAGCACCCCTTGCTCATAAAGTGTTCCATAGCAAAGCATAGCATCAACTTTGTAATTATATGGGAATCCTAGGTGCTCACGATATTGTTCTGCGGAGATATTTCTATACATTTTGTTAGTATAGCAAAAAACGGAGCTAATTATCTCTGTTTTGAGCATAGACTGGAGGGGCCACTGGGACTTTTGATTCACAAGTCAAAATGCGTTGCATTTTGCTCGCGAACCCGGCTCGCGGTTGGACGAGTAGCGTCCAACAACGCTCCGCCCGTTCAAGTCCCACGCAAGCCAAGCAGTTGGCTTGCTTTGCTATCTCCAAATAAAAACCCCAGCATGTCTGGGTTTTTTATTTGGAGGGACCACTGGGACTTGAACCCAGGACACCCTGCTTAAAAGGCAGGTGCTCTAACCAGCTGAGCTATGGTCCCCTACTAATCGACGCTTGATCTACACTTTATATATTCAACTATGACATAGATAAATATAACAGGGGTAATTATCTCAAAAATATCTTTAAAAGTAAAGGCTAATTAATGCTCGTGTTTTTTGTGGTGGTCACGGTTGCGGCCAGGATGCATGATAAAAATGCCAAGCAAAAGTCCAGTAGCAATAATAATAGTTTGATAATCACGTATTATTTTCGCAACATTAGAACCGTTATAGCTGACTACCCAAGCGCTCGGCAAAAACCTATCAGCGACCAAAAGTGCAGAAAGCCCAGCCAAAACTGCCAGCAGAAGATGCAGTACAATTAAAGATTTTTTGACGCTTCCAGAATAAAGAACCGCCACAAAAACTAGTGGCAGCAAAAAAACGATCAACGACATGTAGTCGATACCGGTTTTTGGCAGCAACCCGTTTACTACTTGCGCCGCATCAGCATCCAAGAACTGCTGAAGCAGAACACTCACTGCTACGCTGAAAAAAAGCATGGCGCCATTTGTGCGCAAAAACGCCACCAAAACAAGCGGGATACCCACAAAAACAGCCAGCAGAATATAAGAAGTCATATACTTCAACTATAGCACAAGCGTTATATTTACCCCGTTACAAGGACTGTCCTTGTAAGAATCGCACTAGAATTTGGTTTGAACCCCAATGATTAGACCGTTTTTGAGAGCTTGGCCGGCTGGCAGCTCAAGTACGTAGCGCGCTGCTGATTTTGGGCAAAACTCTTCGGGGTACGAACTTGGGCTAGCCGCATATTTTGCATCGACAATACGCTTCTTTGAATCCAACCACAATATATCAATATCAAACTTCATGCCCTTCATCCAAAAACAGTACCTATCTGACTCGATATCAAAAACGAACAGCATTGCGCTGCTTTCAGACAAGCTCGACCGCCCAGAAAGTCCCTGTACCCGCCCGATTTCGTCGTCACGCACCTCCAGATTCAGCCTTTTGCCGTTCGGTAATATAAGAACTCGTCCGTTGTCCAAAAATACATAATAAGTGAGTATGGCAGCAGCCAACAGCGCTAGAATTAACTCAACAGATTCGATCAAGCTAAATCTACGCGCCGACACGATCTTTTTTGCGTCGGCCACGGGCGTTTTGCTCAACATAATCAATAATCTTTTCTGCCACATTGCGCCCAGTTACAGTTTCGATACCAAAACCAGGGCTAGAGTTCACTTCCAAAATCAGTGGTCCCCTACTAGAGCGCATTAAGTCAACGCCACAGATTGACAAGCCCATAGCTCTAGCTGCTTTCAAAACAACTTTGCGCTCTTCATCCGTCAATTTAACCGTAACTCCCTCACCGCCCTGGTGAAGATTAGAACGAAAATCATCATCAAGACTTTGGCGCTTCATGCTGGCTACGATCTTGCCGCCGACTACGAAGGCACGAATATCGGTTCCGGCCGATTCCTTGATAAATTCTTGCAGCAAAATGTTAGTCCCATCGTCATCCATGACGTAGAATGCCTGTAGTACACTTTTGGCGGCCTTCTTGGTTTCGGCGAGAACCACGCCGTTGCCATGAGTACCACGTGCCAATTTGATAATTAGCGGCGCACCGCCAACTTCTTCGATAACATCGTCTACATCACTGGCATCACGCATAAATACCGTCTTAGGAACGCCTACCCCCGCCCTAGCCAGAAGCTGCAGGGTACGAAGCTTGTCTCGAGAGCGTACAATAGCCATCGAACTAGCTGTTGTGTAAACTCCCTGCATTTCAAACTGTCGAACGATTGCCGTACCATAGCGCGTCATGCTGCTAGCAATACGCGGGATAACCGCATCGAATTCGGTCAAGGCCTCACCTCGGTACATCACTACTGGCTTATTTTGGGCAATCGAAGCATAGCATTCACTATATTTAACCACTACTACTTCATGCCCACGGAGGCGTGCTTCTTCTTTCAGCCTCTTAGTGCTGTAGTTACCTGGACCGTTTGAGAGGATAGCAAATTTCATATTTCTTTATTATACAACAATTCTTCGTCAAGTGGAAGTGCAATATGATTTTTCTTAAGATCTACACGATTAATAATGCTTATAGATGTATCGACAAGAAATCTCTTATTAAGTAGTTTTCTTCCCATAAGTACCGGGTATGGCTTCTTACTTCTATCGGCCAGCGTAAACGAAGTTGTAAATTTTCTACCCGCTACAACTGTTTTTAAACGTATCTCGTATCTTTTTTCACGATGCCCAAACGAGTTTTCTATCGTTACTTCTTTGAAATTTTCAGTCTTGTATGAATGATTTTGTTTTACCGATGGATGGTGGGACATGATATCTGCCACTAGATACACCCTACCCGCTTCATTAATAATCTTAATATTCTCAGCGTGTATTGCAGACCGGTATGCGCCTGTATCGGTTTTGGCTGGTATGTTGAACATACCGAGGTCGGGTAGTTTCATCACCTCTGAGCGGCCGACGGTTTTTCTTTTTGTCAGTAGCATGCCTCATATTATACGCACTATTGGCGTTTTGAAAATGATAATATGTATCCATGCATATAGCTATTGTTGGCAAAAACTACAAAGGACTAAGAAACTACCTAAAATCCAGAGGGTACACGTACACGGTATTAAGAGACAAGATCAAACAAGACGGAAAGCACAGAAAAAACACAGTCTACATAGATTTTAACGACCTAGAAAACGAAATTCGCAAGATAGAACAACTGCCAAAAATCGATGCCTGCATGGCCGTGTACGAACAATACGTCGAACCTTGCGCTGTAATAGCACGTGCACTAAAATTACCAGGTTTACCAATCGAAGCAGCCGCTGCTTGTACCGACAAGTCAAAAATGCGGGAACTATTTGCCAAAGCCCCCAAAAAAATCAGTCCAGCGTTTAAGAAAATTAGTTCGGAAAACGATCTGATAGAGTTTGCAAAAAATAGTAGCTTTCCTTTAATTATTAAACCCACAAATCTAGCCAAAAGCCTACTAGTTACAAGGTGTGATGATTTGGAAGAACTAATCGGCGCCTATAATGCGGCCAAAGAAATAGCTCCAAAGATTTACGCGAAGTATGCCCCTAGGGCTTCCTTAGAAATGATAGTAGAAGAGTTTATGGAAGGTTCAATTCATTCTATCGATGCTTACATTGATAAGAACGGTAAGGTAAGCCTTTTGGACGATATCGTTGACTATCAGACTGGTTATGATATTGGCTTTGACGACAACTTCCATTATAGTCGTGTGATTCCTAGCAAGCTAAGTCATTCGATACAAAAAGAGTTCAGAGATGTAGCAGTAAAAGCTGTAGAGGCATTGGGTATGAAAAGTTCAGCGGCTCATATAGAGATAATTGTTACCATAGAGGGCCCTAGAGTTGTTGAGATTGGTGCTCGTAACGGCGGATATCGGGAGCGAATGCATGAACTAGCCAACGGAATAGACATTCTGGGCAATCAACTATCAACTATTTTGGATCAACCCTTGGATATTACTCCGAAAAAAAACGAACCGTGTGCAGTACTAGAGCTATTCCCAAAAACACCAGGGATCTTTTCTGGAATTCAGAATGAGGATTTACTGAAAGGCTTGCAGTCGTTTAACTATTTGTCCATTAAGCCCAAGATCGGAGATTTTGTTGGTAAATCATCCCAGGGCTACAAAGCCTCGGCAGTAATTGTACTGCACTCCAACGATAGTAGCGTCTTCCAGAATGATTTGCAATTTGTGAATGATCAAGTCTGCGTAACTACCAAATTAGTTTGACTATTTTTCTTATTCATGCTATTCTATATTTATGTCCAGCCTCGATTCTTTGAAAATTGTTTCCATAGGTGGCGGAGCGAACACTGGTGAGTTACTTAAACTTAGCATAGATTTGGTTGGTAAAGAATCAAAAAAGAAGGCACTTGTTGTACCGACTGCAAGACCCAATCCTGAAGGTGTAACTAATACGTACAAAAAATTTGGCGGTTTCTACCAAGATAGGGGTATCGAGACCGCTTTAATGCACGACTTCTGGTCATTCCCAGATGACACTCGCCAACAAGAGATGCTAGATGAAGCCGATATCTTATACGTATCTGGCGGTGATACAGCCACAATGATGAGAGTATGGGAATACTTCGGCTTCACTGATAATCTGAGACACTATATCATGGCAGGTAAAGTTATTACTGGTATATCTGCAGGAGCAATAGCACCATTTAGATGGGGACACAGCGACTCAAACAGCTACCCTGAGCCAAAGAACAAACACTGGTCATTCATACCAGTTGCCAGCTTAGGAATAATTAATGCAGGCATAACGCCTCACTATAATACAACCCCTGAGGGTAAGATTACCTCGAGAGAGGATGATTTTCATCGAATGTTCAAAGAACTCGGCGAGAACTTTGGTACACGGTTTGGCTTCGGGATAGACAATGATGCAGCATTAGTCATTAATGATGGAAAAATCACTCCAGCGACATCTTCGCCGAACTGTGGAGTAAGCTTAATATCAGTCGACAACAACGGCCAACTAGAGAAACATAGGCTAGGTGAAGACGCTGGAATAATCGACTTAGCCGGTATTTAAGAATAGCGGGTTAACGCTTCAACTTTTTTTAGATGGCTGGGCAAAGTAGGGTCAAACTTTGCACAATCGACAAAATCCATTATCTGTTCAATGCTCAGACCTTTTGCAAGTTTCTTCTCTATATAGCTGCTAGCCTTGATAAAACCAGATAGATAAACAATGTCTTTAGTGTAGATTCCTACGTGCTTTTGACCGTTTACTCCTCTAAAAACTCGGTTTGTGTGAGCTATGACTTTCTTAGCCAGATCTTCTGTTGTCATCTTTTCACTTGCAGGCAACAAAGAATTTCTTACCAATTCTCTAGAGTATACAAACTCAAGTATCTCGGCTCTAGGCTTCTGGACACCATCAATTATTCCGAGGGCCAGCGCTACGTCTACATATCTATCAACGATGCGATCGGGCAGATACCCGCACACAGAAAACTCTTTTAGCATCGAAAGTCCTTCCTCGAAAACCAAATAATTTGGTAGGCCGACTCTGCATTCTTCAGATATACTAGCACCATTAACACTCCTAACAACGTGGCCTAGTAATTCATGGGCGACATTGCCAGTGAACTCCTTTTTGTGCATAGCTGCTCTACCAAGTCCAACTTTGATTAATCTATCCTGAGCATTTACAGAAATCGCGGAGCTTGTTTTTTCAATTTTTACCTTCCATCTATTCCACTCACCCGCGAAATTACTTTGTATATCTTCGAGCAGCATCTCATATCCTCTGAAAACATCTTGCGGTTTAAGCCACAGGGGCGCAATGCCTTCTGCCTTTTTAAGGACAAAACCATATTTATAATCGAGATACTCCTTTACTAAACCTGCAACTTTTATGAGATTATCGGATACGATTTCGTTATTTACCGAAGTGGCATTATATTTTCTAAAATACATATTTAGGTTTGCATACAGGGCATCATCTAAGTTCGTACTTTCGAATCTTGCTCGTTGCAAACCAAAGAGTCGAGTAGCTAAACTCACGTCAGGTAAGCCAAAAAGCCTTATGGAACTTTGTGTATATGCATTAGATTTTCGTGTTACCTCAGATCTAGTTTTAGCGAGCTTGAGTTTCTCGGCTGCTTCTATTAGTCTTTCGGAGGCTTTTTTATATTCACTACTAATATCTAGTGTCGTTTCTTGGACCATTATTAGTACTCAACTAGCGTTCTTTACTCTCTGGTATGCGAGGTAAATTACGGCTATCAATACGATCAAAATCAACGCAATCATCGTGAAAAAACCGTCTCTAATTTTTGCTTTGTTCATATATAAACTTTAGCATTATAATGATCAATTTTGAACCCTAAGTCCGCTATAATTCGTGATGTTTTAGGCGAACCAGCCGGATTTTTTGGATTTGGTTTTGAACTGCACCAAGAGTTCACGCTGTTCCCGGCTAAGATCGGTTGGGGTATCAACCACTACCGTAACTATGTGAGCACCACGCCCGTCACCACGCATGTGTGGGACTCCATGACCACTCAGTTTGAAGTCTGTACCGCTCTGCGTACCAGCAGGGACTTTCATGCGTACAAGTCCGTCGACAGTGTCAACCTCAATCTCGGTTCCAAGAGCAGCATCTATCATTGTCACGTGTTCTCGACTTAAGATTAAATCACCTTCGCGCGTGAACTTTTTGTGCGGCTTAACTCTGATATTTACGTACAGATCGCCTTTGGGGCCGTTAGCTATAGCTTCGCCGTGCTCACGTAAACGAATGGTAGCGCCGTCGTCGATGCCTGCGGGTACATTCATCTTAATCTTTTGCTCACGACGTTTGACACCAGCACCCTTACAGACAGAACAAACCTTTTCGGGTGTTTTGCCGCGGCCTTTGCAGTCAGGACAAATGCTAGCCTGCTGAATATTGCCAAAAATTGTTCTGGTCGCCGTCATAACCTGGCCGTTTCCTTTACACGTTTCGCAAGTTTTTAGTTCGTGGCCTGGCTCGGCGGTTGTTCCTTTGCAGTGTTCGCAAGTATCGTCGAGGCTCAGCTTCAGCTCGGCCTCAGTGCCAAAAACCGCTTCCTCGAAACTAAGATTTAGCCCCGTTTCTACATCGCGACCACGCGCCTGCCTTTGGCCTCGACTTGAACCGCCCATTCCTCCACCAAAAAAACTACCAAAAATATCGCCCAGCCCTAGATCACCAAAGTCAAAATGCATTTCCTGTCCGCCGGCTCCACCGAAACCGCCGCCAAAAGGATTACCACTAGCCCCGCCGACACCAGCATGACCAAACTGATCGTACCGCTGTCGTTTGGAGGAGTCTTTTAACACCTCATATGCTTCATTTACTTCTTTGAATTTGGCCTCATCACCGCCCTCTTTGTCTGGATGAAGCTCAATCGCCTTGCGACGAAAAGCCTTTTTGATCTCGTCATCAGAGGCGTTTTTTGCAACACCAAGCACTTCATAATAGTCTCGTTTTTCTGCCATTTATTGATTCCCCGTAAAGTGTTTAATTATTGTTGAGTCGTCAAATGTAATCGTCTTACTCACCTGTGCGGCAACTGATCTATTTAGACTGCCCGAATAACATAGATAGCTAACCGTAATACCTGTTTGTAATTTTGCGTTTAAGGCCGGTATCAAGTCACTATCGGATGATGCCAGTACAATTGCTTCCTTCTGCTGTGATAGAACCAAATCAGTCGCGACCCTAACATCCACACCCTTTTCTTGGAGTACTAATGTTTTTTTACCACAATGAATGCACTTGTTCGACTCTCTAACGCGTAGATAGCCCGCTTTTATAATCTTTACATTGTTGTTTGTAAGATCTGCTAGCCATTTTCGGTTCGACAGGTTGATAAGGTCAATATTATTCTTAAGCTTAATTGGTAATTTATAATTGGGTTTCTTGATCTTAGTTGTGTAATAGGCTATTTCTATGTCTTTTTGCTGCAGAACGTCTTCTATAAAAGCTCTCAAATCAAATTTGAAGTACGCATTCTTCTCGGAAATTAATGATGACTTTAGCAATACAGCAGCAATCTGATGCCGAAAGTTCTCCCCATCAACTAACACTTTCATAAAACATCCTCCAATAAAAAGCCCCGCTGAGACCGAAGTCAACACGGGGTGCTGTGACATTATGATAGCAAATTGACCCATTAAAGTCAATATTCTTGGGGCTATAGATCTTCGGTGACATACACATATTTTAGCACTTTAGACCTTCGAGTGCCAAATTAAAACCTGGGCTTTTCAACCCCGTTTTTCTACACCGTTGGCCAGCAAAATATCTGCTTGTTTGTGAGCCTCTGCCAGGATCTCCAGCTCGTCCACTTCTGGCTTTTTGTATGCCCGATCCCAATAATAAAAGAGCGCAGAAACCAGACCGATAATTAACCCGGCACCCATCACGACCGCCGAAATTACTAAACTTCGATTATTACCTGGGCTGGCAATACCACGACCGTACATCAGCATCACTATACCCAACAAACAACCAATCGAACTAAGTATTCTTCTCATGGTTATATTTTACTAAAAATTGCACAACTTTTTTTATCTGCAACATGTAGGGCTTTGTAACTACCCAAAACGGCAGACCCCCCCCCCCCCCCCCCCCCTCCATCCCCCCCTCCCCCCCCCGCCCCCCCCGGCCCGCCCCCCCTCCTTCCCTTTCCCCCCCTGTTTAATTCCCCCCCCCCCCCCTTTCTCCCCCCCCCAACTTTCACACCTTCTTTATGGTTTCCCCCCCCCCCCCCCCCCCCCCCCCCCCCCCCCCCCTGTAACAATCCTTTTCGCGGCTCTTGGACTCCAGGAGACTACTTTTCGTCTTTGTCGTCGACGACTTCGCCTTCGACGGGTTCGTCTTTGTCTTTGTCGTCAGAAGATTCCTCCTCTTGGCTCTTGTCTCCTGTCTCTTGGCTCTGATACATTTTGGCGCCAATCGGCATTATCTTGTCGTTGAGTTCTTTTAGGGCAGCTTCGAGTGCATCTTTGTCGGACTTTTCGTCGGCGCTCACCTTGCGGGCGGCTTCTACAGCCTCTTCGAGCGTCTTTTTGTCGTCATCGCTAAGCTTGTCGCCGTTGTCGTTCTTTAGCTTTTCAGCTTGGTAGGCAGAGTTCTCGAGCATGTTGCGGGCTTCTACTGCTTCGCGTTTTTTCTTGTCTTCTTCGGCGTTAGCTTCGGCTTCTTTGGCCATTTTCTCAACATCGTCTTTACTAAGATTGCCGCTGTTTTGAATGGTAATGCTCTGCTCTTTGCCAGTGCCTTTGTCTTTGGCGGTAACATTCAGAATACCGTTGGCGTCGAGGTTAAATGTTACCTCAATTTGTGGCACACCGCGCGGCGCTGGAGCAATCCCGTCTAGGATGAAGCGGCCCAGGCTTTTGTTGTCGGAACTCATTTCGCGCTCACCTTGCAGGACATGGATTTCTACCTGATTCTGGTTGTCAGCAGCAGTACTAAATGTTTCACTCTTGCTGGTAGGAATAGTAGTATTGCGCTCAATCAACTTGGTTGTCACGCCACCTAAAGTTTCGATACCCAGCGATAGTGGGGTTACATCTAGCAGCAGCACATCTTTGACGTCGCCGGCTAGTACACCGCCCTGAATTGCAGCACCGACGGCTACAACTTCATCTGGGTTAACGCCCTTCATTGGTTCTTTACCAAAAATCTCTTTTACCTTAGCTTGCACGGCAGGCATGCGGGTCATACCACCGACAAGTACTACAGAGTCTATGTCTTTGGCGGTAAGTTTGGCATCTTTAAGAGCCTTTTTGCATGGTTCGGCAGTTTTGTCGATTAAGTCTTTGACGAGACTTTCTAGCTTAGATCGTGACAGCTTGTACTCGAAGTGCTTAGGCCCGTCGGCATCGGCTGTCAGGAATGGCAAGTTGATGTCAACTTCTTGTGCGGTCGAAAGCTCAATCTTAGCCTTCTCAGCTTCGTCTCGTAAGCGCTGCATGGCAGCCGTGTCATCGGTTACATCAATGCCAGATTCCTTCTTGAACTCATCGCTTAAGTGATTGACAATGACGCGGTCAAAGTCGGCACCACCAAGATGAGTATCGCCGTTGGTACTTTTAACTTCGAAGACGCCATCACCAAGTTCGAGAACAGACACATCGAACGTACCACCACCGAGGTCGAACACCACAATCTTTTCGTCGCCTTTGGCCTCTTTGTCCAGGCCGTAAGCAAGTGCTGCTGCTGTTGGCTCGTTAATAATGCGCTTAACTTCGAGACCAGCAATTTTACCAGCATCTTTGGTAGCTTGGCGCTGACTGTCATCAAAGTAAGCGGGCACGGTGATCACTGCTTCGGTGACTGGGCCGCCCGTGAATGCCTCGGCGTCTGCTTTGAGCTTAGCCAATATCATGGCGCTGATTTCTTCTGCGCTATATTCTTTATCGCCCATTTTAACTTTTGTGCTGTTGCCGCTTTTGATAATTTCGTAACCCATGAGTTTGAGGTCTTTTTGAACTTCTTTGTCGCTAAACTTTCGACCAATGAGTCGTTTAACCTCATAAATTGTGTTCTTAGGGTTTGTTACCTGTTGTCGGCGGGCAACCTGACCGACTAGTCTTTCGCCTTTTTTGTTAACAGCTACTACACTGGGCGTCGTACGAGCGCCTTCGCTGTTAGCAATGATTTCAGACTTACCTGACTGCATAACTGCCATGGCGCTGTTAGTTGTTCCGAGATCGATACCTATTATTTTACTCATTTCGCTTCGCCTAAAGGCTTCAGAAGACAAACCTACGGTTTTTCTTCTGACCGTGCCGGGTCGAAATAAATTCGACTCGGACTACACTTTTCCCTTTAGGACTCTCCTTTCAAATATTTTAAATTAGCACTCTACTGTGTAGACTGCTAATATTGTAGCAAAAACAAAAACTAGCAGTCAAGACCTTTGAGTGCTAGCTATCATTTTACTTTTTTTAACCCCAGCTTCACATAACTCCTAATCTGTAGTCTCATCCAATTAGCAGAGGTTGCGTCAGCAGCCTCTGTTGTGGTTTTGTGTAGTGTATTGAGGGTTTCTTTGGTTGTAGCTGGTAGCATATTAATCCGCTGAGTAGGTTGACTACGAAGTTGTTAGGGCTTCGGTGTCTAGTGTGTTCGATCTGTTGGGTATTTTAGCCTACCGGCAATTTCGTGTTGGTTTTGGGCTCTCGGTTCTCGTATAAAGGTACCATTCTACTAAGCGTCTTTGATGCTCCTCTTTCATGCCTCGGTGCAATTTAAGTTTGGTTCGGAGCTGGGAGTTAATACCCCCTTCAAGGTAATTGGTTGTTCTGGGGATCGGCTGTTGGTTTGTTTGGGTTAGCAGACCGCTGTCAAGGTATGTGAATAGCTGTTGATCTCTCACAAGCTTACTAAGTTGTCGGTGGGCACTTCTCAAGCGTTCATGACTATAGCGCCATTTGCGTTGACCTGGCCTTGGATTTGGGTTGACCGTGCGCTCCCGTATAAAGTCACCATGGAGTTCTTCCCAGACTTCTAGCTTAGATTGCCAGCGAATAACATCCTCTTGAGCGTGTAGTCCTTTGAGCAGAATTTTGGTTAGCAGCAGTAAGTACTTACCAGCTTCGGTTTGAGGGAATAGAGTCAGCTTGTTTCGGACATTCTGCCAAACATGGAAGTGACAGCGCTGTATCTGTGCTGTCGGCCAGTTTCTTGCAATGGAAACCAGAATACCTTTTTGACCATCACAAACAACTACCGTTGGTGTGGGTAGTGTGCTAAGGAGCTTGTCCCAAGTCGTACCAGCTTCGTATAGCGCCCAACACCAGCTAACAACGTACTGCGGCGTACGAGCAATCAGACAAACAAGATTACCAACTCGAATACCGTCTAGTAGCAGGATTGGATAGACTTCACCACTTAGTATTGGCTTGGGGGCAACCTGCCAACACCATGCAGTCTGTGCTCGCCAGGTGCGAGCCGCTACACCAAGCTCTTCCTGAGATTGTTTACCAAGGAGCCAATTAACGAACCGCTCCAGCAGCAAGGACTTAGATAGATCTGGTCTGGCACGGATACAAGTACTAGTGCAACTTGAGCATCGCCAGCGAGATGTGCCAGCATTCGTCCTACCCCACTTTTGCAGCTTATGTTTGCAGGTGCTGCAATACCTAAAACCTCGTTGTTTCATACAATAAGTAATGTCTGACGACATTACTTATTGCTAATTAACAGAGGTAAAACTGATTAAAAACCAACACGTTTTTGCCTATAGCTCGGTATTTTTGAGCTGATCGTTGATGGTCTCGATGATGGATCGCTTTCTCAGCATCAGTTTATCCCAGAGGCTCATCAGATGATTCTTCATGTTGCGTCTAATGCCTGTGATGAGATGAACACCCTTTTGGAGTGGTGAAAGAAATAGCTCGTGTCCAATGTAACCTTTGTCAGCATAGAGTTTGCCCGTTAGCTTTTCTGTCAGTTTGAGCATCAGTGCTTGATTGTTGTCTGGGGCGTGACCTGGTGAGAGCAGGAATGAGATGATCTCACCTCGTTCATTGAAGGTCAGATGCAGTTTCAAACCAAAGAACCAGCCCATGGAGCTCTTGCCTCTGGTTGCAATGCCTTTGAAGACTCGATGCTTCCAGATCCGCTTGTTGTTACAAACATCCAGTGTCGTACTGTCCACGAAGTTGACGAGTGTGGCTGGTGCGAGAAGACTGATCATGAGAGCAAGGAGTGGCAACATACTCTCACGCATCAGTCTGAGGAATCGTGTATAGCTAACCCTGTTTGGGAAGGCATCAACCAGATGCATGCAGATATGTTCAAGGTAGTATTTCTTGAACTGACGATAGCCGCTGGCATGAAACCAGATACAGATAGTCAGTCATTACTTCAGAGAGTGTCATGGCACCCTGTTTGTTACGAACCCGTTCTCCAGATTCAATCTGTTTTGATCTCCACTCAGGCTCAAATTTCTTGCAGAACTCGTCAACGATGTAGAATAGTGTTACTAGCTCCATATACGTGTCTCCTTTTTGTTTTATGTTTTGTTACAGAAACAGAATAACAGGGCTGACGCCCTGTTATCTACAAAACAAAATGGGGACTCTTATGTGAAGCTGGGGTTATACTAGGCGGCGGGGCTTGTCTCATTCAACATTTTTCCTCAAAATAGGTTCTAGCGGAGTTGGCCTCGGACACGCAACACCCTCGGCCGAGGGGTCGGGGTGAAACGAGCCAAGGACTTACTGCAAGGCAATCAAGTCTTGAAAACTTGTTTTCAAAGATGTTATTGCGGGCCGGCTGAAAGTCGGTCGAACCTCTCACGACCCTCCGTAACTTCCGTCTTAAAAAAAGACTTTCTCTATGGTGCAGAAAGTCGAAGTATACTTCGATCTTTATCACCAAACTAAGGCTTAGATATTGTTAGTATCCGTATGCTCGAACAATCGTAGTTTTTTAATTTTTTCTTGGTTCTAAGAAAACGATTACTACGGTCAAGATCAAAATCAGCAGTCCGCTTATTAAAAATGCTTTAAAAGAAGTAGCCAGCAACTGATCGGAAGCGTTTTCGATGAAGACGAAAGCTTTACTGGGGCCATTTGATGCGACATGTGGCATACTTAAGTAATTGAATGGCACTAAGATCAAAAGCAGAATGTAAATTTCTTTAGCTGTTTTAGTAGTAGACATTTGGTTATTAATTATCTTTACGGCGCTCGACCTTGCGGCTAACAACAGTAATACTACAAATGGCAACAGAGGGATCGCAGTAAAAATAAACAAATCTTTTTGAAAAGCTATCATAGCACACAAAAACCCTACTCCAAACACTGCTAATTTTGATAAGTATAATTCTTCTTGCTGTTTCACTAGCTAATAATACACGAATTGTGTTAATGTTAATACTATAATGATTAAAAAAATACTTGTAATATTAACTATTATACTAATTATATACTTAGCCAGTTTAAGTATTACTAAATAAAGTAAAGGATAAATTAGTAATGGATATTATCGCAAAAATGACAATGTACAGTTGTTCTAGAGTACTCGACTTTAAAGATGTGATCACACTACTTTTAATATTTGTAGCTATAATAATAATTGCTAAAGAGACTAAAGCTAATAAATCAATTTCAAATCCTGAAATGAAAAAATCCTTACATCAAAAAAATGTAAGAATGATTTTAGTTTTAGCACTTATAATCGTCATTTTCAGGTCTTTTGCGCCTGATATGTATAAATGTCTTTAGAACTAAGTAATGAAACCTAGTCCTATATACAAACATTAAGCTGTAGGATTATACTGGGGGCAAACGATTTCAAACTTTAAGAAAGGTGTGGGCTGCTGAGATGAAAAATAATCAAAAGGGTTTTGGGGTTGTAGAAATACTGGTTGTTATTGTAGTGATTGGTTTGCTTGGTACTGTTGGCTGGCTCGTCTATAACCGCCAAAAAACTAAAACAACTGAATACCCAACCTCCCAAACCAACACTATTGAGCAGAAGGAAGAGGCTACTGCTGAGCCCACGAATAAAACTGACCCTAACGGGGGTTACTTTGTAGTGAAAGAGTGGGGACTGCGCTTCAAGGCCCCTAGCGGCTTGACTGACATCAAGTACACAATTCACGGTGATACATTGGCTTTCTTTGCCAAGCCTACCGGGACAGATGTTCAGTATAGGACTGATTATGACAAGTACGCTGACGGTCTTTCAGAATACGCAATAGGTAACCTATACAGATCTACTAATAGCACAAAGCCTTTTGCTGGCGATATGATCAAAGAAGGTAAGAAAGTTGGCCCCTACTATTATTACACTGGCTGGGCTTTCAGTAGTCTTGCTACAGGGGCAGCTTGTGTTGGTACATACGGTGATGCTGAAAGCAACTGTCAACCAGAAGGTACAGCGTTCCAGCTAGTCAATCAGGGCGATACAGCACTGCTTAATACGATCGAGCTAGCTCAGTAGTTTGATTTTGGTAAGATTTCGGTCAAGTCCTGGCAGCTTAATTGCTAACGTCGATAATTTTCGTAAGTCAGCATCACTCATATTGGCGGACTCATTAAAGGTGCTATTAAGTGGCTTTGGCTCAAGCGTTGATAGGCCACGCTCGATCTTTCCAGCATAGTAGGTAACCCCAGCTTCACATAAGAGTCCCCATTTTGTTTTGTAGATAACAGGGCGTCAGCCCTGTTATTCTGTTTCTGTAACAAAACATAAAACAAAAAGGAGACACGTATATGGAGCTAGTAACACTATTCTACATCGTTGACGAGTTCTGCAAGAAATTTGAGCCTGAGTGGAGATCAAAACAGATTGAATCTGGAGAACGGGTTCGTAACAAACAGGGTGCCATGACACTCTCTGAAGTAATGACTGACTATCTGTATCTGGTTTCATGCCAGCGGCTATCGTCAGTTCAAGAAATACTACCTTGAACATATCTGCATGCATCTGGTTGATGCCTTCCCAAACAGGGTTAGCTATACACGATTCCTCAGACTGATGCGTGAGAGTATGTTGCCACTCCTTGCTCTCATGATCAGTCTTCTCGCACCAGCCACACTCGTCAACTTCGTGGACAGTACGACACTGGATGTTTGTAACAACAAGCGGATCTGGAAGCATCGAGTCTTCAAAGGCATTGCAACCAGAGGCAAGAGCTCCATGGGCTGGTTCTTTGGTTTGAAACTGCATCTGACCTTCAATGAACGAGGTGAGATCATCTCATTCCTGCTCTCACCAGGTCACGCCCCAGACAACAATCAAGCACTGATGCTCAAACTGACAGAAAAGCTAACGGGCAAACTCTATGCTGACAAAGGTTACATTGGACACGAGCTATTTCTTTCACCACTCCAAAAGGGTGTTCATCTCATCACAGGCATTAGACGCAACATGAAGAATCATCTGATGAGCCTCTGGGATAAACTGATGCTGAGAAAGCGATCCATCATCGAGACCATCAACGATCAGCTCAAAAATACCCAACAGATCGAACACACTAGACACCGAAGCCCTAACAACTTCGTAGTCAACCTACTCAGCGGATTAATATGCTACCAGCTACAACCAAAGAAACCCTCA
Source organism: Candidatus Saccharibacteria bacterium (assembly GCA_016700315.1). NCBI lineage: Bacteria > Candidatus Saccharimonadota > Candidatus Saccharimonadota bacterium. The sequence continues at coordinate 555,859 of CP065013.1, read as the reverse complement.
ATACACTACACAAAACCACAACAGAGGCTGCTGACGCAACCTCTGCTAATTGGATGAGACTACAGATTAGGAGTTATGTGAAGCTGGTTTTTTAAAAGCCTTCTTCGCTACCGGTATTTTGCCTGTACATGTAGGCCTCTTCACGAGTGATGCTGGATGGTTTTAGTTCTTGTCTTTTAGCATCGGTGTAAGCGAAAAACTGTTCGGCAACCTGAGGACCTAGGATTTGCGCAGCCTCAGCTCTAGAAGCTTCATCGGCGGCCTCAATCTTTTTTCTTTCTTCTGGTGAAATTGGGTACTTATCCATGCTGACATTATAGCATTAATGTTTATTTTGTCAACTCTTGACTCTTACCATGGCGTGGCGGATGACTTCGTCTCCAATTAGCCAGCCGCTTTGCAGCTCTTCACTGACGACTTCGTGCTCACCTTCGCCTTCGGCACTAACGGCCTCGTGAAAAGCCGGGTCGAAGCTCTCGCCGACCGTTTTTATGCGCTGTACACCTAGTTTTTCTAGGGTGGTGCCAAACTGCTTAATGATTCCTTCAATACCTTTAACGAAATCATTGGCCGCAAGCTCTGCTGGCGTGTGCTGTAGCGCCCTCTCAAAATTATCTATTACTGGCAACAGTTCTTTGATAACAGCCGACTTGTAGAAGCTGGCCATTTTGGCACGATCCTCGTCGGCACGGCGACGTACGTTGCTAGCGTCGGCTCGTTCACGCTGTAGGGCTTCGGTGAGCTGAGCTACTTCTTGGGCTAGTTGCTCGGCAATTTCTTCGAGATTAGGCTGCTTTTTAGCCATTATGAACCCCTAAGGGCTTTATTAACAGCTGTTTCGAGCGCTCGAAAATCGCGCCCGGCAGCCTTAACAGCATCTTTTTGTGCTAGGTTCATAGTATCGGTGAATTGACCACTTAGATCTCCCCCAAATAGTTCATCTGCCGCTGCTTTTAGGTAGTTTGATGGCCTTCTTGCGCTAGCTGAGTCTAGCATCTCTGCGAGCCTTAATGTATCAAAGCACTCGCCGTATACACGATTCCTAGCTAACTTATCTCGCCCCATAGTTACAGAGCTCCTTCTAGCATTTGACCAGCTTGTGAAACCAAGCTCATCACCTCGCGGTAGTTTTGACGAGTTGGGCCGACTACACCGATGAAACTACGGTCGCTATACGGGCTTCTGAAACGACTAATGATAAGCGAAGCGCCAGCAGAGCGGCCAATTGGGTTCTCGTGGCCGATAAATACATTCAGTGGCTCATTTGGTGCTGCTTCGCGTAGCCAAGGCTCGATATTGTCGAGTAGGCGGGCGACTTCTTGAACTTGGCGCGGACTAACGAACTCTGGCTGACCAAACAAATTTGAAAGCCCGCTCATGTATAGCTGATTACCGATTGTCGCAAGACTTAAATTGTGAGTCAGCTCCACTAAAGTGTCGACTGCGTTTCTGATTATTCGCTCATTACTTCCGCCACCACCAACTCTAGCCGACAAAGCGCGATTTGAGCGTGAATCAAGCACTGGCTGCTCGCCGCCTTCGGTAATGCTGTTGACATAGTAGCGATAGCCTTTATCGGTCGGCACCCGGCCAGCGCTTGTATGGGGTTGCGCGATAAACCCTAGCTCTTCGAGCTCAGCCATTTCGGCGCGGATCGTAGCGCTGGAGACTCCAAAAACTTTGGCTAAAAGTTGGCTGCCAACTGGGCTAGCAACTTCGGCGTACTGCTCGATTATACTCGCTAGAATTTTCTTTTGACGCTCAGATATCATAAGCTGATTATACTTTATTTTGGCACTCTAGGCAACCGAGCGCCAGTCTAACGATTCGAGTGATGCTGTTTTATGTCTGCTAAGATTTCTTTGGCGGCAGCAACTGCTTCATCATGATGATCGTCAAAACGACGTCCGTGCATGATTTCATTGATCATGCTCGCCGACTTTTCACTTGAGTCATTTATCACAAAAATGAATTCATCGTGCCCCAGTCCTACTTCGAGTTCGTCGATTGCTGTAGAGATTCTTTTGGCTTTTTCTTCTTCAGTCATTACCTCACGTCCAAGCAGTCGCGACATCCATTCTTTGTAACTTGGCGGAACAATAAAAAAGAATTTGGTGTCTGGCTTATACTCAGCAATCCGCTTAGCACCCTTAATCTCGATTTCGTTGATCGGTATTTTTCCGCTTTTGGCTGCTTTCTCTAGCTCATGGCTGTTCGCACCAGAAACTTGTTGCCTATGAATAATCTCTGCTTCGATATAGTCGCCACTTCTTAGCCCATCTAAGAACGCATCCTCACTTACAAAGTTATACTGTAGCCCGTCAACTTCCATACGCCCATCACGAACTTTCGGAGGCCGAGTGGTATCAGAAACTATGATGTAGTAACCACCGATATTCATCAGCTGGTTCATGATAGTATTTTTCCCAGCACCTGTAATCCCTACCATTATGCCAAGTGGCATTGAAGCCAAAGTATTAAGAGTCGCTTTGCTAGGAGAGTAGTTTGCAAGTACGTTTTGAAAATCTGCAATTTTTGTTAGAGTAACGTCAGTCATAACTTACACTAACATATTCTCTATACCTCGCCAAGTCTTCCAATAAGCAGTTCAGCTGTTTGGCGTGCCAGAAAATCTCGGTGCTCAGCAATTGGCTTACCCTCTGCTATCAGCTTGATGTCATCTACTGCATCTTCAATATTGTCGTTCAGCACGAAGTGATAGGTAGGGTCGGCAAGAGCTATTGGCAAGCTTTCGCGCGCTTCTGTAAAACGAGCTTCTAGGTCACTACTGCGGGCTGAACCGATGCGGTGCATCCACTCGACGTAGCTCGGCGGCAAAATATAAATCGGCAAAATATCGGCAAAACCAAGTGTCCGAAACTGCGGTATGGCCTTGGCAATTATTGCCATAGCACAAACGCCACCATCAGGGTACTGGTTGGCACGCGTACCATAAAACTCGTGGTTAGTGTTGATGACAAACTGGACATATTGACCCTGCTTTATATCTGTTAAAATCTCTTCGTAATTGTTTTTGAAATGATAGTCATGGTCGTCTTTTTCACCTTCTCGCTTGTCACGTGTAACATCGCTCAAAACGTAGGGTAGACCGCTAGCATGAATCAGGGTTGTCTTGCCAACCCCAGTTGGTCCGACAAAAGAAATCACTCGAACGTGTTTCAATTTTTCTAAAACGTCAGCAGCCGGCTTGTAGTTTATCGCCAGCTGAGTTGCCCATTGAATAAATTCGGTCTTTTGCATCCATAACCATTATCGCATAAGATCATGTTTACCGGGAAAACACTTGTGCTTAAATCATGTTGATTTAATAGCTAGCATGTTTTATATTTATACTATGGATTCACCAGAAGAACTTGAATTAGCTTGGCAGATATTGAGTGATTACATGCGCCAACAAACGACAAAAACTTGGTCTGAAGTTACTATTAATCCATTTGCAAGTCCACCAAGGGTGGAGGTATTCATTAACAATGGTACTAGTAATGATGCCCGAAAAACTGCTCAAGAGGTTTTTGCAGGATTAGGTATAAGTGCTTTAGTGAGCGGTGTTCGCATTATAGAAACTTCGCCACCTGAACTTTATAATTCTGATTCTGGAAATTAAATTTGTTTCTTATTATGGGTACTGAAAGCCTCGCTAGGGATATCGACTTTACCGAAGCGCTTCATGCGGCCACACCCCAAAAAACATGTTTTTTGGGGACCCCGGCAATCAAAAGAACGCATGAAGAGCATAGCTATTAATCGCGCTTTAGTAAGACTGTGAAAGCCTCGCTAGGGATATCGACTTTACCGAAGCGCTTCATGCGTTCTTTGCCCTTCTTTTGCTTTTCGAGTAGTTTTTTGCGGCGGCTAGCATCGCCACCGTAGAGTTTGGCCGTTACATCTTTGCGGTAGCCTGAGATGTCTTCACGTGCGATAAACTTACCGCCGATACCGGCTTGGAGTGCAATCTGGAAGTTCTGACGAGGGATAATCTCTTTCAGCTTTTTAACAGTGTCACGCCCCAGTGCTTGAGATTCCGAGCGGTGCGTCATGACACTGAGAGCATCTACTCTATCCCCAGCAACATAGAAGTCTACCTTTACTAAATCTTCGGCGCGGTAACCGCTGAGTTCGTAGTTAAACGAGCCGTAGCCGCTAGTTATGCTTTTGAGTTGATCATAGAAGTCGGTCAGCAGGTTAGCGAGTGGCGCATCAAAACTTATTAGCGCCAATTGGGCGTCAACATAGGACAGATTTTTTTGAACCCCCCGCTTAGAAGATATGAGCTGAATAACAGATCCGACGAACTCTTTAGGGCAAACAACTTCGCCCTTTATCCAAGGCTCTTCGATCGAGTCGAACATGGTTTGATCCGGCAGCTCACTAGCCGACTTTATATGTAGCCGATCGCCGTTTTTCATACCTACGTAATAATCTGTTGAGGGGTTTGTGACAACCAAGCTTAGGTCATATTCGCGGGCCAAACGCTCCCGCACAATGTCCATATGCAGCAGTCCCAAAAAGCCGATTCTTACTCCAAAACCGAGCACAGGCGAATTTTCAAGACTGTATTGTAGTGCCGAATCACTGAGAGACAACTTCTCGATGGCATCTTTTAGGTTCTGGTAATCTTCGTTGCTCTCTGGGAAAAACCCAGCGTAAACAAACGGCGTCACTTCTTTGTAGCCCGGCAATGGGGACGAGGCAGGCGCCTTGACAAGTGTTACCGTATCGCCAACCTTAGCCTCACGAGTTGAACGCAGGTTAGTCACAATGTAGCCAATCTCGCCTTTAGCTAGCTGCTGGTCTGGCTTCATTTCTGGGCTCAAGTGCCCAACTTCTAAGGCCACACCATCGGCACTGCTACCGATCATATGAACTTCAGAACTCTTGCCAATTGCACCGTCGACCACTCGAACATAAAGTACAACTCCGCGATAATCATCGTAGTAGCTGTCAAAAATAAGAGCCTTTGTTTCTGGATCACCATCGTCTGATGGAGCTGGAATCCGCTCAACGACAGCGCGAAGTACTTCCTCGACGCCCAGCCCAGTTTTAGCGCTAATAAGAATAATCTCTTCCTTGGAGCAGCCAAGTAGACTTACCACCTCCGTGCTAACTCTTTCAACATCGGCGGCCGGCAGATCGATTTTGTTAAGCACGGGAATGATTTTGAGATCTGCCTCAATAGCTAAATAAACATTAGCGAGCGTCTGTGCTTGTATACCCTGCGCGGCATCCACAACCAAAATCGCGCCCTCACAAGCCTGCAGACTACGGCTTACTTCGTAGCTAAAATCTACATGACCTGGGGTATCGATAAGATTCAGCTGATACTTTTTTGCTCCGTCAAGTTCATAATCCATACGCACAGGAGCAAGCTTAATAGTGATACCCTTCTCACGTTCTAGATCCATTTTGTCGAGCAACTGCGCCTTCATATCTCGCTTCTGAACTGTTCCAGTCAACTCTAGTAGTCGATCAGCCAAAGTCGACTTGCCATGATCAATATGCGCGATAATACAAAAGTTACGAATGTGTGATTGGTTCATAATGTTATTTATACAAAATTATAACAGATTTCACCTCTGTTAGCTAATCACAATTTGATCGGTTTGAAGATGGCTCTGGCAACATCATTGATAAAAGCCCTGGCCTCTTCAATTCTTAATAGATACGAAAATACCAGATGCACCAAAATACTGACCAGTGTAATTAGTCCTAACTTAGAACCAAGCGTGACGATACCACGGTCTGCTTTATCCAAAGGCAGCAAGCTCATCATGATAAATGTTGCCGTCATGGTGAAGCCGGTAACAGAGGCGATCTTAACAATACCTTCCTGAAAATAGCGTCCGAAGATACGATGATCTCGCTTAATCATGATAATTAGCAGAACAAGCACTTCACTAGCGGCAACTATCGATTGGGCTAGCGCCAACCCTGCGACTCCGTAAGCGCTGGGACGAGCCAACGAGAACGCCAAGTAGATGTTAAGGCCAATCGCAAATAACGAAACATAAAGTGGAGTTTTAGTGTCTTTTTGGGCATAAAACCAGCGTGAAAGCATCGAATAAATAATACGGAAAAAGATAGCTCCAGTCAGGTAGCCAAAGATCAGCGCCACGTCACGGGCGACATTACCGTATATTAAACGTGCTAGATAAGCGCGGCAGAAAAAACAAATTACCAAAACTGGCATGGTCACCCAAATGATTAATCTTAAAATACTGGTAAAGTCCTTTCGAAACAGATCTGTCCGGCCACTAGCGAGCCGCTCAACTAACCTTGGAAATGCAGCAGTAGAAATTGAGTTACCAATAAGCATAACCGGTACGTTCATCAGTGTCAGCGCATAGTTGTAGTAGCTAACAGGACCTACGCCAAGCGTTTGAGCACGGTTAGTTTCGACAATCGAGTTAATCTGGTCGACACCTTGATCAAGCGAACGGGCAGGTAACTTTTGTAGCACACTTTTAAAAGATGCGCTGCGCCAATGGATTTTGCGATGATACTCAAAGTTTAGGCCTAGCAGCCCCAAAACCGCTATCAAAAGCTGAAGCGAAGCCCCCACGAGCGCGCCAATGCCCAGACCAACTATCCCAATCGAGTCCCGAAAAATAAAAATACTAGCAATGATGCTGAGGTTATAAACTATCGGCGCAAAAGCAAAAAAGAAAAACCTTCCAATCGCTTGCTGCACACTGGTTATGACTCCTGAAAGTGAAAACAAAAGCGGATTGATTGAGATAAACTGCATGATTCTAACAGCGTCGCTAAGATGGTTTTGCGGCAGATCGGGAGCTATAGCATGTACTAGCGGCTTGGCAAAAATGAACATAAAAATGGAAATAGCGCCCATTACAATTATCAACGCATTGAGCAGGCTGCTAGTCAGCTCCCAGGCTCCTCGCCTGTCGCCAGCTTCTAACTTATCAGACAAAAACGGGATAAAAGCCACACCCAGTGCTCCAGCAGCAATCGTGTAGAAAAAGAAATCTGGGATCTGAAAAGCTGCAAAAAACGCATCACTACTGCCGGGATCAACTGATGTAAAGTTGGCGCTTATAAGACGGTTACGCAAAAATCCGAGGGCCTGGCTCAGTAGCGCCGCCATTATCAATAATCCAGCTGCGCCGCCGAAAGAAACTTTTTTGTTAGCACGATTAATGATTTTTCGCATCTTACTCTAGTTTAAAGGAGATGAGTCTAATCAACAATCAATTTGTCGATTAGTTTTTTACAAAAATTAGTAAAGTTTGGCGCTAGCTGGTAGTGACGTAGTTTTTAAGATTTTCTCAACTTCTTCAGCTTCAATTGTTTCTTTAGACAAGAGTTCATTTTTTAGTGCTTCTAGACTCTTGCGGTTTGCTTTGAGTACCTGCATGGCACGGTCTGCCGCCTCTGTTATGAGAGCCTCGACTTCGTCATCAATCAGTTTAGCAGTTTCGTCAGAGTATTGCCGCTCATGCATCATCTTGTCGAATACCATTGCATCATCAACATGAAAAACTTGATTACGCAGCTTCTTGCCCATTCCTTGAGAGACGACCATTTCGCGCGCTAGTTCAGCTGCCTTTTGCAGGTCGCTGCCGGCACCAGTTGTGACGTGATCGCCGCCGTAAATTAGCTCTTCGGCGATACGACCACCGAGCATACGAGCCAAAATGTCTTTGTATTCAACGATCGAATGGTAGCTCTTGTCTTCAGGCGGAATAAACCAAGTTACTCCACCGGTATTGCCGCGCGAAATGATAGTAACTTTATGAACCATGTCACTGTCGGGCAAGACATGGCCAACCACGGCATGGCCCGCCTCGTGGTAAGCGGTCATGACTTTCTCTTTTTCGCTCATGATTTTGCTCTTGCGCTCTGGCCCGATGGCAACTTTTTCAAAGGCCGCAGTAACATCATCTTGGGTGATTGTCTTGCGGTCGTGCCGAGCAGCAAAGATAGCTGCTTCATTGGCAATATTGGCTAGATCCGCACCTGAGCTGCCAGCTGACTTTGCGGCCAGAGCGTCAAGGTCAACATTTTTCTCGAGTGGTTTTTTGGCAAAATGTACTTTCAAAATCGCCTCACGGTCTTTGCGATCAGGCAGACCGATGTTGACCCGGCGATCGAAACGTCCTGGTCGTAACAAAGCTGGGTCTAGCACATCGGCCCGGTTAGTTGCAGCCAAAACTATGACGTTTTGTCCCTGTTCGAAGCCATCCATCTCAACCAGAATCTGGTTTAGCGTTTGTTCGCGCTCATCATGACCACCACCCATACCGGATCCCCGACGCCGACCTACTGCATCTATTTCATCAATAAAAATGATGCAAGGTGAGTTTTTCTTGGCTTTGGCGAAAAGATCTCGAACTCGGCTAGCACCAACACCTACAAACATCTCGACAAATTCAGATCCAGAAATACTAAAGAAAGGTGCGCCGGCCTCGCCAGCAACGGCTCGAGCAAGCATGGTTTTACCGGTTCCGGGAGGCCCAACCAACAGAACGCCCTTGGGAATACGTGCTCCTAGGCCTTCAAACTTCTTAGGAGTTTTCAAAAACTCAACGACTTCTTCGAGGTCTTGTTTGGCCTCGTCGCTGCCTGCAATATCCTTAAAAGTAACTTTTTCTTTTTCACTGCCGTAAAGTCTGGCACTACTGCGGCCGAAACTCATGGCCTGATTGCCTTGGCCTTGTGCATTACGCATCATCCAGACCAGAAACAGCATCAAAAATACCGCTGGCAAGACTGCACTGGCGATATTTATCCATGTACTACTAGCATTATTTTGCGGCTTAACAGTGACTACAGTTTTGCTGTCCTGTTTTAGTCCCTGCTCATACAAACTAGAACCCTCGAACATAGTAGATTGCTGTGCTGGGGTCTTATCGTCCGATTTGTTGTAGATAAATAGCTTGCTGCCATCTACTTCGATTTTGCCAATTTCGCCCTTATTAGCTCGTTCGATAACTTCGGATATACCGACAGTTTGAAGCTTTTTGTCCTGCAGATCGCTACTGCCTAAATATGCCCAGCCAAGAAGCACCATAAGTAAAACGAAAATAGTAGTTTTGACCCGTCGATTTGGCTGTTTGCCGGCGGGAAGTTTCTTCTTTTTATCCATATAAGTTTTGATTATACAGATTAACCCTCGCACTTAGCTAGAGATAATTTGTAGGCTTGCTGTCTTACTGACCAACCAGTGGCTTCCATCCAAATTAATTTTCTTGCCCGCTGGTAGTGTTTTTATGGCAATTACGCTGCGCTCGATCATCTTTCGATCAGGTTCGGCAACACCGCACCTCAGCAGAATGTGACGCATTATATAATTCAGTTGAGCATAAGTAAACCAAGCTGTTCGGCTGCGGATTATTGCCCCTGTATCATCAAAGATGAAGCCACAGCACTCTGTCATTATTTCATCGATCTGATCTGACAAAACTGCTGAGTTGGCAATCAGACTCAATAGTTCTCGGCGCTTTTCGGTCAGTTTCGGCATCAATTTGAGCCGGACGTAATTACGCAGGTATTCAGTATCTAGGTTAGTTGGGTCTTCTCGCCACTTTAGATTATTTTGTAGTGCATAATCTATAATCTGCTTTTTGCTATACCCAAGTAGCGGCCGAATTACTCGCTGGTCACTGCGAAGCGAAGCTAGTCCAGCTACTCCTGTCCCGCGTAACAGATTGAGAATTGCCGTCTCTAGCACATCATCCTGGTGATGGGCAGTAACTATTTCGGCATCATATTTTAGAGCAAGCCTCTCTAAAAACTCATAGCGCAGCCTCCTTAGGCTTGCCTCATCATGATACTTGCCAGACAGTTTGGTCTTCTCAAATATCAATCCATAGTGTTCGGCTAGTCTCTTGACAAATTTGGCATCGCTTTCTGAACTTTGGCGGATATTGTGGTCGACATGCGCCACAATTAGCTTTGCTCCTTTCGAATGGTTGCTAGAATTCAGTAGATGCAACAGACTAACCGAGTCTACTCCTCCGCTGACAGCAACTATGTAAGCGCATTTATTCAGAACAACCTGCAGGTTCATGTCATAATAGTAACGTGAAATACGAGGAATCTGCTAAGAGGCTAATGGATTTTCAAAAGTTTCTGTTTGATTTTACTCAGATGGACAGGCTGATATACTTCCCCGATTCAAAGCGCCAAGATAGACTCGAGAACAATGCTGAACACTCATTTAGTTTGGCTATGGCGGCCTGGTTCTTGGGCTCAAAATACCCAGAGCTAGATACGAACTTGCTTGTTAAATACGCGCTGGTTCATGACCTTGTAGAAATCCATGCTGGCGACGTCCAAGCCATTGGCCGCAGTGAGGCTGAACAGGCCGCCAAACAAGCGCGTGAAGAGGAAGCCTTACAAAAACTAAAAGACGACTGGGCTGATTTTGCCGACATGACCGGACTAATCGAAATTTACGAAAAGCGCCAAGATCCTGAGAGTCGTTTTGTTTATGCCCTAGACAAGATAATGCCAATGATCCTAAATCTTTTAAGTAATGGCAAAACCTGGAAGAAGCGTAACTTCACAAAATCAGAAGTACTACACGCCAAAGATAGCAAGGTTGGCGCTAGCCCCGAAATTGAAAAACTCTGGAAAGTCTTCAGAAAAGTTATCGATAGTAATGATTCATACTTTAACGAAGGCAGGGCTTGATTTTGGAGATTTTACAGACTAGTCTTTTGGCCGCTGCACTGATTTTAACTTCTGCCATTTGTTCAGGGCTAAATCTTTCGTTGATGTCTTTGGACTTGAGCGACCTAAAACGCAAGGCTCGTTCTGGAAATTTGCAAGCTAAGGCAGTTCTACCACTAAGACGTAACAGTCACTTGAGCCTAGCTGCTATCTTACTTGGTAATGTTGGTATGGCCGCAGCGACTTCTTTAGTACTAGGCGATAAGCTAGGTGGCTGGGTAGCCGGTATCGTCAGTACGCTTTTGCTGGTTACGTTTGGAGAAATTCTGCCACAAGCATTGTTCATCAAACATTCTCTGACAATCACAGCTTTTTTTGCGCCATTTACCAAAATCTTAATCTTGTTAACCTACCCTATTTCCAAGCCATTGCAACTCCTACTAGATAAAATGTTTGGACGACATCGAGCGCACCTTCACACCCGAGAGGAGCTAGGTCTAATAATCGGCGAGCATGAGGAAAGCAAGCACTCAGAGCTCGATGATGACGAAGTAGAAATAATCAAAGGCGCATTAGAGTTAAGCGAGAAGAAAGTCATCCGAATCTGTACACCGATTAAAGATACATTCTTTCTTACCCCTGAGACTTTGATAGATCGCACAAAAATCGAAGAAATCAAAGACAATAACTATAGCCGTATCCCTGTTTTTAACAAGGCCAAGACTGAAAGCCATGGTCTGTTACTAATGAAAAGTTTGGTAGACATTGATTTCGACGAACGAGCCTACAGTGTTGCCGAATTGCCACTGATAAAGTTACCTGTCGTTGGCAGTCAAACAGCACTTGATACACTGTTTCGTAAGTTTATTGCTGCCAAAACTCACCTTATGGCCGTCGAGAAAGACGACAAGTTTATCGGCATTGTTACTATCGAAGATCTCATAGAAGAAATATTGGGGCACGAGATAGAAGACGAATCCGACAGTCACCGCTAAATAAAGCTTTTGGGCTTTATACTTATATCGTACCAAATAAAAATCTCACCACTGTTGGTGAGGTCTTTATTTGGTAGCAGGGACGAGATTTGAACTCGTGACCCCAGGCTTATGAGTCCTGTGCTCTAACCAACTGAGCTACCCTGCCGCTATAATATGGTGACAATTCTATACAAATGACTTTCGCCAAAAGTACAGTTTGTTTAGCCAATATAACAGATGTAAATATAGCAGAAAACAATTTAAATTCATAGTCCCCTAACTCAAAATTCTCATGGTATAAAATCAAGATAATGCTATAAATGCTCTATGGCTCGTCACTTCGAATTTCCATCTTTACCCTTTTTAGATGATACTTTTCAGAAGAGACTTTTACTCGAACTGGATGCGGGCGACATTTCGTCCGACCCAGTTGTTATGTGCGAACTTGCTTTAAGGGCTCGACCAGACATAGATATGTTCTTTCGTCGAAGAGCAAATTACTGCGTTAATACCTACGATTTTGCCTCTGAGGAACTTGCCTTAGTGTTTGCTCGAGGGTTTTTGGGTGGAGCATGCTTGGCTTTAGGCGGTATCTTAACTCTAAAGTTTTGCGATTCTGACTTCATCGAACCGGAAGCGTTCGTTGACAACATCGCACCACGACTACCACACAAAACGAAACGTGAGCGCCAGCGTTTTGGCAAAGTTATTCATGGCAATGCCATAGTTGACCTTTCAACTAAAGAAATCGAAACCAGCGCTGACCTTCCGAGACGCTATGCACAAACCTACTTAGATGATGCAATTTATCTATACGGATTGCTAGAAAAAGAAATACAGACTGCAAGACTAGATGGTAACTCTGAAGAACATTGCGACATATACGCCGATGGCGTAAATCATGGCCTTGAGACAGTGATTGCAATGTTTGTCGAATGCCATGACGAACTGGTCCTAAGCCAACTTGAAAGTTAAAGACCGCGGAGGGTTAATCCCGCGGCCTACTGTTCTTCAGTAGTTATCTACTTAAACAGTTTGTCAAAAACTTTGACCATAAAACTGGTTGAGTTAGATTTTTCGTAGCTCACTTTTGTTTTCCTTTCTTTTTAGACAAGATTTTTAAGGTCTTATCTGAAGCATCTGTACTTGCACGAACAAATATCAGATTGTTTTTAAATTTTTGTTTTTGTAAGTTTGTACTTACATTTTAAGGCTTTGCAAAGCGCTTACGCAAATAAATTTTGTTGCAACAAATGCAACAGTTAGTAATCTGTTTTAAGATTTTTACTAATTTGTTGATTTTGTTTTGCTGCACGTTTTGTTTTATCTGCAACACTATGTATTATACACGCTTATGCTTTTTTGTCAACTGTATTTTCAAATTTCTTTTGTAGACTTGCGTTATTACAGATACAATTAAGTTATGTTTGTAGCAGTTAGCTCAGCCACCCAAGAAGCCGTAAGGCTACAGATTCCTGGTTGGCACTGGGCGCTTTTGATCAGTTGGTTTGCCTTTTTGCTGCTGATTGATCTAATAGTTCACCGCAAAGATCACGCCCCGTCAATGCGAGAATCAGTGGTGCAAACCATAATCTGGGTTAGTTTAGGCGTAGGTTTGGGTTTTGTAATGTGGTGGGCTTACGGAGCTGCCGCCAGCGCCGAGTATTTTAGCGGCTTTGCTATTGAGAAATCTCTGAGTATCGATAACGTTTTTGTTTGGTCTATTATTTTGAGTTATTTCCGTGTACCTGCAAAGTATCAACACCGCGTTCTGTTCTGGGGTATCTTCGGGGCGCTTGCGTTTAGAGCAATCTTTATTTTTGCTGGTGTTGCCATACTAGACAGGTTTGAGATAGCGCTGGTGCTATTGGGTCTTTTACTTCTCTGGACTGGCTACAAGATTTTCCGTGGTGGCAGTGACGAGTTCAACCCCAAGACTAGCCGCCTGATCCATTTCGTCAAAAAGGCTTTCCCTGTCAGCCACTCGATGGACGGGCATCACTTTTTTGTACGCGAAAAAGGCATAAGACACGCCACTATACTTTTCTTGGCACTCTGTGCAATTGAGATAACAGACATACTCTTTGCGATTGACTCCGTCCCAGCTATATTGGCTGTCGCCCGTGATCCGTTCATTGTATTTGCCAGCAATGCGGCAGCAATCTTAGGCCTCCGGGCGCTATACTTCGTTTTTCATGGCATGAAGGAAAAATTCTGGTTACTCAATCGGGGCTTAGGCATTATTCTGGTGGGTGTAGGGATAAAAATGCTTATCAGCGCCGACAAGGTCTTTGGCATGAACTGGCTGGGGATTCACATCCCTACTGTCGTTAGCTTAACCTTTATCTTAAGCGTGCTACTAATGAGTATCACTGCTAGCTTTTACATACCCCAGCCCGAAAAAAAATCTGAATAACTTAGCGCTTTTTGGTCATAAGACGCAAGTTAGAGATGTACTGCTTCGGGTCAGTGCCAGGGTGGAGCTGTAGATAGGCCATGTGCTTAGCAACAAATGACATCTCGTGGTCAGGGTAAAGGTTGGTGTTGGCGCTAAAACTGGACTCGGTGTTGTAACTGACATTTTCGGCCATCGCCTCAAGAAGTTTTTTGGCTTCGATGCCCTCTTCACTCTCATAAAAGTTAATACGTTTTTTGTGGCCAGACATTTAGCCCTCCTTTTTTACGAAAGTAAGCGCATGCCCTACTTTGCCGGCTCGACCAGCTCGACCTATTCGGTGGATGTAGTCTTCATAAACTTTTGGTACTGAATAATTAATCACATGGCTAATGTCAGCCACGTCGATGCCGCGAGCTGCTACATCGGTAGCAATAAGTATATTTACTTTGTTTTCCTTGAAGCTAGCAAGCGCCCTTTTGCGTTGGCCTTGGGTTTTGCCGCCGTGGATAGACTCTGTTTTGAAGCCTCTTGCCAACAGTTCTTTGTGCAACTTTTCGACGTTGCGCTGAGTTTCGTCAAAAACAATGGCTTTACTTACTTTGCCGCTGATAAGCAGATCGTGCAAGCTTTCCATTTTTTCACTCGTACCCGAATAATGGACAACATCCTGATGGACGTTTTCGCTAGCTGAGCTGGCTTTGATCGAAACAGAAACTGGCTCGTTGCCAAATTTCTCAATTAAGCTTTGGACCTTAGCATCCATCGTCGCTGAGAAAAAGAACGACTGTTTTTGGGCGGCGGTTTCTTCTAGGATACTCTGAACATCGTTAATAAAGCCCATGTCGAGCATACGATCGACTTCGTCTAGGACAACGAGGTTAAAGTTGGCCAGTCTGAGGCTGCCTCGTCGCATATGGTCTTTGATACGACCCGGGGTGCCAATAACCACTCGCGGATTACTGCGCAATTTACCAAGCTGTTGGCCAATGCCGGTGCCACCAATGATCAGAACAGAATTCATGGGTACCCCTCGACCTAGATCGCGCATTTCTTCGTCAATTTGTTGGGCCAGTTCACGAGTTGGTGCGATTATGATTGCCTTGGCATGTTGGCTAGTAATAAGCGCCTGTAAGACCGGAAGCGCGAATGCAGCTGTTTTGCCCGTACCCGTTCCAGCTAAACCAATGACGTCTTTGCCAGCAAGACTAATAGGTATGGCCTGATCCTGGATCGGCGATGGCAACTGGTAGCCTTTGGCGCTTAGATTACGCTGCAGGACGGCATCAAGCGCAAAGTCTGTAAAAGTGTTGGTTGGTACGTACTTTTCTTCTTCTTTGACTACTGCAGTGGCTACGAAACGGCTTGGGTCGATGTATTGACCAAAACGTGGGCCGGATTTACGTTGGTTGTTGCGTGGAAAGTTTGGCCTACGACTACGCGAGGCCCCTGCTCTTTTGGAGCGGTATGCATATGACATTTATATCCTTAATTTTGGTTACTATGCTGACTCAATCTATAAGAATCAGATTGCCAGAATGAGCCGCAAGTAACTATTTTGGATAAAAGACTTACCTAAACAATGGGATCATTTAAAACAATTACTATAATATTAGCATAAAACCTCTTGATTGACAATACTTATCCGATTTGTTATCATAATACTCTAGCAAACAAATAAGCTTCACAAGTTATCGCGGGGTGGAGCAGTGGCAGCTCGCATGGCTCATAACCATGAGGTCGCAGGTTCAAGTCCTGCCCCCGCTACCAAGAAAAGAGTCCCAGTTTATCTGGGGCTTTTTTCTTGGTTGTAGGTGTAGTACTTAGCCAGCGAACTCATTGAGGCCGCAGGTGAGAAGCGCCAGTGGCGCTTCGGAAACCCGAAGTCCAGATTGGCAACTTGTTGACAGTCTGGCGAGAGCGGGTCGGGACTCGGCTGAATCCGCCAGCAGGCGGATTACCGAGATCGTGACCAAGTCCTGCCCCCCGCTACCAAGACATCCGGATTAGGACGGTTTAGAACCGTTCTTTTTGTTCTGCGCGGGCTTGTATAGTTTACTTTTTAGTATATAATATATGTAGCATGGCTGAATATTCTATTGCAAAACGTAATGCCTATTGTCCCGATGTAATCGAGGGCGTAATTGCCTACGACAATGGTATTCGTTATTCAGAGTATGAAGTACAACTAAACGATAGTTGGGAACGAATTAGACCCTTGTCATCCTCAAAAGTCATAGCACTGTTTATCGATGAATTAGACGCTCTTTTTGAAATATCTACAATCGAAGAAATGCGGGCCGAAGATAGATTCGCTGGAGTCTTGACTTTTGGAGTGCATCCAGCTAATAAAGCTGCCTCACAGCCGGTAGGGACATCACACCTAGATATAATTGCAAATGAACTACATATACCTCTGCTTCAACTTGAGCGCCCAGCAGAATTGCAGAGAATTGAAAACTGGAAGGAGTGGATCTTTAATAATCCTTTGGCATCTTTTTTTGACCAGCAGGTTAAAATAGATTTAAGTACAGAAAGTGCCCTAATCGACTTCGTGTAGAGGGCTAGCGACTTCAAAAGGTCCGATTACATCTTAAAAGAAATGGTTAATTCTTCCTTAATTTGATTCCAAGCGATCCTATCCATGCCTACCAAGAAAAGAGTCCCAGTTTATCTGGGGCTTTTTTCTTAGACTGTAAAATAAATCATGCCTAGATTCAGGGACTACATAATTCAAAGTCCATCTTTTGATACGCGGGTTTTGATATGCTGTTTGTATGGACGATTACATTTCAAAAACCATAAAAGCTTACGACGACACAACAACTTATGAAAACAGCACCAGACTTATGTTACCCAAAGGTGAAATAGATCAATTTTTGGATATGCTTGAGACCGGTTCGCTAATACTTGACGCCGGCTGTGCGTTCGGCAGAGACACAACCTACATGCAAAGCAGAGGCTACCGGTTAAAGGGCGTAGACCTTTCGGCTGCTTTAATAGAACGAGCAAAAAAGCTCTGCAGCGACGTAGACTTCAAGGTTACTGACGTCCGAGCAACAGGTTTTAATGAAAATACGTTTGATGGTATATGGTGTAACGCAACTTTACTACATCTCGATGATAGTGACGTACTGCTCGCACTTAAGGAATTTAATAGAATCATGAAACCGGGGGCCATCCTCGCTGTCTCATTCAAAAAAGGTGAAGGTACAAAAGAAATTTTAGAGAAGTTTACAAGTAACTTTACTAGGTTCTTTAATTTCAAAACCCATGAAACCTTTCTCGAGCTATTAAAAGCTGCTGGCCTCAAAGAGGTTAGCTGGCACTACGTCAATGACCTTAGTAGGTTTGGTAATGACAACAGAGATCTTGACTGGTTGTATTCTTATTCCCAGAAACAATAGCAGATAAAAATAGAACAACAAAATCTGGAGTTTTAGCATCTGAGAATTCTGGAAAAACTATGGTCTGCGGATGCACTCCGCAGACCATAGTTATCCGTAACGGCGTTCCTCTATACCTAGGCTAAGGCTGCTCTTGCCTACTGATCACCGCCCCTAAGACCGTGCCCGCCGTGGCCATGACCTCGAGCACCTCCCATGAGGAATCTTAGATACTGCTTGTCGATACCATTGTCGCTAGCCCACTTATCCAGCTCAGCTCGCTTTGCTTCCATGGCTGTCTTTCGCTCAGCTTCGGTTTTGTTCTGCATAGCTTCACGATCAGCGTCTCGCTGTTTTTGCAGCTCATCGCGCTTGGCTAGTAACTTGTCCTTCTGCTCGGCTGTCAGTTTGCCGTCAGTGACTAGCTGCTCTAGCTTAGTCTTAACTTCGGCAGTTTGCTCAGCCTCGCGAGCTGCATGCTCCTCATCAAAGACTGCTTTAACATCAACTTTATTGAGGTTAAACTTGGTAGCGATTTTATCAACCAAGCTGTCAGCACCAGTAGTAGAACTAGCCGCCGAGACCAAGCTAGCTCCCGCTACTCCAAACATACTTGCAGCCGTTACTGCACCCACCACAAACATTTTACTTTTCTTCATTTTATCCTTTCTCTATAGCCCCACTTTTTGGGACCTACGCCTTACTATGCCAGCCATATCTAAAAAGCTGCTTAGTAGACACTTAAAGTTTGCATAAATACTGTGGAAAACTCATAATATACCATCCCCCCTACGCTCCAAGACACTCCAAGGACTATCCTTGGAGTGACGTTCATTCAATACGCATGATCTGTTAAACCCTTTCCAAGGATAGTCCTTGGAAACTTGGAAAGGGTTAGAATATACTAAAACAGATCTTGATGGTAATCCCTGCGGGTTAACAATACAGGCTAAGGATTATTGACGTTCTATTTTGCCGCAAGCTAGACGAGGGCCGCCACTGTGGCCAGAACCAGACTCTCCAGGTGTATAAGGGTCCTCATTTGCATGTATCATGACGGACGTGCCTTCTGGTGCTGATTCAGCCGATAATATGGAGACAGGGCCGTCGCTTAAAGTAACACGAGTTGTAATCGTCCTCATTGTGCCGTGCCCAGATGTGTCGACTTCGAGATTTGGCAGATCGCCAGCGTGATAGCCGTGGTTGGCATCGGGGTCAGAATTGCCCGATACCCCTGGATCAAAATGCCCGCCGGCGCACTTAAATCCTTCACATTCGCAATCACCTTTTTCGTGAATATGCATAGCGTGCTTACCTTGCTTCAAAACCTCAGGATCACCACTAACATCTGCGGCTACTACTACGTACTTCCAGCCTTTTTCCTCGTATTCTGTAAAACTAACTTGACCTTCTATCCCAGGGCCTGCAACTTTGGCAATTGCTCTAGCTGTTTCTGTGGCTCGATTCAAAAAATCTAGATTCATAGTACTCCCCTAGTTTTACTTCTTACATTATAACAGTGAACGTGAGGGGAAAACTCTAAATCCTAAGCTCTAAATTATAAAATAGTCCCTAGACCCTAGTCCCTGGTCCGTAGCCTTCCTAATCACTCTAACCTCTAACCTAGCACAGTACACGGTACGTATTAGTTTCATTCGATACACAGTAAACAGTCTTCAGTAAACGGTATTCAGCAGTTTTCTATAAACCATAAACTATTAACTCAACCCCAGCCGCCCTACGCATGATCTACAAGCTATTTTGTCTACCGAAGAAAAAATCCATCCATGATTCAAAATTAGCTTGGGTTCGAGATTTTTTTACCTCAGTTTGCGGTGCAGCTTCTTCGACTTTTGCTGAGGACTCGGGTATTTTTACCTTAGAAAGCGCCAATGACTTGGGGATAATGTAAACCGTCTCTCCGGGTGCTGCCCGCCCCAATACCCTTCTGGCTTCTAGCTCTTTGTATTCATCTGTTTTAAAGTATTCGTTTTTGAGCTTCTGAGTTTGGTTCTCTAGCTCCAAAACCGCATTTTCTTGTTCGATTTTACTAGCACGTTTTGAGAGCTCATAGTTCTGCTGCACCGCTTTAGAGCCACTCCACGTCACCGCCAAAACCATGACAACAAAAACCATTAAACCAATGTTGCGTACATCGTTCAGCTCATATTTTTTGATCAGCTCATAGACTTTTTCGAATTTTTGCCGCATGTAACAGTATTATACGGCTTTTTGGCAACAGTAAGGAAATTGAATACTTTTGGTGGGGGTGGTTGGAATTGAACCAACGACCAACAGGTTATGAGCCCGCTGCTCTAACCCCTGAGCTACACCCCCAAGGCTAGAAACTTTAACTAACAGATAGAGTATAACAAAAAATGATTCAGGGGTCACTACCCAAATCTAACTGTAACTGATTTCATATTATGCTCTGTTGTTTAATAGCGTGGCCGGCATGTTATCACTTTTGATAGGAAAAAACCGACAAAAAACTTGTTTTTACTCTCTTAGCGTGAATTTTTAAAGAAAGTAAATAAAACAAACTCCTATTACCCAGCAACTTCATTTTGTATAGCTAATTAAACCTAGACACAAAATTTAATAAAACTGTTTAAATACGACTTTACAATGTATAGTATATAAGATTAATATAGAAGGGAAATGGCAATTATTACCCGACTAACCAAAGCTAAGCCCAAAAACAAACTGAACTCTATTGATGCCACTCTTCAGATTTTGGGTGACAAATGGACAGCTCTAATACTTGCTCAAATTTCCGAACAAGGCTTGCCCTTTAGCAAGTTGGAGTCTAGCTTAGTCGGAATAAGCCCACGCACGCTAAGTGCCCGCTTAGACAAACTTCAAAGAGAAAAGATCGTTGAGAAAACACTTTATTGTAAGCACCCTCCGCGATATCGCTACTCTCTGACACATAAGGGTCAAGGCCTCTGTGACATCTTAGACATGATGTCGAGCTGGGGCTCAAGAAACTAGGTTAGAGGTTAGAGTGTTTAGGGATTAGGGACCAGGGTTGAGTTAATAGTTTATGGTTTATAGATAAATACTGATGACTCTTTGCTGCGTACCTCGTACTCCGTACTGCGTACTGTTCAAATAGAGCCAAGAGTCAAGAGTCATGAGCCAAGAACTAGGGACTAGGGACTAGGGACCAGCAAGTATTACCCCGTACCTCCTACGGACCAGGGTCTAGGGTCTAGGGTCTAGGGTCTAATTCATACTTGATACTATCTTTGTTTATAATTTAGAGCTTAGGGTTTAGAGTTTTCCCCTCGTTCCAAGTCCGCCTTTGTCGGACTAGCTATCAGCTCTAGAGCTTCGTCGACGCTGTTAGTTTGCATGATTTGTTCACGAATAGCTTTGGCGCCGTCGAAGCCGTTGATATAAATTTTGGCAAACTTTTTCATGGTTTGATAGCTACGTTCACCATTCGGCCAAGTGGCCTTAAAAAGCTGGAGGTGTTTTACAAAAAGCCCGATCTTTTGGTCTGCGTCCATCGCATTCCACTGACTGTTGCCAGCAAAAGCAAACGGATCGTGGAAGATTCCACGCCCAATCATCAGGCCATCAACACCGTATTTTGCAGCCAGCTCCTCGCCATGACAGCGGTTTTCGATATCACCATTTAGGACAATCTTGGTGCTAGGTGCTAACTTATCACGCAGCTTAACGATTGGCCTAATTGCCTCATAGTTGGCCGGCACATTGCTCATTTCTTTGCGTGTCCTCACGTGGACAGTTAGCATCTGCAAGCCCTCTTTGAGTAGAAGCTCGTGCCAAGAATAGTCTATCTCGTTAAATCCGAGCCTTGTTTTGACACTCAAAAACCCGTCACAGCCAATTCCCCGCCTGGCAGCCCTAATCAGCTCTAGGGCCGCTTCTCGGCCTTCAGGACGGATCATAGCGCTACAGCAATCGTTCTTGACGACGGTTTTCTCTGGGCAGCCAAAGTTTATGTCTATACCGTGAAAGCCCATTTGCATAAGCTCGTGAGCAGATTTCTCAAAATGCTCTGGCATTTTGCCCCATATCTGAGCTATTACCTGGTTTGATTTGTCGTTATAAAGCGTGCGAGTATAGGTGGCTTTACGGCCAGCACTTTGCAAACTCTCGCAGTTGATAAACTCCGTCATAAAAAGGTCAGGGCTAGCACAATCAGCCACGATTTGCCGAAAAACGCAGTCCGTAACATCGTCCATCGGCGCTAGGACAAAAAAGGGCTTAAGTAATTTCTGCATTACACAGTTACCAAATCTAGCTCATTGCTTAAGCCTAGAATGGAGCGAGCAACAGTTGAAGAGGCTAGCAACAATTCGTCTTTTTCATCAGCTCCTGTAGCCATATCTTCTAGGCGGGCTCTGGCAAAATCACGACGCATTTCCTGATCAGCAATCGCTTCTTCAAAGTCATTACGCACATCACCAACTTTCAGTTTTTTGGGCTGTGTCTTAATTCGTCTTGCGATAGCCTTGGTGAGCTTCAATGATGTATAGGGGCCTTCAATGACTTTATTTTTTTGACCTATTAGCTCATCAGGGACAGCTTCTTCATTTCGTGTGCTACGAAGAGCTGAACCTCGCAAACCTTCTACTGTACCGGTGAGGGCAAGCTCTCTTAGATCTCTAAATCGTATCAATACTGCGTAAGCTGGATGGCTCTCGCCAAATTCTTGCTCAAGGTAAACGTCTGGGTTAGGCGTATCTGCGACTTCTAACTGGAAGGCTTTTAAGAGTTGTAGTGAGATCTCAGCATCCGTTAGAATGTCCTGCAACTCGTATGCACGACTGACGGCTGCCTGAACCCCAAAGTCTCTGCCTTGAGCGCCATGTTTTGCTATCTGGGAAAGATAGATTTCTATGGTTTGGTTTCTGATACCAAATGGATATACGGGGTTGTCCAGGTAATCCAACCAAGCCAGAACAATTGTTTTTTCGTGATTTGTAGCGGGTATAAAACCGGCCCGAGGATCATTTTTTATTACTTGTAGCTTAGTCCATGTGTCGAGTTGATCATCAATAGGCTTGGGCTTATCATTATCGTCTTTAGATAGATCCGACTTTTTACGTACTGATGTAACCAAGTCCTGTCTTTGTCTGACAGAAGCTAGCAATTCCTCTCGTATTTTTGCACGCTGTGAATTTTGGTGTGTGAAGCCATATTCCTCAGCAAAAGACCTGTAGCCAGACCTTGCCTTCTCCCACGCATCCCTTTGGGTTATCTTGCCAGCATCTAACTCTACAAACAACCCCTCGGCGCGCATGTATTCAAGTTTTGCTGCTTTGTCTAGTTCTACGCGTCGTAACTGCGACCTAAGCAACACATCCTCAGCCCCAGCTTGTCCGCCGTACTGCTTTGCTAGAGTTTTTTTACCGTCTTTGGTACTTCCATACTTTATAAACGTTTCTAGTCTAGCTATCTCTGTAAAATAGTCTAAAACGTTAACTAGCTGCAAGTTCCTTACTAACGGTTGAACTTCATTGCTAGCCTCTGCTTGAGGGAGAAAAAACTCTCCACCAGCTGTTGGGAAGAGAGGATCTTGCATTGGGTTTGGTCGAGTTTTTGCCATCTTATGTTAGCCTAAGAATAAATTAATACCTGTTAGGCTGGTGCCGAGCAGCCGCTTCTTCCCTCAACCTAGTTCTACTAGCACTTGCTAACCTAGCCGCTTCTCGAGCTTTTTGCTTATCTTCTTCAGGTAGGTCTGGGCTAATTCCTAGACTAGTATCAATTTTTCGTCTTAAATCAGTCGGCATGGTTGCGCCGGGTATACTTGCATCCATAGTAGCTTCCACTATTAGTTCGCCTGCACGAACGGCAGTAGTTAACAATTTGCCCATATCATCATCTGCAAAAAGTCTTGGTTGATTGGGATTAACTTTAGGCATAAATATACTATATCACGCTTAAGCTCTGTTTGCAAGGTAGTCCTGCTACTCCCAGCGGAAGACGCGGAAGGCAATGAGATAGACTACCACTAACCAGGCCGCTACTAGCCCGACCTGCGATCCAATTTCGGTCAGGTGCTTACCTTCTGTTGCGATAAGTCTAACTCCGTCGATAATCGGAGTTAGAGGGATATAATCGCTAACTTTTTGTAGCCACTCTGGCATGATGAATCTTGGAAAGAAGGCGCCTGAAAGAAAAATCATCGGAAAAGTGATAAGATTTCCGAGCGGAGCTACCTGTCGCTCATTCTTAGCCCAGCCACCAAGTGCCAAACCGATACCAAGCATCATGACAGTACTAAGCATCAAGAAAACGATCAACTCGAGATAATTTCCAACTACTTTTAGATCAAACAGCACAATGGCAACGGCGAACTGAATGGCAAAAGAGAGTATCCCTACCGCCACTTGTGATGCTGCGGTTGATAAGAAATACTGCCACACTCGCAATGTTGTAGTATGCAGTCGGCGCAAGATTCCTTGTTTTTTTAGCTCTGGAAAGACATTCATAGGTCCAAATATACCAACTCCTAGGATAGAAAAGCCTAGCAGACCAGCAAAAGTATAGTCCAGCCTAGACAGTCCCTTGTCGTTACTAGCCTCGGCCTTTACAGTGAACGGCTCACTGACCGTCCCAAAGCCCTTGTTGATGTCCTTCATGACGCTCTGCAGTACAGAGGTCAGAGCCGTTCCAGCCTGGTCGTTGTTTTGGGCGTACAGTACTTCTGCTTGACCGCTTGGTGTGGTCTGCCCGGCAGTGATTTGACCAAAAGACTCAGGGAGAATAATTATGCCATCAAGCTCGCCCCGCTTCATTCTTTCCTTGGCCTCATCAAGATTATTTGCCTTGTCACTTACCTTGAAAACTTTTGCTTCGCGGATGTTTTTGTCAAAATCCTTAGAAAATTGGCTGCCAGAGTTATTGAGTAACGCGATGTTGAAACTTACACTTGTGTCTTTGCCAAAAAGTCCACCGAATATAAACAGAAAGATGAGAGGAAAAATGACCGTAAAGAAGATGGCTAATCGATCGCGAAAAAACCGTTTAGTATTGATTTTAGTAAAAGCATAGACGGTGTATAGTTTACGCTTGACACTCATACTCGTAGCTCCTTACCGGTTAAATCGATAAAAACATCTTCTAAGTTTGCTTGTTCTACGTGCTGCTCTTTCTTGAACCCCTTGCCAAGCAATTGTTTGATAAGATTCTTAGGTGTATCGAGCTTGATAATGCGGCCGTTGTCCATGATTGCAATACGGTCGCAAAGTAGTTCGGCTTCGTCCATGTAGTGCGTCGTAAGTATAACCGTAGTGCCGCGCTTTTGGATGTCGCGGATCAGGTCCCACAGATTGCGCCGCGCCTGAGGATCAAGGCCTGTGGTTGGCTCATCAAGGAAGAAGACTTTAGGGCGATGAACCAGAGCTGCCGCAATTGAGAAACGTTGTTTTTGGCCGCCACTGAGATTCTCTATGAATGAATCTTTTTTATCCAGCAACTGAACGCTATCTAGAAATTTCTTGGTGTTTACCTTTTCGCCGTAAGCAGCCGAAAACATTTCTAGCAGTTCTGTGAGCTTAGTTTTGTCTTGGAAGCTCGGACTTTGTGGCTGTACACCGATAATCCGGCGAATTTCGTAAGGTTTTTCCGCAACGTTTATGCCGTCGATGAAGGCCTCGCCGCCATCGATTTCTCGTAGAGCTTCAAGCATTTCCAGAGTTGTAGTCTTGCCGGCCCCATTAGGACCTAAAATGCCAAAAACTTCGCCTTTTTTAACGCTAAAACTTATGCCGTCTACGGCTTTTTTGCCACTGTAAACTTTTGTAAGATTTTTTACCTCGATTATGTTCATAACTTTTATTCTAACACGCCGAGGTTGGAGGAACGAGGAACGAGGGGAAAACTCTAAACCCTAAGCTCTAAATTATAAACGAAGATAGTATCAAGTATGAATTAGACCCTAGATCCTAGACCCTGGTCCGTAGGAGGTACGGGGTAATACTTGCTGGTCCCTAGTCCCTAGTTCTTGGCTCATGACTCTTGACTCTTGGCTCTATTTGAACAGTACGCGGTACGGAGTGCGAGGTACACAGCAAAGACTCATCAGTATTTATCTATAAACCATAAACTATTAACTATTGACTCTCACCTACACAAACTCTAGCGGTTAGCGGCTTTTTTTCTGTACAATATAGCTTATGGCTAAACGCGACATTGTACAGAAGAGAGTTATTGCCTTCGCTGTTAGCGGCCTGCTTGCAACCTTATTCGGACTGTTGAC
This sequence comes from Candidatus Saccharibacteria bacterium, assembly GCA_016700315.1. Taxonomy (NCBI): domain Bacteria; phylum Candidatus Saccharimonadota; species Candidatus Saccharimonadota bacterium. Next base: position 530,206 of record CP065013.1, on the reverse strand, counting down.
GATCAGTTCTCTGGTAAATAATAGCAAGGAGGCTAAGAAGCGTTATGATGAACTGATAGCGATTGATCAATCTGGCGGAGATGTCGAAACCGCACTTACAAGACTACGCGAATTTATTTATGCTCATATGAATACCACAATCGGCAGTCCTACAGGGGTTTATCCGCCGATCCAGCTGAAAGGTACCTATGATCGTTTGGTAGCAGCGGAGCAGGCTAAACTACAAGCTAGTAGTGCAACAATTTATAGCGACGCCCAAGCTGAATGTGAGCGTCGTTTTCCCGGAGCTTTTTTCGGTGGCCCCAGGATACCATGTATAACAGAGTATGTCTCGAGCCACGGCGTTATTCTCAAAGATATACCAGACGGACTCTATAAGTTTGATTTTGTAAGTCCTCGTTGGTCACCAGATGTGGCCGGCTGGAGCTTACTGGCACTTTGCATAGCGCTCATGTCCTTATTCATCAATGGAATTATTCTCTGGTGGTACCGAAGCAAGATTCGCCGATCACTGTAGCGATAAAATGTTGGGCCGATAAGCTAAATCCCCGCCATAAATTCATGGCGGGGATTTCTTAAGAATTAAATCTATCTGTTTGTTGTTGGTGTTGTAGTAGTAGTTTTGTTTGTCGTTGGTGTGGTCGTAGTCGTAGTGTTGGTCGTTGTTGGTGTAGTGCTGTTAGTATTCGTCTGTTGGCTTGTAGCTGCATCTGGGTTTGCTATATATGCTTTGATTGCTTTTACGACCTGCCCGTCGTCTTTGAGATTTTCCCAAAACTGAACCTGGTCACGATTAATGAACATCAGATCTTCAGGCCCGTGTAGTTCGTTTCCTAGTTTAGTCAAACTTATGTCGTTTGCAGTTTGTTGTTGGCCTGGCTGGACTTGTTGGTTAACCCTCAAGTAATATATGTCGCTGAGAGCTACAAAAGAGCTGTTAAACCGAACAATCTTACCGAAGTATACTTGACCGCCAGTTAAGAAAACTGCTTGGTACTTATCTGTATTGACATTACTGCCCTCAGTACTTGTTCGATTGCCGCTTCCGAAAACCAGAAGTCCAATCACTCCCGCCGCGACTAATGCGGAACAAACCAGCATAAATACACTAGCAAGTTTCCCAAAATCTAAAGAAAAGCCTTTTTTCATATTTTTTTCTTCTCTAAATGAGTTAGGCTGAGACATTGTTTGTTGCTGAACTGGCTGATCCTGGTTCACAGGCCTATTGCCACGTGGCGTAAAATCCATAAGTGTTAACCACCCCTTACATTATTTGTTTACTATACAGAGATTAGTGTAATGCATAAGCGGCTTCAAGGGCAATAGTTGTTGTAAGATTAAGTACTATTTAACACCTTACAACAGAGGTGTGCTATAACCTTAAGCACAAAAAGTGTTGACAAGTGTTTTAAGAAGGAGGTATGTTGGTGTTACAAACTAATTTAAGAGGGGAACTAAGAGAGATGGCTTATAAGCACACAAACTCTAAGGGTGTTACTTATCACCTAAACTGTAAGGACGTTACGCTACGTGGCGGCAAAAACCAAAGAATCTATTATTTTTCTAAGGATTCACGCCCAGAAGCTTGCGACCTACCAGCAGGCTATAGCGTTAACGAAAACCCACGTAACGGTTTCCTAACTGTTAAGCGCGGCAAATAGTTTTAAGCTTGTCGATTGCCCCCTATTCAAGTAATAACTTAGCTTGTTAGGGGGCTTAGCTTTTGCAGAAACACTATGGGTAAGGGTTTATGGAAGAAACGAAAGCCAAGACACATGAGTCATGTTCAGTGAGTACTGAGCCAAAAGCTAGGGACTAGGGTCTATGGACTAGGAGCTAAGAGCTAGGGACGAGTTTAGACTTACGCCAACTACCAACTACCAACTACCATTTTGCTAAGGATTTTCGTCCCTGCTAGCCTTTTTCAATGAGGGGAATTTCTGAGCGAAAATCAGTAGCACCAACACGCTCATGCCCAAAAAATGCCATCTCATAACAACTATCGCTGGCAAATTTTGACTGAGCAGAAACAAAATTGCCCAAAATACTGCACGAAACAACGACGATACCAACTCATTTACAGCAAAGAAGACAATTCGATAACCTTCGTGATTCTCGGCCTCATCATGATAGCCTTTTAGATAAGGCATACGCATACCTGTTGTAACGGGATCGTTGATGAAGTTGATTGCAAAAACCGAGCTGAGACTGCCAACAAAAGGCCTGAAAAGATAGACGGCAGCGTTCGACAGAGCGCTAAAACGAAATAGTTCCCCGCCCTTTTTGTCGTCAATCAGTCGTCCGATAGTATGGGTAAAAATTAGCCCTAGCGCGACGCTTAGCGCTGTCATCAGGCCTAATTTACCAAAAACATTATCACCAAAAACTGCAATAGACACAAAAAGTGGCCAGACTATCTGGCAAGACTGGGTGTCTAGATCATAAGCCGTCGAGGCTAGACTAGTACTGAAATTCGTTTTGTAAGGGAATCCACGAAAGGTAATTTTTTGTTTGAGCCTAACTGGCTCTTTGGTGGCGAGAAGCGGTAATGACGACAAGACCATGGTAACAAGTGCTAAGAAAATAGTGTAGCGTGGGTCAAAAAAGTTTGCGATTAGCCCACCAACTAGCGGTCCGATTATAGCACCTACCCTCTCAAAAACATTAACGTAAGATAGTTCTTTGCCGGCATGGTCAGGGTGTCGCACCTTCGACAAATCAGTGTGAAAAGCCACCCAAAACAGTGAGAGGGCTGCCGAACCTACCATTGCAACGCCGTAAAGCGACCAATTTAGAGTCTTCAGACTCATTAGCATGCTAAGATACAAGATTTGAATAATTTGGGACAGCAAAATACTATGCTTGGGCCCAATTCTAGCTATCACAAAAGCAGCCATCGGCGTAAAAAACAGCCGCGCGACAAACCAGCTAAAAAAGAACAGAAAAATCTGCGATAAGTTATAGCCGATTGAGTACAAATACACCGGCACAAATACGTTTACCAGGCTGAGTGCGAGCGAGCGAAGGAGTTGACTGGCGTATATTTCTGCCAGCTCGTCAAAGCCAAGATTACGCCAGTAATGGGTTTGTGGTACAAAACGCTTTAAAAACTTTCTTAACATTTTTTGTTTTTACCTAACTCGACTCTTATTTTAGCACCCTTTTTCGAGTATGATTAGTCTATGCATATCTACTTCGTTGGGATTGGTGGCACAGGTATAGGCCCGCTGGCGATTATCGCTAACCAGTCGGGGTACAGGGTCTCGGGTTCTGACAAACAAGCGAGTAAGTACTTCGACTATGTACAAGAACAAGGTTTATTAGACGCGGCGATTGCTAAGGACGAAAGTCATCTGGCTAAAATCCACGCCACAGCCAAAGTCGACTGGGTGGTTACTACCAGCGCCGCCGAAAAAGAACAAGCAGATCATCCAATACTTGCTTGGGCACGGCAAAACGGCATTAAAGTCACCAAAAGAGATGAGTTTTTGAGCTGGCTTATAAGTGAAAAATCTCTCAAGCTCATTGCCATTGCTGGTACGCACGGCAAAACTACAACCACTGCAATGATGGTCTGGCTTTTCAAACAACTTGGACAGCCTATCAGCTACTCGGTTGGCGCAAAGCTATCATTCGGCGAGATGGGAGAATACAACCCGCAGAGCCAGTACTTCGTCTACGAATGTGACGAGTACGACCGAAACTTTTTGAGTTTTCAGCCTCATTTGTCACTGATATCCGGCATCGCCTACGACCACCCAGACATCTACCCAACAGAGCAAAAATACTTCGAGGCGTTCCGTCAATTTGTTGCGCAATCAGCTACTACAATCTGCTGGGAGATTGACGCCGCAAAGGCACAGCTTCCGTTTAATTCCGACATCATACGCATGAATGAACAGCCGCTTGGTTTGGCCTCTCTTACTATGGCTGGTGAGGTTAATCGACGCAACGCAAGGTTGGTTATGCAGGCGGCCGCTGAACTTTTCCCAGAGGAGGATCTTGTAAAGTTGGCCGATATCATGAACTGCTTCCCTGGAGTTTCACGCCGTTTTGAGAAAATTAGTGAAAATATCTACTCTGACTACGCCCACACACCAGAAAAAATCGCTGGAGCCCTGCAGATGGCTAAAGAAATGGCCGGAGAAAATTTTGTAGTTGTCTACGAGGGCCTACACAACACCCGCCAGCATTTTATAAAAGCTGAACTTAAAGAGTTATTTAGTGGTGCTAAGAAATTTTACATCGTCCCAAGTTACCGCGCACGTGAAGATGAAAGCCTAGAAGACCTAACACCTACAAAACTATGCGAGTTAGTAAAGCAGCCGACGGATAAACAACCTGCCGAATTGAACGATGAACTAAAGTCTGAAATTGCTGAACATGTAGCAGCCGGCGATTTAGTTTTGTGCCTATCAGCAGGTGGTGGTGGCAGTTTAGATGAGTGGCTAAGAAAGAATTTCTAGAATGAAAAACAAAAAAAAAAAAAAAAAAAAAAAAAAAAAAAAAATTACCAAAAAAAAAAAAAAAAATTTTTTAAAACCCCCAACCCCCAAACAAAACCCCCCCCACCCCCCCCAGTTGGGGGGAACCAAAAAAAAAAAACAAAAAAAAAAAAAAAAAAAAAAAAAAAAAAAAAAAAAAAAAATTAAAAAAACAAAAAAAAAAAAAAAATAAAGAAAAAACACCAACCAAAAGCCCAAAAAAAAAACCAACACAACCCCCCCCAACAACAAAAAAAAAAAAAACAACAAACCCCCCCCCCCCCCCCGCCAAAAACCACTTTTTTTCAACCAAAAAAAAAACCACCACACCTTTTTAAAAAAAAAAAAAAAACAAAAAAAAAAAAAAATATGAGGGGGGGGGGGGTTTTTTTAAAGGGGAAAAGTTTGTGAAAATAATTCAGATAAACATATGGTACGGAAAATTGATGTGGCCTTTAGTTGATTTTATCCGAGAGGAGAAGCCAGATATAGTCTGTATGCAAGAAGTTATTTCTTCAGATGTTGATACCTACAGCTTACTTTTCACACTAGAGGAGATTAAAAAGCTAACTGGGATGAAAAATTCGTTCATGTCGCCCACACTCGACTACCGTTTTATGCACGGAAAACTAAGCTTTGGTAATGCAATAATTACAAACTTGCCTATCAGTAAAACCCACGAGGTTTTTACTAATGGGGCTTATGTGTCGGACGCAAATGACAAAACTGATGATTTACTTGAACCAAGAGTCCTCCAACACGCTGTACTAAAAAGTAAAGAGGGCAAAGTTAATATACTAAATACCCACGGTTTGTACGTTGAAGGCACTAAGAATGGAAACAATAAAACTCTATTACAAAACCAGTTAATAGCATCGTACTTGAAGAAACTTAGTGGGCCAACGGTGCTTTGTGCCGACTTAAACCTAAAACCGACTAGTCCATCAATGCGAGAATTTGACTTCTTACGTAACCTCTCAACTGAGGGCAAGCTGAACTGTACCTACCAACCTTCTTTGAGCAATCAGACAGATGTATGCGACTATATTTTTGTAAACAGTTTGGTTAACGCTTCTTCTTTCAAGATGGACGACAGAGTAGTTTCTGACCACAAAGCTCTTATTCTAGAATTCGACATTTAATTTCCCCAGCCATATTCGCTATAAAACTCACCTTTGGCAATGTGCTCAAGCGCATCGCGTTGGGGCGGGACTATATTCCCAGGTAGACTGTTAAGATCTAACCAATCTAAACGTTCAGATTTGTGCTCCTCGGCGTTATGCGGTTCCCCTTCCCATTCGTCTGCCTCGAAATATACATCTATCCAGTCCATGAACTTCTGTGAGGCAATATCTTCGCCGTGGCGGTGTACAACATGAACAACTCTTATGCGGCTGCGATCGATTTTGGATTTTGACACCTACTTCTTCATTAGCTTCGCGGATAGCAGCGTCAGTAAAGGGCTCAAACCATTCTCCTTTGCCGGCCGGTAAACCATAGTGCCCATCCATCCAACCAGTGTTTTTGCGGAGGACCATAGCTACTTTGCTGCCTCGCCTTAAAATTACAAAAGCGGCTACGTATGGCCGGGCTACCTCCGGGTATATATCCTCAAATTTCATCGATCATCTCCACTTCCCTGTAGCTTACCGCGCTCCAACCGACTGGCCAACTTATCGATGTTGGCCTTCGCAAGATCATCTAGAGAAATTCCAAGATCGTGAGCAATAACTGCGATGTACCAGAGTACATCACCCATCTCTTTTTTGACTTTTTCGCTGTCCAGAAGTGCAAAATCAGCATCCTGATCACGAATCCACTTTTTGAAGATAGCTTGTACCTCGCCAGCCTCATCGGCCAGGCCTAAAACTTGTTGCATCAACTCCTTGAACTGATCTTCTTTTCTTAGATTTGTTCGAAGCGCCAAAGCTTGGTATTCATCAAAAGTCATTAACTCTCCTCTTTATACATAATACCCGATACTTTATACTTAATACTATGAGATTCGGGTGGATTTTTGAGAATTTTGATACGTTCAGGACTGAGCTTACCAACTGGGTTGGCCGAAATTACGACGACATAATTAAAGTCCTACTGATAATAATTTTCTGTGCATTTGTTAGTAGTATCGCCAAAAAGTTTTTGACTAAGCTGCTTAAACTGACTATCCGCGAAGATCTTTACCAAACTGCCAAAGACCGTGATAAAAGACTAAAAACACTAGCCGGACTTGGTGCAGGGCTTGTGAGGTTCTTTGTTTGGGTAACGGGGTTTATAGTGGTAATCAACATTCTTGGGATCAATACCGCGCCATTTTTGGCTAGCGCTGGTGTACTTGGCCTAGCACTTGGTTTTGGTGCACAAAAGCTAATCAACGACCTTGTAAGCGGCGTTTTTATCATCAGCGAAAATCAGTACCGTATCGGCGACTACGTCGAGCTAGAAGGTGTTAGCGGCACTGTCGAGGATATCACAATCAGAACAACTGTGCTGCGCGATCTATCTGGCGCAGTCCATCATGTACCTAATGGCTCAATAAACGTTGCTACTAACATGAGCATGGGTTACGGTCAGATAAACTTAGACATCACAGTGGCTGACGATACAGACCTAGACCGCTTGCAATCAATTATCGATCATACTGGCAAAAAGATCGCGGCACTGCCTGAGCTTGAGCACGATGTGATTGAAGCGCCTCATTATGTGCGTGTTGGTGATATCAATGGCTATGGAGTATCCGTAAAAATTATGGGTAAGACTCTTGGTGGTCGACAACTAGAAGTAAAGAGTAGTTTCCTAAGTGAGCTCAAAAAGGCACTACGAGAAAACCAAATAACACTCGCCTACATTCCTAATACATCTACTAACTCTAGTAATTCAAGAACGAAGACAAAAAGAAAATAATCTGCTCAAAAGCCTAAAGGCCTAGAGAAGTATCACTCAAAACTGTATCCGCGAAGTCTGCTTCACTAATCCCATCAATATCTTTTTGTGAGTCATTTACAACTGTTTCTACATCAACACTGGTTGCCTTAGTCGCAGTAGTAGTAGAAGTAGTAGTCGCTGGTTTAGCTGATGAAGTTGCAGGTGCTGCGGCTTTATTCGACTTTAAATACACAAAAACGACAGCTGCAGCAAGAATCAAGCCAATCATAGTGGCGACTAGCACAAGTAGTTTGCGCGAGTGCTTGTGATTGGTGCTTGGCGCAGCGCTGACTGGCGCTACTGGGCTACTTGTCGCAGAATTTGAGGGTGCAGCCACTGCAGCCTGAGCAGATGACTGCTCACCCGCAACAATAGGTTCTTCTGCAGCCTTACTCTCCGCAGGCGGTTCAGCAAAACTAGTTGGTGTCGTAAAGTTGTCTGATGTCGGTGAAGGAGGTGTAACCGCAGAAGCACTTGAAGGTGTTACATCGGCATTTGCAACTACAGGCGTTTGGGTGGAGACAGGTTCAGCCGATACTGGCGCGGCTACCACCTCATTACCTACTTGTGTTGCTGGAGTAGTGGCTTGATTTTCTTCAGGGTTCATTAGTTTGCTCCTTCTGTTTTAGTTTCTGTGCTAGCACCCAGTGCTTTTTTGACTTCAGCAAGTATTTTGACGGTAGTTTGAGTATAGTAGTCACGGAAGTCTTTGGTCTTAGATTTTACAGCGTCACGAGCTGCACGAGAAGCTTCGAGTGCTGCTTTAAATGCAGTTGGATCAGTGGTACAGTCGTTGCCTACAAGGTCATCTAGAACCTGCTTGTAGTCCTGAAGTGCAGCATAAACAGCATCAGCTTTAGCTGACAGGGCAATCTTTTCTGCTCTAACTTTTGCTGCCTGGTCACTGTTGCCTGCAGCCTCTAACTTAACGGCTAACTTCTCTAATCGGTCAAGTACTCCATCGTAAACTTTTTTACGACTTGCTTCAAAATTAGCCGCTTTTGTAGCTTGAGCTTTGACTAAATTCTGAGCAGCCTTGCATTTATTCTTTATCTTGGCTTTGTCGGCTTCACTAAGTTGGACTTTTAGTTTTGCTTTATCTGCTTTTAGGCGATCTTCGAGAGTCGTGCCAGTTCGTTGACGATTCTCGGCGATAGTCGCTACTTTATCAGATCCTGACATTGCCATTACTGTCGACGGTATGACCAAAGACGCCAGCAGAGCAAGCAAAGATACTTTGTACGATACTTTTTTCATTATGCTTATCCTTTTTAGTTCAAATTTATTGTAGCATGAATTCATTTATCGTAAGTCACTCAGCGGATTCAATAATTGCAGATTAGGCGAATAGTAATTCATAAATCACAGGAATTACGCGTTTGCACCTTTTTGGCGAAAATCTCCGTTCCGCGCTCACCGTACGTTAAGTACGGCTCGGCTTTCGGTACTCGATTTTCATCCGAAAATGCACTAAACGCGTAATTCCTGAATCATAAGCTCGATTTATTAAAAATACCGATCAATATTGTCATTTATTATGCGGCCCACATATTCATAAGCCTTGATCCAATAGCCTATAAAAAATTCACACGTCTACTCACAATGTTTAACACCTATAAATCATCAAATTCACATTTCGCCCCTCTGTATAAGGACGGACCTTATACAGAGGGGTTGGGTGTGAATATCGGTGTTTAAGGGCGGCGGGTTAATTATGGAATTTTTCGATGAACTATGATTGGTATCGGTATAATGGATCCATTACTGCTTAACTACCCCTAGCCGCAACTAGGTTGAAGAAAAATCAAATCTATCCTTGGTCTTCTGACGGACTCTAGTTTTGGTAGCTCTCGGCCCCACCAGTGTTTGTGACATCCGTAACTTTTCTGGCTTCGCCGCCGAGCAAACTTAGGACGTACTCAGCAGACTCGTTGGCCGTAACAACTCGATAAGTTATAGTCGAATCACTTAGCCACCGAGTAGGCTGACGTAATCCAGCAACTGTAGCTATAACCTTCTCTGAACCCTGAGCATCTCTAAGCAGTAGCACTCCTTTTCCATCCCTCGTCTCTGTTCTAAGCGATACATTGTTTGGGCCATCATGATAGTCCATGCTCCGGAGGTTTGCTGGCGCTCCGCTTAGTTTCACTGCACTCCCAGTATTTTTTAGCTCATACCAAGTGTTCTGTGAGTTGAAGGCTACACTGTCGTAGCCTGTGCGTACAATACTCCAGACTTCCTTGTCTAAAACAGTTTGCTGATCTTTACCGTCAGGTTTTATTTTACTAAATTTGACACTATCTATATTTACTGCGTAGGCTGAGGGCGCATACAAAACAGACCCATTAAATATTGAGATTTCATTAAAATAATTAGCGCTGGCAAGTTCTTTGTTTTCGTAAGTCTTGTAGTTATAGCTTTTTAGCTTGCTGCGGTTAGGAAGGGCGGCACTACCTCCTTCTTTGACTTCCGCATAAATCAAATTATCTCCAATCCAGTCTATCAGTTGAATACGTTCAGATTCGCTAATTCGATTGTTCTGAGCGCTACTATCTACGATAAACAGTCCATTGAGTAAAAATCCATCGTTGTTGCGGTGACCCTCTCTTGTACTGACTACCGCGGTGACATTGTCGGTCTGATGAGCAAGTATGCTATAGTCTTCTCGCTCTTTGCCGGTTGACTCAAGTAATAATTTTTCATTTTTGCCGTCGGCATCTATCTGGTAAAGATTATAGCTACCCGTACGTTTACTAACATAGATCAGCGGTCGTGATGGCACCATAAACACATCACGGCTCAATTTGTCTGTAACCGTAAACAATAGTTTTTCTTCTCGGTAGCCGTCGGCTTTTATTGTAATCTCTGCATCCTTGTCGGAAGGCTCAGTGACTAGTCTTATTTCACCCTTGTCGTTTGTCTTCGCACTAAATTCTCCGCTAGTTGCTTCGGCCTTGGTGATAGGATTTTCACTGGGGTAATCTTTGAGATTTAAAACATACACCGTACCAGTCGCAGTTAATCCCTCTGGCGGCATTGGGTTACTGCCCCAGCCCAAAACAACATCTCTAGCGATGCTACCAAAGCCGCGTTTTTTGATTTCGAGTGGTGCTTTACCGAGTTTGAGCTTTTCAAAAACTGCTTTACCTTCTTGATCGGTTGTGGCTGTCTGGCCCTGTAGACTAACACTGACATTCTTAATCGGAAGGCGTGTCGAACTATCCTGAACAGTGACTGTACTACTTGATCTTATGCCTAACAAATTTAAGGCTGCATAACGGGAAGCAGGCAGTAAACAAATTATTGAAAATAGTAATACCAAGCCAAAAGCCACGCCCCACTTGACTGCAGGTAAACTAAATATTTCTTTTAGGCGATTCGGCTTGGCAGGCTTGGCTTCAACGACTGCCAAAGAATTGCGTGCGGCATCTTCAGCTTCCAGAAGAGCATCGGACTCTTCGGCCACAATTTCATCAACTGCCGCGTCAATTTCGGCATCAGCAAACTCAGTTTCTGGATCTATTGTGCTAGCCAAATCGAGCTGTCCAACTGGAGTATTTGCAGCCGCCTCTAGATCAAGGTCTTCAATTTTTGAACCCTCCCCGAAAATGTCGATTCCATTTTCCGGCACCTCAGAAGTTGTTGTTTCGTTAATCTCTTCTTCTGGGATTTGCCGATCTTCATTTTGCAACTTGGCATCCTTCTGCTTTTTTGTTGTGGCTGGGGCCTCGGCTGGATTTACCTTGTCTAACTCGGTTTCGTTGCTTTCGAGCTCCGAGACTAAATCATCTCCAATCGTTTGTTCATTACTTAGGCCTGTTAATTCTTCTTTGGGCTGATTATCTGGTGCTTCTGGGGCTGTCTTCACCTCGTTCAACTCTGGCTTTTTGGTCATGACTGGCTCATTTTCATGGACTGGCACAGCACTAACCCCATCTTTGATAGGACTAATCTTTTTGCCTTCTTTTCTGACAGTGATAGAGACTTCAGGTGCACCAGAAACATCTTCTTCGCTTACTGGTAACGGTGTCAGAGCATGGTCTTTTATGACTTTAGCCGATTGTGACTCGTCAGAAATTTTTATCTTCTTAGACTTTTTGGGCGCTGCCATCTGGCAAAGTACTCCCGTTATTGTTTATGCTTATATTACTCTTATCTTACCACGCTCGAGAACGTTAGCATATAATTAATGCATGTTTGAACTAGGCATAATACTTAAAGTTCAAGAGCTGTATAACGCAACCTGCAAGATTTGCGATAAGCTAGATCCTAGCAAAAAGCAAACCATAGGCAGACACACAGAAACTTCACTTCTGGACCTGCTAGAGCTACTAATCATGGCCAAACACGCACCGAAGGCTCATAAGGCAGTTTATCTGATTAAGGCTTCAGCCAAGCTTGAGATCGCTCAGTTTTTGCTGCGTAGTCTGCTTGAGCAAAAGCTAGCCAACGAAACCACGCTACATCAGATAAACGCCAAAACACTCGAGATAGGCCGGATGCTCGGTGGTTGGCTGAAATCTGAGAAGTAAAAAACCCAGGCTATCTTATGGGCCTGGGTTTTAGTAGTGTTTTGCCTTGCCGAAAGGCCGACGCCAGCGTTGTCATTCGCGTTGCCATTGTCCCTGTCGAAGTTAGCCCAACCATCATCCGAGTTGACGCTCGCGACGATCGAGCCGCCGCCCACAGTTTGTTCGCTACCTACTTCGAGCAACCTAATGTTCGAGAACATAAGGTGTTTTAATTCATTTTTGTAGGCAGCCGCACGCGGGGCAAAATACACTTTGTTCTTTGATTCCCGATCAGCGTAATTTCAGAGTTATATACCCAAACTAGCGATCATCTTGGCAATACAAAGCTAATTTCAGTTTAGCAACAAAAAAAGAAGAAAATAAAGATTAAAGCTCAAAGTCTAAGAGTCTTTTCGCCCCGCCGAAAGGCCGACGCCAGCGAGGTCATTCGCGTGGCCACTGCCCCCGTCGAAGCGAGCCCAACCACCATCCGAGTCGACGCCCGCGACGACCGAGCCGCCGCCCACATTGTGGCGTCCCACGCCTAGATCGCGCATATAGTCTCTAGATAGCGGTAATGCACCTGGCTCTGGTCGCAAGTTCCGTCTGAATGCAGTAACCAAAAACGCGTAATCACGGTAACTAGCTCCTCTAAGATCGAGTTCGGGGAAGGTTGCTTCAAAAGCTGAGATATCTTGAGTCAACGCTGAAGTTTGAGTAGTCTTGGCACTAGGATCATACATTTCTTTGGCGTGGTCATCAGCTGGTAGGCCTCGGTGATGCAAGACTGGGTCATAGTCACCTGAGCTTACGCTCAGTAGCAGGCCTCTTAGGGCTACCCTTTTAGCAGGGCCAGCAAGTAGTTCTGGAGTTAGGCTGTCAGCCTCTACACCTGGTACCCATAATTTATCGTAAATAGATGCCTCTTCTACGCCTTCAGGTCTAACTCCATCCATTAGGGCTATTAAGCTGTTAAAGGGTAGATTAGTTCCTGGCACATCAGGCACGATGCGCATAGCCAAACCAGTTTGTTCGAGCGCCACAAGGTCAGTCGTAAAGTCGTTGCGTAACTTAGCCTCATCGCCGCCGCCATTAAAGCCGCCAGCCATACGAATAAGCTCGATACCTCTATCGACTTCTGTCGAAACATCGATAGTTCCTTTGGCAAATCTATTGACATCAAAAACTGGCTTTGGCTTCTCGGGTATCCAGAGACCTTGGACTGTATGACTTTGTGACATTTGATAAACTCCTATTAATTAGACGCTAGTATACATCATTACTACATATTTTGTCAATAATTTGTAATAATTCCCAGTTAATTTCCTTATGCAGTACTTCAAGAAGCAATAATGATCGGTAGCTGGCTACATTTTTAATGCTTACTTTGGCCACTGCAATTTTGCTGGTTTGTTTATCAACTATTAAAAATTTGGAAGTGATCACATGTCCTAAGAAATGTAGGCCCTGCTTAACAGCTACTGCAACATCATTAGTTTGGTGTAGGCTCAGCCCAAGCTCTGTTTGCAAAAATTCTTTTGCCCGCAGCCTCTGCTCATATGCTTGTTTTCTTGTTTTACAAATTAGGATGAAATCGTCGCCGTAGCGTAAATATGCCAAAGGTTTTAGCCGGTGGCGCACATAGCGGTCGAACTCATTTAGGTAGATGTTGGCAAAAATTTGAGACGTCAAATTGCCAATAGGGATGCCAGCTGATGGCTGATGGCTGATGGCTGATGGCTGATGGCTTCGAATTATAACTTTGGATTATCTGCTCGCACAACCAAAATAGTTCACTGTTTGGATCTATTTTTCTAACAATAATGCTCAATAGCTTGTCTTGGTCTACGTAGTCAAAAAACTTGGTAATATCAGCCCTCCAAACATAGCATTCATAGTATTTTTGCAGCAATTTTTGCGTTCTTACTAGAGCCTTGTGCAAGCCTTTGCCCTCGCGGCAAGAAAAGACATCGGGCTCAAAAGAATTATCAAAAATCCCTACTAACTCGTCGTAGACATAGCGGTGAACAACACGATCACAGACCGAAGCCACCGCTAAATCACGACGTTTCTTTTCGCTTATTACAACTCTTTTGTACGAGCCGTGTTTGTAAGTCCTCGTTTCAGTGTCACGAGTAAGTTGCTGAAGATTCTGCTCGACATAATAGGCAAATTCGTCAATCGAAGTACTGTATTTTTTAGCCTTTACGAAGCTTTGCCAGGCTCTATAGATATCGATGTAGCGCATGCAATTATTCTATATTCAGGAAATCCATATTCCATATTCTGGTTTCTTATGTTATGATTAGTCTAATTTTGGTACGCTCCGAGAAGATAATAGTGCAATATATAGCAATCACGAACGATCTCGCGGAAACGGAAATCTAAAAACACCAGAATTAGGGGTTAAAGGACCCGAGTTAAGCGAGATGAACGCAAAACTATACATTAGCAACCTAAGTTACACTCTCACTGAGGACGAGCTACGCGAAGCGTTGGCACAGTACGGTGAAGTAACAAGCGTACGTATCATTACGGACCGCGAAACCAACCGCTCACGCGGTTTTGGCTTTGCTGAGTTCGCTAATGCCGACGACGCAAAAGCTGCTATGGATGGCCTTAACGGTCAGCAAGTTGGCGGACGTGAACTACGTGTTGCAGAAGCACGCGAAAAAGAAGACCGTCGCTAATCTAAACCTTACGGTTAATTAATAAACTCCCCCAACTGGGGAGTTTATTAATTAGAAACAAGAGTCATGAGACACTAGACACGAAAAGTAACGTCTAAGCTAGTGATTTAATGTCTTAAATATTTGGGTAGTTTTTGTTTCGTGCCAGATAGTGATATAGTAATTCTAAAGAGAAATAAGGAGATAGAAATATGGCAACCACGCCCGTAACACCTAATGATGAAGCTGCCAAAATTGCTAAAGGTCGTGAGCAAAATGCCCATCCAGGCTTTTTCTTGCGTTCTGCAACCTGGCTACTGGCACGCTTCCCGCTGACCCGTAACCGCTACCAAAACTGGACGCCAGGACGCCGGATTTTGGTTGGTTGGATATTGTGGATTGTACTACTGCCAATTATCCCAATTGTTGCTGCTATTATTTGGTATTTACACGACCCAGAAGGCTTCAAGAAGAGTCCTTGGGCCAAAGCTTTAATGGCTCTTGTAGTAGTTTGGGCTGGGTATTTTGGCATGGTAGCTACTAATCCTGCTCAAATCGACCAAAACGGTAAATACTCACCTATCCAAACCGCGCCAGACGGTGAGAAAGCCACTCTAGACCAAATCAATGCTAAGCCTGAGTCAGCAGTCACAGAAGAAGCCAAGAAAAAGGTAGCTAACCAAACAAAGAGCAACCCTACCAATGGAAAGAAATTTGAAAACTGTACCGCAGCCTTTGAGGCTGGTGTGTTCGACATCAAACGATCAGATTCGGCCTACCAAAACAAGCTTGACCGCGACAATGACGGCATAGCTTGCGAGAAGTAAGCCTTATTAATTTTTCAAATTTGTCAGCATAATAAAGGAGACCCAGCTTATGTCAGCGGTAGAACGGCAGCTCCAGGCGATCAACCCATCGATAGCCGAAATTATGCAGAGGCATGAATCACATAGCCGGAGCCCGTTGAACCCTCTTGAGGTACTTGCAAGTGCAGCTGGCACTACCCAAGATTACGGCGCTTTGATTGGCCCTCTGAGATCTGGCCTGAGTGGACATTTTGAAGAATTAGACAGCCTACAGCTAGATTACAAACCCGTACTGGCGGCCAGCTACTTGGTCAATCTACTTACCGAAGATAACCTGCCGGAGTACAAGGTACGCATCGATAAAATCGCCGAAAAATCCCCGGAGTTATCGGCTTGGCTAGGCCGCTGGACGGCAGAAGAATACTCTCACGGAACCTTACTGCGCGACTATGGGCTGCTCAGTGGTTTGATTGGGGGTAGTGACGCCGTCATTGACCACGACTCATACCAATCTAGCCGCAACTCTCAACTTGCCAAAGGTACCAACGTTGCGATCGACAGCCTGGCCAAAGGCTTTGCCTACACCGCTCTCCAAGAAGATGCAACCTTTCAGGCACACAACTCAGAGGCTCTGCTTCTGGACAAGATCGGCGGGGTATCTCTTAGAAAAATAGCTGGCGACGAAGCCAACCACCATCAAGCCTACAGCAGTATGGCCAAAGCCATGCTCGACCATTTCCCGGATGAAACAGTCATAGCAATAAGAGATGTGTTCTTCGATTTTTCGATGCCTGGCGAGAAGGGTATCCCCAAATTCTCTGCTCTTGCTAAGACAATCGCTGTTTCGGGACTCTTCGATGTAGCCACCATCAAAAACCTTAAAGCTAAGCTTGTAGGCCCAAAAATCTGGGACATCGAAAACCGTCAGTTTGATAGTAACGAGGCCAAGCGTGCCCAGCAAGAACTGCTGGATGGCGACCCAAGAGACGACCGAAAAATCTCCATTTTAAACAGCGTTAGGCAGAAACTAATTGAGAAGAGCCAAGCAAGTGGCGGCTTACGCCCGTTTATCCTTGGGGTAACCGTGACTAAGGAGGAGCTGCGGGCAGTTGCATAAAAAAGAAACAGCCCGGAGGGCAATCTACCAGCCGCCGCCGCCTCCGCCGCCGCCTCCGCCGCCAGAGAAACCACCGCCACCAAAGCCGCTCCCACCAGAACTACTGGGTGCCATGAAAGCACTCTGGCTAGTTGAGCTGAACGAAGAGAGAGAGTTAGCGAAAGCCGCGCCTTGGAAAGTGGCGATATTACCGCTATACCACTGTGGTGGTTGGCTGTAGAGCGGCGCAAACTCTTTGGCCCAGTCTTTATCAAGCCCGAAAAGTATGGCATAGGGAAGCAATCTTTCGAAAAGTTTTATCTTATCATTGTCACTAACCGGACCTGCTAGTGTGCGCTCGGCCGTTTTTAGCCCCTGCGAAAACTCTAGACGCTCTTTTTCGGCCAGCTTCATGTACATCTTTAACCCTTCCAAATACTGTTTCGCAGCCACGCCCTCCTCTGTTCTTTTGGGCATAATACCACTAAAAATCATAACCAGTATTCCTCCCACAAAAAATCCCGCAGTCAGAAAGCTTAGTAACGGTATAAAAAACCCAACAAACGAGACAACTACTATCAGGCCACCGATTTTGAGGAAATTTTTGCGGGCGTCACGAGGCGCCTGGGCATAAAACTGCCGAGCAGCCAAACTCTCGCCCACTGCTTTGTCTGACTCGCTAACTGTTTTATAAAGTTTGTTAGTTAGATCGTTCAGCTTTACTGCACTTCCAACAACTGGCTCGCCACCGAACAGGTCGCGTGCCACCGCCAGCTCCTCCGGTGGCAAAGCTGACATATCTCGGACAACCTTGATGGTGTACTCCAGCTTATCTTTGAAAATCTTCTTAATCTTAGTCTCCTCGATCACAGCATAGTGCTTAACGGCCCAATCTAGCATCAGTGCTGTGATTGCTTGCGGCCTCAAACGCTCGTTTAGAAGTAGCTCGCTATCAAGCACCGATAGACCTTTTGGTGGTATGTACTCTGGCACAACTGAGTTGAGTGACTTTGGATCCCTGCCCTGCGTGCGCCATCTCCTGATGATGAAAAAAATTGAACCTAGTATAGGACTTATAACCGCCGTGAGCGCCGCAATGATCATGTTTCTCAAACGCCTCTTCTCGGCGGCAATCTCTGGCCCAATAACAAAACTGCCCTTGTTAAAACCGACAACTATCGTCAGAGTCTGACCGCCGCTTAAACTTTCAAGGGTTTTAGCACTAATAACAACGTCAGCAACACCTCCACCGCGCTCAATACTACAGCCAGACTGATTATTAGCTCCATAACGTCCACTAAAACAAGATTGATCTTCAGTAAGTAAACCGACCAAATCGCCTTCTATATGCAATCGAGCTGTTACTCGTTCAAAAGTCTGTGACCATTGATCGCCATTAACGTCCCAATAAAACTCGTCTTGGTCCTGAAAATTGATGACATTTTTCAGCCTATAACCAATGACATAGGTAGTTACGCCGTGAACATATTTATCTTTATTGCCGATTCTAAGAATTAGGTTCTTGTTCTCGTGAAGGCTGGAGAATTCTAAAGCAGCACCACTCTGGTCTCGGACATAGTCAATCACAAGACTTACAGTGTGACCCTGATATTCTTCGGGAATCGCCCGTTCTATACCGTGATTCTGATCAAAGCTCGGAAATTCGGCAACTATCCTCTCCTCGACTCTAAGTTGGCTGGTCTTATTAGCATCACGCGACAAGTAATAGTCTGCCTCAAAAGACTTAATAGTGAAATTATTTACGTCGTTTACGCCCTGAGCAGAAGCGGCCGCAGGAAAAAGCAGCAATAGAAGCGCCAGAACTGAGCCGAGCCTCCTAAACACGCTGCCTCCCTTCTTATAAGATTACTGCTTTTCGCCAGTAAATTTTTCTTGTGCTGCGTCAACTACCGAGTCACCCATGGTACCAGGAACAGCATCTTGAATCTTATCAACTACACTGTTGATTTCTTCGGCGTTGTTTTGAGCAAGATCTTTTACTTTATCAACTAAATCACCTGCACCTTGCACTGAATCGGTTTTCTTTTTCTTAAAAAAATCTAGAAATCCCATAATTTTCCCTCGCTTAGTTTGTAACTTCATTGTACTGCAAAACATCAGCACGTACAAAAATCTTAAGGTTATCGTCCGAAGTATTATTAGTTTTGTTTATACTTAAGCCCCAGTTTGAACTTGATCAGAACATAAAGCAGTGCTGTTACGATAACAATATAGAGAGCGAAAGCATAATTCTCCGCCTTCCAATCCTTAATCGTTAATAATGTCAGGCTCGACGCGATAAATGCTAGTAGGAATGTTATGGAATGCTCCGTTTCTGGCTGATAAAAAGACTTACTTATTGTAGGTAAAGCCGCCATAAGATCAGCCAACACACTCAGAAGTATCGCCAATAATCCTTTCCCTGTAGATAGCCAGAGAATTAACGCAAACAGTGAAACGCTGCCGCATAAATAATCGAATCGTGATGCTTGCCAGAAAGCCTTTTTGTTCATGAGCGACGCAATAAGCACTAGAAGTGGCATAAAGCCATTCATAAAAGTACTAAGAGCTATCAGCCCAACCCCCTCGCGGAACTGTGCAGATGCTGCAATTAACGGCGCTAGAGCCCACAGAAACCAAGTTACTCGATTTGGCTTGGCCCTACCTTTCAGGGTTTCAATAACGTATGAGCCGGTACCAATCACATTAAGAATCGCTCCCAGATATATAAAATTCTCGTCGATCATTATACTAGTCTAGCAGGTTTTTAACTTTGGCCTTCTTGTATGCTTGATAGGTCATGTACGTTTTTGAGTCAACCACCCTGTCAACAAACAAAATGCCATTTAAATGGTCGACTTCGTGCTGTATAACATGAGCAGGCAACCCCTCAAAAGCTTTTGTGTGTTTTTTTGCATTTTCGTCATAGTACTCTAGCTCAATTCTTTTATACCTTGGCACTTTGGCAAACAGCCCAGCCTTGCCGGCGCCACTGCTAATACAACCCTCCCACATCTGCATTTTACGCCCAAAAGTTTTAGTAACTTTAGGGTTAATTATATTTAGATCTAAGGCATCGACCTCTGGTCGAATTTTGGTAGGGTGGATTCTTATCACAGCAACTGCCACGCTAATACCAATTTGCGGAGCCACCAAACCAACACCTAGCTTTTTATCTGCCAATGTCGCAGCCAAAAGACTAATCAAGTTTTGAACAGTGGAGCTCTCTATTTCTTTTGGATTAACCTTGTTAGAGTTTTGGCGTAAGATTGGTTCACCAAACTGAGTTACCTGTGAATTCTTCATGTTATTGCTGGTAAAACGTATGTTGTCATTAACGGTATGTAAATTATTGCAAAGATAGTACTAATAAAGACCATAAACGCAGTTTTTTCTGGTTCAGTTTTTAGTAATGTGGCATAGGCTACTGTATTAGCGGCTAGTGGCACTAAAGATATCAAGAAACTAACGTTATATAGATTGTTAATATCATTGAATATTTGCCAATAGTTTTTATCTAACACTATCAGTAAACCAACCACGATTGGCCACAATATGAATTTAAATATGAAAGCTCGTTTCAAGGCTGGCAAATCGACGTGGTGCCGCCTAAAACCTGCCAGAGCAGCCCCAACTACAAAAGATCCCAAAATTACGTACGCACCCCTAAAATTCGGAACAAAATTCTCATATACACTACCTAAACTTATATTCATGAAATTCAGAATTAGAGCAAGTAAAAATGCATAGAGCATCGGCAAATGCAGTAATTTATTGATGCTTTCCCGAGCAGAGTAGCCGCCCCTAGCTGCCAAAAAGAAGCCGACGGTGTTTTCGTACATCACAAACCCAAAGGTCAAAAGCACTGCTAAACCAATTATCGAGTCACCAAATAAAGCAATAGCTACCGGCAAACCAAAATAGCCAGTATTACCACTGCCGGCCGTGAACGCCAATATGCCACGCATACTTTGTGGTTTAAACTTTTTATTTATTACAAAAGACAAAGTTGCTAAACAAGAGCTGATACAAAAGAATATTAACGGAACTAAAAGTAATTTACCGCTCAAATCCAGCGAGTATACCCCGCTAAATATTACAACTGGCGCAATTAAATAAATTAGAATTTTGACTAAAGTATCTTTATCTAATTTATGTAATCTTGTAAGCCAGAAACCTAGCCCGATAACAATGTAAATCGGTAAAAGTTTTAGTATTAGTGTGACAAAAACGCTCACGGTGCGAGGCGGTTAATGTCGCGTGGAAAGAGCGAGGCTTCCTTAACGTTTTTGAGCCCGATGACTCTAGCAGTCAAACGCTCTAGACCCAGCCCAAAACCACCGTGCGGTGGCAGACCAAACTTAAATGCCGACAGATACGCCTTATAGCCATCCTCGTCTGGGTTAAGCCCCTGCTTTTTCATCTGCTCTACCAGTTTGTCATAGCGGTGTTCGCGCATAGGGCAAGTCATAATCTCGATGCCACGGAACAAGAAGTCGCTTCGCTCTGCAATTTCAGGATTGCCATCTTCTGTTTTGTGGTAGAACTTCATGCTGGCAACTGGCCACTCGGTCACAAACACGGCTTCGCTACCCTTGTTTTTCTTGGCCCACTCACAGATCCAGCGTTCTTCGTCTGGGCGCAAATCTTCCTCGCCGATAGTTGAAGTTCCAGTGGCTTTGGTATAAAGCTCATGAACCTCGTGCATTGGTATAGCTACATGATTTTCACTTAGAATTGGCTTGGTAGCGTTCCAAAGCTTCAGCTCATTAGCGCATTGTTCCCAAACTCGGTCGACAACATATTTGAGTAAGCCATGCGCAAACTCACGCAGTTCCGGGAAATCAATAAAGCCCATTTCACAATCGATAGTCACATATTCGGTCATGTGCCGGCTAGTGGCCGAAGGCTCAGCGCGGTAAGTACCGCCCATCTCAAAAACTCGCTCAAAAACGCCAACCATAATTTGCTTATAAAACTGAGCACTTTGAGCTAGTGAGGCAGTTTGACCAAAGTAATCCATCGTGAATACTTCGGCGCCGCCTTCGGTTGGCTTGGCAAGTAGCTTTGGTGTTTTCATCTCCGTAAAACCGTTCTGGTAGAAGTACTCACGAGCAGCTTCCATAATACGGTCTTGAATTTTAAAAACGGCGGTTTCGCGCAAGTTTCTTAAGGTAACTACTCTGTGGTCTAGTAAAGTCTCCAGCGCCTCGCCCTCGTGGCTAATGGGCTTGTCGATTTCGACCGGTGGCTCATAAGTCACCGGCACCATCACTGTTACAACTGGCTCGTGAATCTCAGCGCCGCCTGGTGCACGCGGTTCTTCAATGACATTACCGCGTACCTCTAGCACTGTGCCTACCTGCAAACCTCGAAGTTTTTCTACTTCGTCTTTGTTCTCGATCAATATTTGAGTTAGTCCATCTCGATCACGCAGTGAGATAAATGTTAGTCCGCCAAGTAAGCGTTTTTTGTGCAGCCAACCTTTGACAATCGCTTGCGAGCCAACCTTAGTTTTTAATTGGTTAGATAATGTTCGTTCCATATTATTCTCCAAATTAGTCTTAATTTGTCTGGCTGATTTTGGGTCGTGAACTAAAGCAACTCGCCGGTTGTTAGTCGACCCGTGGATTGCTATCGTTATTTACCAAAACAAATTTCATTTCTAAGCTATTTTACCACTGTTTCACTTGGTTGAACAGTGCTTGGGCCGACCAGCCCACCTACTAGCTGCTCCAACGTCAAAAGCCCCACAACATCGTCGAAGCGATTTGTGACCAGAAATACCTGCGCATGGCTAGTTCTGTAAATATCTAACACCTCAAGCAAGCTGAGTCCTTCGTCGATAAAAGAAACGTCCGTCACCGCTGCCTTGCTAACCTTGCCCCCTGTTTTCATAGTCGTTAGTCTTGGCAGCGACACCACACCAGCCACATGATCTTGGCTTCCTTCAGTCATCGGAAACCATTTCTGGCCAGTTTTGTGGAGTTCGTCCATCACAATCGGGCCAACTTCTGTGGTAGAGCTTAAAACGGGCAGTTTTTCTAGGGGCGTCATGGTTTTTCTGACCTTCAGGGTCTTATACTTCAAAGCGCGCTGAATAAGCTCAATCTCACTTTTATCAATATCCGACATCGGAGACTGCTCATGGCGATCCAAAATAGCAAAAAGGTGTTCCCGACTATAGATTATCGGTTGGGCACGACCATAACGTTTATCAAGTAGCTTCGCTACTGGCCAGCTTAACGGCTTGGTGATGAATAGGATCTTCCCCAAGATTTTGCCAAATGTGTCCATTCTGGGCTTCAAGAATGCTGGCAGACTATGCGCACCCCATACCTCGCCGACAATTGTCAACACAAATGTAGCCAGCAAAACTGACGGCAATAGCGAAAACAACTTTGATAAAGCAAGTATAAAACCAATTATTGCCAGCCACTGCCATATCACCAAACCAATTAGTGGTTCATAACCGGCTTGCTGCATTGCATACAAAGTACGCGCGCCTTTACGCTTTAACTGGGCTGCCTTTTTGGATTCATAATGGCCAACCCTACCCATGAGTACGATCAAGGCGCGAAAGAAAATACTAGCCAGACCAAACAAAACGCTCAAGGCTATCAATATTTTCGTATTCATAAACCTATTATAACTCGACTTTCATTCAGCGCACGTGTGCTAGAATATAATCTGAAATAAAGGAGAATTTAATGAAAAGATTTCTTACTATTATCGCAATTGTAGCAGTAGGCGTAGCAGCGCTTTTGATTTTAGGCAGAAAAGACACCCAAACACCAAATAGCAGCGACTCATCAAGTAATTCTACGTCGAGTATCTCAAAAAGGACTGTCGGTACCGGGCCTGTTGAGGTTGTAGAATTTGCCGACTTTCAATGTCCTGGCTGTGGCTCTTTCTACCCAATAGTTAAGCAGGTTAAAGAACAGAATAAAGAAAAGATCACCTTTAAGTTCAAGCACTTCCCGCTCCAAAGTATCCATACCAACGCCAGAGCCGCCGCTAGAGCTACCGAAGCCGCTGCGAACCAAAATAAATTCTTTGAAATGCACGATATCTTGTATGAGAATCAGGCTAGCTGGTCAAGTTCAAACAACGCTCCAGCCATTTTTGAGCAATACGCCTCTCAGATAGGTCTTAATTTGGAAAAGTACAAGTCAGATGTTGCAAGTAGCGCTGTTAACGATAGCATTAACGCTGACCTTAAAGAAGCTCAGGATAAAAAGCTAAGCGGTACTCCAACCATCTTTATTGATGGTAAAGAATTTGATACCAAAGATATTCAAACTGTTGAAAGTTTCACCAAAGCCATCGATGACGCTTTGGCAGCCAAACCAAAGAGCTAAGCAGAAAAGTAGCCAATCTTCTGGACGGCGCAACGCTTTTACTGTAGATTATAAGCATAAAGATTAAAACAAATATTTATGCATGCTTCTCTATTTTCTGAACTGAGCCTAGTCATCGTTGTTGGTACATTGGTGGCGCTTTTTATGCGCCTTATCCGCCAACCAATGATCATCGGTCACATTTTGACTGGCCTTTTGGTAGGGCCGACACTGCTCAACTTAATTCATTCTCCAGAAACAATTGATGTCTTCTCAGAGTTCGGCATTGCACTACTACTGTTTATTGTTGGTCTCGGCTTAAACCCGCGTATTATTCGAGAGGTTGGTAGAATAGCCGCCGCTATCGCACTTGCAAAAATTGCCGTATCTACGGGAGTTGGCTTTGTGCTGGCAAATTATATGGGCTTTGCCACTCGTGATGCACTTTTTGTAGGTATTGGTTTGTCATTCAGCTCAACAATTATTATATTGAAGCTGCTCGCCGACAAAAAAGAGCTAACCAGGCTATACGGCAAAATCTCAATTGGTTTCTTGTTGATTGAGGACATCATCGCAACATTTGCTCTGCTGGTAACGGCAGCATCTAGCGCTGGGGGGCTTTCGGTTGGAGACTTTTTGGGGCTAATAGTCAAATTCTTGGCGTTGGTTGTCGGGATGGTAATAGTCAGAATGGTTGTTATCAACAACATGAAGCAAATTATCGCCAAGAGTCAGGACTTTCTTTTCCTGTTTGCAATAGGCTGGGCGCTTGGAGTGGCAGCTCTTTTTCAAAAAGCTGGTTTCAGCCTCGAAATAGGTGCACTGCTAGCGGGAGTAGTCATGGCTTCACTGCCTTACGCTCAAGAGATCTCGTCTCGCCTCAAAATCCTGCGCGATTTTTTCATTGTGCTGTTTTTCATAGGACTTGGATCGCACTTGGAGCTATCAAACATCAGCCAACTGCTGCCTAAAGCCGGTCTGCTATCGCTTGCCGTTCTGGTTGGTAATCCTATTATTGTAATGACGGTTATGGGACTTTCGGGCTATACCAAAAAAACTAGTTTCCGCACCGGCTTAACTGGCTCTCAGGTCAGTGAATTCTCACTTATACTACTGCTACTAGCCAATCGTACCGGCCAGATTAGTCAAGAAGTTGTCTCACTCGTAACACTCGTTGCGTTAATCACGATCGCCTTCTCGACATATATGATGCTTTACTCCGATAAACTATATTTTGTTTTTGAAAAGTACCTGCAGCTCTTTGAGCGCAAACACGCCAAAGAACGCAAAGAAAAAAATGAGATCTACGACCTAGTTTTAGTTGGCTATCAAAAAGGAGGCCACGAATTTCTTGACTCGTTTTCTCAGATGAAAAAGCGCTACGTTGTCATAGACTACGACCCAAATATCATCGACCACCTCGAGCGACATGGTGAACACTGTATTTATGGTGACGTTACTGACCCTGAACTGCTAGAAGAAATAAACCTCGAAAAATCAATGTTGGTTGTGTCAACTATTTCTGATCTTGGCACTGATCTTTACTTAGCTCAGTGGCTAGAGAAGCACAACGAAAAAGCCGTCTTCATCGTAACTGCAAGTAGCGCTGTCGAGGCAACTGAACTTTACGAAGCCGGAGCCAGTTACGTAGTTTTACCACATTACATTGGTACTGAGAAGATCACTAACTTCTTGATGAAATCTGGTCTAAAAAAGAGCGAATACAAAAAGTTCAAAGACAAACACCTAAGCTATCTAGCTAGTCAAGCCAGCCGCGAAGAATCAGCCGAGCGTAAGATCATAGGCCGTGGCATGCTCGATAGGATGCTCGAGCTCGCCAACAAAACAATCCCAAATAAGAAGTAGTCTAGGACTGTAAAATAGCTTTTAGATCTTTTAGGAATTCGTCTATTACTCCTAAAGTGCATGACCAAGAAGTGACTAGCCGAATTTGTGAGTGAGTGCTGTCAACTTTTGACCAAACATAGAAGCCGTAAGACTCTGAAAGTTTGCTAATAGTCTCGTTGTCTAAAATCGGAAAAAGTTGATTTGTACCTGTTGGCGATATGTCAACACCAAGTTCTACCAGACCGTCTGACAATCTCTTCGCACAGTCATAAGCGTTTTTGGCCAACTGCAAATATAGTCTGTCATTACCAAAAAACCGCGCAAATTGCTGACCAATGATCCTGCCTTTGGCCATAAGAGCGCCCCGCTGTTTAATATGGTAACGGAAGTTTTCTTGTAACTGCCTGTTTACTATAACCATTGCCTCACCATACAAACCGCCGTTTTTTGTCCCACCTAGGTAAAACATGTCTATGCCCAGACTGCCGTAGTCCATTATTGAAATGTCGCAGACTGGTGAAACCAGAGCCGCAGCTAACCTTGCTCCGTCTAAGAAAACGTACAGTCCTAAACTTTTGGCCTTACGCACAACTGATTCGAGTTCCGCTTTTGAGTACAACGTACCAAGCTCGGTCGGCTGAGTTACATAGACCACCCTTGTCATCACGGTGTGCTCATCTTCATGCCTTGAGTTTGCCTCCTCGATTAACTCGGGAGTAAGTTTGCCGTCGCTACTACTTACCCACAGGATCTTGTGTCCTGTTGCTTCTATTGCTCCAGCTTCGTGAGTGTTTATGTGCCCGCTGACAACGCTTATCACTCCCTCATACGGCTTAAGCATTGAAACTAAACCGACTACGTTAGTTATAGTCCCATTTGGCAAAAAATGCACAGCCGCATCTGGCAGCCCAAACGCTTGTTTAATTCGATCTGAGGCTAACTTGCTATAGTCATCGTTACAATAACCTGACTGTTGATCAAAATTATTCTGTGCGATGTAATCCAAGATCTGTGGCGCTACGCCTTCTGAATAGTCATCATAAAATAGATATTTCATTTTTTCTCCTTAAGTTAATTATACTCCTATCTCAGCCAAGTCCGTTGCGGTTTAAGTGCCGCTAATTTAGCCTGTTTGATTCTACCAGCTAAACCTTTGACGGCCGATCTGGCGGCATTTACTTCTATCCGAATTTGCCCGATGCGTTCTCGATCTACTGGATCTTGCGCTTGGAGCTCTCGAACTAGCAACCTGCCTGCCCGAATCGTTTCCTGATTTATATACATCTGTAAACCCAGATTGTCTGGATCTATGCGGGGTTTTATTACCTCACAACTATTTTCTTGATACATGATTTATCTCCATTTTTTTAAACTTAATTAAAAACGACCGCTTCATGGCGGTCGCTCTTTAAGTTTATTTATAGTCGTTTAATACGTTCGAGGAGCAACCGCCTGAATAAAAGATGAAAACAGAAAATAGTCGCCAATTTTTTGGTCGTCGTTACCTAAGCAAGCTAAGATGTGTTGTACTGACATAAACGAAAGTTTAACAGAGTTTTTGACAATATACAAGTATTATTTTGTTGGCAAGCTTTTCTGATTGCGTGTAGATTAGCTTCTAATGAAACTTTTGTTCATCGCCAAAACCTCCTCAGTCTACTCGGGCTGTGTTTCAATAATGGCGAAGCACAGGATAGCTAGACTACCGCTAGAACAGTCCAATTAAAAAGCTTCGCTGAAAAAAGCGAAGTCTTTTTAATTATTGGAGAAATGCGAAATGAAAATACCAGAAGTAGATATTACAATTTTCTATATTGCAAAAAATAACAGATGTCAGGGTCAGACCCTGTTATTAAATGATTTGAGGATTTAGCAAGTTTGGGAGACCTTTAGGGGTAGAGGTTGTTTTGAAGTATGTAGTTTGAGACTGCTGGCGGGGTGTCTCTGCTACGGATCTGCTGATCCACACGTATCTGGGTTGACGAGATTGGACTAAGACCCTTGATTATCTTGGCTTCGACTCCTATACTTTTTGCAACTTTTTGAACCATTGCCCCTTCGTGGCTGCGTAGACCTACTATGAAACTACAATAATTTACTAGTGTGTTGATGCCCTGCCACTCGGCGATGTGTTCAAAAACATCGCTACCCATTATGAAACTAAGGTTTTTGCCGTAGCGTCTTTGCAATACTGGTAATGTGTGGGCAATGGTGAATTCCGCCTCATTTAGACTAATTACTTCGAGCCATTTGTTTTCATTTGCAACTAACTGGCACATCGCCAATCTGTGCTTGAGATCCGTAACGTTATTTTTACGACGAGGGGTAGAATCGAGAAGCAGTACCACTTTAACTAGGCCAGCCTGCTCATACGCCATCTTAGCTAACTCCAGATGCCCATTGTGAATGGGGTCAAAAGTGCCGCTAAAAACTCCAACCATCCTAAATGCCCTCGCAGCATTTGGTTTTGTAGCGGCAAGCAGGACACTCAAAATGACCATGCACTGGTTTTATCGGGTAGTACCCACAAACTTCACAAAACAGCTCTTGTGGTTTTTCGGCAACAACTTCTTCATAAATTGCCTGCTCTTCTTTGTTCATAAGTATAATTTAGCAGACAACCTTGAGCATTGAGCAGAAATTTTGCTGATTTCATTTTGCAGATTTGATAAGTACAATTCATCGTCTGCTATCTGTTACCTATTTATTTTCTGCTAGCTTCGCTCTGTTGGTATGTTATCTCCTCACTGTTATTTTACATGCTGGGCAATGGATTGTGGTAGGCGTAAGCTCAGCCGTCACAACTTCATGACAAAACGGGCACTTAACGCAAGCCATGTAATCACGTTTCTCAACCAACTGATCTGTGATGTCGCATAAGCCGTCGCAACTAGCTTTCTGCGCCTCGTATTGCTTCTCCGTCAAGCCGCCCATTTCGCCCCCTTGCCGGCTTTGGCGGCAGAAAATGCAATTACTCTGGCTGCTTTTTTTCTTACCTGCTTAGTGGGGTCCTGCCTCCCGCAACTTACGTCCTCCTTACATCCGAGTTCTTGACAAACGTAAACCCAACCACTTTCCGAACGTCTGCGGTCATTATTGTGGCCTTTAGGGCATTTAAACTGATACGGCCCGTCCTCATCACCTTCAGCAGAGTCATGCTCAGTAGCTTGGGCCCCTGAAAGATCTGTTTCAATACTTTTGAAAATATCATTTCTTAGAGGAGAAGAACCAAAAACTAGGTCGCTATCTTGCTTGGTCAGAGATATAGGTGAACAGCCACCAGGCGAGCGGTTGGCGTTAACGCCAACAGCAATACTTGCAGCTAGGCTTCGGTTCATAGCATACATCTCAGCAGGGTTAAAAGTTATTGGCGGTGATATGAAGTAGTAGTCTTTGTAGACTATTGGTGTTTCCTCTGGCGGCTGCTGACTTGCAATGAATCTTTCAACATACCCCGCAAGATTCGGTCTGATCTTTTCGAGAGTTGCGTAACGAAGCATTATTTTCATTAGTCGAGCATCGTCATCCTCAAACTTATCGCTACTCGCAATTTTACTTAATCTATCCTTTACATCGTCTTTCAGCTTATCAGCTACTTTAGTTAATATCTCAGATGCAAAAGACTTAATATAAGGGTCGTTACTACCAGTCCCCAATGATTCAGCTATCCTCGGCATATACGCGTCAAATAGATTCCTTATTTCTACAATGTTTTCGTCCAAAAATCCTTCAACTGGAATAAAAGTTGTTGCTGATCCTATAATTTCACTGTGTCTTCTTAGAATCTTCCAGCCTAGTTGTTCGACTTCAGCTTTAGACATTTCGGCTTTATGCACATGATTTATCCAAAAATCGGAGTGTGTGTCTGGCGGTATGAGCATGCCAAACATTTCATCATAAACCTGCGACATCGCATGCTTGTCAGACTGCTTAATGGAAAATGGCCACACCAACATCGTATCTTCATCTTCTCGCCAGGCAATATGGACAACCGACATGCCCTGCCTGTAGCCAATCGAGTCACACAAACCATCTTGTTGAGTGCCCTCTGTTTCCTCATACCACTCTTCTGGTACAAAGCTGGTAGCATTTGCAGTTTCCCCGGGTTTAAGGCCTTGGAAAATTTCAAGCAGTGTTTTATCGCCCGCGTCACGATCAGATTGGTGCCTATAAGTTGGATCGCTTTCGGCTAGTCTACGTGAATGCTCTAAGCTTCTAGTAAGAATGTCTTCCATTAATTGTCCATCTTTGGATACAATCTTGGCGTCAATCACTTGCCTTTTCCTAGGAGCACCAAAGACAAACTCTATGTCTCTTCTCTTGTCTTCCTCAGAAGTGACAATATTCTCTGCCATGGCAGTAATATGATCATCAAAGCTGGCCTCTTGCGCAGCTGCAAATTCTGAGTGATCAACTAAACTATTTTTAGCTGTCAATGCAATAAGAAATCTTGCCCACTTTCTTTCAAGCACAAGAGAGCCACAATATCGCTCACCTTCGTATACTTCCGGATTAAAGCCTGCTGATGCTGCCAATTGAAAAACCCTCTTTCCCTGAAGCAAGAAAGAGGGCCACGAAAAGCCATAATATTTCCTGCTCGGGATTTTATTGCTAGATCGGACTTGTCCCTTTTTTGGGCTTACCGTTGCGGCACAGTTCTCGAATTACACGAGATTCCAGCTATCTTTTTTGTTAAGTACTAGTAGTATAACGCTAATGCCCCACGCTAGATATTGTGTTTTTTACT
Source organism: Candidatus Saccharibacteria bacterium (assembly GCA_016700315.1). NCBI lineage: Bacteria > Candidatus Saccharimonadota > Candidatus Saccharimonadota bacterium. Next base: position 499,780 of record CP065013.1, on the reverse strand, counting down.
TTGTCTGATAAGATTAATGCACTATGTTTGACGAGATAAGAGAGAGAATTCACGAAATCCAAGAACCAGTTCTAACGGGCTTACACCGTAGCGCTGTCAAACATGCCGGGCTTTCCGGTGGGCTTTTGGTGGCTCAAGAGCTAGATATCGCGCTGCACCCGAATCAGTCTTTGTTTTCGGCAGTTGCCAAAGGCAGCCCAACTGACAAGCTAGCCGATGTAGCAATGATTGCCAGTATCGTTAGACCAGCCTTCGGTGCTGTTTCTAAAGCACTTAACCAAAGAAACGAAACAAACAAAGCCCTAGAAGATATGGGCGAAATAATAGACAGCGGCCAAAACGTAGTTTTGGGCTTTGATCATGGTGAGGACGTAGTGGCTTTTGCCGCTTCTGCGGTTGCAATTAATAATCAACTTAGAGCTAGAGGTCACATTTTCCGCACGGGTTTTGTTGGCAGTAAAATGCTAGACTTTTTGGAACTAGACACAAATTACTTAGGAGACTTTAAAGATTTTGCAGTTCAAAAACTCGAAGGCATTGGCGTAACGCCCGACACGAAAGGTAGAGTTGCGGCACGAGCTATATTATCAAAAATTTTTGACCGCCAATATCTGACTATCCCAGGCACTGCATCGACAGGCGAACTAAGAAAAGCACACAAGATAGGGATCCGGCATTACAATAACCATGTTTTAAGCGAACTAGAAGGTGATTTAAGCCGAAGATCTATACGCAAAAAACCACCGATGGTAGCTGCGATAGCTCTGCCAGGTGCTATCAACCAGACCAAAGAATCAGGCGATAAAAAGACAGAGACAGTCGGGCGGATAAATGCGACCATCGGGGATGCGATTGCCGAAGCTCTGACTCTCCCAGTTGTAGCAAAACTCAACACGCAGCCGGCCTTCATACTCATGGGATCAGATTTTCGCTGTTTCAATAGTGTTGAATCAGCTAACTTTTTTGGAGAAGAACACATCCGCTTGCTAGCCGAAGCCGACCCCAGTAAAGCTTACCGCTACGATAAGCACGGCGAACTGTTTTGATTTTTATCCGTAGTTTTACGGAGCTGGCGAAGTTTGAGTTGTAGGCTGCGATGATTGAGTATTTTGCACGTTTAGTGAGCCAACTTTGACTAGCTTTTTTTCGCTTGGACGATAAAGAATAGCAAGCCCTGATTTTTCGTAGACAACTAGGTAGTCACCCTTTTTGGCATCAACAAAGAATGGTTGATCTAGTGGTGGCTTTGACTTGTCGTCATCTTGCACAACAGCTGTCAGGCTAGGTTGTTCATTGCTAGGCAGAGTATAAAGTTTGCCAATATCTTCGATGTAGCCAGCGGTTGATTCATTTTTTATCTTATTTATAGTGTTGGTGGGATCTGTAATGAGATCATTTTTGAGCCGGCTAATCTCGTCATTCTTACTAGACAGCTGCCCTCCAAGCTTAGCCGCAGTTTTTCGCAGCTGTACAATCCGCCAGCCACCATAGGCAAGAGCACCGACAATTAGTAGCATAATCAGGGTTTTTACGATCAACATTCGATTTTTCATTTTTGCCATATTTAGTTTTCCTCTTCGTTATGCTGAAATTATAGCATAAACGCTTAGCGCTGTGCGGGTTAGTTTAGATAGCCTAAAGCCAAAAGCGCCAAGATCAAACAGCCGAACGCGATACGGTAATAAGCGAAGCCTTTGAAATTGTGCTTTGAGATATACTTTATTAGCCAGCTTACCGCAAATAATCCCGTCACAAACGCCGAAATCACACCAGCTGCTAACGCCGCCGCGCCGCCAGGCAAGCTAGAGATTTCACTATGATGTTTGGCTAGTTTGTAACCGCTAGCCAAAACCATGATCGGTATACTCAAATAAAACGAAAAAGCCGTAGCAGTTACTCGATCAAGTCCAGCTAGCAAGCCACCGACAATCGTGGCGCCCGATCGAGAAACACCCGGGATTAGCGCCATCACTTGGGCAAACCCAACACCAAGAGCTTGCTTTGGCGTCACCTCATCAAGCCTCGCGGCGGACGGGCTACGAGGTGCACGGTGATAAACCTCTACTGCCAGAAGCGCCATACCACCCAAAATTAAAGCCCAAGCTACAGTTCGAGGCACAGCATATTTTTGTAGAGTCTTGTCTAGAGCTAGCCCAATTAAGCCAGCAGGGATGGTCGCAATTATCAGATTTACCCAAAACTTTATACTTTTATCTTCCCTTTTGAATAATCCGGTAACTTTACTAAGTATATCGACTCGATAATACCAAACTACGGCTGCAATTGCTCCAATTTGCACTACGACGGTAAAAAGCTCAGCCGCATCTTTGAAGCCAATGACTCGCTCAGCGACAATCAAATGCCCCGTGCTGCTTATTGGCAAAAACTCAGTTAACCCTTCGACCACCCCTAGGAAAATAGCCTTCAAGATCAGTAACATGTTTTATCCCCGCTTTAGTGCTAAAGCCATTTATTTTTTCTAAAAAAGTAAGTCGCTAGCCCGATAAGCCCCATAGTAAGGCTAAAGATTATCCAAAAAGCTTGAGGATTATGGGCCGCCGGCAGCGCGATGTTCATACTGTACACACCAGTTATTAGTGTAAAAATACCCATTAAAATCGTAATGCTGGTCATTAGTTTAAAAACTTTATTGAGGTTGTTGGCGGTAATTGTACTATAAGCTTCACGAATGTTTTTTATGGTTTTGAGTTGCGAATCAGTCTGGTTAATCAGCTCCTCACTGCCGAGCTCAAGATCCTCCATAAGATCTCGGTCATCTTCATACAATCTAATCGATTTGCCTGTAAGCAGGTGGTTTAGAAGCGTATTCATCGGCTCAAGCGCCAGAAGGAAGTCGTTGAGGTCCTCTTCGAGGTCAATAAAACTAATGAAATCTTCATTTTTGATCTCCGACTTGTTGAGCTGTGATCGAATCTGCCAAATACGTTTGGCAATAGCCAAAATACTCAATTTATAGCTGCGTTGAATGATGTTTAGGATTTGCAGAAGTGTTTGCGCACGTTTACTTGTGGTTATCTGCCCACTGTTAATAAGCTTTATTAAGCCTTCAAAAGGTTGTTTTGTAACTACATACAGCGTATCAACACCGAAAACTATTAGCACTGGGGTTGTGGTCTGCTTGGCCGTGGCCGGCAAGACATAACGGCTATAGATATATGTACGCTTGTCCCAATCCTCAATACGCGGAGCTTCGTTTGGGTCTAGGCCGTCTCGTAGCAAGTCTATATCAAGCCCCTGCCCTTCTAAATATGTAAGCTCTTCCTCTGAAGGATCTTCGATATAAACTAGACACCCTGCTTTGGCATCTTCGATGACACTTAAAGGAGTTACCCGATTGCTAAAATAATTTGTTATCACTAAGATATACTATAACTTATGAATTACTTTTTAGTGAAGGCCGATCCTGATCATGATTACTCAATCGACGATCTTGAGCGCGACAGTACAACAATTTGGGACGGGGTTCACAACTTCGCCGCTATTGGTTTCATAAAGCAGATGAAGCCTGGCGACAAAGTATTCGTTTACCATTCAGGTAAGCAAAAAGCCGTGGTTGGACTAGCTGAAGTAGCCGATACGCCTTTTGAGAATAAGGCTGATCCGCGACCTAGCTGGGCGGTAGAGCTTAGGTACTTAAAACATTTTGATAAACCTCTGACCTTACAAGAAATAAAAGCTCAGCCAAGCCTCAAAGATTTTAAACTTGTCCGAGAATCGCGGCTATCTGTTATGCCTCTGACAAATGAGGCCCTCAGTTTTTTTAAGGAGAGACAGATTGCGTAAGAGATCGACTAACTCTAAATACAAAATCAAATGATAAATACCAAAATATCGACTGTATTCTTTGTGAAGATAATGCAGTAAATAACCAAATACTAAGAACAACCAAACTCTTCAAAATTATGGTCAATAAGTTCCTGTACGATTTTTGGGATATGAAAAAGATCAAAGAACATATCATGATTATCCCGATTAGGCACGTGGACTCTGTAAGTCATTTCAATCATTCTGAACAGACGAAATTTCTCAAATTACTAAGCGAGTACGAGGCCAGTGGGCACAATTTCTATGGGCGATCACCCGGTGACATAACAAAATCGATTGCTCATCAGCACACCCACTTAATCAAGCCGATTGGCAAAGAAATTAAATTCATTTCGTATGCAAAAAAACCACATTTTTTATTCTTTAGATAAAATTGCTAGGCTGCTTTCGACTTTTAGGCTAGCTTTGTGAGCTACTAGCCACTCACTGACAGCAGTTGCAGCACCGGGCAACGCTTCGTTTGTGTAGTCGTCCACAATTACTACTGAGCCTTTGGAAAGTTTTGGCCAGATCAATTTAAGACTATCTTTTATAGATTCATAATAGTCGCCGTCCAAAAAAGCAAAGCAGATCTTATCAGGTAGATCGTCAGGGCTCAACTCGGAGAACCAAGCTTTTTTAATTTTTGGTAGGCGAAGACCGGCTTTTTTGAAGTTTAGGATTAGCTGTTTTTTCGATGCAGATAGCTCACCAGTTTTAAACTGAAGACCAGCTGGGCTAGAGTCTTGCTTGGACTTTTCCGGCAAACCCTCAAAGCTATCATACAACCACAAAAGCTTAGTTTGTTCCTCCGGTTTTTCCAAGTTTTCCAAGGATAGTCCTTGGAAAGGTTTTGGGCTAGCTATTTCTTCGTTAGGCTTTCCAAGGATAGTCCTTGGAAAGGTTTCGAGAGACCGTTGGAGAAACAAACTAGTAGTACCAACGAAGCAACCAAACTCAACAGCGTCACCCTCTACTAGCGCTTCTAATACACGGCGTAACTCACGTACGATTACAGTTAGTTCGATCGAATCAATTTGATCAGAGATTAACTTGTGACCCTCAAATTGTGTCATTTTGGAACGACTGCGTGATAGTCGCTGCCCTTTTTGTATTTCATTATCTCTGACTTACTCATCGACCAAGTATCCAATAGCGGTTGCAGGATACGCCAACTTTCTAAAATCTCATCGCTACTGGCAAACAGGCTCTTGCGTGAATTTAGGGCATCGACTATGACTTGTTCGTAGGCATCTGGCAGCACAGTGTTTTCCGGATAACTAAATAGCATTTTTTGGGTTTCAAACTCCAGTTCGTAGCCTGGCTTTTTAGTGTTTAGGTCAATTTCTAAGCCTTCATCGGGCTGAATCTTAAAACGTAGACAGTTGCAGGCTTCGCCGCTATTTGACCTGAAGTAAACCTTTACCTCGGTTGATTTTTTGTCGAAGGCCTTGCCAGTAGTCAAACGCAGCGGCACGTTTTTCCAGCGAACGTTGCGACTCTTAAGCACAAGGCTAACAAAAGTCTCAGTTTGACTGCCAAAATTCTTGACTTCCTCCTGATAAGAATCATACTGACCTCGAACTGCTAGCGACGGGTCAGCCGAGCTAATTGATTTTAGTGCTTCCAGCCTTAACTTGGGTAGATCGTCCCAATTTAGCCTTTTTGGAAGAGTTAGAATAGTCAGGCTAAGTAGCTGCATCAAATGGCCTTGCACAAGATCACGCAGAGCACCTACTTGCTCATAGAATTTGGCACGACCTTCTATCCCAACCTTTTCCACGGCTATAACTTCTATCCGTTCGATCGCACCGCTTTCCCAAACGTACTGAAACATAGCGTTACCACTCCGGAATGCCACGATATTCTGGGCCATTTCTTTTGCTAGGTAATGATCGATGCGGTAGATTTGCGATTCTTTATAGTATTTTGCGGCATGTTCAACCATGTCTTTTGCAGATTTGTAATCAACACCAAAGGGTTTTTCAAACAGTATTTTAGTATTAGTCCCGTTAATTTTGGCCAGCCCCAGGAACTCCGTTATCTGAGCAGTTGCCAAAGGTGGCACAGATAGATAGAATACCAGCTGCTGGTTTTCGCTACTACCGAGATAATCGGCCAAACCTACATAGTCATCCTTATTGGCAAGGTCCATGCAATAAACTGATGTGACACTTTGTAGCTTATGCCCAACCACATCGCTAGCGCTAACATTACGTCGACTTACCCCGACAATCTCTAGATCATCAAACACTTTGCGTTCCACGATCTGTTCCAACGCTGGCAACAACTTACGTTTAGCCAGATCACCCGTTATTCCAAAAATTACTAACTTGGTCTTCATCGAAGTTTTAGGCGGCGCCTTCGCCGTTTAGATTGTGATTACCAAATTTATTGCGCTGGGCTGCGACAACTTTAGTGGCGAAATTTGTCTCTCCTTTTTGACTACGCAAGCGCACATCGAACGAAGCACCAATAGCTGGTAGCTCGATATCGCACTGCTTGGCCGTCTCGATCGCCCAACGTGCTTCACCGCTCTCGGCAACATAGCCAGAAATTCCGTCCATATTTGGGTTCTCAGCTAGAGCATCGCGGCTGAGCTCGTTAAGCCATGATGTGATGACGCTGTGATGCTGCCAGACTTCACCGGCAGCCGCTAGATCAATCGCTTCATAAGGTCCTTCTTTGAGTAAACGATATCCCTCGCCGAGCGACTGCATCATGCCGTATTCAATAGCGTTGTGTACCATTTTGACATAGTGCCCGCTACCCGAAGGCCCAAAGTGTTTGTATGCTCCCCCAGGCAAAATAAGGGTTTTTAGAGCTGGCTCCACACAAGTAAACGCTTCCGTTTTATCGGCACCGCACATTAACGGGAACCCGTTCTGGTAACCCCAAACACCGCCACTTACGCCAATGTCAACAAGTTCCATGCCAATTGCTTTCATTTTTTCATTTAGCTGCCTAGTTTTGCGGTAATCGGAGTTGCCGCCGCTAACTATAACGCTGCCTTTAGGTAATATTTCAGCCCAGGCGAGCATTTCTTCGTCGGCCACCTCAGCTGGCAACATCACCCAAACAATTATTTTCTCATCGCCAAAGTTTGCCAGCACCTGTTGCTTGGTCTCAGCGCCAATACAACCATATGAAACTGCTTCCTTAATTGGCTCTAGGCTGCGATTGTGTGCAATCACCTGGTGTTGGCCGCTTTCAGCTAATTTACGAGCGATCTGCATACCCATTCTGCCTAAACCGTGAATCACTATTTTCACAATAACTCCTTTATATCTGTGTAGACTACTACATCCTTAATTTTATTTAATAACATGCTTGGAAGCTCCGCGGTACTAGACGCAGCCGCCTTCAAACGGCTAAGCGCATCGAGCTTTGCCTGCCCCCGCGCCACAACAAATGCCTTATCAACACCCACCAACCAGTTCGGCGTAATGGTCATACGTACATAATCTTGCCAAACATAGCCATAAACGGGTTGCTGCGCATCAACTGCCGCTGAACCTGGTAATATCCCGGCAGTATGCCCGTCAGCACCGATCCCAAAAGTAGCTATTGTAAAGTCGGACTTTTTGGTCAGATCTTTTAGGAGATTGGAGTAGTTTTGAACTGTTTGATCGAAATCTAAATTCTTGGCTAAAACGTCTATCCACGTGGCCTGGCCTGTCTTGAATCCAGCCTGCTTCAACTGCTGAAAGTTCGAATCAGGATGCCCAGACTCACCAAAGCGCTCATCCATAGCCAAAATAGTTAGACCCTCTAGACTTACGCCTGAGCCAACCAAGTGATCCATAATTTTAACTTGAAGTAGGGTGTTACTACCACCACTGCATAACCACAAAACTCTGGATTGCCGATCGAGCTGAGTTGCGATCTCTGTAGCGATAAGAGCCGCCAAGTCTGAAGAATACCCCTTAAAACGCATATTAATAGTATAGCTCAATCATCTGTCAAACTGTTTACAAATGTGTAATCACCACTGTACCGACGGGTGCCCAATCGTAAACCCATTTGGCTTCTGAAGTCCTCAGTCCAACACAGCCGTGGCTACTATTAATCTGGCCAAACCACCAGTCGGGCCGCCAATAAACTCCGTGGATTGCATAACCACCATAAAAATAGTTCACGTATTGAACGCCTGGCTGAAAATAACTTGTACCGTCGGCGTTTTGACCTCGCATATCTTGAGATTTTAGTTTGTAGAGAATCTTATACATACCTACTACAGTTGGAGTAACGGGAGCGCCTGCGGAGACCAAAAAAGTCTTTACCTTTTTGTCCTTCTCATACACGTCCATATATTTGTTAGTCAGATCGACAACTATCCATTTGTCGTAATCTTCAGCTGAGACCTTACCATATGCTTGGTTGGTAACTGTTAATTGAACTGCAACGGGTTCAGCGGCTAGCAACTTGTTAGATATGTCGGCCGCGATAGCATCTTTATCGGCAACGTCTGTTCCATCACGACCAGAAACTAACTTTAATTCGCTACCATCGTCTCTATGCATTATAATCTCGCTTCGTGCTGGATTAACATAATTTTTGGCTATCTTGTCGATGTAAGCCTCAATTTCACCACTGTTAAATTCTAGATTGGGCTTCTTATCGTCTAATGAAATAGGGCTTATCCACGACCCGATTTCGGCTCTACTAGGCTCGAAAGTCTTGCCTGCTATCGTTAGGCTAACCTTCTGAGCTAAACTGTTTGCAACTCTTGCCGCAATCGAGTTAGTGTCTTCATCGGAAACGAAAGGCTTAAGCTCCGAGGACTCCATCGTGAAAATTGTTGACTGGAGTTTGGCGGCTGACTCAGTAACCCTTGCCTCGGCGTTTTTGACAATAAAGCCTCTCCCTACACTGCTTTTACTAAGTTGGATATTGCCGTTTTCAATAACTAAAGTAGCGTTGGTGGGCGCCTGCTCGACTTTAGTCATTTTTTCTTCTACAAATGCCGCCATTTTGTCTTTATCAACCTGGAGTTCGGCATTGATTTCAGTAACCTTCCACCATTTTAGACGTTGCCAAATACTGCCTTTTTCCTTTGCTTCAAGTGCCTTATTGACGCTTATCTCTGCCAACAACTCAATTCCAGCGTCAGCTGGTGTATAAAGCGATGCTTTTTCGTTGTTATCTTTGACCGATAATGTGACTTGGTTAAAATTGTCGTATAGATTTGAAATTAGTTTACTTTTGTCTTCGGCACGTTCGATTTTTTGGCCTGCCAATTTTACTTGGCCAAATGACCCTTGGCGTAACAAAAGTCTATAAACCGCCAGGCCGCCGCCCGCCAAAAGAATTAATATAGTCAGAACTACTGCTGTGATAGTCCAGGCATTAGTTTTGTCGGGAACGGTATAGCTAAGAGGCTCGTGATGAAAACTGGTATCAATCTCGGACAGTTTTTCTGAATCTTCGGCGCTAGCTTTGATCTCATCTAACGGCTGTGCTTCGCTGCTGCTGACGTCTAACGCTGTCTCTGAAGTAGTTTGGTCACTACCTAATCCTAGATCTAGTTCAACATCGGCCGGCTGATCTTCAGCTTGTGCATCGACCGTATCCTCTGAGGGCTGACTTACGGCCACTCTTTTGTCACTTTCTACTTGGTTGTTTTATTTGTTGTATTGGTAGGCGTCTTTGTGTCGGCAGGTTGGGTGCCGTTTGTCTTGAGTTCTGAAGTGTTTATTATCGGAGCAATGTTGATAATCTGTCGGTTAGCTTCGCGGTAAATCATAGCGCGCTTTGGATAAATTATTAAGTAATCACCCTTTTGAACGTTTTTGTAGAATTCTGCGTTAGAGCTCTTGAGTTTTTCAGGATCTTCGACGCGAGCAACTGTAGGTGATTCTGTTTCTTGAATTAAGATATCTTCCTTCAGTTTGTCGAGTACGCGTGCTGTCTCGGCTTTGTTCTTGTCTTGCTGAGCTGCAGTTGGGTTTGCCTTTAGATCTCGGTTTTGCTTGTAGAGCCAGCCAGCTAGTACGGCTAGCGCAACAAGAACTAGCACAACTAAGATTTTTCCAGCTTTTTTGTTTAGTGGTAGTTTTGGCATTACTTTGTTTCCTCTCTCAGATGACTCTTCTTTTTTATTCACTCTTATGATATCTTCCATAAAATTCCCCTCTTTACTTATAACCTATTGTATCAAAAAGTTTATGTTTTATCTTGATGTAGTGAATGATTGTTCGGCTTTCATGTAGTCGATGTCCATGGTTCGGGCGGTGGTGCCGACGGATTTTATCATCAGATGCCCAAAGCCGAGCGCCCTTGCCGTACCCGTTGGTATGTTGGTGGCGATGGTTCCGACATTAGTGCCATTGATGTAGAAGGTGGCGGAGGTACCGGCGGCATTGACTTCGACGCGCAATTTGTACCAGGTTGCAGCCGCTACGGCCGTTGTTGTTGTGGTCCAGCTACGCGTTGAGTTGCTGGCTGTTCTGATTTGCCAGTTGGCGCTCGCAGCCGATCCGGTTGAAACACCGCCTTCGTCGTACACAAATGAAACTGCATCCACTTGATTAGCTGCGGTCGCGGTATCAAACAGACCGATGACCAACTGGTATCTCTCCGTTCCTGTGGAAAGCGTGGCAATGTTTACCGCCGTCTCGTACGACATCGCTCCGCCGCCGAGCGCAAAGGCAGTCAGATTTGAAGCAAATGCCGTGCGCCCCGTAGCGGTAGTACCTGTGGTAGAGCGGAAAATACCCGGGCGATTGGCGGCAACGTTGGCACTCGCAGCCGTCGCCGCACCTGTTCCGCTGTTTGTGGCGTATACGTCTTGGCCTGTTGTCGTAGGACTACCCGTAAATTCGCTGAAGAAATAGTAGGTTGCCGCCGTGTCATTTTGACTACCTGGGGCCGAGATACAGTCTTTCCAGGTGCTTGATTCGTAACAGCGAAACTTGGCCAGGCCAGAATCGTAGTACATGGCACCGTTGACTGGGCTACCAGGCGCAGTAGTAATGCTGTCGAGCACCAGAAGTGAGCCAGTTGCGATAGCTGAGGCTGGGTCGCCGATGTAGACACCGCCATTATCTTGAACAATAAATGCTGTGGTGCCGTTATCTTGTACGATGAAATCGCCGGTGGATGATAGGTTTGTTACGACATTGCCAGCGCCACCAGCCGTAAAGGTCAGGTTGTTGGCTCCGAGCGAAATCGAAGTAGCTACGTCGAGCGACATGGTGTCGTTTAGTTCGGTAAAGTCAAGGGCGTCGGGTGCGACATCCGCCGCGGCAATCGTGCCGTTCGCGATTTCGGCAGAGCTAATATCGCTGCCCAGCTTCGTGACGTTGGCGCTCAAGGCGCTGTCGCTCACCGTGCTAGTGGCGCCAATTGTTAGCGTGTCAGAAATTTGTGTATCGCTGAGTGTACCGGTGTAACTAAGGCTACCTAGCGCCAAGGTGCCGCTACTGAGCGTACCGGTGTTATCAGCGTCGAAGATGTAGCTTTCGACCGTAGCCTCTGAAATAATCGTGTCATTGTCGGCAGCACAGGCCCAGACATCGGTCGTTTCATTCCATTTTAAGACCTGAGCATCCGAGCAGCCCTGGAGGAGCGCAACCCCCGTAGCAAGCGCTTCAATACCCGAGCCGGAGCTAGTCGTAGAAGATAGCCCGTCGGCACTAGCTGCTGTTCTGACAGCGATGTCATCGGCGTTGACGGTAATGCCGTTGCCTGCACCAATGTTGAGTGTGGTGGTGCCGCCAAGCGAAACGCTACCACCGTTAAGTAAGCCGTTACCCGCGCTAACCGTGAGCGATGAATTGGCCAGCTGGCCGTTGGTGATGCCAGCCGTACCAGAAATGTCGGTTGAGGTGATCGTTCCGTTCACGATCTCGGTCGAGTCAATGTCGGTGCCGAGTGCCGCCGCAATCGTGATCGTGTCGGTGGTGCCGTTGCTGGTAATTGTAACGCCGCTGCCGTTTGCCAGCGTCAGCGTGTCGGTCGTCGTGTCGGCGGCCGGGTTGCCAGCATCCGGGGTCGCGATCGTCGTAAAGACATTTTGCAGTTCGTTGGTCGTGCTACCGTCGACTTCACTGGTCAGATAGCCATTGTTCGCCACATAGGTATCGACCTGGGCCTCGCTAAGTACCGTGTCGTCAAGGTAGCCGCTAAGGTCTACGGTCGTGCCGTCGCCACTCAAGCTCAAAATATTGCCTGCGAGCGATAAGTCCTGAGAGTCGGTGTTGTCCATAAAAGCCGTAAGGTCGACGCTGCCGCCCGCCACCAGGCTGAGCGTATTGCCAGCAAGCGATAGGTCTTGCGTATCGGTATCTGCATCGGCCGCGCAGGCCCACGCACTGCCATTCCATTTGGCAATTTGGTTCAGCCCACAGGACAGCCCGGCCAGAACATCGGTATTGTCCATGTATGCGCTAAGGTCAACCGTTGTGCCATCGCCGCTTAGTGCCAATGTATCCCCCGCGAGAGACAGGTCCTGGATTTCGTTAGAAGTTGAGCCGTCAACTTCACTAGTTAAGTAGCCATTGTTTGCTACGTAGGTGTCGACTTGGGCCTCGCTAAGCTGGGTGTCGATGTCGTTAGCACATACCCAGGCTGTTGAGCCATTGCTCCACTTAATAACCTGCCCATCCCCACAAGAGTTCTGGGCAAGGTCGGCCAGAGTAATAGTGCCATTGGTAATCTCGCTGGAATCAATGCTTACCCCAAAATCATTCGTAAGGTTCAAAGTAACTGTGCCACCTAATGATACCGATCCACCGCCAGACAGACCCGTACCAGCTGTTACAGTCACAGCCGAATTAGCCAGTTGAGCGTTGGTAATACCGGCGGTGGCCGAAATGTCGCTAGTTGTGATGGTACCATCGACAATTTCACTGGAATCTATCGCCGTGCCTAAAGTTGCAGCGATGGTGATTGTATCGGTCGTTCCGTCACTCGTAATTGTGACGCCGGCACCGTTAGCAAATGCTAATGTGTCTGTAGCCGAGTCTGCTACAGAAGCTGTTCCTCCTGGTGCAGAAATTGTTTCGAACAAGTTTTGTGACCCCGCTAAAGAGCCACATGCCCAGGCCGAACCATTCCACTGCATAACCTGATTCGTCGAGCAGCCGTTCTGGGCAATGTCGGCAAACAAAATTGTGCCGTCAGTAATTTCGCTGGTATCTATTGCGGTGCCTAAAGAAGAAGTCAAAGTTACCGAACTCCCCAGTGCAACTGCCCCGCCGCCCGACAAACCAGAGCCAGCGGTAACTGTAACTGCGTTGTTGGCCAGTTGAGCGTTGGTAATACCGGCCGTAGCCGAAAGGTCAGCCGAAGTTATCGTACCATCGGTAATTTCTGTACTATCTATGGCTGTTCCGAGTGAGGAATTTAGCGTAACTGTGCCACCTAGCGAGACTGAGCCGCCGCCTGTTAGCCCTGTTCCAGCAGTGACTGTGACACCCGAATTGGTTAGCATTGCATTAGTCACACCGCCAGCGGCAATCCCTAGTGTATATGGCGACACGCCTGTGCCGCTGCCAGACCTGGTTAAACCACCACTGACAGTTGCATCTGTAACCTCGTTGCCAATAACTCCGTCAACTTCACTCGTTAGCCCGCTGTCAGCCGCACAGGCCCAGCCACCGACGACCGTGTATTTAAGGATTTGGCCGTCGCTAGAACAGTTTGCTAGTTTGGCTAGCGTAATGGCTCCGTCAGCAACATCGACTGTGGCAATTGAACCGTCTACTATCTTACTTGAGTTAACTGAACTGTTAGCTAGATCGGCTAGGGCGACTGTACCATCAGTTATTTCACTAGAATCAATGCTTGCACCAAAGTCATTGGCTAGGTTTAGGGTAACTGAACTACCTAGAGTGACCGCCCCGCCGCCAGATAAACCAGTGCCAGCGGTAATGGTGACGGCGGAGTTGGCTAGATCAGCATTAGCAACTGAACCATTGACGATTTTGGAAGAATTAACTGAATCGGCGGCTAGATCAATCAGCGCGACAGTACTATCGACGATTTCTGAAGAATCTATGTCGGTGCCGAGCGTAGAAGATATGACATTGAGACCCGATACAGCAATACCTGTTCCAGCGGTGTAGGTGGTGTCGTTGTCGGCAGCGCATGTCCAGCCAGTGTTGTATTTGAGTACTTGACCGTTGCTACAGCCGTTTTGGGCAATGTCGGCAAACAAAATTGTGCCGTCGGTAATCTCCGTGGTGTCGATGGCCGTTCCGAGGGTCGATGTCAAAGTTACCGAACTGCCCAAAGCTACTGCCCCACCGCCAGATAAACCAGCTCCAGCTGTCACCGTGATGCTGGAGTTAGCCAGCTGTGCATTGGTGATACCAGCCGTAGCCGAAAGATCGGCAGTTGTGAGCGTGCCGTCGCTAACTAAGGCTGCAGTTATGGCGCTTGCGGCAATGTCAGCGGTGGCTATGGTACCGTTGACGATTTCTGAAGAATCTATGTCTGTGCCAAGGGTTGAGCTAAGCGTCACCGTGCCACCTAGCGAGACCGAGCCTCCGCCCGTAAGGCCAGTGCCAGCGCTAACTGTCAAAGCAGAATTTGAAAGCATGGCATTGGTAACTCCACCTGCGGCAATGCCGAGTGTATACGGCGACACATTCGTTCCCAGACCCGCGCGCGTTAGGCCACCACCGGCAGTTGCATCGGTAACCTCGTTGCCAATAACTCCGTCAACTTCACTCGTTAGCCCGCTGTCACTAGCACAGGCCCAGGCACTACCGTTCCATTTGGCAATTTGGTTCAGCCCACAGGACAGGCCGGCGAGTACATCTGTATTGTCCAAATACCCTGCCAAGCTAACTGTGCCAGCGCTGCCAGATATAGACAACGTATCGCCAACCAAAGAAATGCTCTGCGCGTCGGTGTTATCAAGGTAGCCTGCCAGATTCACCGTGCTGGCGTTACCACTAATCGACAGCGTGTTGCCGGCAAGCGAAATGCCCTGCGCGTCTGTGTTATCAAGCAGGCTAGACAGATCAGCAGTATTACCACCACTAATGGACAGAAGGTGCGTGCCTGTTGAGTAGCTTAGTGTTTGCGCATCAGTGTTGTCTAGGTAACTGGCCAGATTCACCGTGCTGGCATTACCGCTAATAGACAGCACATTTGATGCGACCGAAATACTTTGAGCATCGGTGTTGTCTAGGTAACTGGCCAAACTAACTGAATTACCATTTAGAATAGACAGCGTATTGGCTACGAGGCTCAAAGTTTGGCTGTCACTCGAAGCAGCAGGACTAGCACACGCCCAAGCGCTACCATTGTACTGCGCGATCTGTCCGGCAGTACAACCAAGTGATGCTAAAACATCAGTATTGTCTTTAAGGCTAGATAAATCGACTGAATTACCGCCGGCAATAGAAAGAATGCTTGCTCCGCCAAAACTAAGTGTTTGGTCATCGGTTGCTGGATCGCCGGACGGCCCTTGAGCTCCCGCCGGGCCCTGGGCGCCATTTGTGCCATTAGTTCCATTTACTCCTGCTGCCCCATCAGCACCTTTTTCGCCCTGCGGACCAGCCGGACCTTGTGGGCCAACTGAGCCTGAATCACCTTTTGCACCTTGAACTCCAACGACAGTCGGAGCTTGTTTGTCCGTCTGTGCAAAGAAGTTATTGCCCGAGTCAACATAAGTACAGCCATTGCCAGAAATTGACCCGTCTCGATTGCCAATCAAACGATAAAGAAAATTATTTGAGCTGATATTGAGGGTCTGAGGACACTCAGCTTCTACAAATACCTTCTTTTCGACTACAGGGTCTTTACAGCCCGTTGGGATATCCTCGGCATCTAGCCCATCTTCTGCAGCGCTTGGGTCACCACTATGACATACCTGAAAAGTTGACGAGCCTGTATCTGCGAACTTGGGTATGCTAACCGGCAGAGTGTATTGGCCGTCTTTGACAACCACATCTTGGAAATCCTGAGATAAAATCTGCTGACCACTAACGGGGTTGAACGCCACTACGCGCATGTCATAGTAGCCATCTTGGGCAATTGTCTTGCCATCAGCTTTTCTGAGCAATCCCTGTAGCGGCACCCGGTTTGGGCGCAGGACAAAATAACCCGCCGCGAGCAGGAAGCCGATTATTACTGTTATTACAGTAGTTTTTGTCTGTATTTTGATAAACGCCCCCGCGAGATAATGTACTAAAATACAGTATACCGCTAATGTTTGCTGTAAATAAAGCAGTTATCCACAGCCCGTAAAGTGTTTGTTTGCCTTTGGCTGTGGCTATCTCGGTAGCATAGCGTCTAGCCCGCCGACATTTGACGTCACAAGATGTAGCAGCTATAATTTACATCTGTATTCGGAGATCCGCTAACTGACGGCCGAATCGCACATTGCAATTTAATCGGGAGTAGCGCTCCGCCAGCTGGCGGAGGTAGCGCCGTTGTAATATCATTGCAATGTGTATGTTGTATATGCGATTTACAATCGATTATTAGACAAAGTTTATATTGGTCAAACCAGCGATATAGATAAGCGTATCAAAGAGCATAATCTTCACACTTTTGCTGGTTTTACATCTAGGTTTGAGGGCAAATGGGAATTGATTTTTAAAGAATCAGTTGCCACTCGCTCTGAAGCATTAAAGCGCGAAAAGCAGCTTAAATCTTACAGAGGAAGAGAGTTCATTAAAACACATATTCGGGAGTAGCGCAGCGGTAGCGCAGTTGGCTGTCAGAGGCAGCCTACTTGGGAAACCAAGTAGTGAAAATAGGGTGAATTGCTGGAAGCCTAAAATAGCATCAAAGCTATATGGTAATCAGCAGCCAAGCCGAACTTAGGCTAAAAGAGTTCGGAAGGTTCAGAGACTAGGATGTGAGCCTAACAATAATCGTCCAAATAGCGCCCTACATCCGTAAGGATGATGATATAGTCCACGCCATTATGAAAATAATGAATAAGTGTAACCAATTGGTCGCCAGTTCGAATCTGGCCTCCCGAGCCAGACCAAGCAGAGAAGAACGTAGACCTAGTTCCTAGACCTGTGCCTAACTTCTCTCTTTGGTCAGAGAAATACTAATTTACAGTTCGTAAGTTACAAACGTTAGAACCGTCCGAAAGGATGGTTCTTTCATTTCATCCCTGTAGTTCAGTTCGAACCCAGCCTCTCCCGTCCTGAAGGAGCAAGCACCCCAAAAGCTAACCTGTTTCCTTGACCGACATTATGATTAATTAGTATTTTATTGTATAATAAAACTATATGGAATTCCCTCAAGACAAGTTTAAACCTAAGAAAGACCGATACGCGAAATCTCGTGGGGGTCCGTCAAAATTTCTGTATATCGCATGCGGTAACTGTGAGGAGCCAGCCATGGTCTATCAAAAAGATGGGCCAGGCCGCTTGCTGCGCTGTTATGCTGATCGAATCGTTTGGCCACCAGAGCTTGTTGAAGAGCGAGCAGAACTGACTTCTGCGACTGTGAAGGAAGCTGGCTCTCTTGCATGTACTGCGTGCGCCAATGTCCTAGCCAAGCCAATGGTATATGAACCCGAGAATCGTGCAGCTTACAGAATCATCCCCGGTTCTATACATACCTACCGTAGCCCCGAGCAAGCTGAAGCTAGATCTCAAGAGCAGTAGTTATCACACGACAACCTGTTGTATAACGTCGAGAATATCATGTGCAGCTTCGACCACAGCACCTTCGGCGTTAACTATGCTTATGTCAATATCGGGATGATTGAAGCCTGCCATCGCCAATGATCCGAGTTCTCTAGTGCCAGCCTCAAGTCTCCCATTCAAATTCCGGCCGCTTGATTCAATTCGTCTACGCCATGTTTCCAATGAAGGTGGATATATATACAGTTTAAGTGTGTCGTACTCAGGACGTTGGAGAGCGTGTACCGTATCCAGCGGGTAATCAAGTATAGGCGTATTGTTTCTGCTTAGCGGTGAAGTGATTCCCTGTAAAGGTGTGCCATAACGGACTCCGTAAAGGGCGTTCACAACTACAAACTCGCCCTGCCTCTGCAAAGTATCGAACTCGGTATCAGAGACGCTTATTTTATCGGACTCGTTAGGCCGGTTCGGTCTTGTGATAATTGGCTTTACATATTCGAATGTAGTGTCAGTGGACTGGGCGTTTAGCTCTTGGATCAACGTAGACTTACCCGTTGCTGATGGCCCGAGCAGCAATACAAATAGCCGGCTCTTCGTAAGATTACGTCGCAACGTCTTATTGATCTCCGCTTGCCGGTGGCTAGCTGAAAATACGAATTCATTCATTAGGCTGCCCTGGCTACATTGATACTCATACGCAAGTCTTGAATTGAGCGACGAGATGCGTCTTGCAATGTCTCGCCAGCGCATCGTTCCGGGTACAGTATCGCACGTGATGCGCTTATCATAAGACCATAGCCATTAGTATCGAGACATATTGGCACGCTTTCTTCAAGGCTGCCACCTTGCGTACCAATACCTGCTAACAGAATAGGTGTGTCACCGACAACTTCTCGTACTCCCAAAAGATTGTCTTTATGAGTAGCGCTGAGTACTGGGAGAATGTTCCCATTATAGTTCCAAGAGTCCATGCTTTCTCGTAGAATATGTCTCCACAATGGATTACCGTCAGCGAGCGTCAGTCCTTGGACTTCTTGAGCTGACGGGTTTGATGTATTTATGCAAAGCACGACAAGCTTATTCTTCCATTTCACGAATGGCTCGATAGCGTCTAAGCCCATATACGGGTTCAATAGCACTGCGTCAGCATCTAGCTCACCGAATATCTCTTCAGCAATTTTGTCAGCTGTGTGGCCTACATCCGCAAACTTACCATCACACACCCGAAGAACTTTGGGATGATTTGCTTTTATGTAATCGAAAGTACCGGCTAGCGCGCGTCGCCCTAATTCACCCTGGAAGAAATTTGAGTTTACTTTAAAATCCACTGCATATTCTGCTGTGGCATCTATGACCTGCTGATTAAAAAGAAGCATGCCGTCTGCTAAGTTACTTCTACCGCCAACTTCATCCCAGATCTCGCTAGGAATTTTATTGACGTCAGGGTCAATGCCAACGCCAGCCATGGAATCAATTTCTAGCCACCGATTTCGAATCTTTTCTATGCCACTAGCTGCAGGTGCATAATACAAACTCCCTGGACCTAATCTTTCCATGCTTATTCCTCATCCTTGCCGTAATAGATGTCCCCGTGTCGGTGCTTGGCTTCAACGTGATGTAGCGCTCCACGTGCGCCAGTGGTGTTTGTTGGCCGACGTGTAACATTTATTCCACCAGCCGCTAAGCCCTCGGCTTTCAAACGGTTGTCTGTTTGTAGAATGATTGACTCGACGCCTATCATGCCCAAAAGTTTTCCTGCGCCTTCATAGCTGCGAATATCAAACTCTGCGCCCAAAATTAATTGGGCGGCAGTGATAGTGTCAACTGCTTGAAGATTATTGTGGTTGGTGGCAACTTTAATACCGCGCTTTAAACCCTCTGTCTCCATTTTAGTTGCCGCGCCGAAGCCTCTTCCATCTTGAGAAGGTATATGAATTACAGCGCCATTGCCTAGCTCTTTGATATCCGTAAGTGCAGTATGCAACTGCTCACGACAGTCACATCCTCTATCATCGTAAATTTGGCCGATATCACAGCCTGAATCAATTCTTACGAGAAGGTCTTTGCCTGACATTTTCTCGATACGTCGAGGGGTAAAAATTTCGTAATATTTCCACGGGTCATTATCAAGAATTAGGCCGTACGAATGCACTTCGCCGCTCGCAAAAGGATATTTGCGGGCGTGAACTGTTTGCAGCATACTGGTTTTAATAGAGACATCTTCTTTTTCTGACGGCTTGCAAAGTGTAATGCTAACTTCTGGCTCGTGGAATCCCGTGACCGCAATAATTTTCTCTAAGTGCTCCGAAGATTTAGTACGATCCCGTGTAGGGGTAATACTTCTAGGGTAATAGGCCATGCCTGTGTTGCATTGGCGGATTAGAACATGTTTTCTGTCGCCGATGAACTGGCTCATCAGCTGCTCATACCCAGGGTGCTCAGCTGGCGTTAATTTGTAGCTTGCTTCGTCAACCTCAAGCAATGAAACCGGTAGCTTAGGGTTATTGAAAGCTTCTTGAGGCGTAGTATTTACGTAAAGTATCTGGAAGTAGGAAAAGCTTTCTCCGTCATCCACCTCAACAGGACTCATCCACACATCTTTATCTTCGTCTAAGTCCAGCTGACAACCATAGAAGTGGGTCACTTCTCGATCTTGTAATAACACGAGGCGGCTTAAAGATTCACGATAGGTATCGTTAATTGCGGGAGCGCCAGGAATTGGATGTTCATCAAATTCAGCAATCCCGGGAAGGAAAACCTCGCTACTCATGACTAATTTATAACATATTGGAGCGCGTAATGCAAAGTTTTAACCTTGTAATTGTGTCTGGAGCAATTCAATTTTCTCAGAATCTTTCAGGTGTAAGTGGCACGAGTCTAAGAAATGATAATAGTTACCAACCGGTCTGTCTATTCGTTCAGCTATGTAATGTTGTAAAGAGATAAATTCAAGCATATTCATCAACAACTTTTTATATGCATCTGAGGAGTTAGCGTGAACGTGCAACTCCAGCTTTCCATGCTTAATGCGCGCCCAGATTATTTGGGTGCAGGGCGAAACTTTTTGACCTTGATCAATGTTTTTATCCCACATTGATATCTGCGCTTCACCGACTGGGCGTTCTGCATTTAGATTTGCAATCAAGAACTCTATTTGTGAATTTGGCTCGTCAAAGGCACGATGGTAGTAAAGTTTTGTCCAATCGTGAACGACACTGTCTTCGTTCTCGCCGGTATAGATGTATCTATTGATTACATCTAGGTCAGCTTGGGCCATTGGAAATCGTGCGTCCGCCCCTATGACCTCGGGGTCAGTAATTTCTATGAGCGTAGTTTCATCACGCAGGTACTTTTCATTACCTGTAGCATCTCCTTCTTCAAGAAGAGTTTTAAATGTGCTGATCCAAGCTTCGTTTGCAGTTGTTGCAGTTATATTAATCATTTAGGTATTTTATCACGTTCTAACAGATGATTTGCATGATACCATGAGTAGATGAAACTCTTGATTACCGGCAAACCAAAAAGCGGAAAGAGCACCATATTAAGCGAGCTAGTTGCCGGCGTTTCTCCTCGGCGTGGTTTTATAACAAAAGAATTTGTCAAAGACCATCACAGAATAGGGTTTGTTGTAGAGGATATGAACGGTCTACGTGCAGTTTTGGCTCAAACACAGAACCATACAAGCCTGCAAGTCGGGCGTTTTTATGTTCACCCAGAAGTCTTGGCACAATTTACTCGAAGCTTATCGCATCCAAAGACTGGCGAGCTTTTGTATCTTGACGAGGTAGGCCAAATGCAACTTTACTCTAACGAGTTTAGATCACTCGTTGAAACCTACCTAGACGCTCCGAATGATTTCTTAGCAACCATTACGAGCGTTTATAGTGATGAGTTCACGAAGAATATCTTAGGTAGGGATGACATCGTGCTATTTCAACTAACCGTAGCGAATAGAAACCAAATTAAAAAATCATTGAGCATTGCTCTGCATAATAATGATCTATTCAGTGAACTGTCTACAGCAATTCAGAAGGCTGTCGTAGAATACGCCAACAACTACTTAAACAAAAATTCATTCATATCGTTTAACAAATTATTTACTAATGCAATCAGGTATTTTCTGGAAGGTAATATTAGTGTAGTTGAGGCAGACACATATACCGTTAAGGGTAACACTAACGAACATCTAGTCCGTTGTAGGCCCATGAATGGCTTGAGCTGCGATTGTCCGTTATCAAACGGCAAAGAACCCTATGACGAACCGATGGAGTGCTCTCATATACAGGCTGTGCATCTTTACAGAACAGAACTATCTTGATAATTAATTGATTATAGAAAATTCGAAAGCTAAGCTAAAGTAAAGCGAGCCTAAAATTTAGGTGGTAGAAATACTTGGTTCGAATCCAGTCCCCGGAGCCAAGAGTATATATTTTTCAAAGAATCTAGTAAGCATTCACGCTACTGGATTTTTGGTATAATTTGGCTGAATGAAGTTTACTGTACGTAACACAGTTCAGCGCTTTTCAGGACAATATGGCTGGTATTATCTCGAGCTAGATGAGATTATTAGCAAGGACCTACGACCTATGCTCAAAGACTTATGGCCTGCATTACTTAAAGCGCGTTTTACGATCAATAATACAACATGGAATAGCTCAATAATGCCCATCAAGGATGGCCCTTTATTTATTGCCTTGCCAGCGAAGATCAGAAAAACAGAGAACATTGACGTAGATCAAAGCATTAACGTTACAGTTGAGCTTGAAATTTAGGTGAAGAAAAAAGTGCGTGACCTGTATGCTGAGCCAAAAGAAAGTGAGTCAGATTAATCTGGCTCATTTTCTTTTTGACATCGAAAGATGCCTGGTTCGAACTGGAAGTTCGATAATCCCCCGCCCGATAGCCGGCGGACAAAACGGGCGGATTATACATTATTAATCTGGCCTCCCGACCCAAGATTGATTTTGAGAGCACTCTGAGATTACATCAAATGGTGCTTTTAGATTGAAAACGAGCTTTTTGTCCTGAGTTATGAGGTACGAAAGTAAAAAGCGTAAAAGCTTGGATTTAGAGCCGCTATTGAACTTTGGAATAGCTTAGGAGCTTCTGCAGCTATTTCTAACAGATACTAACTGGTCAATGGAGAATCTTTATCATTGTGGGCCAAATTAACGAGCTGGTCGTCTAATAGCTCTCGTCGAGCTTTCAGGCCCTTTACATATTCGTCATAGTCTGTGATACGGCTTTTACAGCCAGGGTAAATTATGCGATAGAGTGTCGCAACAAAGTGTCATTTAGTTTTCGTACTGTTCAGTAGCTTAACTTGTAGCATCGAACAAAATTTTGCTAGATAACCCATCCGAAATTAGATACAAAAACGACGATTAGGGTCGAAAATCTGGCCGAAAAATTTGTGAGCCATACCCCAACCAAATAATTACCAAATAGATGAACGATTATTTGATGCCCACTGACACGCATTTGGAGTGGTCAGGACGTGTTTTCTTGCAATTTACGAGTAATTTTATTTGCTGCAAACATAACCGTGTCATTTACGGCCAATAAAAAGCAAGTTTCCAACAGAGGTAATTTTAAGATACAATAGTTTATAATATGGCATTCAACAAAATTCTAGAAAAATACCGCAATTTAGCTCACTCGGAACGAGATAAAGGAACAAGATTTGAACGCCTAATTCAAGCCTACTTTTATACTGACCCAAAGTATAGGCATCTAGAAAAAATATGGCTTTGGAATGAATTTCCACATAGAAGTTCATTCGGCGGAAAAGATGTCGGGATAGATTTAGTTGCACTCACTACTGAGGGTGAATACTGGGCCATCCAATGTAAGTGCTATCAGGCAGACTCAGGTATTAGTAAAGAAGAAGTTGATACATTCCTGTCTACTTCAGGCAAAAGTTTTGAAGATGCAGATAAAAACCGAATTAAGTTTAGCTATCGCTTATGGGTATCGACTACCAATAAATGGACTTCTACGGCAAATGAGACTTTACTACATCAAGACCCACCAGTTACTAGGTTAAGCCTAAATGATCTGGAAGAGGCTCCAGTTGACTGGTTAAAGATAGATCAGGGCATCTATGGCGACAAGGCACGTACCGCCAAAAAGGAACTTCGATTTCATCAGCGTGATGCGCTTCACAAGTCTATGGATTATTTCTCTCAAGGAAACAGTAGAGGAAAATTGATAATGGCTTGCGGTACAGGTAAGACATTTACGAGTTTACGTATCGCAGAAGAAATAACGCAAAAAGATGGAGTTGTGTTGTTCCTTGTCCCATCTATTGCCTTACTTGGTCAGACACTGCGTGAATGGACTGCTGATGCAAAGGAAGAAATAAACCCGATAGCAATATGTTCGGACTCTGAGATTACTAAAGACAAAAAGAAGAATGAAGATGCCCAGACATTTAGCATTGTTGATCTAGCTATTCCGGCTTCTACTAATGTCAATCAAATACTAAAGCAATTTGAATACTTTGAAATGACTAATAAGAAGGGGCTGACTGTCGTATTCTCAACCTATCAGTCAATAGATGTTATCTCTAAAGCACAAAAACGACTTGAGAGCATAGGTAGTAAGTACGAAAAATTTGATCTAGTAATATGCGATGAAGCACATAGAACTACTGGAGTAACTCTTGCAGGTAATGATGAATCTGCTTTTGTAAAAATTCATGACAATGCATTCATAAATGCTGACAAGCGTATCTACATGACAGCTACCCCTCGCTTGTATGGCGAGGAATCAAAGCGTAAAGCTGAAGATTCCTCAGCAGTTATTTGCTCTATGGATGACGAGGCATTGTACGGAAAAGAGATCTATCGTATAGGCTTTGGAGAGGCTGTAGAACATGATCTTTTGTCAGACTATAAGGTTTTAATCCTCACTCTTTCAGAAAACGATGTAACCCCAGAAGTCCAAAAAGTCATACAAAATCCAGAACACGAAATTAGCGTTGACGACGCATCAAAGCTTATTGGTTGTATCAATGCTATGTCCAAGCAAATATTGGGTGAAAAAGGCACGGTTCATATTTATGATCCTGAACCTATGAGACGAGCAGTAGCTTTTACTTCAAATATTAAGACCTCTAAAAAAATAACCGACTCTTTCAATGCTATTAGTGACACCTACTCAGAATCTGTTCCAGAGTTAAAACGAGAAACACTCGTCCAGCTCAATTCAAAGCATATCGATGGTGCTATGTCAGCTACACAACGAGACGAACTAATGTCATGGCTTAAGGAAGAGCTTGAAAATCAACAAGAAGCACGGGTATTGACTAACGTGCGTTGTCTTAGTGAAGGTGTAGATGTTCCGTCTCTAGACGCCGTAATGTTCCTGTCTGCACGAAATTCACAAGTAGATGTAGTACAGTCTGTTGGGCGTGTAATGCGTAAAAGTCCTGGAAAAAAATATGGTTACATAGTTATACCAATTGTAGTGCCAACGGATGTCGAGCCAGAAAAAGCCCTCGATGATAATGAAAGATATAAAGTTGTCTGGACCGTACTTAATGCATTGCGAGCTCACGACGACCGTTTTAACGCGACCGTCAACAAGATTGATCTAAATAAAAACCGTCCAGATCAAATATTAGTTGGTCGTCCAGATCCAGATGGTGATGGTGACCCCTTCAACGATCTTGAATCAGCACAGGCACAAGTTAAAAACACTCAGCTCGGTCTGCAATTTGATGCACTACAAACAGCAATATACGCAAAGATGGTGCAGAAAGTTGGTGATCGTCAGTATTGGGAGAACTGGGCTAAAAATGTAGCAGATATTGCAGAACGTCAAATAATTCGGATTACAAAAATTGTTGACGAAGATGACGAAGCACACATGGCATTCCGCCAGTTTGTTAAGGGTCTACAAAAAAATATCAATCCTTCCATTACAGAACAGCAAGCTATTGAAATGCTTTCTCAGCACATTATTACTAAACCAGTTTTTGAGGCTTTGTTTGAGGGTTACTCGTTTGTGCAAAACAATGCTGTATCAATCTCTATGCAAAAAGCTTTAGATGCCATTGAAGCTAAAGCAATTGAAGATGTTGACGCAGAACTATTAGAAGGGTTCTATAAGTCAGTTCGTAAGCGTGCCGAAGGCATAGACAACTCTGAGGGTAAGCAACGAATCATTGTTGAGCTATACGACAAATTCTTTAAGACTGCATTTCCTAAAATGGTAGAACAATTAGGAATTGTTTATACGCCTATTGAGGTTGTGGACTTTATCATTCATTCAGTAAATGATGTGCTCAAGAAAGAGTTCGGCAGAAGCTTAAGTGATGAAAATGTAAATATCTTAGACCCATTTACAGGCACGGGTACATTCATTACGAGATTACTCCAAAGTGGCGTTATCGAACCTAGAGACCTAGAGAGAAAATATAAACAAGAAATATTCGCAAATGAAATCGTACTGCTTGCTTACTATATTGCGGCAGTGAATATCGAGAACGCCTACCATGATTTACTAGAAAAAGACGAGTATGATAGCTTCGAAGGCGTAGTACTTACAGATACATTCCAGCTCTATGAAGAAGATGACAATGCTAAATTGTTCAGTGAAGCCCTCGCAGAGAACTCAGAACGCCTACAACGCCAAAAGAAGTCTCCACTAAGGGTAATCATCGGTAACCCTCCATATTCTGCAGGGCAAAAATCTACTGATGACAATGCACAGAATCAGAAATACCCTAAGCTAGAAAAAAGAATAGAAAAAACCTATGCAAAAAGTGTTGATACGAATAACAAAAATAAGTTATACGATTCTTACATTAAGGCGTACCGCTGGGCTTCAGATCGCTTAGGTGATGAGGGTGGCGTAGTTGGTTTCGTAAGCAATGGTGCTTGGCTTGAGAACTCAGCTATGTCTGGTTTCAGGAAAAGTCTAGAAGAGGAATTTACTAGCATATACGTCTTTAATCTTAGAGGTAATGCACGCACTAGTGGTGAACAGCGTAGGCGTGAAGCTGGCAACGTTTTTGGTGCTGGTACGAGAACGCCAATATCAATTACATTATTGGTTAAAGACCAAGAAAATCAAAGCGATAAAGCTAAAATATACTACCTCGATATTGGCGATTATTTATCACAAGACCAGAAATTAAAAACGATTAGTGAATTTAGAACTGTAGAATCTGTAATGAGCTGGCAGACTATACATCCAAATGAACATGCAGATTGGGTTAATCTAAGAAACGATTCCTTCAAGAAATTTCTGCCCCTGCAAGAAAACGACGAGGACAAATCTGTGTTCAATGTAAAGTCAATGGGCATACAAAGCAAAGGTGATGCAAAGGTATACAATTCAAAAATATCTAATGACTATTGGGTTGAAAATCGAGTTAAAAAAGACATCCTGGACACGGTGGTTTATAGACCGTTCTTTAAGCAGTTCATGGTGAGATCAAAACCTACAATTTACCGCCCTGGTAAATGGAATGACATTTCAGTAGGCACAAATGAGAACTACACGATTTGTGTTACTGGCATTGGTGGTTCAAAGGAGTTTTCCTCACTTATGACTAATCTTGTCTCAGACTACCAAGTTATGCAGAATTCACAGTGCTACCCGCTACATCTTTATGAAAAGATAAATAACTCAATGCCGTCATTATTTGGCGAAACTAACGATGATTATGTGAGAAAAGACGGTATCAGCGATTACGTCTTACGGACAGCTAATGACCAGTACCCTAACCAGAATATTTCTAAAGAGGATATATTCTACTATGTGTATGGCTTACTTCATAGCACTGATTATCGGCATGAATTCGCAAATGACTTATCAAAAATGCTACCAAGATTGCCACTAGTAGAAAAACCCGAAGAATTCTGGGAATTCAGTAAGGCTGGCCGAAAGCTCGCTGACATACATGTAAATTATGAAGACGTTCTGCCTTATGAAGGCGTTAAGGTGACCGGTACCCAACACAATAATTATATTGTCCAGAAGATGAAATTCCCGAATAAGGAGCACAAGGATAAGATAATATACAATGCCCAGATAACAATCGATGATATTCCTGAAAAAGCGTATGAGTATGTAGTAAATGGCAAGAGTGCAATAGAGTGGATTATTGATAGGTATCAAGTAAGAACCGACAAGAAGACAGGCATCACAAATGACCCGAATGATTGGGCAAAAGAGGTTGGGAACCCTAGATATATACTTGATCTACTGTTAAGTGTCATCAATGTAAGCGTACAGACAGTAGACATTGTTAGTAACCTGCCGAAGCTTGATTTTAGCGAGAAAGATACCTAAGCCGTGGAGTGGCTAATAGTCATTGGCTTAGTAGGTGCTATAGCCTACTTCGTGGGTGAAGCTTCTGGTAATAAAAATACGAGCCAAAGCACATATCAAAAACCGACTCCTAGTCCCCGACTTCAGCCGAAACCAAAGCTCAACATAAAGCAAGTAGACATATCAAGCATCACGCTTAGCGATGAGCAAGCAAACATTTTTAATCTCATCGAGACGACAAATGATAATTACTATATAACTGGCAAAGCTGGTACTGGTAAGTCTATTCTCCTCCAATATTTTGTTGAAAATAGTGGCAAGCGAGTTGTAGTAGTAGCGCCTACTGGAGTTGCTGCACTTAATGTCGGTGGTCAGACTATACATTCGTTCTTCAAAATGCCATTTGATATTGATTTTGATGATCTAAAGGTAGACTACAAATTACGTGAGTTGCTTCGAAATATAGATACGGTTGTTATCGATGAGATCTCGATGGTTCGTGTTGATCTTATGGAAGCAATCAGTGAAAAGCTACAAATAGCACGCAAAAACGATGAGCCGTTTGGCGGTATTCAGATGGTAATGTTTGGTGATTTGTATCAGCTACCGCCAGTAGTTACGGACGGAGAATTAGATAGGTACTTCAAACATAACTTTGGCGGAGTCTATTTCTTCAATGCCCCCTCGATCAAAAATTCAAACCTAAGTATCTACGAATTAAATAAGATATTCCGACAAAAAGATGCTGATTTCAAAGCAATACTAAATTCTATAAGATATGGAAAGATCAAAGAAGATCAGCTGAAAGAACTAAATGAACGTACCAAGGCAGAAAAGCCAGAGGGCGGGTTTATTACTCTTGCGGGTCATAATTCTACGGTTTCATATATAAATCATAAAAAGCTTGCAGAGTTATCTGGCGAAGAAAGAACTTACGAAGCGGAGATTTGGGGAAATATAACACAAAGTTCATTCCCCACAGAAAAGCTACTAAAGCTAAAAGTCGGAGCACAGGTCATGATGCTAAAGAATGATACTGAAAAGCCACGTCGTTGGGTAAACGGAACACTTGGCGTAGTAACAAAATTGAATCAAGACATTGTAAGGGTAAATATAGATGGTGTTGAGCACACTATTGCACCTGCGAGTTGGGATAAAATCCAATATGAATATGACCCCGATGAACGAAAGCTCGATAAGAAAGTTATCAGCTCTTTCAAGCAACTTCCAATACGTTTAGCGTGGGCAATAACAATACATAAATCACAGGGTCAGACGTATCAATCCGTAGCAGTCGACCTAAGTGATGGTGCATTTGCACATGGACAAACCTACGTTGCATTGAGTAGATGCGTCTCACTAGAAGGGTTATATTTAGATTCGCCAGTTAAGCGCTATGATGTGATAGTAGACCCAGATATTGTTGATTTTATGAAAAAAGCTGTAGTAGAAGGAGAAATTAAAGTATGAAAATAACACCAGATAACCAAAGCTTATTTGGGCTAGTAGAGAAAGCCCAGAAAGGACAGTTGGTTTTACCTGAATTTCAACGTAGCTTTGTATGGCCATATGCAGATGTGAAAGATTTGCTGATCTCTATTTTCAAGGGCTACTTCATAGGATCTATATTGCTACAGGATGCAGATAGCAAAAGCTTACCTTTTGCTTACAGAACAATTGAAGGTGTCGCAGATATTGCCTCAGAAGACACCGTACAGAAATATATTCTTGATGGTCAGCAGCGTATCACAACTCTCCATTACGTACTTTATGCACCACAGAATGTAAATCTAAAATACACTTCTAGCCCTTATCGATTTTTCCTAAATCTAGTAGCACTTATGAAAGACGACCTGGAAAATGCTATATATGGTGAGCGCGAGAGAGATGTAAGAAGATTGATCGAAAATAAGGAATTGCAGTTTGAAAAGAAGACTGTACCATTCACTGCACTCACTCAAGCACATTGGAACGCTTGGCAAGCCGAATATATGTCTAGCGCTGACGATGCCATAAAGCCCGAACGAGCCATGGAAGTACTGGCCTGGCAAGCAAAGCTACAACCTTTCTTTAATTTTACGGTGGCAACATTACAAATTGACAAGGTGAAAGACGATGATGCAGACGGGATTGCAGAAATATGTGCTGTGTTTGAAAAAATGAATAGCAAGGGCGTGAAGTTAACCGTCTTTGATCTTTTAACGGCACGTTTGTATAGATCGAATATTGCATTGAGACAACTTTGGCGGGAAGCTCGACAACAACACGAAAACATTAGCCATGTATCGGATGAAGACCCAGACATTTATGCAATCTTTATTCTAAGGATCATAGCCTTACTCCGTGGACTTGATGTTAAGTCATCCACACTAATAAATCTATCCGCCGATAACTTCGAGACAGACTTCGTTGTTGCTGCAACATCTTTAGATAAAGCATTAGCCAGAATCAAGAGCACCCAGGGATACGGTGCATTTGATACTAAATGGATACCATATCCAGGTACGGCTGTAACTCTAGGTGCCCTAATACACATTTCACAATCAGAGCGACTAGACGCTACAAGTACTCGAGCCATTGACAAATGGTACTGGGGCTCTGTTTTTGGGGAGAGATATTCAAGTGCGGTCGAGTCTACTACGACAAGTGACTTCCGTGATCTAAGGGATTACTTGATGGGCAAATCGAATGACAGTGATGTTTTGGCAAGAATTAGCCAGGACCTCGACCACAAGTATCTTCTTAATAAGCTCTACTCGACCAGCAGATCTGGTAGTTCGGTTTATAGCGGAGTTATGTGTCTTTCGGCGCTTAAGGGTGCTAGGGACTTTAGAATTGACGATGCAATTACATTACATACGCTCGATGACCACCATATCTTCCCAAAAAATTACCTTGCAAAACATTACAAGAATAGCGATCTCAAGCTAACAGATAGTCAAATAAATTGTGTATTGAACAGAACACTAATTTCTGATGTAACAAACCGGAAAATTAGTAACAAAGCACCATCAATTTATCTCAATGACCCTGCGCTAATAGACATAGATCAACGAGAAGCAATTCTTCGTCATCACTACATAAACGCGGACGGACTAAATGCTATGCTTTCTGATGATTTTGCTCTATTCCAAGATGCTAGGGCAAATCAAGTAATAATAGATATTCTTGAAAAGGTATCTTAGTGCAACTATCTAAGTCAGACTACATGTTGTTCCTGAAGCACCCAGCTTGGCTTTGGATAAAAAAGAATGACCCAAAGAAGATTCCTCCAGTTGACGAAAACACTCAAGCAATGTTCGATGCTGGGCATCAGTTTGAGCCATACGCTGAGTCATTATTCCCAGAGGGAGAAACGCTTGGATTCTCTGACTATAATGAATATCTAACACTGCCCAAGCGAACACAGGATGCAATTGATCGTGGAGATCAGGTATTATTCCAACCTCGTTTCGAGTGGCAGGACTTCACCTGTATATGCGATATTGTCAGTTTCGTTGGTAAGAATAAAGTAGATTTATTTGAAGTCAAAGCCAGCACCAAAGTAAAGGCGGAACATGAGTTTGACCTTGCGTTTCAAACCGCCGTGCTTGAAGGTAGTGGATTGAATGTACGAAAAATCCACGTTATACACGTCAATAATCAATATGTTCGTCAGGGAGATATATTAGCAGATGGAATTACTCATATTCAGGATGTATCTGAATCTGTTCGAGCTAAGAGTGAGCTGACAGCAAAATATATGCCACTTGCACTCGAAATTGCAAAACGACCTAATATGCCAGATCCCAATCCTAATCTTGCTAAGCTTGGATCAAAGAATGATTGGCTCAAAATATACGCCATTGTAGTAACATCAGAACCAATATCTCAAGAGGAGGACGTATTACCAGCTATTCAACACGATGAGATCAAGCGTTTTCTTGGTGATCTTCAATATCCACTCTATTTTCTGGATTATGAAACCATGTCAGGCCTTATTCCTTATTTTGATGGCCACCGCCCGTATCAGCAAGTTCCGTTTCAGTATTCACTACACATCATAAAATCTCCAGATGCCGAACTTGAGTGGAAGGAATACCTTCATCGTGAGAATTCAGACCCATCACGCCCTCTCACCGAACAGCTCTTAAATGATATTGGAACGAAAGGCACAGTACTTGTTTGGTACGAGAAGTTTGAGAAAAGTCGAAATACAGAACTTGGCGAAATGCTCCCAGAATACAAAGAAGCAATGGAGGCTATCAATGCCCGAGTTGTTGATCTAATAATCCCATTTAAGAACAAGTGGTACGATGATCCACGATTTAATGGTAGTGCAAGCATAAAACAAGTCTTGCCCGTAGTCTGCCCAGAGCTTTCTTATCAGGAACTAGGCATCCAAGAAGGTGGTTCAGCCCAACGACTCTGGATGGAGGCGATACTTGACGATAAGCGAGCTGACCAAAAAGAGCAAATTCTCGCCGATCTAATCGAATACTGTAAGCTCGATACACTGGCAATGGTCGAAATTTACCGCTGCTTAACACGACTGCAAGCATAAGCTATTTAGTGTTTATTTGAATGTAAATAACACAATATATAGCGTAAAGCTTGAGAGTTATAATAGAGAAGTTCATAGATACGAGTGAGTGGGGAGACCTCCTCTCGACTCTCTAAGAAGTAAGTATTGGTGCAAGACGGTACAGCAGACGTCAGCCACCAATAGTAATGCTGACGAGAAAGGAGAACAAACACTATGGCAAACAAACGTGCACCTGATGCACCTGGCATGGCTGGGTACAGATCACGTAATCAAAGTGGACCATTACGTCAAAAACGTAGTGACACATTGGTTAAGACCATCGAGAAGCAATACAACGTGGACTTCAAAGTCCGTGATGATATGCAACTCGGCACCCTCTTGAAAAAGACAGGTGAAGGATCGCTCAACGATTTACTGCGTAAGCAGTAGTTGAGTGAGAGGAAAGGGCTACAACTCCCCACTCACTCGTATCATTGATTAGAGTATAGCATAAGTATAATCGTGCTTAATCGTGATTATAACTTCCCTTTCCGCCAGCTGGCGGAGTTGTGAGCCAAAAGAAAGTGAGTCAGAATTATCTGGCCATTTTATTTTATTGGTAAATTACAGCATGCATTTCTCTTATTTTACTCTAGTAGCCTCGCCCTAGTAGCTGATCATTTGCCAAGCAAAAGTGCCAACAAAAAAATGATTAACGCGGCTACAACTATGGCACCGCCAGCTGCAATTCCTACGTAAAATGCCATGAACAACCCGACGATAACGGCAATTACTGCAAAAAAGGTGGCTAACAAAATCGTTTGACCAAAACTTTGGCTAAATCGACTGGCTGCTATTACGGGAATAACCAAGAGCGCACTGATAAGTAGCCCCCCGACTATGCGCAGGCTTAAGACCACCACCAAAGCTGTCATAGCAGCCAACAAATAATTTAAGGCGCTTACTTTATAGCCGGCAATCCGGGCGCTATCTTCGTCAAATGCAATGTGTAAGAATGCTCGATAGTTTATGAGCAACAGCCCAATTACTACCGCTGCTGCGGCTAAAAGCACATAAATATCTTTTACGGCGGTAGTTGCAATGCTGCCAAAAAGATAGGAATTAAAATCTGCGCGCCCTCCTTGAGCTAGGTTTGCAAGCACTACGGCAATAGCCAGACCGCTACTCATTAAAATTGCTAAACTCGTTTCGCCGCTTACTTTTTTATTCTGACGCAAATATTCCATCACCAAGCCACCTGCCATAGTTACGGGTATAGCCAGAAAAATTGGCGTAGTGTTCAGTAGCAAACCAGCGCCTATACCAGCCAGGCTAACATGAGCTAGACTATCAGCTATCAAAGAATAACGACGAGCAACCAGAAAACTACCCATAAGCGGTACGGTAATAGCCACTAGTAGCCCTGCAACGAACGCACGCACCATAAAAGAGTATTGAAAAATCTCAAACATTTTTTGCGTCCTGGTGTTGGTGGTGTAATAAGACATGTTGTTGGTTGTATAGGCGCGGCATAAACTTGTCTTCCTCAAAGTGCTGAGGCGGACCATCGTACAATATACTGCGGTTGAGACACATAACACGGGTGACTACTTTTAGCACGGTATCTACGTCGTGAGAGACCATAACTACAGCTATACCTTTCTTATGGAGCCTAAACATCGTTTCAAAAAACTCAGCCTGAGAATTATTGTCTACGCCAGTGGTCGGCTCATCGAGTATAAGAATCGTTGGGTTGCTAGCTAGAGCTTTAGCAATCAGCACCCGCTGTTGCTGGCCACCAGACAACTCAGTAAAGCGCTTATGAGCGGCATTCTGCATGTTTACTTCCAAAAGTGCTTGTTTTGCCCGCTCGTTATTGCCACGTGCTCCAAGTTTTACCACTTCCAAAACAGAGAGCGGTACTTGGTTGTCGTGCGTGTAACCCCTTTGCGGTACGTAACCAATATTTTGCGGCTTCATGGATAGCTGCCCTTGCGTGGGCAGCATAAGTCCAAGCAAAACACGCAGCAGAGTTGTCTTGCCCGCGCCATTTGGACCAATTAAGCCGACAAACTCGCCAGCGTGAACACAGAAAGAAATATCTTCCAGTATAATGTTGCTGCCAATAGTCACGCCAATATTGTCGGCATCAAGTAGTAGCTTTTTACTGACATGCGAGGGCTGTTCGTAGATTGGCAAGGTTTTCTCGCTGGACACTAAGGTAGTCTTTGCCTTGTTTTTGGTCATCATCACTAACTCCTTCTACGGGATCGAATACCGCTGTTTTTGCACCTGTTTCGCTTGCTACCGTTTCGGCAAGTTTAGGACTCACTAAGCCTTCAAAGAAAACATATTTAATTTGTTTATCTTTGACAAGCTTTGTTAGGTCGGCAAGCTTGGCGGCGCTTGGTTCTTCACCCGGAGTAATACCGGCGATTGAAACAATATCTAAATTATACCTTTTTGCTAAATATCCGAAAGCAGCGTGCGAAGTAATAGCGCTTCGGCTTTGGCAAGTAGCAAGGCCAGTTTTGAAATCTTGGTCTAGCTGGGCAAGCTTATTGTTATATGCTTTAGCACGGTAGCTAAAATAATCTTTGTTTTTAGGGTCAGCCTTGATTAGTCCATCGCGAATGTTGTTCACAATTTGCTGAGCAAGTACTGGGTCAAGCAAAAAATGTGGGTCTTTAATGTCTTCGGAAAGCTCGCCAGTTTCTTCGTCCGAACCTTCGACAAAATCAATGCCGCTGCCTGCTTGCACGCCAATGCTCTTATAGTCGGCTATAAACTTGTCAACCCACGGTTCCATTGTGCCGCCGTTATAAACAAACACATTACTTTTTTGAGCTTCAACTAACTGCTGCGGGGAGGGTTCATAGTCATGAGGCTCAGAGCCAACTGGCGTTATGTTTTTCACGGATATCTTGTCACCGCCGACGTTTTTTGCAAAATCATAAAGTGGGTAATAACTTGCTACCACGCTTACTTTGTCATCAGTTTTGCTGTTTTGGTTTTTAGTCACTGCCAGGATTCCCACAATAAGTACCGCCACAATGGCGATTGCCGCTCCCAACCTCCAACTTCGTTCATTTTTCATCGTTTATAACTCCTTTAACAATTAATATCCCGTGCTCACAAATATCCGATTGTTTTTACTGATACCCAAGGCATTTCTCATAGAGCAATGATATATGATCCCTGCGATTTATTGCAAATCTTTTGCAATTTTGCTATAATTTTGCAAGATGAATCCGTTAGATAAGCTTAGTTCCCTGCTCAAAAACCAGGGCTATAGTGTAACTCGACCGCGCACAGTTGTGTTTCAAGTACTGATTGATGCGCATGATGCCCTGACTGTCGCTCAAATTATTGAAAAATCGAGCGAAGTGGATATGGTAAGCGTATATCGTACGCTACAGTTGTTTGAGAAGACCGGTGTGGCGCATCGAGTGTGGAGTGGGTTCAAAAGTAAAATTGAACTGAGTGAGGACTTTTCACCCCACCATCATCACTTTACGTGCAGCCGGTGTGGGTCGAGTGTAGCCATCAAAAGTGATGAACTAGAACGTAGTTTGCACGCATTAGAGACTGTCTATGGTTTTGCCTTAAAGCAACATTCGGTAGAATTAAACGGCTACTGCAATAAATGCCAACCTTAGACGGACTTACCAAGTGGCATCATACCATCCTAGGTCAAACCACCCCTTTCCTGCCCGCACGAAGCCGAACCTCATAAGTCACATTTACGGCGTCAGATGCGACCTTAGTTGGCTTACTGATTTAGGGCGGCGTAGCGGGTGGCGTATTCGCCGCTTGACTCAGCCTCACGCAAATATTTGACGTTCTCAACCAGCACTTCTTCAACCGCATCATTGCCCTCAAGAATGCCCGTGACTTCTTCGATAAATGCAGCCAGCGGCATAGCCGATGGGTCGGTAGCTTGCTGAGGGCCAGTGAGCTCGGTCTGGACATAGGGCGGAGCCAGTTCAATCACCTGCACGCCCTGAGATTTCAGTTGTGAGCGCAGCGACTGGGTGTAAGAATGGATGGCCGCTTTGGTGGCGCAATAGGTCGGGAACATCGATGTTGGCACAAATGCCAGGCCCGATGATACAGTCATAATGACCGGGTTCGTATTGGGCCTAATGACTGGCAACAGTTTGGAATTGAGCTCGATAACGCCGGTCAGATTGGTAGCGATCGTCTCTTTGGCGGTTTGGACATCGTTATTCCCGACTTCTTCGGGCCTCATAATACCCGCGTTTAAGATAACGGCATTGAGTTTTGGGTGCTCTGCCTTGACCCGCGCGACTAGAGCGTCGATTGAGGCACTGTCGGTGATATCGAGCTCGATTGACTGCATGCCTTCGTTCGTTGCGGTGACTGCGTCGAGCCGAGCTTTGTTACGCCCGGCAATGATGACGCGGTTGCCACGTGCGTGCAACATTTCTGCTAAACCTTGGCCGATGCC
This sequence comes from Candidatus Saccharibacteria bacterium, assembly GCA_016700315.1. Taxonomy (NCBI): domain Bacteria; phylum Candidatus Saccharimonadota; species Candidatus Saccharimonadota bacterium. The sequence continues at coordinate 463,131 of CP065013.1, read as the reverse complement.
TGACCCGCCGCCGGTTACTAATACTGTGTTATTGGTTAATTTCATGACCTTACTCCTCTTGTTATTTTATGATTGCTATATTAAACATTGGCGTACCGAGTGCGTCCATCAGGCGAAGCCACAGCGGCAAATACATCTCGCTGCCTCGGGCGGTCGAAATATCGCCGAGGTCGATGATGGTGTGCCAGCCGTAGCTCTCGGCGAGCTCCGTTACTTGCTGTTTGGCCACAGCGTCATTGCCGCTGATGAAAAGTGCATGCTCACCGCTCGCGATGAGACTAGGCTCCACTTGCAGTGCCGCGGTGAGCGTGTTAAACGCCTTCACCACTCTAGCCTTCGGTATGGCCGCCTGTAGTTGCTCGCCAAGGCTGTCGGTATTACTAACAGAAAGGGTTGGCGGAAAGCCATGAGAAAAATCAAGCGGGTTGGCAATATCTATAACTATCTTTTTGCCAATCTGCTGATTGAGACCCGTAAGAACCAGCACCGACACTTCGCCGGATAGGGCGTTGATGATGATGTCGCCGAACTCGGCCGCTTCGTGGAACGGCATAAGTTGTACGCTCTGATTTTTTGCCAGCCAGTCGGCGAAAAGCTGGCCAGCGTTATCGGGCTTATCGCTCTTCTTGGTTGCCTCGACATCTTGCGTGCCGAGGGCGACCTCGTGGCCAAGCGCCACAAGCCGCCCAGCATGCGCTTTGCCGACCATGCCTGTTCCTAGTATTGCTATCTTCATTTTTGCCTCCTATACAGATTACTATTGAGCAGTTGTTCTGCTACCTTGCGGTTCTTTGTGATAGCTTCATCTAACTTCGTCTCATCGTTCTCGACGCGTGCTTGCCAGTACAATACCTTTGTCTGGATGTATTCATGTTGTAACTTCAGCGTCTTCAGCTTCTGAGCAAAGGCTTTTTCGTGCTCGACAAACATCTTCAGCGCTTCAACGGCATAGTTGTCGACGCTGCGAATATACTGTAGGTAACGGCGCATTTCCGAGATAGAAAAACCACAGGCGCTCAAATACGATAAAGATTGCAATGTGGCGACGTCATCTGCGCCATAGAGGCGGTGCCCGCTGTTTGCGTCTCTGCTGATAGGGCGTAGTAAACCGATTTTCTCGTAGTAACGAAGCGTGTGCTCACTCAAACCACTGAGCCGCGACGCTTCTTGTATTTCAACCGGATACTCAACATCACTTTTGTGACCCATAGCCATACTATAAATGACTTAGAGTACTCTAAGTCAAGTGGTCAATTAGCGGCAGCTCCTATACGATCCAGGAGGCGTATGTGCTACTTTATTCGTTATAGTGATAATAGGTTCAAGGACAGAAAAACGCATGCTGAATATTCGCCAATCCGACCGCAAACAGAGCTTATACTAAAAAATGCGCATGCATCGTTTGGCAAAGGCCACGTCTTGATTCCCCATTAGTCTTCCGACTAAACGGCCTCATTTAACTAAGTCTGGCTCTTTTCGATGCTGCTAGGCAGATATTTTACTTGTAAGCTATACTAAAGTTATGAAGTTATTCAACATCAAACCAGCTTACGCTCACTGCGACCTACCCTGCGGCATCTACGACCCAGCTCAAGCAAGGATTGAAGCAGAAAGTGTATTGGCAATACAAGAGAAAATGGAGGGTCTTGACCCTGACAATAGAATTCGTGCGGTTATTATCAAAGAACAGAGAGCAGAGCTAGTAAAACATCATCTGTGGGTTCTGTGGACTGACTATTTCAAACCACCACATCTGGAAAAATACCCCGACCTTCATGACAAAATATGGAGAGCTACCAAGCAAGCCGGAGAATGCAAGCACCATAGCGAACCCGAAGAAGGCAAAAAGTTACTAATAATGATAGACGAAATTGCCAAAATATTCTGGGAGACAAAAAAAGCATCTTAGTATGTTGCGTAGAGTAGTTGGAGCAAGTATGCTTCCAAGCCTCAGGCCTGGACAAATCATCTATGTTAGACGCTGGCGTTACGTTCCAAAAGTGAACGATATTGTCATGGTTAAGCATTGCGGACTCGAAAAAGTAAAAAGAATAACGGCCGTCGAGTCAGATGGTGTTTATGTGGTTGGCGATAACACTGATGCAAGTACTGATAGCAGGCATTTTGGCGTAGTGCCATTTGCTATGGTTATTGGTAAGGTATTTAAATTGCGGTAAGCCACTTGAGCATGCAAGCATCTTAGTACCCCAAATTTAGGGACCAAAAAAACTTCGTATTTATATGCACGAAGATGTTCGGCTGCATTTTTTGCACTAACGAAAATACCCTGTTAACATAAGCGTAATGATAAATGTAGATGCTGCGCGCGCATTGATGGCTGATAGCCTCGCATTTCATATAATTTTCGCACTACTTGGCGTAGGGCTTCCACCCGTAATTCTTTTAATGGAACAACTTGCGATACGTAGGAAAAATCCAATAATTATTGAGCACGCTAAGCGACTTTCGTATGCAACTCTTATTCTGGTCATTGCGGGGGTTGCTTCAGGTACAATAGTCGCCATACAAATGTCACTTATGTGGGCCGGACTAGTTAAGTTTGGTGGACGAGTTATGGGCCTTGCGTTTGGTTGGGAAGGTTATGCGTTTATGCTGGAAGCTGTATTTTTAGCCTTTTATGTCTCGACTTGGGGCAAGATCAAAGGCTGGAAACATTGGTGGCTCGGAGTTCCTGTGGCTCTTGGGTCCTTAGGATCTGCTTTTGCGATTACGCTCGGAAATGCGTGGATGCAAAATCCGGGGACATTAAATGTAGTTGACGGCGTTGTTCAGACGACTAATCCTCTTGCTAATTTATTATCAAGAACTGCATTGTTTATGGTTGGCCACTCAATTGCAGGGTATTATTTAGCAACGTTACTGTGTGTTCTAGGCATATACGCATTTTATACACTTAAGTTTAGGCCAGCGGGCAACGACAAAAATGCCGTACGGCAAATTATGTTCAGGCTCTCTGCAACAGCGGTAATTTTTATCGGTATTACAGGTATTATTGGACATTTTCAGACACAGTATTTGGCAAGATCTCAACCTCGTAAATTCGCAGCAATTGAGCTCAACGAGACAACACAAAAAAATGCTCCATACATTCTTGGCGGTCATTGGAATGAAGACGGCAAAGTCGAGGGAGGTGTAAAAATCCCAAACATGCTTAGCATTTTAGTAGGAGATAGCCCATCAACTGAAGTTAAGGGTCTACAGGATTTTCCGAAAGATACATGGCCAATGCTATTTATAAATTTCCTCTTTGAAGCCAAGCTTTTATTAGTCGGCTCGAGCGCAGTGATTACAGTTTTATTTACGGCACTACATTCAAAAAAGCTCAAGCAAAAGTATCGTGATTGGCGTTATAAAAAGCCGACATTAATCGCACTTTTGCCCCTAGGGCCGCTAGCAATTATCGTCGTAGAGCTTGGCTGGATGGTTGCAGAATTTGGGAGACAGCCTTTTATCGTCAATGGGTACCTACTAACTAGTGACGCGTTTACTGGGCAAATCGGTTCTTGGGGTTTCATTTTCCCCATTTTATATCTAATTTTATTTGCGGTTACTTCGCTGGCATTATGGATATTGTTTAAGAAACAAGGTGAGGTAAAACCTGCGAAAGGTTTGTATTGATGTCTGCCATTTGGTTTGTAGTTATACCGATTCTAGCCTATATCCCCATGTTCATAGTTGAAACATACATTTCACTGCGGCGCATCGGTAAGCCTCTAGACAAGGGCGGCGAGTATCTTCATGCAACATGGGAGGCCACCCACACGTTTTTGATCCTAGGGATTAATTACTTCATGTGGCTGTACAGCTCTGCAATTGTTGATGTCGCCACGAATGTGTTCATACCCCTAATTTCATTTGGTGCTTTTTTTATTGTTCGCGCAATAGTGTATCTATATTTGTTTTATCTTAAGAGGCCCGAAAAACCGAATTTATTTGTAGATTGGATTTTTGCTATATGTCACTTATTAATGCTGGTCTGTGTTACTTGGGTCGCTATTGTAACTATAATCATCTTGAGAAACAAGGCTTACACATCAAACGACATACTACTCCCGCTACTATATCCAGGATTATTTTTAATGATCCCGCTTATAAGTGTTCCGCTATATTTCTTGTATAAAACCAAGAAACAATAAGTCGGTTTAATACGTTCAAGACGAATACATTACTTGATCTTGCTTATTCTCAATTCTAGCTTCCTCTTCTGCCAGCCGCCAACTGGCGGAGTTTGAGTTATGAGCCAGATAAAGAAGGCAAAAAGTCCAACTTGCTCCAGATATTCGTATCTTCAGGAGATATGCTATGATATGTACGGTTGACTATACAAAATCGGGAGCTATTAATTGTTTATCAGAGACAAAGAACACACGGTGGTTAATACAGTGCGTGAAGCGCGCACTGCCCTTAAGATTACCCAAGACGAGCTGGCCGATAAGGTACAGGCGACTAGACAAACTATCATTGCTATCGAAAAAGGCAATTATGTGCCAAGTGTGCTGCTAGCGCTTAGATTAGCCGCTATACTAAACAAAAAGGTGGAGGAGATCTTTAAATATGAAAAAATATAAATCATTACTCGACGTCGTCCTTCTGCTTGGCCTCACTACCATTTCCCTTCTTGCGGTCGCCCCAAAAAAGTTTGTGATGCCCTCTAGTTTTCAGATGGTAATACTCACCGTCGTCCTCGGGCTTATCGCGATGTTTTTAGTTTTTTTGTGGCGTGAGCAACCAGTTGACGAGCGTGAAATACAGAACCAGGCACTTGCTAGTAGGTCGGCATACATTGCGGGTTCGTTGGTACTGATTGCTGCGCTGGTCATTCAAAGCCTACATCACGATCTTGACCCGATTGTCCCGGTTGCCCTGCTATCTATGATTGCTACCAAGATTGTCGTTCAACGTACAAAAGACGGCAGATAACTGTAAAGTCAACTTGACACAGGTCTTTGCTACAATTTATACTTTTTCTATACAACTAACTAAAAGCGGGGGTATCCATGAACAAGAAAACATCAGTAATTGTAGCTAGCATTGTCGGAGTATTATTGGTCGGCGGTGGAGTAATGGCCTACAACAATAATCGTAACGACAAAAAAGAACAAGAGAAAATGGCGATGGAGAAGAAGACTGAGGAAGAAGCTATGATGAAAAAAGATGAAGCCGCCGCTATGGAAAAAGATAAAATGGCGAGTGAGGGCGACGCCATGGCCGAGGGCGACGCCATGAGCAAGCACGGCTCGTATGTAACGCTTGCTGACTACAATAAAGACTCCAGTAAATATGCTGATTCAAAGAAAGTCTACTTCTTCCACGCAAGCTGGTGCCCTATCTGCCAAGGTATTGATAAAGAAATAAACGCTGATATGACAAAAATCCCAGCTGGTGTCACGCTAATAAAAACCGATTTTGACAGCTCGACCGACCTACGCCAAAAATACGGCGTCACCACCCAGTACACATTTGTGCAGGTTGATACCAATGGCAATGAAACAGCGCAGTGGTCTGCAACTTCGCTTACTAAAGCCATTGACAGTATAAAGTCGTAAGGTACGAAATATGCTGGTAACGGCACTACTTTCATATGTTGCGGGGCTGCTGACGGCTCTAGCCCCGTGCGTACTGCCACTACTGCCAATCATCCTCGGCGGCAGTTTTGTGGCAGAGAAAAAGGACAAGTGGCGGCCATATATCATCACAGCTAGCCTGGTTGTTTCACTTATCCTATTTACTCTGCTTCTCAAGGCTTCAACCATATTTATAGGTATTGACCCAAAAGTCTGGACGATTGGCTCAGGGATTCTGGTAATCATCCTAGGTATTTTTATGCTACTGCCTGATTTATGGGCACAAATCATCGGAAGGCTGGGCATTGAACACAGGACTCAAGGTTTACTCGGTAAAGCCTACAAACAACAAAATGGCACATTGTCGGCAGTTCTCATTGGTGCGGCGCTAGGCCCCATTTTTAGTAGCTGTAGCCCAACCTATGCTTGGGTAATTGCCACCGTGTTACCTTCAAGCACATTACTCGGGATGTTTTACCTGACGTGTTACGTCCTCGGGGTGGCTACGGCATTGTTGGCCATAGCGCTACTTGGTCGTAGGTTGCTAGAGCGTATCAAGTGGGCAAGCAACCCCAGGGGATTGTTCCAAAGAGGCATCGCTGCTTTGTTCATTTTGGTTGGGATACTTGTTGCAACTGGGCTAGACAAAAAAATACAAACTTATCTAGTGGAAAAAGATTTTATCAACATAAAGCTACTAGAAGAAAAACTAGTTCCAAAAAGTGATAATTCGTCACATTCAAATAGCGCTGCCGACACAAATAAAGAAAGATTTAATGTCGATGCTTATGATGCGCCGGAGCTAAAAAATATTGCAGAGTGGATAAATAGCGACCCACTGAGCATTAAAGGCTTAAGAGGAAAAGTGGTACTTATAGACTTCTGGACGTATTCCTGTATTAATTGCCAACGGACTCAGCCATACTTAAATACTTGGTACGACAAGTACAAAGATGATGGATTTGTCATCGTTGGCGTGCATGCTCCAGAGTTTGCTTTTGAAAAAGTTACCGAAAACGTCAAGCGCGCGGTAGTTGAAGCGAGCATTAAGTACCCAGTAGCTTTGGATAACGACTTTGCTACCTGGCGAGCGTACCAAAATCGCTTCTGGCCCGCTAAATACTTGATCGACAAGGATGGCCAGGTTCGGTACACGCATTTTGGTGAGGGCGACTATGCCGAAACCGAGAAAACTATCCAAGAATTACTTAAGGAATCCGGAAAATCAATTACAGAAAAAATTGAAATAGAACGTAGCGCAGGCTCGGCAGCCGGCGAGCAAACACCAGAAACATACCTCGGCTACGACCGCGCCGAACGCTTTGCTAATGCCGCCCAGTTTATGGGCGATCAACCCGTAGACTATTCCCTTGCGAGTGAACTAAAAGAACACGAGTGGTCGCTGGGTGGGCAATGGCAAATAAACGATGAGTCTAGCCAAAGCCTTTCGGGCGAATCAAGGCTAAGAATAAACTTTTCTGCCAAAGAAGTCTACCTCGTCATGAGCGGTCCACCCGGATCGCTCGTCGAAGTATCCGTTGAGGGTGAGGGTTCCCCGGGCGGAGCCGATGTTAACCCAAAAAAACAAGTGAGCCTGAGCGGCGCTCGCCTATACAAAATCGTGAACTTAGATAAATTTATGTCCAACCAGATGCTAACTTTGACATTTCAATCGGGCGTCACCGTCAACGCATTCACTTTTGGTAGCTAAACAATACTACCCTAGCTTTTTGTCCTATACGATACCGCGTCGTGTTGTACCCATCCTGAAAGCATATTAGCTATGAGCGGCCACTATCGCGAGGTAGGATTTTTTGATAACTGCTGCAAGTTTGGTTTGATCAATCTGATTTAGGCGTTTTAGGTACACGCAGGACTTGCCCGAACCAGCCACGGTCATGCCACTTAATTCTTCTTTATACTTATCTTGTCCGTCCATAAGGTATAGCGTCATGCCGCCCTTTCTTGGGGCAAAGGCCACTGGCGGCCAGTCGCCACTGCGTCCACTGGCGTATTTGTAGGTGTATTTGCCAAAGCCAACGATTTTGTTGCCCCATCGAGCTGGTTTTTCGCCCGTAGATTTTGACATTAAATCGCACAGCCTCTTGGCGTCGTCGATATCTTCTGCCGGAAAGCTTTGAATGAAGTCTTCGACCGAATCATCACGCTGCTGAGTCTTTAGTTGTTGTGCCATATAGACATAATACACTCTTACTAACTACCATTACCATTTTTCAAAACAGCAACATATTTTGCCCTGTAGTATTATAGGTTCATGAATATTCATCAATTAGCTGACGGAACCGTACACAATTTACCCAACGACCTCAAAAAAGCTATTTTGGCTGATCAAAAAATGCTTGAGATGTGGCAAGATATTACGCCACTGGCGCGCAATGAGTGGATTTGTTGGGTCGAAGAAGCCAAAAAGGCCGAAACGCGCTCTAGAAGAATTGAAGTTGGCAAATCCAAAATGCATTCTGGCATGCGCCGACCATGCTGCTGGCAGGGCTGTTCGCATCGACCTGGCAAAAAACCTTGGGTCAAGAAGTAATTTCATCTTTCTGCAACTCCTATAACAGACGTAAGCATTTAGTGATCCAATGTTATAATTACAATAATGAAGTTAAACTTTGACGCTATAAAATCTACACGTTTTTCTGTGCTTATTGTAGTTTGTGCGATAACATTTGCAGCTGGTCTTTTAGTTGCTTCAAGCTATACCTCTAGCATATACACAAACGTAAGTCCTTCGTACAAACCTAGCTCCCAGATCGCAAAAAATGAGTTATTTTTTTCTGCTGTGGGCGACTTCGATATCGGTGAGAGATTCGGTCAGACTCTCGACAACCTAGCCAATGGCAAGCCTCACTTTGTTCTTGCGCTGGGTGACTTTAGCTACAGCAAAACAAGCGAAAAGGAATGGTGTAATCAGATTAACGCCAAAGTAAATGCCCCGTTCCAGCTTGTTGCTGGCAACCACGATATAGAACCATTAGCAAAAATTGAGAAATTTTCGGCTTGTCTGCCAAATCGTATACCAAACTTAGTTGGCTCATACCCTGATTCGTACTACTTTGACTACCAAAAACTTGCGAGGATGATCGTAATCTCGCCCGATATCGAAGTGGGTGGTCACAAAGCTAAATTTACTAAGGATGATCCCGATTACACCTGGCTAAAAGAAACAATCTCAGAAGCTAAAAAGCAGAACATTTCATGGGTAGTCGTAGCAATGCACAAGAACTGCATAAGCGTTGGTATAAAAAGCTGTGAAATCGGGCAAGATCTTAGCGACCTACTGGTCAGCCAGAAAGTAGACTTAATTCTACAAGGTCACGAACATGCCTATATGCGCAGTAAGCAGTTGGTAATATCTGATGATTGCAAAACAATATCGCCACTCAGTATTAACCCCGAAAGTTGCGCAAAGTCAGCGAAAAACGGCAAGTTCATTAAGTCTGAAGGAAGTGTCTTAGCAATTGTTGGAAGTGGCGGCGCGGAGGAACGTCCCATAAATATGAACTCCGCTAGTCTCAACCTCTTTGAATCTTACTATGGTGGTAACAGTGATTCGGTTTATGGAGCACTCCAAATTAGCGTTAGTAGCGATAGGCTAGTAGCTAAGTTCGTACAAAATCAAACTAGCGAAATTAAAGATAGTTTCACTATTGCGTCTGAGTAAGTTACTTAGCTTTCCAGCGTTCAAGGCGGGGGAGTTGTTTCTGGGCCAGCCAGCGCATAATCCGCCCACTACCGTTTTCAACCAAAGTATCATCAACAATCTTTTTCATATCATCGATGGTACGATTGGGGCCTAAAAAAGCGCCGCTTTCATAACACAATTTGCACCATTTTTCGCTCTTACTGCCGTCGGCTTCGGACCCACGGCAGTCTCCAGCTTTTCTGGTTTGTAGCGGCATCCCACAACTTTGACACTGTTTGGCCATAGTTATCTCCTTGTTTGGTTTACACAAATTTAATTAAAGTGAAGAAGGTATGAAGCTTTAAGCTTGTCTTTGTAGTCAGCGCTAGCGCCGGCAAGGTTAACACCGGAAAGCATAAAAACCACGTTGCCTTTACGGACAAACATTTGTCGATTCTTAGGGCTGTCGGTATTTTGGGTAAAATGAAACGCCTGGTCACCAACACCCGCTATATCTTCTCTGATGTAATAAACTTTGTCACCATATTTTTCGGTGCTAAGAGTGTCGGCAATGCTTTGCTTCGCAGAGTCAACGCTAGGGTGTTCCCGATATTCAATGGCAAAAGTTGCGCCTTGGCCGCTGTCGGTTTCGTTGTAGGTGCAAGAATAAAGTTTGCCTCCGCTGGTTGAAAGCTGGCTGACCTTATTTATGTCTGTATCAACAAACGGCACGCCCCATATTTTTTGTAGCTCTGAGAAGTTGTAGGTAGAGCAGTCAGCTTGTTGACCAACTGTCTGCGCCATAAGTTTTAAGCCATTATCCGCTTCTGTTGGCTTTTGTTCCTGCGAAGTATTATTGGCACTAGTAGAATTGTTGGTTGATTTGGTATCGTCCTTGTCTTTGCCCATCAACCAAAATACACCACCACCAACAAGCACTATAGCTACTAATGTCATGACTATTTTGTTCTTCATCTAGACTCCCCTTAATTAATGCTTAAATAATACCAACCCAAGCAAATAGATTCAAACTCCAGCTTAGCCGCTCTGTGCTAGACCCCGTACTTTGCCCTCAAACGATCTTGATTAATGCCATTCTCGATGTTAGTAAACCCCATTTGTCTAAAGAATGGAATTGCCGAATTGCTGCGAGAGCCGCTTCTGCAGTAAACGATTAGCCGCGTCTCTTTGTCGACATTTTTTAACTCTTCCGGCGTACCGCTAACAAACTTTTCGGGCGGGATATTGATGGCGCCATTTATATGACCGCTGGCAAATTCAAACGGTTCTCGTACGTCAATTATCACTACTTTCATGATCTCATTATCCCATAACGGACTCTAGAAAATAATGTTGGTTTTCGGTAATGCCGCCTTGAGGCTTTGGATTTTGTCTGTCGAAATTGGGTTGGCAGTAAGGTTTAGCAGCTTTAGATTCTTGAGATTTGCTAGTTCATTTGGCAGATCAGTAATCTGATTGTAGCTGTAATCAAGACTTTGGAGGTTTTTTAGCTGCCCTATCTCGGCAGGTATGCCTGTCATCTTATTGTAGCTCGCATCAAGAATTTTGAGATTTTGCATTTGCCTAATCTCGCCTATGAGGCTACCCTCAAGCTGATTGTGGTCAAGTTTTAGAGTAGTCAGATTAACCATTCTGCCCATTTCGCTGGGCAGACTCTTTAGACTGTTGTTAGAAAAAACCAAAACCATAGTATCTGTTTGGTTGTAAATTTCTGAGGATACCTGGCTCAAATTTTGGCCTGCTTTATTAAGCTCGCCTTTGGAGGCTGTCGTAGTAGAGGTAATGTTGGGCTGTTCATTGTCTTTTTTTGAAAGTACGTAAAATATAAAGCCAGTAAATACTATCACCATCATTAGGCCCGCGAATATTTTTTTGCTCATAAGTCTATCTTACCATCTCTAGCAAGCGCCGTATTGATTGATGTTTTGGGTAATAGGTTGAGTTTATTAAGCTAATCATCGTGGCCAGAGCCAGAGCCGCCTGAATCTGAGCTGCCGGAGCCAGAGCTTCCTGAATGCGAATCATCACCGCTTCGTTGATCACTACTTCCTGAATCGCTGCCAGACTTTTCATCTTCTGTCTCTATTTCGTTATTAGAATCGTCACTGCTGCTCTCAGTCTTAGTAGTGCTATCAGCGGTTTTTACTCGGACAACCGAACCATCGGTAGCGTTTACGTCTACACGGCTGCCATCCGCAAAACGTACGCTGTAGACAACGATTCCGTCTTCAACTTCTAGCTCGATCTTTACCACGGTTTGGCCTGGTCGTTTTGCTTGAGCCGTGGTGCGAGCCTGATCAAGCGTTACCGCTGGTTTAAAGTCTGCTGGCACTGCCTCATCTTTTTCTGCTGTTTCGTCAATTGGCTTAACAACTAGTTGGCCGGTTTTGGCATCATAAAGCTTAAAACTACCGTCAGCGAAACGTACCTTATAGTACAAAACACCTTCTTCATTCTCTAACTCAATGCCAGTTATCTGGGCTGTTGGATTTTCGGCTAAGGCTGTTGCACGTACGGATTCCATGCTGACTAAACCTTCGAGGTTGCTAGGTAGCGCCGAGCTTCTCTCGCTAACCTTACGGGCGTGGTTAGAGGCCAGAACCCCAGTCACCGAGCCTACGACAATCAATACGGCCAGCGCGGCCACACCGGGGACGGTATTTAACGTTTTGAGAAATGATAACTTGTTAGCTGACTTTTTATTCGTTTTTGCCATAATTGCGCTTCCTTCCTGAATTCTTAATATTTCGTTTTTGAGTTTTCGACGAAATGCAGGATTAATCACCAAGCGATCATCGTGGACTACACGCCTTAAGTCGCGGGGCATTTTCTTCATGCTATCTCCTCTCCATCCAAAAACGGACTTTTTATATTTTGCCTCAACCGAGCGATAGCCCGACGGTAAGTAACCTTTACATAGTTGACGTCTCGGTCGATTGCCTCGGCTGTTTGCCGCACGTTTAGGCCATCGAAAATCCTTAAAGTTAGCACGGCTTGCTGTTTGGGCGGCAAACGGTCTATGAAGGGCTTCAGCCGATCATGGGTGCTGCCCGCTAGCTCAAACTCAAGCGTTTCAGTTTGCGCATACTCTTCAAAGTTTTCAATCGACTCTAAGCTTTGCACCTGCTGCTTGTACTTGTCTTTTAGAAACTCCGTCCAGTTGTTGCGCATAATTCCGTAAAGGTACTTCTGGGGATTATCGATTTTTTTACTACCTAAACTCTCAACCAAAGCTACGAAGGTTTGGCTGGTCAAATCTTCTGCTATGTGCCGGTTGAGCGTTTTTATGTAAAAGAACTTGTAAACTTTCTCTACATACTGATCGTAAAAATCGCCGATATTCATACCCCTACTATACATGTAGAAAACGGGGTACAAAATAGGCCTCTCCCAGAGTGAAATACTGCTAGGGCTATTGGCAAGCAGGGTTGCCCCCCACTTTATTGATCTTCTTTTATACAACCCCCCGAGAGACTTGTTGCATAAAAACACTACGAAACTAAAATGACCCCTTTTTTGAGGGGTCATTTTTGTTACTTAGCACTTGCAGCTTTGGCAAGTACAGCCGCTGCATTGGCATCCGTCCATGTCCTTCTCTCCTTTATTTAGTTTGGTTAGCATGGCCATTAGTTCTTGGCCGCGTGATGAAAGCGAATAATATACTTTCAGCCCCTTCTTTTCTGAAACGACCAAGCCTGCTTCTCGTAAGTCGGCAATGTGGTGCGACAGTAGGCTTTGTGAAACACCAGGTAGGTGGCACATGCAGTCTCCAACACAATGCGGTCCTTTACTCCTTAGGGTATGCAAAACTTTAAGACGAGTAGGATCACTAAGTAGTTTCATAAGCGCGACTAACTCATCGAGTGATTGCTGCGACATACACGCTTCAGTAGTATATGAACTCATATTCATATACTACAGTCGTGCCTCCCTTAAGTCAAGAGCAACATTGTTTAAGGTTTATTCTTTGAAACAAAAAGACCTACTAAATCAGCATTCCCTACTAGTATCTCTGGGCTTGTCCAGTCGACAGCTTGGCCGTCTAAACCTACTATTTTTGCACCTGCTTCTTTGGCTATTAAGAACGCTGCGGCATTGTCCCAAGGCTTTAAGCCATCATGAAAGAACAGATCAAATTTGCCGCAGGCGGCATCACACATCGCCAACACCGCACTGCCTTGGACGTCGAACCAAGTTTTGCCTAAATTCAAAAGCATCCTAATGTTTCGGTTATCGTTTTCCTCGTACGTGTTACAGGTACAGACACGCGTACCCATATCAAAAGCCTTGGCATTGCCAACAGATATATTTTGGCCATTGAGCGTAGCACCTCTGTGTTTTTCAGCAATGTATGTATCACCATTGTAAGGGTTCAGCACCCCACCCAGCAGCACTTCGCCCTTGTCAACATATGCAAGTGAGATTGCCGAATAGTTAAAACCTCTTTTGAAGTTATTTGTGCCATCAATCGGATCAGTCACCCAGCCAGTGAAACTAGCTGTACCCTGCTGTAGCATTTTTTTGTAATCGCTCGACTCTTCGCTCATTACCACATCGTCAGGAAAAATCTGTTTGATGGTATCAATAATGACCTTCTCACTAGCAAGATCAGCAGCCGTCAGTAAATCACCTGCGTTTTGCTTGGTTTCTGTCTTGACGTTCTTATGGTCGAACCGCAGCACAGCTTCTTTGGCGAGCTACAAAGCCTTAACTAGTACGTCTTTTTTCATCATTGTTATAGTACACGTTCAACAGTTCTTCTGCCAGTATGTCTAGCGTATCAATGATCTTCGGATTGTTGTTGCTTTCACCAAAAACTAACGGCAGCTCAGTGCAACCCAAAATTACTCCATCAAGTCTGTTCTCAGCCATGAATTGACTAACACTTTTTCTGAAACCAAGTTTTTCCTGCGCTGTAATGTTGCCACTTATTTGGTTCAATATGCACTCCTCTGCTTGTCGAGCTAATCCCGTATTAGGACGAATAATCAAAGATGGCGTCAATGCTTCGTCAAACATCCTTGAGCGGAGTGTGTTTTTTGTACCAATGAGACCTACTTTTGTAAATCCTAATTGTCCAATCCTCTCAGTGACTATCTCTGGGATAGATAAAAAAGGCAAGCTACTAGAACGTTTTATCGCTGGCAGAAAAATATGGGCAGTATTACATGCAACTGCAGCAATAGTACAGCCAGATTGCTCTAGTACCTTCGTCTTTGAAATCAGAATTTGCCTGACTCTATCAAGGTTTTCTTCACCATCAATAAAGTTTGGCACCCGAATATTTAACAGTACAATTTCTGGGAAATCGTCATCAAATTTTACACCTTCTTGTTTCGATCTTTTTTGTATTATTAGATCCAAAAGCTTTGCGCTTGCTTGTGGCCCGAGACCACCTAAAATTCCAATTGCGGACATAGTAAAAAACCCTTTCTAAGGCTTTTGTAAGTTAATATTATAGGTTTTATGCAAAAAAATAAGGACTTAGCTGACTAAGCCCCGTGGTAAAAATAGACATGAGCAAACAGAGATCGTATGTTTAATGACATGTTGCTCACTTTCATAGCGTTATAATAACATAACAATTATCGTAGCGCAAGCAATTTGCTATACTACACTTATGGCTAAGATAAAGCTGGTTATCTTCGATATAAACCACACATTGATCGATGATAATTCATGGGAGAAACTCAACACCGCGTTTGGCATGACCAGAGAAGAAGATGAAAGGTTGTGGCTTGCAAACCAAAAAGGCGAACTTTCAAACAGCCAGTGGGTAAGAGAAGTTAATGCAATCTTCAAAAGTCACAAACAAGCCAATTTCGATAAATACCTAGAAGTTTGCAACAGCTACACTTGGAAGCCGGGTGCAAGAAAAATTGTAAAAACCCTAAAAGAAGCTGGCTACAGGATTGCACTAATTTCTGGGGCGCCAGATGAAGTAGTGCACAGTATCACTAGTAATCTAGGTGGCATCGACTATAAGTATTCTGGAGCAGATGTTGTTTTTGACAAAAACGGTACGTTTGTAAGCTTCACCTACCATGATGAAGAAGAAAAGCTGAAACAAAAACAGTTACAAGACTTAGCTAGAGATTCCGGCATTGATCCAAGTGAAATGGCAGTTGTCGCAGATGGGGCAAACGACAAGCCCCTGTTTGAAAAATGCGGAGTTTCGATCACGTTTAAAAATTCAAAACTAGAATCCATTGCAACAAATATCGTTTCGAGCCTACCTGAGATAGAAACGATATTACTCCCCATATAATCTAAAGTTTTATAACCATTGCCATGAAACTAGCCCGCAACTCCAAGCTAATTTTAAGTTTTATTTTGTACCTTGAGTTTATAAATAATTCAGTAAAGGAATAAAATATGGCTAAAAAAGTCATTACGACAGAAGAGATAATCGATGAAGAGGCTTTGAGCTCGCCGATCAGCTCGACTAAAAGGATTGAGACGAGTCTTGCTGCCAATGCAATCAACGGCAACAGCAAACTAATTGTCGGCACGCTCGCGCTTATAGCACTCTGTGCTATAAGTTTCTGGGCCGGACGAGAAACTGGATTTAACGACCATCACGACGTTATGAGGGGACGGATGCAAAGCAGAAATATGATGTTTGATCGAGATCCAAATAATTTTGATGGCCCAAGGGGCGGCTTACGATACAATACTCGTCAAGTGCCTACACAGGCCCCATCTACAAACCCGACTACAGCTCCCAGCAATACGATCAACTAGCCACAGCTTGCCAAAATTACGTCCGATTACTGTACAATACTCTTAGAAGGAGTAAGCATGGACTTTGTTAAAAATTTTGTTGTAACGGGTGTAATAATGGGTGCGTTTGATGCGGTATGGCTGAGTGTGATCGCCAAGAAATTTTACCGATCACAGATTGGTGGCCTGCTGCTCGAAAACCCTAACATGTTAGCGGCACTACTATTTTATATAATCTACGTTATTGGGATTGTTCTGCTGGTTATCAACCCAGCAATTGAAAAGAGCTCTCTGTCTCACGCTGTGAAATACGGCGCTGTTTTTGGCTTTGCTGCTTATGCAACCTATGACCTAACTAACCTAGCCACTTTAAAAGGCTTCACTAGCACAGTAGTGATCGTAGATCTTATCTGGGGAACACTACTCACAGCGACTGTAGCAGGCCTAGCATTTACGGTGCTAAATAGATGATAAAAAGAGCTTTTGTTGGGTTTTTTGTCATTTATCTTGGCGCTTGTTTTTATACTCTGATGATTAATAACATGCTTGGAAGCTTGCTTGGCAGAATGGCGGTCTGTTTTTTGAGCGCAGTAGTTGTCATGAGTGCAGTATTCTTGGTAGCTAACCGCAATAAGCGTTACGACTACATTGACGCTGGTTGGGGCCTATCTTTTATTGCCATTGCCTGGACTGGGTTCTTTTTGCAGAAAGGTACAATCAGCCAGTTCGACCCACAGCTTTTAGTTTGTGCTCTAGCAAGCATCTGGGGGTTCCGACTTTTTTGGCACATCAGCCGGCGCTTGCAAAGATCTAGCATTCAAGATCGCCGTTACACCGAACTAATGAGCGATTGGCCAGACCAAAAAGCGTGGCGAGTTTATCTAAGACTATACCTAACGCAGGCGGCCTTGGCACTGATAGTAGGCATTGCTGTAATTCACATAACTCTGGCCAGTGATGCTAATTGGACAATTTGGACTACATTAGGGCTTATCATATGGCTAAAGGGTTTTGCCTTTGAGTCAATTGGTGACTGGCAACTTAAACAATTTTTATCAAAGCCAAGCAACCACGGTAGGCTTATGACTAGTGGTCTATGGAGCATTACGCGTCATCCAAATTACTTCGGCGAAATCACTATGTGGTGGGGAATTTCAGTTATGTCTCTGGGTACGGCCCACGGCTGGGTTGGGATTGGCGGGGCTGCTTTTATTACATACCTGATTGTTTTTATCTCTGGCCTACCACTAGCCGAAAAAAGCTCAAGCAAGCGCCCGGGCTGGAAGGATTATAAAGCCAAAACCGCGCCGCTCATACCATTTGTTAAATGACCATCACATCAAACGACCCACTACAGCCAGGCTACTGCTACAAGCTTACTGCGGCAGTTGGCCAGCTAGATTTTAAGCCGCAGTTAACGCCCCGACAAATGTTAGAACTAGGTGTCTTTGGCGGCAACTACTTTGAAGGTGAGATAGAAGAGTATCCTGCCAGCTGGTTCAAGAATGCCAAACTGTCAAATTATGGGCATGATTCACACCTAAACTACTTTGATATCGACGCCTCACAAACCCGACAGCAGTGGCAAGCTAATGGCTGGATCAGTCCAGAGGATCCACGAGGCTGGTTTCAGTGGTACTGCAGGTACTTTATGGGGCGGCGATTACCAAAGGAAGATACACGTCAAATAAATCGTTGGCGGCAAATGTCTCGTCACCTAGCGCAGGTTCAAGCTAGCTGTGTGCCTGGCGACCAGCTTTGCCGTCGCCGGCAAAGACAAGCTCTACTTCACTGGGCGTATGACAGTAGAAATATTTAATTTCTTGCCAGACTTCGAGCTGTCTTCCTACGATAAACAAGATTAAGCGCAATTGCCAAGCCACTCAACAAAAAACCAAAACTAGTTGCAGTTAATGGATTGTTTGAGCCGGTGCTCGCAAGAGTACCAGACAACTTGGTAAGCGTTACGGCAGTAGCAGTATAGTTAATGCGATAAGAAACGCCGCTCACTGTAACTACAGCCCCATCTGCTAGTCCGTTAAAAGTACCTGACACACTTGTAGCTGTTAGGATTGTGAATACAGTACCATCTGCCGGTGTAACAGTGGATACAATATTCAAGCTAGCATTACCAAGCACCGCTGCGCCCGTAACTGTGGTTCGGTCGTATTGAGTGCACGCTGTCGTGCCTGCAATTTCTTCTGTGAAGACTGCACCTGCGTTAAGTGTAAGTGTCGTCATGGTCATACAGCCAGGGCTGTTACCGACGTTTACGGCACCACCATTAGCAACCGTAGTTACACCCGCGACTCCCGTCCCTTTTAGCACTGTTCCGTTTGAAACGGTGAAGCGGGCTTCATCATAGTTTGAGCTGCTGCCCATCACCAACGAGCCAGCATCGACCGTAATAATGGGTCGCACTGCACTTGTGAAGGAGTCTTTATCTACAGAACCAGTCAGCGTCAGTATGCCACTACCGGTTTTACGGAAAAATGTTTGGTCCAAAACAAAGTTGCTAAATTGTCCTATGCGTCCCCCGAAGGTGAAATCACTATTTGATGCAACATTGAGGGCTGCCGAATGACCAATAGTTATATCGCCATCGCCGGTAACATAGCCAACAGTTTCAGTTGAGCCGCTGCCAATTGCTAATACACCCTTTGAACTGCCGTTATTTGTGAGTGTGATGTGTGATGTATCGGCAATACTTTGACTAAACGATGTCTCAACATGACCATCATCAGTACCATCGCCAGCAATAACTAAATCACCCGTAATTGCCGTTACGTTTGCTGCTTTTGCGGGAAATAATCGGGCTCCTGTGACAGTGACTGTACCAACATAGGTGTTGGCTGATGCACCGCTCATGTCAAATCCTGCTGCGCCAGTGACCCCAGTAAATGTCATATTGGCCGTACCAGATATCACGCCGGCAAGCCTTAGCACCGAGCTACCTGCAAGACCGTTACCAAAAGTTGTGTCGCCATTAAGCGTAATGTTACCTGTCAAAGTCACACTATTAGACGTATCGTAAATATAGATAGCGCCGTCAATGCCTGTATCGCCTGCACCATTTACAGAAATATCTTCGTCTATCGTTATATCGCCGGCAATACTCTCAAACGTAAGCGACGCCCCACTATCTATATAGGTATCTCCAGCGGTAGTCCCTAGTGAACTATCATTGAGCGCTACTATGCGACCACCTGGATTTGCCAGTGTCGAACCAGCGTACGTATTTGCGCTGCTAAGCACAAGAGCATGATTACTAATCACATTACCCGAGCCGGAAATAATTCCGTTTTGGATTACTTCAGCGTTTCCGCCAAAGTTCATAGTACCAGTACCCAGATTCATGGTTCCGTTCAAAACAAGTGATGCCGACGCACCAGGCTCAATGATTGCCGACGCACTCGCCCCCGAAATTGCAATGTTCCCAGAGATTGTTGCTGTCTGATCTTGAGTAGAGATCGTCGCTGTCGACTCATAGAATTCAATGTCGTTGGCAAATGTTGCTGCTGTATCAAATCGAAGATCAGCATTATTACGCAGCTCGACAAGATTGCCCGCATCACCAAGACAAGTTGCAGACTCACAGATAATGGTATGCGCAAAGAGGGTAGCTCGATTGGTCGTTGTAAAGGTGTTAGCTCCTCCGAGGCGAACCGTTCCACCTGATGTCGATGTAACAAAGTAGTTCGTGCTTCCGCTTATTGACCCTGCCATGTTTAAGTCGGAGCCAGGACCAGCCGAGAGGCTGAAGTCTTGTCCGACATTTAGGTTAAGCGTTGTTGGGCCTGTCACCGCATTCCCTGTACCTGTACTCCTATAGGTCGCACTACTACCGTTGACTGTCGTGCTAATGGCCCAGTTGTTGTTTGAGCCCCACATGCTCAGGCTCTGCGCACCTGTTGGCGTCAGGTTAATCGAGTTGCCGCTCACCACATAACCACTGCCGTTAAACTGCACGCTATCAAGGTTCAAGCCTGCAATATCGTTCACATTAGGGTTCGTATTACTCGCTCCGGAAGCAAAAATCAGCGAGTCGCCACTTTCTGGCACACCGCCGTTGTCACAGCCCGACCAGTTGCCTCCATTGCTCCAGGTGTTATTAACAGCGCCAGTCCAGGTACAGGTGTCGGCTGCCGCGTGGACCTTGCCGAAAAGTGCTAGAGGGCTTAATAAGACCGTTAGGCTCGCTAGTAGGTAACTTATTTTCTTTTTCACGAAAAATCCTCCTAAAATATGAACTGATTATGCTCCTATTATTTCAGAATTACAATGTTTTTATAGTTGATAAAACTATCAATTGATAGGAGTAGTCTATGATAATAAAGACACTTTTCAGCCAAGATTAAGCAAATCTTAAGTTGACTTAGGTATATTCCTACTTGGAGGAATAATTATCATGAAAAAGATGAAAATTAATAAAGCTGGATTGATCGTTCTGTCTTTTGCCCTGCTTTTTGCTGGTGGTTACTTCGGCTGGCGACTTAGCAGTAAGGAAAAGTCAACCACGAATTTGACGCCCAATAGCAGTACGGCCACACCTACGCAAATAACAGATGAGCCAATAGAACAAGGAACTGCCAACAAACAGAAAACCGAACAGCTACTTGTGTATCTAATAGAAGAAGAGAAGTTAGCGCAAGATATTTATACTAAGATGTACGAACTTTGGGGGGCAAAAGTTTTTGGCAATATTCTTCAGAGCGAGCAGACTCATCAATCAAAAGTACTTGCACTGCTAAATGCTCGCGGGATTGCCGACCCAAGATCAACCGAAATTGGTGTGTTTAAGAACGCCGAGTTGCAAAAACTATACGATGACTTACTTGCACAAGGTAAACAAAGTGCTACAGATGCATACAAAGTTGGTGTCGCCGTCGAGGAAAAAGATATTGCTGACATTACCAATCAATTAGCCAACGCAACTGATCAAGATGTAATATCAACTCTCGACAGCCTACGTGCCGGCTCAGAAAACCACCTTCGGGCCTTCAACCGACAACTTTAATTAGCCTACTCCAAAAAACTTGGGATACTACGAATAAAATGGCAGGTGTAGCCTCCGGGGTTGGATTGCAGATAGTCTTGATGGTAGCCCTCGGCGGGCCAAAATTTAGTGAATTTTTCTAGAGTTGTCACCACAGGTCTACCCCAATCGCCACGCTTATTTACTATTTCAATAAACCGCTCGGCCCGCTGTTTTTCGTCTTCATCTTGATAAAAAATGGCCGAGCGATACGACTCGCCAAGGTCATTACCTTGACGATTTTTGGTTGTTGGGTCGTGGATACGAAAGAAAAAGTCGAGCAAATGCTCGAGATCGGTTTTGGTTTCATCGTAAGTGATTGCTAGCGCCTCGGCATGCCCAGGGTGAAAATTGTAAGTTGGATTTTGGTTGTGCCCACCAGTGTAACCGGCTTCAGTATCGACCACACCAGGTTGCGTACGAAATAACTCCTCCAACCCCCAAGAGCACCCACCGGATAAGTATGTTTTTTTCATGATTTACCCATTTTCATATAGTATGTTCTCTGCTGTGGTGTAAGTTTCTCGATTGCATACCTAAGGCAGGTGCGGGGCATTTCGTGAGCGTGACGATCGAGAAAGTCAGTTAACAAACTCTCATCGACGTATTTACCAACTTCGCGCAGCATCCAGCCGACCGCCTTTTGCAGTAGATCATGTTTTTCGGGCCACAGTATTTCGGCTAGTTCGATGGTTGGCCCAACTTGTTTTTTACGCACCCAGGCAAAACAACTGATTATCGCTACTCGTTTGTGCCAGAGTTTGTCACTCCGGGCAAGCTCAAACAAAATTTGTGCGCCATGCTCTTTAGCGTAGGCTCCAACGATGTGCTCGCAGCTTGTGTCGACAATATCCCAGTTGTTTATCTGGTTTTGGTCTAGGGCCGAAAGGTACAGGTCGAATAATTGTTGTTTGAGTGTAGGGTCAGCTTTTTTGTACTGACCAGACATAATGATTGTGGCGGCTAGGCGGTGTTCGTGAAACGGGCTGGCCAAAAGTTTTTTTAGTTCGTTAGCGGAGAGGTTTTTAAAGTCTTTGCAAACCTTTCTGGTTTGCGGCACGCGCACGCCAATAAAAACGTCGCCTTCGCCGTACTGGCCCGGGCCAGTTTTGAAAAACCAACCCAATTTCGCAGCGTCTATATCACTTGCACATTTCTTTAGCTCACTTTTTAGATCTTCTGCTGTCATTGAGCCTGTACCAACTGCGCCAATTTTCGTGCGGTAGTGACATTACGGATGGTCATACTCCGGTACTGCGGCGTACCGACGAGTTTAATGAGACAGCTTTTGGGCTGGGACTTGCGCGGTACATTTGAGATGAGCGCACCCGGAATGTAGTGAATTGTTTCAAACTCTGGACGGTAACCAATATTGTCTACTATGTCCGGTGAGTCTACTTCGGGGAATAAATACAGTACATCGCTTTTCTGTTCGGTATCATTCAGCCACTCGTCTGGATGGGCAACCCCCCCCCCCCCCCCAACCTTTATCATTTATTCCTCTTAGTAGCGCAACGTATTTCATAAATCATCTTTCCAGTTCCACCATTTTAACCGTCCCCCCCCCCCCCCCCCCCCCCCCCCCCCCCCCCCCCCCCACCCCCCCCCCCCCCCCCCCCCCTTTCGCCACGAAGGTCGATGATAGAAGCATAGCCAAGTGATTCGATATCCGACGCCAGTGAGGCACCGATACCGGGGATTTCCTCAAACACAGAACCTGTCATATATGTAGTATACTTGAATCATTAAGGAGGTGCTCTAAAGTGGAAAAATTTGTCGATTTTGCGAGCGGGAAAACAGGTCGTACGATTAGGCTTGTTGTTGGGGCTTTTGTAGAGTGTTTGGCGGTTGTAGTTCTAAAGGGGAATTGGGCGTGGGTACTTGGGGTGGTAGGTGTTTTATTAATGCTTTCGGGTGTCATGAAAGTATGTATTCTAAATAAACTTGTTGGTCGTAAGATCAATGCTTGCCCCAATTAGGTATCGCTGATTACTAGTATTTGGCAATAACGATTTTTTTCTGGTTCATCATGATTTTGAAAGCGTCGGGCTTTTTCATGAGTTCGCTTATGTCGGCCGGAACAATTTGCCAGCTTAGGCCGTACTTGTCTTTGCACCAACCGCATTGTTCGTTTTCGGGGTGTGCCGATAGCTTTGACCAATAATAATCTATTTCGGCTTGGTCTTTGCAGGCGACTGCGAACGAGACTGACTCATTAAATGAAAATTCGGGCCCGGCATTAATTGCTACAAAGTCGTGACCATCTAATGAGAAGTCGATTGTTAAATCTTTACCAGCTAGATCAAGCTGAAAGTCGGCTAAACCGTCTTCTTGGCTGTTTGGGTATGTGCTGCCGCCAGTAATTTTGCTATTAGGAAAGACCGAGGTGTAATATTCGACCGCCTCGCGCGCATTGCCGTTAAACCATAGATTAGCAGTTATTTTTTGCACTACATTCCTTCTGGGGCTGGCTGAAGCACCCCGACAAGATTCATCTCGGTGTCCCGAATGTATGCTAACTTGCCGACAGTCGGCACGTCCATGATATCCATATCGATTCGTCCGCCGTGCTGTTTTACTAGTTCTAGGCTAGAGGCGATATCGTCAATCGTTACCATACAAACATATGCATTTGGGCTAGCTTTGTCGTCAGAAGGTGCCGGCCCAGATCTTTTCATCATTCCACCGTTGATGCCTAGCTTTGCTTGGCCTTCGGTAACTTCTCCTCCAGGATAAACTACCACGTAGTCGTTAAAGTCTGCGCCCATATCTTGATAGGCCCAGCCAAAGACGTTTTTGTAAAAATTCTTTGCCCTATCGAGGTCGTCTACATATACCTCAAAATGAGTAATGACACTTGCCATATTAATCTACCTCCACTATCTTATGATTGCATTAATTACCCAGGCAGCGACCATCAGTCGGACTAAGATTTCGCCACTACTGATGACTATTTTGTGCCAAACATATCCCTCGGGACTTCCGCCAAAAATCATGTTGCCGGCAGTGGTTGGCAATGCAAAACCAAGCCAGGTCATAAATACAATTTTGTATGGTGATACTGTTGGCATCTGGATTAGCATGCCGGTAAGTACAGTTGATGAAATTACAGTAAATACTAACTGGGCTCCGTACCAAGGACCCATCTTGGCTTGCATTTCTTGTTGCTCTTTTTTACTGAGTTTGTCAAAGCCGTGAATTTTGCCCCAAATTTTGGCAAATGGCAACATGTACCAAAATGCCCCGACAGCGAACATCACTGCAGTCGCCGCCAACACCGCTACCCAATTAATTTCCATTAGACTTACCCTCCTATTATTGCTTGTACCCTAAATTGTACTACCTTTTTAATAAGATCGACAGGCAAAGGTTGGTCGTGCGGGAATTGTACCGAGCCTTTGCCCTGTTTGTATTTACTAAACTCTTTCGTGAATTCTTCGTGGCCGTTCGGTGTGGCATAAATACCAATGTGATTCTGGTAGCCAGCAAAATATATGAGCGGTTTTTTATTGAGCTTATACACTGGCATTCCGTAACTAATTGATTCGATAGCGTCGGGTGCGTGATCAATAATAATTGAGCGAATGGCGTTTAAACGAGATTGGGTGTCTCTTGGGAACATTGCGATATATTGGCTTACAACATCGACCTTAGACATTGGCACCTAATCCCGGATGTTGAGCAGCAAGCTGCAAAACTTTTTTTAGCTCGTCTAAATTAATGTCCTCCAGCTTTTTAAAGCGGATACAGCTTTTGCCGACGCTTACCTTGCCTAGGTTGTTCCTATATTTTTCGGCTATGTACTCACCATCCAGAACCGAGCAAACATAGATACTGATGTAGTGTTTCTGGTTGGCCAAGGCGATTAGTGGCCACGATATAAGTTCTTTTTTGTAATTGCGGTAAGGGAAGTTGCCGTAGCCAATCATGTTAGTAGCAAAATAGGCCTTTAGTTCGGGTACAGCTTTTTGAATAAAAGTGTGCAGGGTATTGATTATTTCCTTTCGTTCATCAGGGACTGCATCTAGGTACTCTTCTACAGTTTTTGCGCTCGTTGACTTGAACATGTTCATAGCTTTACCCTTCTTTCTGGTCTTACCATTTTTTAGATTTAGCATCCCATACGATTTGGGAACTACCGATTGTATATCAATTATATATCTGGAAGCAAATAATAATAAACGCCTTGCCCACTAGCATCCAGAGGAGTAACATTAAATTACTAAGCGGAGGAGCTATTTAGATGAACAAAAAACTAATAATCGGCGCTGTGGCAGCCATTCTGGTCGGAGCGGGAGTCTATGTGGCTACTAGAGATAGCGGCAAAACTACTTCTAATTCAGGAACAACCGAGCAAGCAAGCACTAATACTGTAAACCAGCCTGCTGCTCAATCTCAATCAATCGACACTTTAAGGGCAAGTGGTAAGCCCCAAAAATGCAACTTTAGTTACACGGGTGCAGGCGGCAAAGCTGACGCCGTTATGTACACAGACGGTCAGGGCAAAAGTCGCATAGATATGACTAGTCTTACCGACCAAAACAACAGCGGAAATCTAACTCAGATTATAAGAGATGGCAAATCTTACTCTATTGTTGAATCCAACGGCAAAAAGCTGGCCTTTACCTTTGATTTAGAGAAACTCAAACAACAAACAAACAGTAGCACAACAACTACGAGTTCATCCAACCAGGGTATTCCGACAGACTCCAATTTTGAAATGTCCTGCACTAGCTGGAGCGTCGAG
The DNA here is from genome assembly GCA_016700315.1 of Candidatus Saccharibacteria bacterium. Lineage (NCBI taxonomy): Bacteria > Candidatus Saccharimonadota > Candidatus Saccharimonadota bacterium. The sequence continues at coordinate 437,374 of CP065013.1, read as the reverse complement.
TCTGCCCTTTTCGAAGTGCCAGGTGATGCAACAATGATGAGCTTATAGGGTACTCCAAAACTGCCTCAGGCTATTGAAGTGGACAGCTTCAAATGTAACTAGAGAATGGTGGCTATTGTACTATTCTGACACTTAACATCTTTAAAAAGGAGCATTATGGCTAGCCAGAGCAATGCAAGAAAGAAATACCGTAATAAACGAACCAGATTTGTAATAGCATTTGTGCTGGGATTAGGATCAACAATAATTTTCAGTTATTTTGTACAAACCAAGCTAGCGCTCATCTTGGGCTGGGACGCCGTAGCCCTCAGTCTTGTTTCTATGATTTGGTATGACTTTTCTGGTCATGACGGAGAATCGACAGAGCAAATCGCACATCAAGATGACATGTCTAAAACTTTTTTGGATAGCGTGCTTACAGTTGGTGCATTAGCTAGTGTAGCAGCCGTAGCGTACCTACTGACAAGTGGCGATAAGTCACTAACAAACGTTGGCATTGGGCTCGCGAGCATAATCATTACTTGGGCGTGCGTGCATAGCATTTACACACTTCGTTACGCTGTCGCTTATTATAAGGGTACAAACGGCGGCATAGATTTTGGATCTAACCATTCACCAAATTTCATGGATTTTGCCTATGTTGCATTTACAATTGGCATGACATACCAGGTGTCTGACACGGCTTTTACTACTACTAAGTTTAGAAAACTCGCAATCAAGCACGCCCTGCTTTCATTCTTGTTCGGAACTGCGATCATCGCAACCACAATAAATTTCGTGGCGAGTCTCAGCAGCTGATAATGCGCAAATTTAAGCTTTTTTTAAGTAACTAGACGGACAATAATCTTATGAAAATACTAGTAATAGAAGACGAACACCGGATTGCCAATGCCTTAAAAGAAGGCTTAGAGCAAGAGTCTTACGCTGTTGATGTAGCATACGATGGTGAGCAAGGGTACTTAAGCGCAAGCGCTGATAACTACGACATAATTTTGCTCGACGTCATGTTACCAATCATGGATGGCTACACTGTCTGCAAGAAGTTACGCGCCGAGGGAAACCATACGCCTGTACTAATGCTTACAGCCCGTGACCAGGTTGGGGATATTGTACACGGGCTCGATAACGGTGCGGACGATTACCTGCCCAAGCCATTCTCGTTTGATGTTCTTTTGGCCAGAATTCGTGCTCTAATGCGCCGTCCAAACGATTCAATTGGTGAAGTATTTAAAGTTGCCGATCTCAAACTCGACCCGAATGCGAGACGGGTGGAGCGAGCTGGCAAAGAAATAAGATTGTCTTCAAAAGAGTATGCAATTTTGGAATATTTGATGAGAAACAACAACAAAGTTCTTAGTAAAGACCAGATCATTGCCCACGTTTGGGATTTTGATTCAGATATCTTGCCGAACAATGTTGAGGTGTTTATTAACTACCTAAGAAGAAAGATTGATAAGCCGTTCAAAAAACAACTTCTTCACACTATACGAGGTTTTGGCTACCGTCTCTCAGAATAAAAGTTATAATTATTAACAATGAAAAAACTTATTTCCGATTCAAAAACCAAGTTAGCGGCAACATATCTCGGGATAATCATGGCAATGTGCATAGGATTCAGTGGAGTGATTTATCGTACTTCTGTGAACGAACTAAATCGTCCAGTTGCAGGTGATAGACTAGAGTTTTTGAGGGACCAGACTGGTGATGTAATTGAAATCACTCGTCCTGGACCAAGTCGTAGAAGTCTGTTTAACGACTTCCAGAAGCAACGAAGCCAAGAAGCTAGAACGGCCTTGGTAGGGAAACTTATTTTGATAAACATCAGCGCGCTCATATTGGGGGCTTGGTTTAGTTATTACCTCGCCAAAAGAACGCTTGCGCCAATTCACGCTGCTATAGATGCCCAAACTCGTTTTGTCAGTGATGCTAGCCACGAACTTAGAACCCCCCTAACCGCACTACAGACTACTAACGAAGTTGTGCTGAGAAGAAAAACAATAACCGAGGAAGTAGCACGCGAGATTCTAGCAGAGAACGTCAAAGAGGTTGAGAAACTAAGACGCTTAACGGACTCATTACTAGGAATAGCCAAAAACGATCATGCTGACTTGTCGCTTTCTAAAGTAAAGTTACTGGGGTCAATAAACTCTGCAACTGATTCTCTTAGAGTTTACGCCGAAACTAAAAAGATCACTATCGACAACAATGCTAAAGACCATACTGTAGAAGCCAACCCACAATCACTTACTCAGATAATTTCAATTCTTCTTGATAACGCCATAAAATACTCCCCAGAAAAATCAGTTATCAAGATTTCAACAGCAAGAAAACAGTCTAAAGTTTTGCTCAGTATTACTGACCCCGGTATTGGAATAGAAGCCAAAGATATACCGCATATTTTTGATCGTTTTTATAGAGCAGACCAATCAAGAAACAAAGCTCAATCTAGCGGTTTTGGTCTTGGACTATCGATTGCAAAAGATTTAAGTGATCGACAAAACTCTGAAATTAGCGTAACCAGCAAAGTGGGAAAAGGATCAACGTTCACTCTAATACTGAAGTCTGCCTAAGATGTTGATAACCAGCTTCATAGTTTTCTTTATAATACAGTTATGGGCAGCCGCAACCAAATAATTTCGTATCTGCAGTCGCAAGGTTTATATCTTCGCGAGACTCAGGTTCTGCCATCATTTTTTGATCCGTTGAATCAAATAAATGGACGTCAAATAAAATGGTCAAAGATGGCCAAACAAACTAACGTGGCCATAGAATTAAAAGAATTGCAGGCTGAGGGTATGAGCCTCGCAAGCATGGCCGCCGTGCACCAACTACAGCTGAAAGACGAGCAACGTTTACTTGATGTTTGCGCTGCTCCTGGTATGAAGTCACTTTATGCTAGCAGTTTGCAAGAGCTGGATCTACACTCTAACGACTTATCCTTTGAGAGAATTAAACGTATGGAAAGACTATTCCTTAAGCATGGCGTAAAATCGACTGTCTCAAAACACGATGCGAGCAAGATCTATGATCAATACCCTCCAGAAAGTTTTGACCGGATTCTAATAGACGCACCTTGTTCTGGCGAAGGTTTAGCCCTGACTGGCAACGACAAACAAACAACTGCCTGGTCTAGCGCAAAGGTTAAACGACTGCAGCAGCTTCAGATCAAAATCCTAAAAGCAGCCTGGAAACTTCTCAAGCCGGGAGGCCGTTTGGTTTACGCCACCTGCACGCTAAACAAAAACGAGAACGAACGAGTCATACACAAAGCGCTTCACGTTGATGTTGATGTTATACAATCTGCTTTGAGTCTAGACAAGCTACCGAAGCTTGCATGCGCAGAGGCCTGGAGAATTGAACCTAGCCAAAATTCTATAGGATTTTTTATTGCCGTACTCGAAAAGCCTATCGGCTTTCAAGACTAAACTATTTAATGTCTGCTACAGCGCTAGCTACGCCGTTCTCAGTGTAAACCAGTTGATACGATCTATCTTGGGGCGCGGTGAAATATATTGTTCCTGATGATACAGCTCCCCGCTCTAAAGGCCCGCCGCCGTAAAAGGTTTTTCCGCTCGGCGCGACGATCGAGAAAGTCTGCTTCGACGCGCTATCGACTAAATTCAATTGCAAGCCAGGCGAGAACTCTACTCTATCACTACTTTGGTTTTTAACTTCCACAGTAACGGCAAGCAAATCATTCTCACGGTTTGCGATGGTGGCTATAACATTTAATTTGTTGCTAGGCGAACTAGTTTGCTGTCCGAGCACAGCAGTTGTTTGATTGTTTTCTACAGTAAGCTGACTGTTTTTGGGCTTAGGACGCAAAAAAACATTGCCGACAAAAACTAGCACGGCAACAACGCCAAAAAGGCTACTTACATAAAAGGTTTTTACTACTCTACTGGCTCGATTATTCATTAGTCTACCACCATATCACTACTATATATACCTGGTATTATAACAGATTTTAGATTTTTATCAATAGTTTTATACTCAAACTTGTAAACTTTTCTGCTTTGATTATTTTGGAAGTTGGGCAAGATAAACCCTAGTTCCCCTGACATTTCCTCGCCTGTCTGTAGCGGTCCGCCTACACCGCCTATGCACGACGGGACAAAATCAATTGTATAGCTTTGGTTATCGTCACCAACTAGTCGTATCTCTTCAATGGGAATAAACTTCTTTTCGCTGCCACTAACATTTTTTATCTTTACCGGAAGGCATATTGGCTGTTCGTCAGCAGTTAGCTCGAAATAATTTTGGATAGAACCAGCTTTCTTCATGTCGCTTACTGTAATTTCAAAAACACCATTACTGTTAGTTTGGCCGATAGCCGAGGTGATAACACTGCTACTTTCAGCATCGTCTTTGTAGATACGGGCCAAGCGCCTAGAAAAGACTACAAAAAGTATAGCGACTGAAATGGTTATAATCACCATCAGACTTGCTAGGTGCCAGTTCTTGGACTTCAAAACAATAGTTTTGCTAGGGTTTTTCATTGTTTCTTACTGATAACCCGCATAATAGAAACTACTAAGCCATGATGAGAAGTTCTGACCGCCGATTGTGGCGCTACCCGAATGATCACCAGCGTATCCGCGCAGCGTACCAATGCTTATCACCTTGCCACAAGTTCGGGTAGAACTAGCAGCGTTCTTACCAGTTTCGCTTTGATGTGAACTATTAAAACCGGACGTTATGACATACGTTTTGTTATAGCCAGCGCCCGTCACACCCACCCAGCAGTTGCCATTAGTATTGTGTGAGGCTATATCAGCCGCTGTACAAACCCCGCCTGCTTTACACTGACTTACAGGAGCGTTTACGCTAACGCTAACTATTTTAGTACCACTACTTCCGGCGGTGTTAGTACAAGTCAAAGAGTAACTGGTAGTGCTAGCAGGTGTAACCGACTGACTACCGCTAGTTGCCTTCGTCCCGCTCCACCCGCCGCTGGCAATACAAGTAACTAGTTGCGTTGCGTTTGAGTTAACCGACCAAGACAAAACTGAGCTTGCACCAGCAGTTATACTGGTCGGCGATGCGGCCAACGTCAAAGTCGGCGCAACCGCACTCGCGTTGGTTGTCGAAGTGGTGCTGTCAGTTGTACTGGTATTTGGGGTAGCCGTTGGAGACTGCCCAAGAGTAGTTGCCGCAGCAGAACCCGCCGACGCTTGCTGTGTGACGTCTGAGCTCTTGGTCTCGATGGCCTGACTATCGGCTGCTGAGCTGTCGGTTGTTCGAGCAACATTCTTATCACCACTAAGTTTAAGCAAAACTTTTTCTGGCAGTAGCAGCCCGGTGAGTAAAATAACCAGCATCATACCAAGCGTCAGAATCAGACAAAAAGTAACTATCTTCTTTAGCCTCATTGCATTGAAAACTCCTCAGTGTGGATTCGGTGATTACTAACTCCCATGCTGTTTAACTGGCCGCGCAGAGATTTCATCATCGGTGGCGGCCCACAAATAAAGACTTCCTTACCTTCCAGCCCGCCTACCATATCCGAAACTTTCTGGGCCGTTAAAAAGCCTTCTTGTTCGTCGCCTGCATAGGCAAAATAACGAAAGCCCTTAAACTTGCTTGGTAGCAGCTCGGCCAAAGCTTTCTGGTCGAGAAGCTCGCTACGACTTACAACCGAGTAAATCATGTCAACATTGGGGCTATCTTGGTTATAGCTGCGAGCCATACTCAGAAATGGTGTTACTCCAATACCGCCGGCAATCCAAATTTGGGGCCGATCGCCAAAATTTGTGTAACTAAACTTTCCGTATGCGCCTTCCAGCTCAGCTACAGTCCCGACTTTTAGATGCTTAAGGCCGCTGGTGTAGTCGCCAAGGTTTTTTACATACAACGCCAGTTTGCCGCTTTCGTGAGGTGCACTAGCAATCGAAAAAGGGTGCGCTTCGCGAGTCACGCCCTCGGCGCCACTCCATAAAAATCTAATGAAGACAAACTGACCCGGCTTAAAATCCAGGGCTTTCTCCATCGGCTCAAGCACCAGCCCTGTTACTTTGCCGGCAAATTCTTGAATATCACTTACTTTATACGGATACCGCCTGACAAATATGTTGTTCATAACGGTGCGGTAGACAAAAGCCGACAGACCAATCACCACCCACAAGAGTAAGTAGTAACGTAAAAACGCATCGCGTGAAACTTCAGAATTTATCATTATTGTATGCAGACCAGCAAACATGAAGGCGACACCCAAAAACTTATGTGTTGCTAACCATATTCGATAAGGAAGTTTGACAAAAAAAGTCAGCACCAAAAGAGCAACCATACCAACAAAAGCAAAGATGCCGGCGTTGATAGAGGCAGCCGTCTGAAAGTCAGAAAAAGTTGTGTCAGTTGGCATTGCTCTCGGCAAAAGATACCGAGCAGCGTCCCGTAGTGTCGTCAGTACGTGAACATCGACTAGCCTAAGCGCGATAAAAAGCGGATGAAAACAAAGCAGTATCAGAGCTATGCCGCCAGTTAGATGATGGGCAATATAAACTCTGTTGAGACCACCGAAAAAGTTTTCCATCCAGCGCGTACGCGCGGCGAGAAGTAAGTTAATTGCATAAAGTACTAGGCCGACTAAGCCCGTCAAGCGGCCAAAAGCCAAAAGAAAAGAGCTAGCACTACCAAAAACGCTGCTGAGTTGGTTTATTGACAGCCAGCGCAGAATCACGACAGACACAGCTAGCCAGATAAATATCCAGCCACCAAAACGCTGCAACCAAAGCTTATAGTCTTTTTCTGTCATATTTTATAGATCTAATGCTTATTATAAGACATCAATAGGACCAATTAACACCACTCAAGCTTCGCGCGAGCTGTGATCATGCTCAAAATCTTTGCGCAATTTATCTTTGTCAAAGACTTTAAATGCCGAGAATATATTTATTTCATAGCTGTTGACTGGAAGATCACTATTTTGATTGGTTTTAGATTTATAATTTTTTCTAAGTCTTAAAAATGATAGCGTGTAAGCGGCGTTCAGCAAAAGTATAAATATCAGCAAACCATAAACAATAGTTCGCTGCTGATTCGCCTTGATACCCTCGCTCATAATCTGCAAAGCTAAACTGTTGCTATTGATAAGTAGGATAAAAAAGACGATGGCAGCAATGCCAACGATTGTTAGTAGAACAGTAAAATTTATCCTAACCAGATAGCGTATTAACAGGCTATACGTCAACTCTGTCTTGGTTTTCTTGAGGCTTTTTTTCATTTCTTATCTCACCCACCGCTTGTATGTTATAAATTATACTCCTACAGAAAAACTTAGTTATCTCTAGGAAGTCGAGGGATAAAAGAGCGCATCGCATCTTCTAGGCCTACCGCCTTCAGCGCGCCTACCAGCACATAAAGTTCATCACGCAACTCATCTGTCGGTGTCTTCTCATATTGATCAAACTTTGAGTTAATAGTACTTACTAGCCATTTTTCCTGAGCGGCTGTAGGGCCATCAAGCTCTTCCACTTTTACCACAGCTTTGGTCAGCTCCAAACTCCGGGCCGAACGTCCACGTTTAACTAAATGACCACGGTCAATCAAATTACGGATGTGCAGTGCCGCCGTCGCGACAGAGTTATAGTTACAACCCTTCATTACTTCCCTATAACTTGGGCTGTAGCCGTGTTCGGCGATAAAAGCAGCAATAAACTCTAGCAGTTGCTGCTGACGCATCGTTGGTCGAACTGTCGATAGCGGCTGGTCCTCTTCCATGTTTATTTTCTACCTTTGCTGGCATGCGTTAGGCGAACATGTTTGGAACGATGTAGTGCTGGCGAGTGTGGTTTGCGGGGTCGCGGCGGTTGTTTCTTTTTGCCGAAGACCCAGAGCTTGTACCACAACCAGTTCCAGACAGTAAAAAAACCACTAGAGATAAATTGGCCGATGTAAGGACTAATACCGATAGCTCTTAGACCACCGACTATACCTTGATCTAGCACAAAGTTCACCACCATCAACGAGTAATAGCGCTTAGCCGAGTCACCAAGCTGCTGGCCAGCGCGCTTGGTTTTGAAAACCCAGTAGCGCTGTAGCAAAAAGTTGACACTGGCACCGATTATATAGCTACTGATTTTGGTTGGCCAAAATGGTACATGAAATACCTTGTCTAGGACCGCGAATGCGCCATAACCAACCCAAAACCAAGCACCACCGCTGACCATATACTCTGTAAATTGAACCAACAGTTTACGATTCTTCTTAGTATTGAGTTTTTTTGTGCTCATGCTTAACTTCAAGCATACACCCTTTTAGTAATCTGTAACAGTGGTAATAATGTTACAATGTAGCTACAAATGAAAAATAGTTCTAATCTCCTTTACGCATTTGTACTTTTGATTGGGGACTTTGTGGCGCTGCTGGCAGCCTTTGTGATGGCCTACCTAATCCGCGTTAAGCTAGATATCCGACCTAGACCATTTCAGATTGATGGTACAACATACTTACTAGTTTTTGCCGTACTGCTAGTTTTTTGGTTGCTGATATTTGCCCTGCTTGGTCTTTACCAGTCCCGAGTCTACGAAAATAGATTCAGCGAAGCGGTGCGAATTTTGGCAGGCTCTTTTGTTGGTATTTTGTTTCTCATAGGCGCTGAGTATGCGCTTAATCGCCCAATCTTCCCCGCCCGGCTGGTGCCAGTTTACGGCTTCGGCATTAGTTTTTTGTTAGTACTGCTATTTAGAACAATAGCTAGAGCCGTACGGCGCAGCCTGTTTTCGATTGGTATAGGCCGAAACCACATATTACTGGTTGGTTCCACGCCTGTTACAGAAGAATTATGCCAGCTTCTGGCCAATGTTGACTCTGGTTTTAAGGTTGTTGGAGTAGTTGGAGATCGACGCTTTAACTACACTGGGATTGAGGAAGGAAGTGTATATAAAGATTTTGATGAGGCAGTAACTGCGCTCCAAACCAGCCAGCTGCATAGTATCGTCCAAACTGAACTTTATAGCGACCAAAGCATCAATGATTACGTGCTTGATTACGCCCAAACGCACCACAAGGCCTACCGCTTTGTGCCGGGCAACTCTGGTATGTTCCTTGGCAATATCGATGTCGATCTATTCCAAAACATCCCGGTCATTGCCGTACACCAGACCGCACTACTTGGCTGGGGTAGAGTCGCCAAAAGGCTCTTCGACATTTTAATATCGCTATTCTGTATCATTGTGTTCTCGCCGATCATGTTGCTAATTTATCTATGTCTTATGGTGTCTGGCGGCGCGCCGATTTATCGACGTAAGCGCTTAACTCGTTTTAGTGAGCACTTTACTATTTACAAATTTCGCTCGCTTAAGAAGAAGTACAGCGGTTTAGACCCAGAAGCTGGTTTTGCCAAAATGGGCAAGCCGGAGCTAGCAAAAGAATTCCGCGATAATGGCGATTTTCTAAAGAATGACCCACGCATTTCGTTGTTTGGGAGGATAATTCGCAAAACCAGCCTAGACGAACTACCGCAACTATTCAATATTCTAAGGGGCGACATTAGTTTCGTTGGCCCCAGAGCATTGATCGAGGAAGAGCTTAATAAATCCGAACTGAAACACCAAATTCTTAGTGTAAAATCCGGCCTTACTGGACTAGCCCAAATTTCGGGCCGCAAGAATTTGCCGTTCGAAGAACGCCGCAAACTTGACCACTATTATGTCCAAAACTGGAGCTTCTGGCTCGACATCGTAATTGTCCTAAAGACAGCCGTCCAGGTTTTCTTGCGGCTATTCAAAGGCAGCAGCGACTAATGTGTAGTAGATGGTAGGTAGTATATGGTAGAAGGCAAAAAAAGAATTAAATCTTTTGAAGACCTTGTTGTTTGGCAAGAAGCCCATAAACTAGCAGTCATTATTTATGAAGTAACGAAAAATTTCCCTGTTGATGAGAGGTTTAGCTTAACAAGCCAATACAGAAGAGCCGCCTATTCAGTTTCAGCCAACATTGCAGAGGGTTTTGGTAGAAGAACCAATAATGATAAGCTGCATTTTTATACAATAGCTTACGGCTCAACCCTAGAGGTCAAGAATTTTACGTTATTATCTGGTAGCCTTGCATACATGAAGGACCAAAAACAAATTGAATTGGTTTTAGCACAAATAGTCTCATGCCAGAAACTACTAAACGCATTTGTGAAGGCTCACAAGTGAAGCCACCAACTACCAACTACCAACTACCAACTACCAAGTCTGTAGCCTTGGTAACCGACTGGATATATGGCGGTGGTAGTGAACTTGTTGTCGAAGCTTTTCACAAAATGTTCCCCGAGGCACCAATTTATACATCTTATTGCTCGGACGAGTGGCGCAAGCGCCTAGACAATAAAGTAGTTACTGGGTATCTACAAAAAGCCCCATTTAGACAACTCCGAAAGTTCTTGCCCCTACTACGACAATGGTGGTTCGCTAGGCTAGACTTATCCAAGTATAATTTAGTTATTTCGATTACCGGAAATGGCGAGGCCAAGTTCGTTAGAGCCAAAAAGCATATCAGCTATTGCCACACACCAGTTCATTACTATTGGCGACATTATGAACAGTACTTAAAAAATCCAGGAGTAAAACCAGCTTGGCTGGCGCGACTCGGCCTAAGACTACTAGTCAGACCCCTGAGAAAAAGAGACTACCAAGCAGCCCAAAAAGTTGATGTTTTCATCGCGAATTCTTCACATATAAAAAATGATATAAAACTTTATTACGACCGCGAATCTACAGTAGTTTTCCCCCCGGTAGATTCTAGTCGTTTCCATCTACCAACTACTACATACCATCTACCAAAACCGCGAAGCGGATTTATTACCCATGGACGTGTTGTGCCTGCAAAGCGTATAGACATACTTATCAAAGCTTGCAATCAACTGCGCATACCACTAACGATCATAGGCAAAGGACCGGATCTAGCGAGACTGCGCACTCTATCGGGTCCTACAATAAATTTCGGAGGTTTTGTGACAGATGAAGCCTTAGCATCTGAGCTTCAAAAACACTCGGCCTTTTTGTTCGCCAGCTACGAAGACTTTGGCATTGCTCCGATTGAAGCTATGGCGGCAGGTCTCCCTGTAGTTGCATATCGTGGTGGTGGCGCCCTCGACTATGTCGTTCCAGGCGAAACCGGTGAATTTTTTGACCAGCAAACAGTTGAATCATTAATCGAAAGACTACGAGTCTTCGACCCAGATATTTATAACCGCAAAGACCTAAACAAAAAGTCTAGAGAATTTACGATTGAAAATTTCAATAAATCGATTACGGGCTTACTTCACAAAGTATAGTGTCAAATAATTGTTGCCATTTTGTTTGTGTGCCGGAGCCCCCATTTGATATAAAACAATGACTATACATAAACAAGAAAGACAATCCCTATGTGCGGCATCGTTGGTTACATTGGTAATAATAACGCAACCGGATATCTGCTCGACGGCCTTGAGTCGTTAGAGTACCGCGGCTATGACTCTGCTGGCATTGCGCTTCTTCGTAACGACACAATAAACCTAACCAAGGTTGTTGGCAGAGTCGAGGCTCTAAGAAAAGAACTAGACGCTAGCGACCAAGCTAACTGCGGCATAGGCCACACCCGATGGGCAACGCACGGCGGAGTTGTAAAGCGCAATGCTCATCCGCATTTGTCTAATGACGGGGCTTTCGCAGTTGTTCATAATGGCATCATTGAAAACTACCAAGAAATCAAAAAGTTTCTTAAGAAAAAAGGCTACAATTTTCACTCCGACACCGACACCGAAGTAGTCCCAAATCTGTTGCAGTACAACTACCAGCAATCTCGTGACGTTAAGAAGGCTTTTGCTGCCACCATTCAGGAACTTAGGGGAGCATACGGCATTGTTATGACGACTACGCACGACTATGAGAGATTATACGCTGCTAAATTATCCAGCCCGTTAGCAATAGGCGTTGGCGAGGGTGAGTTATTTATCGGCTCGGATGCAATCCCAATTGTTTCAAAAACAAAGCAGATTGTCTTTCTAAACGACGGAGAGATAGCTTACGTCAAGGCCTCCGGCTACCACATCGTTGATATCAAAACTCTAAAAGATATTATGCGACCAACGGAACTAATTGAGATTGAGCAAGACGCGTCAGGGACCGGAAACTTCCCCGACTACATGAGCAAGGAAATACACGAAGCGCCACAGACTGTTCGCAGCGCCATGCTAGGACGAGCCCGGATTGAAGAAGGAATTATCAAACTTGGAGGTCTAGAAGCCGTTGAAAACCAGCTAAACTATATCACCAGAATCATTATTATTGCCTGCGGAACATCCTACTATGCTGGTATGGTTGGAGAATATCTACTTGAAGAAATAGCTGGCCTGCCTGTCGAGGTACAGCAGGCTAGCGAATTCCGCTACCGCAAAGAGCCGCTCAGCCGATCGACTGCCGTATTGGTAATCTCGCAATCTGGCGAAACCGCAGACTGTATTGCTGCACTGAAAAAACTCGAAGGTAGCGGCATACTTATGCTCGGCGTCGTCAACGCCCCAGGCTCTAGCTTAGCCCGCATGACCGACGCTGGAGTTTATTGTCATGCTGGCCCAGAGAAGGCCGTCGCCAGCACCAAAGCTTTCATCGCCCAAGTTACGGTCTTATGTTTAATCGCCCTAAAGTTGTCAAAAACCTACACTGGCTTTGATGAGCTGCTGACTAGCCTCGACAAAATCCCAGCCCAGCTCGAGCAAATTTTAGACCAAGATGGCGAAATCAAGCGAATCGCCAAAAAATACGCTCATCACCGAGACTTCCTGTTTATCGGAAGGCGCTACCTTTACCCCGTGGCGCTCGAAGGTTCGCTGAAACTAAAAGAAATCAGCTACATTCACGCCGAAGGCTACGCCGGCGGCGAAATGAAGCACGGCCCGTTGGCGCTGATCGACGAGAATTTCCCAACTTTTGCACTTGCTCTGTCTAGTGACGTAGCCGAAAAATCAGCTAGCAACATGCAAGAAATCAATGCTCGCGGCGGACCAATCATAGCCGTAATCGACGACCAAAAAGCAGAGGCCGCACAAATCGCCGATGACCTAATTATTATTCCCAAAACCATCGAGCAGCTCCAACCAATCCTAGCTGCGACAGTTACTCACATCTTTGCCTACCATGTAGCCCGTGAGCTTGACCGCGACATCGATAAGCCGCGCAACCTCGCCAAATCTGTTACAGTCGAATAGCCTAGGTGTTATTTTTGCATATACTAAGATAAAATGTACTAATGGCCTTACCAATAAATTTAGATGATTTAATAAGCGGACGACTAGTGGAATGGGAAAGACTGGAATTTAAAGCCGGCTGGAACCCACTTGCCGTACTGCAGTCGATATGTGCTTTCGCAAACGATATCAATAACTGGGGCGGCGGGTACATTTTGTTGGGCATAGAGGAGAAAAACGGTAGACCCGTTTTACCAGCACAAGGTTTAAGCAAGAGCAGTTTGGACACAATTCAAAAGGAGTTAATCGAAAGATGTCATCAGTTAAGGCCTAACTACTTCCCAATAATTGAATTAGCAGAAATAGGTACTGCCACAATATTAGTGATTTGGGTACCCGGCGGAGAAGTGAGGCCGTATAAGGCACCCGCCAATCTAAACAAAAACAATAAGGAGTTTTACTACTACATTAGACGAGGATCCATAACCAAGAAAGCTTCTGACTCGGAGGAGCGAGATCTCTTAAACATGTCAGCCCATATACCTTTTGATGATCAGGTTAACCAAAGAGCCGAAATTACTGATATCAAGTTGCCACTAGTTAAAGCTCACCTGGCAAGTGTTGGCAGCTACTTACTAGAACAATCGGAATCGTTGCAATTTGCTGATTTATGCCGAAAAATGAACATTGTTTCCGGACCAGATGAATATTTGAAACCTAAAAATATCGGGCTACTATTATTTAATGATAACCCCACCCAATTTTTCCAATGCGCTCAAATTGAGCTTGTAATATTCGAAGATGAGGTTGGCGACAGTTTCACTGAAAAAAATTTCAAAGGGCCAATACAGCAGCAACTTCAAGACATTTTGTTGTATTTCAAAAATCATATTATTGTCGAACGAGTACGCAAAATCGAAGGTAGTGCTGAAGCAGAAAGATTCTATAATTACCCCTACCAGGCCATAGAGGAAGCTGTCGTTAATACCGTATACCACCGTAGTTATCAAGACGACAGCCCTATCGAAATTCGTATCTTTTCAGATCGTATCGAAATGGTCAGCTACCCTGGCCCACTGCCGCCCTTAAACAAAGAGAAGCTACATAGCGGCCGGGTTGTAGCTCGCAAGTATCGCAACAGACGAATTGGAGACTTTCTCAAAGAGCTACATTTGACAGAAGGTAAAGGTACCGGCATACCAAAGATCAAAAAGTCTATGGAAAGCAATGGCTCTCCAGCACCTATTTTTGATACGGATGATGACCTAAGTTATTTCCTAACTATTCTGCCAGCGCATCTTGAGTTCAAGCAGGCCAAAGCATTAGGCCAAGTCAGAGGACAAGTGACAGGACAAGTGACAGGACAAGTGACAGGACAAGTGGATGAACTAATTCTGCTATTCTGTCGTAGACCCAAGAAAAGACGTGAGATCATGTCAGAGATAGGGCTTAGCAATCGTTATGAAAACTTTACTCGCTATACAAAAGCCCTGATAAACAATGGCTATTTATCGCCCACTATACTAGACAAACCCAGAAGCCAAAATCAACAGTACAAGACTACGGCGCTCGGAAACGAATTTATCAGTAAAAACACTGGCAAGTCCTTCAGCGATGATAACTTAAGCTTAGAATTATAGGGGTAGTAGATGGGTACATACTTACTAACTGGGGGATTGGGTTATATCGGTAGTCATACGGCTGTTGAGTTGATTTCTCTGGGTCACGAGGTCGTTATTGTAGACAATCTAGCAAACTCCAAACTTTCTGTGCTGGATCGGCTCGAGCAAATTACTGGCAAAAAAATAAAGTTTTACCAAGCAGACTTATGCGACAAAGTAGCTTTACAAAGTATATTTACTGAAAACAAAGTTGAAATCGTTATACACTTTGCCGGCCTAAAAGCCGTTGGCGAGTCTGTCGCTCAACCACTTGCGTATTATCGTAACAACCTTGACTCTACCCTAACACTCTGCGAAGTTATGCATGAGGTAGGCGTCAAAAAACTAATTTTCAGCTCGTCAGCCACCGTTTATGGCAACCCTAGCGAGCTGCCGCTCAAAGAAACTTCACAGGTCGGTGTCGGGATAACAAATCCATACGGCCAAACAAAGTACATGATCGAACAGATTCTGAGTGATCTTTGTGTATCCGACCCCGACTGGCAAATCACCTCACTGAGATACTTCAACCCTATCGGCGCTCACTCCAGCGGCCTAATAGGCGAAGACCCCAACGGTATTCCTAACAACTTGCTTCCCTACGTTGCTAAAGTGGCGTCAGGTGAACTAGAAAGTGTTGGTGTGTTCGGGAACGACTACGATACGCCTGACGGGACAGGCGTACGTGACTACATCCATGTGGTTGATCTAGCACTGGGGCATGCAGCAGCTGCAGCTCATCTGAAACCAGGTTTTAGTGTTTACAACTTAGGCACAGGCCAAGGCACTTCGGTGATGGAGATAATTAGAGCTTTCGAACTAGCATGCGGACACTCTATAAAATATGAGATCAAACCCCGTCGCAAAGGCGACATAGCCAGTTGCTATGCCGACTGTTCAAAAGCTAACGAGGAGCTTGGTTGGCATGCAATAAAAACCATCGATCAGGCTTGCGCCGACTCATGGCGCTGGCAACAAAAATAGACCCCAGACCCTAGACCCTAGACCCTAGACCCTAGACCCTAGCGTAATTTTAGGCGCGGCCGAAGTCAATCGACTCTAGTATTTTCCTAGTACAGATAAAATATTGTCCGAAAGCTCATCAAACTCAATCTTTGATTTTTCAATATTCTCACGGGTACCAACTTGGCTAGCCTCGGCTTTGATCGGATCAATTTCAAAAATTGCTTGTCCCGTTTCATGGGCCAAGGCCGGCAATCTTCCATAGTCTTGTCGGCTAGACATTTTCGGCAGGTTGCGCCACCCAGCCATTCAATTTTTTCTGCATCACCTTCGACGATACCAGGTATCTTCAGGATCAACGTTCCTTGGTCTCTTAATGTCTTGACTAGCATGTAGTTGTGTGGGTTTGGTATGTTGTATATAATCAACCATCTGAACTCAAAATAGTTAATTTCAATCTCTGCGGCAAGAACCTTCTCGGTATTCTTCGAGTGTCTTCCATTGCAAAAACTTCCTAGATTCTTTAAGGCAAAAGCTGCTTTTGGATGACTAACCCAGTAGCTACCGCTAATTTGTATTCCTGCGATTAGCTTAGTTAGCAGTTCGACAGCACCATCAACAAGCGTTAGATTATCAACCAATGTTGCCCTGCTGAAATGAACCGCCTAAGATATTTTCGTATTCTGGCTTGATCGCCTCTTAGAAATACAGATTCTTTGGGACGGTCTTGTTCCATAAGCGAAGAACCTGATTTGCTGCGACACCTTTAGTACGTCCTCTGTCTTTTTTGTCGAAATGGTGTTCTCTAATCTTCATTTCCAGAGTTAATAATTACACTTTGCTCAAGGCGCATGTTTGTAACAAGCGTTGTACTCAACTGCAACGTTAAACGCTAGCGTAAAGACATCATCCCTAATCAAAAAGTTAATTTTGGAGCGCGCGTTTTTTTTCCTTCTTAGCATTTTATGGCCCGGCCATAGTCGTCAGAAAGTCTTACAATATCTGATTCGTCTGAGAGATTGGATGGATCCTCGTGCTTCCATATTTCGGCAGCTATAGCCCACCCCTTTGAGCTAGCGCCTGCTTTATGCCTTGCACCAAGTGGAAAATTTAGAATTTCTCCAAGTTCGTAAATCTTGTAATCCCCCAACTCATCGCTGTCTCCGTAGAATGCTTCAATCTCACCATATATTACTCTCCAGATTTCCGACCTACGATTGTGGTATTGAAAACTAACCTTTTGTCCAGGAGCAAAAATCATGAACTTGGGGTTAATATTACCGGACAGCTCAACATCAAGTTCTTTGTAGAACAGCTCGAGGAACTTCTCTCTTTCTGAGTCTAAAAACCTATAATACCCACCGTAAGGCTTATGTTCATCGACATCGTCCATGACTAAACCGTTTTTTAAGATTAAATCATCTTTAATCCTTCTTAGAACCGCCCATTTATTATTTGCGTCTACACCTGACAAATCAAGCATTTGTTTGCTCCGTGTTTATGGCGTGCACGTTAGCATTTATTTTAGAATCCCAATCAATATCCTTATTTTGTAGGAGTAGCTCATATATAAGTTTCCGCAGACTTTCATAACCAGCAATATTCCGAGCCTCGTACTTTATTGTTAAATAGGGTCCATTTTGTGAGTAACGTACAACAAACATTTGGCCGTCCATTTCAAACCTTAGCCCATCACCGGCTCTTTCGTCATCTATTATCAGGGCTTCTGGGAATCTTTTTTTTAGACTTGGCGCTAGCTCTTCAATCGCTGCTTTCTTCTTGTCATCAGCACAATAAACTTTTATCTCTGGACTTGATATGTACCGAGGCAAATCATTAATATGCCTGCTAAGTGGCTCGTTATTTGAACTGAGATATTTTAAAAGTCTCATTGTTGAATAAAGACCATCGTCATGATTATAGAAGTCTTTACTAAAGAAGAAATGGCCCGACAGTTCGCCGATAAAGGCAGCGCCTTCTTCTTGATTTTTCTTCTTTAAGAAAGAATGACCGGTACGCCACATGAAAGGTATACCGCCAAGTCGCACAATAGTTTCGGGCACTAACTGGCTACATAGGGTATTAAACATTATCTTTGAACCTGGATGATCAGTCAAAACGTCTGCGGCAAAGAGAGCGACCAGAACATCATTCCAAATAATACCGCCTTTCTCGTCAACTATACCTATACGATCTCCGTCTGCATCGTAAGTAAAACCAATATCTGCTCCGGCTTCGACGACTTCCTTACTCAGCCTCTCGGCCACTTCTACTTCAGTGGGATCGGCAACACCGAGTGGGAAGCTACCCGAAACTTCTGTATTTTTTTCAATGACTTCGTGCCCTGCACGTCTAATTAGCTCTGGTGCGAATGCCCCGGCGGTAGTACAACCAGAATCTACTAAAACCTTTAACGACCTTGGAGAAGGTAATCTCGCTAAAATATCCGCATAATATGCCTCGATAATGTTCTGCTCATCGTTCTTCCCTACATTGTCCGACAAACTATATTTCTCAGATAAGACCAGATTTTTCAGATCGTTCATCCCATCTGTGACTAAAGTTTCTGAAAAATCATTTGCAAACTTGAAACCATTATATTCAGGTGGATTATGAGATGCGCTTACATACACCCCCGCCTTGATATTTAAATGGTATTGAGACCAATAAAAAGTTCCGACTAAAACCATACCTATGTACACTGTGTCGACACCTGTTTTGTTGAGGCCACGAATTAATGCAGTGGCATAGTTTTCGCCACTCTCACGACAATCACGCCCGATTACGGCCTTGGTCACGCCTTGATTCTTTAGCATAGTTCCGTAAGCCATTCCAAGGTTTTCGGCTAATTCTTCACTTAAATCTTCACCGACTAGGCCTCTTAAGTCATAGCCTCTAAATATATGTGGGTTAGCTTGCATCAAGATCTCCTTACTTTTTAAATCTCTTACTGACTTCGCCGACTTTTTGAGCGTGATTTTTATTTGTTACCAAAATGCCACTGGGCGTATTTACAACCACTACATTATCTACACCGATAACTGCAACGGGCGTATCAGTGTCGTTTCTCACGTAACAATTACTTGCTAGCTCAGTTTCTATATTTTCACCTCTAAAATGATTGCCATTTTCATCTTGCTCGCTCATTTCGTGTAGATCATGGAAAGAGCCTACGTCTGCCCAATCAAAACTGCCCGGTACAACGCCCGCCTCCTTGACCTTCTCGCTTAAAACATAATCAACTGCTATGTTCTCACAATCTAAATAAGCTGCCTCGATGTCTTTGGCCGATTTCAATCTTTCGTAATCTTTCTTCATGCTTAGCGCGACGCTCTCAAATTCTGTTTCGAATGCTTCTCTAGTGCCCACCAAGTAGCCGGTGTTCCACAGATACTTGCCGCTTTTGAAGTATGCAGTAGCAGTTTTGCGGTCCGGTTTTTCTTTGAAACCTTCGAAAACGTATGCGCTCACCCAGCCATTCAGCTTGCTGCCTTTTTTGATATAGCCCAGTCCGGTTGAAGGATATGTAGGCTCAACTCCCACAAAGACTAGCTTGTTATCTTCCTCGGTGATCTCCCCAGCTCTTAGCATCGTTGCCGTAAAGCCATCTGTATCGCGGATAATGTGGTCAGCCCAGAGAAAAAGCACAGCTTCGTTCTTATCTACACTGCGCTTATAAAGCTCCGCTAATGCTAGCAGAATGCAGCTAGCTGTTCCTCTGCGGGCAGGTTCGACCAAGATGTTTTCTTTTGGCAGACTCGCTAGCTGACTATAGACGTGCTCAATATGTGACTTTTCAGAGACAACAAATATCTTATCTGTGCTTGTTAGCTGCGATGCTCGATCATATGTATTCTGCAGCAGACTATTTTCGTCAGTTAGTTTAAGAAGATGTTTGGGATACTCAGGCGTACTCAGTGGCCATAATCTGGTCCCAGATCCGCCAGCGATAATAAAAACAATCATGCAGTTCTATGATACCAAAAAGACCTACTTAGCTCTCTTGTACAACTTACAACAAAAACTTGAACATTGCTTATGTTTACTGATACAATAAACTTACAAAATAACAAACAAAAATGGCTAATTTAGATAAATACAAAAAGAAGAAGAAAAGTCCCGTATTCCCGGTAATCGCCGCACTGCTCGTTGTAGGCTGTCTCCTGTTTTTGCTTGAAAAAAAGGGAGTCACTAATTTCATCAAAACTAAGCCGACTCCTACTAGTACTACTAGCGCCGGTGAGACTATCAACTACACGCCGACAAGCCCCGAAGAGCAAAAACAAATCGACGATAACAAAACCAACCCCAGACTCCGCCAACCAATACTCAGCCTGCCGCAAATACAGCAAGCATCACCTCTGCTAAGCAAGATGGCGGTAACATTGTCGTCCAAACCAAGCTTACAGGTGAAGGCTGGAAATCCTGCTCACTTTCACTGACACTAGGGGGCAATTCTGTTGTAAAAACGGCCGAGACTCTTTACAGCCGCGAATTTTCAACCTGTGCAGGGTTCTCCGTCCCAACCAGTGAGCTGGCCGTAAGTGGCACATGGCAAGTCAGCCTAACTGCAAATAAACTCGACGGCACATCTGTTAAAGCCGAAACTGTTCAGGTAAATGTGACAAAATGAGTAGTAGCACTATGAAAAGATTTATTTATCACCTAACGCCCTTCCTATTAATAATTGTAGGTATCATTACGGTTAGCGGGCCGGCAAAAACTAGTGCAGTCAGTGCTAGCGACTGGAAAGCTGGGCGTATTATTGACGATTCCGTTTTCACCAACTCTACTTCGATGACTGCGCAAGAAGTCCAAAACTTCCTCAATGCGCGCGTGCCTGTCTGTGACACCAACGGCACACAATTAACCGGCAGATGGTACGCCGCAGCCGGCCGTTATTACACTCGTGCCGAGTGGGGGGCGCTGAATGGCAACCCCGCACCATTCACCTGTCTTAAGGACTTCTGGGAAGTGCCCAAGACCGATCCTGCGCCTGGCCAGCCCGCAAACAACTACGGTGGAGCTGCCATACCTGCAGGGGCCAAATCGGCCGCCCAGATCATTTGGGATGCAGCGCAGCGCTACCAAATTAGCCCAAAGGTTCTGCTTACAACTATCCAAAAAGAATCTTATGGTCCTCTAACCAGTGACGACTGGCCATATCGCTCCCAATACGAATACCCAATGGGTGCTTACTGCCCCGACACAGCACCATGTGACCCAAACTATGAAGGTTTTTCTATTCAGATTTACGAATCTGCTCGACTTTTCCGCTACTATCTCAATAACATGGGTCAAAGCTGGTGGCCATATAAAAAACCAAATCAAGTAAACTCGATTCTATACAATCCTAACTCTGCTTGTGGCAGCTCTAATGTATTTATAGAAAGTTCTGCAACGGCGGCGCTTTATACATACACACCATACCAGCCAAACGCTGCTGCGCTGGCCAACATGTATGGCACAGGTGACGGCTGCAGCGCCTACGGCAACCGTAACTTCTGGCGCATCTTCTCCGACTGGTTCGGCACCACTACTCATACGCTTGTGAATCTTAACGGCGGCATTTACCTCATTGAGAATGGCAAGAAACGAGGCTTCCCCAACGAAGAGACTTTCTTTAGCCATGGCTATAAGTGGGCAGACGTCGTTACTATATCCAGCACTGAGCTAGGTCTAATACCTGCTGGTTTACCGATGGAATATAATGTTAATTATAGAAATTGGCAACTTGTAAAAACACCTGGGTCTACTGGCGTATACCTTGTACATATTGGTACGAAACGAGGCTTCCCCAACGAAGAGACTTTCTTTAGCCATGGCTATAAGTGGGCAGACGTCGTTACTATATCCAGCACTGAGCTAGGTCTAATACCTGCTGGTTTACCGATGCCCTACGACACTAACTACAGGAACAACAAGGTGGTAAAAACCCCCAGTTCTGGCGGCATTTACCTCATTGAGAATGGCAAGAAACGAGGCTTCCCCAACGAAGAGACTTTCTTTAGCCATGGCTATAAGTGGGCAGACGTCGTTACTATATCCAGCACTGAGCTAGGTCTAATACCTGCTGGTTTACCGATGGAATATAATGTTAATTATAGAAATTGGCAACTTGTAAAAACACCTGGGTCTACTGGCGTATACCTTGTACATATTGGTACGAAACGAGGCTTCCCCAACGAAGAGACTTTCTTTAGCCATGGCTATAAGTGGGCAGACGTCGTTACTATATCCAGCACTGAGCTAGGTCTAATACCTGCTGGTTTACCGATGCCCTACGACACTAACTACAGGAACAACAAGGTGGTAAAAACCCCCAGTTCTGGCGGCATTTACCTCATTGAGAATGGCAAGAAACGAGGCTTCCCCAACGAAGAGACTTTCTTTAGCCATGGCTATAAGTGGGCAGACGTCGTTACTATATCCAGCACTGAGCTAGGTCTAATACCTGCTGGTTTACCGATGGAATATAATGTTAATTAGTTAGGTTCTTATTTTAGCTCGTTTAACAACAGCAGCAGCAACCCCTCTTAGGCCATTGGCACGGAACTTCCTTACTACGAGATAAGGTAAAGACTTTTTCAATTTATGTTTTATAAATTGCGATACTGACGGCTTCCAGTAATCCTCCAACACAAGCCCGTTTTCGTACATTAGCCTATCTGATCTGTTTACCTGATAGTAATCGTTACAAAGTAGTGCAATGTCGTAAGAGAATGAGGAATAATATTTATCGTTAAGTAAGTATGCAAGAATATTCTTGAGCCCAATTATGAACTTTTTACTATCATACGCATTAGTAGATGCATTTACGTTAACTACTGTAAGCGGTTTATCGACGTAAAGTATTTCGTGCTTTTTTGCTATTTCCAGCCAAAAACACGTATCCTCTCCTACTCTTATTGACTCGTCAAAAAATATACCTTCATCTAGTAATATTTTCCTTCTTACGATAACCGTCGGTGTCGCTATAGGACAGCTACTTATTAAGCGCGGAATTACCACACCAGAGATACCGTAGCCTCCAATAACGGACTCATCGGTTTCAGTTTTTTTAGTATACGCCGTGTAACTTACGTGCGGGTTATGTAAGCGCATTGCTTCGATTTGAGTTTGCAGTTTTTCAGAGATAAATTCGTCATCAGAATCTAAGAAAGCTACGTATTCTCCTTTTGCGACTCTGATACCGACGTTTCTAGCCCCGCCAGGACCTAAGTTTTTTTCTAGACTTATTAACGATGCGTTTTGTAAGTTTTTAACATAGTTCTCTAAGGAGGAAACATCTTCTGTTGAAGCATCATCAATAAGGATAATCTCAGTATTTTTGTACGTCTGTTCTTGAACAGATTTTATGGAGTTTAAGGTGTCATTTACTCTATTTCGAAAAGGGATTACTACCGTGACTAGTTTTTCAGATTCGTTATGCTTAGTCTTCTCAAGCGACTCTTTTTCCTTATCTAAACTGTACGCTAACGCGCCTTTATAAGGCGTAGTCCGTAGAAATTTAGACATCTCATAATAGTAGTTATATACCGTGTTTTCATACTCTATTTTCTCTTTATCGCTAAGTTCTTCTATCAGCCTCTTCCATAAAATATCGCCTTCTTTGACTACGTTTGGAGATACTGCACTATCTTGGGCCCCATGGATCCGAGTAACAGTAAGTATTTCTTCCATATGTACAAAATCGTACTTACGAAACGCCCTACACCATAGATCATAATCTTGGGTGCATCTTAGTTCCTCATCAAATTCCCCTACATCAGATAGAATACTACGAGGTATAAGAAGAGTTATGCCGTTCACACTGCCTCTTAATAGAGAGTACTTTGGCTTACGGACTAACTGTTCGTGGTTAAGTTCTACAGGCACTATTCTGCTATCTTGCAGTAGTGCGTAATTCGCATACACAATAACGTTTTTATTTTTTTAGTGACTCTACAAAACGTACCTGATTTTCGATCTTTTTTGGATAGTATATATCATCGTGACTAAGCCATGAAAAATAGTCACCAGTCATCTTCTTTATGCCTAGATTTAAAGCCGTTGATACCCCACCGTTTACTTTTTTGTAGTATCTTATTTTGCTACCGTATGACATGGCGATTTTTTCTGTCTTTCCCTGATCGGCAGACCCGTCATTCACAACAATTATTTCTAGATTTTTATACGTTTGTGCTAATGCACTATCGATCGCTTCTTTCAAGAAGTTTGATCCATTATATACAGGAATAATGATGCTAACTTTAGGAAGATTTGACTTTTTCATATTCGTTTTTTCACCTTGTTTGCAATAGACTTTGCTATACCTTTTACGCCGTCTTTTTTATATTTTTTAACAACTCTTGTTGTGAGTGGCTCCACCGTTGCTGGTTGTAGTTCTGGTGGATCTACAACTTTTTCAGGGGCAATATTATGAACCATTATGCCGTCAAATATCAGATGCTGAATGTTCTTTTCAAAAATATAGCCAAGAAACAGCGGTATATTATTGATGATTACCCTTTTAGGGATAATAAATTTTCCAACGTTGTCAATTATCGGACTATTGCTTGTGTCTTCACTACCAAAGTAATAAATAGAATTCACATCATCAACTTTATCTAGCAGGTCGTCAGCGTATGTGCATTGTTCATTTATGACAATCGCAAACTCACCGTACATAT
This sequence comes from Candidatus Saccharibacteria bacterium, assembly GCA_016700315.1. Lineage (NCBI taxonomy): Bacteria > Candidatus Saccharimonadota > Candidatus Saccharimonadota bacterium. The sequence goes on along the minus strand of CP065013.1, from coordinate 412,925 downwards.
GATGCAGTTCGTCGTATATCGCTTTGTCTATTTGCCTTGTGTAAATAGACTTAACGCGATTCTTACACTGTGCTACGTGGCTTCTATTGCTGCTGATTAGCACCGTCTCAACGTTCGCACAGTTGAAACTTTCTATCACTTTAATGCTATTCTCCACTTCAGAAAGACTAGTTGGATTAATGATAAACGCCGTAAACTTCTTGGAAAACAAACTCATTATATCAGCGTGTTCCGAGGCAGGTTGTATATAGTTTGTTAGCGAAACGGGACTAACAACATGATTTTTACCGAGCGTCGGTACATTAGTTTTCTTAGATTTGAAAAGCTTAGCCTCAGATAGGCTTTCAGATTTCTCACCTTCTTTCAGGTGATACACAATACTATCCTTCGCCGTAATGTGTTCGACTCCAAACTGAGAGAGTCTGCGATAAAAATCCTCATCGCCATACCGAATGATCTGATCAAAAGACTCACCTGCAATATTACCTTCCGGGTAAAGCCCGGCTATAATTGCTACGTCCCTGTAAAGTAAGCATGGCATGTAAGCTCCCCCAGAAGAAAAACCAGTTTTACTCAACCTGCTAGCGTACGCCGTAAACCCAACTTCATCAAAATCCTCCAGTGTCCTACCAAAGTTTTTCTCTATAGCAAACGGGAACACACTAAACTTTTCTTGTCCTGGCTCAATCAGTGTTGAACAAACCACTTTTTTATAATCAGAGTACTTAAGCAGGTTTTCAAGCCAGTCATCACTAAAAAAGTTATCGCTATTTACCAGCACAACCTTTTGACCTTTGGCCTTGAGAACTCCTGCGTTGTAACCCTGATAGACTCTTCTTATATACTCTGGTGAGCCAATCCCCAAGCCGAATAACTCCTGATCACTCAGATGCTCATTGATATTCAAGTAATAAGGTATACTTTCAGCATCAAGATAATTTACTAACTCTTCCGTGGGATCATTCGCAATAAAGAAGAACTCTGCCTCCCCAGTAGACAACTTGGGTGTGTACTTCTTCACAGATTCATACACGGCTTCAGCCAACACCTTTGACTTATATATAAGACAGACTATCGAGACCTCTACCATTTGACACCCTTTTCCCTAAAAAAATCAACCCACTTCTTTTTGACGCTCTTCCTGTCCCAACCCATGCTGAAGACATCATCTCTGGGATTATCAGAAGGGTAAAACTCACGTTCGGCTCCACCAAAATGAACAAAAGGTATACCTGTCGCCATTGCTTCCCACTCTGCCATATAGTATGGCCTGAGCTGGCTAGTTGCCAAAAAGAAATCAGAAGCATTGAGAAGCTCACAAATCTGTTGCTGCTCAATTTTTACAAAATTATGCACTCCACTTATCTTTAGCTCTTCCATCTCCCATTTCCATACCATTACCCACTCAATATCAGGGTTTACATTAGCATATTCCAACATTTTAGAAATACCCTTCATTGGGTGACGAGTACCTATCCATATGCCGATTTTTTTATTTTCCGGTAAACCATACTTCACTCTCAATGCTTTTTTGTTTTTAAGAGGTCTGTAAAGATCTGTGTTCACACCGATGGGTATAACACGCACCTGACCATACTTCTGATAGTTTTTTGCAGTTTCCTCAGTAGCAACAGTACGGTAAGTTGCGTAGCGTGCTGCATTGTCAACCTTTTTCATACGCTCATCAAAGTAAGATGTATTAAATAGCCCTTTCATTTCGGGGTAAAGCTCCCAGCATAGTGCCATCTGCTTTCCTTCAATTGGTAAAAACCCTAGAGTAGAGTACCTAAGTAAGATATCGTCATCATTCAACTTTTTTGGCTCTTTGAATACTGAGTTAGGGAATTCTCTCTCAAACCAAGTCCAGAAGGTGTCTTCCCCTAGACCACTTTTAACTTCGCAGTTTAGGTATATCATCGTCCGCCCCTAGTGCCAACAAAAGGTTCGTTCATTCTTGAACATATATTACGACACTGATATAAAGATCTACAAAAAACCATCTTGTCCTTCGCTACTTTTTCCATACTGTTCGGTTTATGTAACCAGTGTAGCTCATGATTATCCTCACAACCTTTTGGGAGACCTTCTCAACATCGTAGTCTTTTACGACAGACATTGTGCCAGATGTGACAACTTTTATAGAGTTTAACACCGTCTCCTTGTCTAGCCCCGTCATTATCAGCGTACCTTCATCCATGCCTTCGGGCCGTTCGTGGGCTTGTCGAACTGTAATTGCAGGGAACCCTAGTAGTGACGACTCTTCGGTAACAGTACCGCTGTCAGATATCACACAAAATGCGTTCTGCTGTAAGTGTACATAATCGGCAAACCCCAATGGCTTCATTAACCGAACTAACTCATGTAACTTAACTTCGTTTTTATCAATTAGTTTCTGAGTTCTGGGGTGGACTGAAAAAATAACAGGGAATTTATATAGTTCACAAATAGCATCAATGGAATCGATTAGATCTTTAAAGTTCTTCTCATTATCAACATTCTCCTCACGATGAACGCTGAGCAAAAAATATTTCTTTGGCTCTAAGTCTAAGTCCCTCAGAGCTTGACTTCTGTTTATACTTTTTTGATTATTGGCCAGCACTTCTTTCATACTAGAACCAACTTTGATAATCGTTTCAGGCGGTATACCCTCACGCATCAAGTATCTTCTGGCGTGTTCTGTTAGAGTCATATTAATATCACTTAAATGATCCACCACTTTTCGATTCAGCTCTTCTGGCACTCTCTGGTCAAAACATCTATTGCCCGACTCCATATGGAAAACAGGGATTTTGTTTCTTTTTGCTGAAATAACCGAAAGACAAGAATTTGTGTCACCATAAAGCAAGACTGCATCTGGTTTAAGCTCTTTCATTAGCTTATCGGCGCCAATGATGACATTACCTATTGTCTCTGCAGCATCATTGCCGGCAGCATTCATAAAAACATCGGGATTCCTGATGCCCATGCCATCAAAAAAGATTTCATTAAGCTCATAGTCGTAATTCTGACCGGTGTGAACTAGTATATGCTCGGCGTACTTATCGAGTTCTGCTATTACAGCGGATAATTTTATTATCTCAGGACGGGTCCCCACAATCGTCATTACTTTCACAGACTACCTCCTTGACTTTTTGGATAAATTTCTTTGTGATCGCTAACCCATTTTCTCATATCTTGGACCATTTGCTCGTAACTAGGAACACCAAAATCAAAGTCCGTTTTTCGGATTAAGCTTTTGTCGCTAACATATTCACTTTTTCGCTTTATCTCAATGCTTTTACCAAATGTTGTCTTGAAAAGCTGTAGCAAACTGAACTTATCAATTTTCTGGTTATTCACGACGTGCCTGAGACCAGACAAGTTACTTTCGATTGCTTTTTCTATACATTTTGCTAGCTCTATTGTTGTGACACCGGTCCAAATCACCTTATCAAAACCACTAACCTCGCCTGTCTGGTTCATAAACCACTGGAACAAACCAACGCCCTTTTCGTTAGGGTCGGGTCCCACTATCGAAGTTCTTAAGGTTAAGCTCCGCCCATTTTCTACTTCCCCAATAGCTTTTGACTGACCGTAAAAGCTTGTCGCGTCTTTTGGGCTGACTTCCGTGTACTCACCCTTTTTACCATCAAATACGCAGTCCGTAGATATATGTATAAACTTAGAATTAACTCTTCGACAAATTTCGTCAGCATAGTGTGGCAGATAACCATTTACTAACACTGCTAAAGATTTATTTTCTTCGGCTACCTGATTTAATAGTCCTATACAGTTTATTACAGCATCCGGTTTAATACTTTCTATGTATCTACTGAGGTCGCTCAGGTTTTTCGTAACATCAAAGTAAAATTCGTTCTCTAAATTACGGGTCGTTCCAAAAACTTGATGGTTGTTATCGCTGAAATATGCCCTGACTACATGCCCCAACATTCCGTCAGAGCCGAGAATAAATATCCTCACACTTCGACCTCACCCATTTTCTTGAGTAGTTCAATAATCTCATCTTCGTATATACGTCGTGTTTTGTCAGAACTATATTCTTCATACTGCACTACATCACCATCACCATCTGGGTAAAAGTTATTATAATTCATATCTCTGTTATCCATCGGTATCCTGAAGAATTCTTTTAAATCTTCAGCTTTTGACATTTCTTCACGAGTAACAAGCACTTCATGTGCTTTTTCACCATGCCTTGTGCCAATAATCACTGTTTTTGCTTTCGAATTTTTATACTTTTTTATAGCCTCTGCCAAAACTCCAATCTCTGCGGCTGGAGCTTTTTGGACAAATAAATCACCTTGGTTGCCGTGCTTAAAGGCAAATACAACCAGATCAACAGCGTCGGCTAGAGTCATCATGTAACGCGTCATTGTAGGGTCAGTGATAGTTAGGGGCTTACCTTCATCAATTAACTTGTAGAATAATGGTATAACCGACCCTCTTGAGCCCATAACATTTCCGTAACGGGTTAAGCAGATGGTCGTATCCGAGTCGTTACCCAACTCACGCGCTCTGGCAATTATTATTTTTTCCATCATTGCTTTACTAGTACCCATTGCGTTGATTGGGTAAGCAGCCTTGTCTGTACTGAGACAAATGATCTTCTTCACCTTTTTCCTAATAGCGACCGTCAACACATTGTCTGTACCAATAACATTAGTTTTAACTGCTTGTAGTGGGAAAAATTCACACGATGGCACTTGCTTGAGTGCCGCTGCATGGAAGATGTAGTCTACGTCTTTCATCGCCGTCTCAAGACTCGTTATATCTCGAACGTCGCCAATATAGAACTTTAGCTTAGGGTTGGCGTAACGCTTCCGCATGTCGTCTTGTTTTTTCTCATCACGCGAAAAGATACGTATTTCTTTAATGTTGGTGTTTAGGAAGCCTTTTAAAACCTCGTTACCAAAAGATCCAGTCCCACCCGTAATCAAGAGCACCTTATCTTTAAACATATTACCCCTTATGCCACACAAAAAGTGTGGAGTTTATTTACTCCACACTATTATAACGTTTTTACCCCTTGAGTAATAGGGCTTTACCTAGGTTTTGGCAATAAGCCTTTTTGCCTTAGGTCACCACGAAGATCTATTCTTGGTCTTGGGTGCTGTGGCCCATCTTCACCAAAGAAGCTAGATCGTGCGTCTAAATCGCCCTTTGCGCCATATATTGCCGCCTTGCCGGCTTCCAAGACAGCTAGCCTGGACTGATTCCCTTTTTCGTTTTGATCAACGAGGAAAGGAACCATAGTAGTACTTTCAGGAAAATCTCCTTTATACTTTTCAAGATAACGCCCGGTTCTCGCGGCATGTGGCACACCATGGACGACAGCCACCTTTCTAGTATCAGGCAGTTTGCCGGTTAAATATTCGGCTAGCTGCTTAACTTGGCCAGGGGTATTAACTTCGATTATTGGGCAAATAACGACTTTTTCTGGAGGTATCGGGAAGTCTTGCTGTTGCGAAAGCTCTAAGAAATGTTGGTTTTGTTGCGGAAATCGAGTACCCGGGTTCTGTTCGCTTTCACCGTTATAGTATAGAGTAGGCCCATGCAAGGCTACGTCCTCTCTGGTTACCCCACTTACCGGCTTGCCAAGACGAAGAGCTGTTACTTCGAGAACAATCTCTACAGACCTTACTATAGTACCTTTGTTAAACATCGTGCCCTCGTAGGGGTTGTCTTTTTCTCCTTCAGGGAAGCTTGCCGGCTCTTTTACAGTGCCGGGCGTAGACAAGGCCCAAACTACATCAATATCTGGAGTAACAAGCTGCTTGTTCATCTCACCATAAAGCGAGTGAACCTCGTCTAGCGCATTAGTAAATATTCTTCTTTCTTTTTCTCCGCCAAAGATTTGGCTTCGCATGGTTGGAGGTAATAATTGTTGCATAGCTAAAATACTACCATAAAATATGTAATTATGCAAGTATATTTATCCGCCTGTAGTGCCTGTTAGTTCTTATAGCTATAAGGTAGGCCTGTTAGCCCACCTACTGTATCGCTGTCCTTGCCATCATCTTGTATGGTGAACCTCCAGGATTTATTAGCATACTCAATAACGTGACCATCTTTGTCTTTAATGAGAGATGACAAATAGTAAGAGTCTGGGCCCAAAATCAAGCTTAACTTTGTAATCAATTGACCCCCTTTAGAAGTAGCGTGCCGGTGTTGCTGCCAAAAACATACTCATTATTGTAACCAACGATAGCCACACCGACCATACCAACGTTTTCAACATCTGGCCAGGATATTTTTACAGACATATTCTCACACTTGTTATATGTTGCTTTTTGACCCGTTATTCATAAGCATAGTCGAGTCTAACAATACCAGAAATCTCGCTATTAAAATCATCTCGAATTGTAAATTTCCAAACCTTATCAGCAAACTCAATACTACGATCCTTAGGACCATAGATTGCGGCGCTCAAGTAATACCTACCCGGGCCCAAATTCAAGCTAACAGAATAACGAATAGCCGATCCTTTTATTATTTTTTCCCCTGTGTTGCTAGCGAATACACACCTATCATCTTTATTGAATATGGCAACACCTGCCTTCTTTACGTCTTCACCCTCTGGCCATGCGAGATTTAGCTTCATAGTTTCATTCTGTTTGTATACAGGTTTGCAACCTGTTATTTTGATCTTTGAGGTGCTTTGGTCACCGCTATTCGCCTCTGGTTTATCTTCATTACTTCTGAGGTAGGCGTTTGCCACGTCTTTGACACTACCGATTATCTCAACTTTACCGTCGGATAACATTAATGCTCTTGTACATAGGTTCCTGATATTGTCCATACTGTGAGTCACGAGTACCACCGTTTGTTTGTTCTTGCGGTACTCCCAAAAAACGTCCATGCATTTTCTTTGGAATGCTTCATCACCTACCGCCAGAACCTCGTCAAAAATTAATATATCGTTTTTTGCTTTAACTGCTATAGAAAAAGCTAGCCTAACCTGCATGCCGCTGGAGTAGTTTTTCAGTTTTTTGTCCATGTGTTCTTCTAATTCGGCAAACTCGACGATGCTTTCATACATACCTTCCATTTCCTTGTGAGAAAACCCCAACAGTGCACCGTTAAGAAAGACGTTCTCCCTGCCTGATAGTTCTGGGCTAAAACCTACGCCTAACTCGATAAACGGGGTAAGTTTGCCATTGGTCTTTATAGCCCCTTTATCAGGCGAATAAATACCGGCCAACATCTTTAATAGTGTGCTCTTGCCGCTTCCGTTACGCCCGACAATCCCAAAAAATTCGCCTTTTTTATCTCAAAGTTAACATCGTCTAAGACTTGTTGCTTTTCAAAACTACGTTTACCTCTGAAAATGTTCAGGAAAAGGCCTTTGATACTTGAGCTTTTTTCATGCGGTAGGTTAAACGATTTTGATAAATTACTGACTTCGATTGCAACTTCGTCCGTCATTTTAGATATCCTCCGCAAAAGTTCTGGCTTGTTTTTTAAAATACACTACTCCAAATACCAACGATACCAAGATTACTCCTAGAGGGAGTAGCCAAGCGTAGTTACTGTTCCAAATTTCAGAGATTGTAAGTGTTTCTTGAGTAACGACTACATTCCTTATACCCTGAATAGAATGTGCTACTGGATTTATATACATTACTTTCAAAGCCGTCCAGTGTGAGGCCAATAGATTCGCGTTTTTCGTAATTGGATACAAAATTGGTGTTAAATAAAAACCAGCTTGAGTTATGATGTCCCATATGTAGCTTATGTCGCGATACCGCACATATAAAGCAGAAAGAAATAGTGAAATACCCAATGCAAAAAGATATATTTCCGCAATGTAAATTGGCAAAAAAAGTACGCCTGCAGATATGGGGGTTTTACTAATGATAATAAAAACTAAGACAACTACTAGGTTTAGAAGTAGGTTGATCGTCGCTCCTATGCTCACAGATAGCACTATTAACCATCTGGGGATTCTAATCTTTCTTATCAGATCACCCCTAGCGACTATTGCGCCAATACCCTGAGTCGTAACGTCCCCAAAGTAAGTCCATAGTACAATCCCCAACAGCAAGTAGACTGGGTAATGTGGCACTCCTTTACCTGCTTTGAAAACGACAGCAAAAACTAGATATGTAATGGAGAACATGAAAAGTGGTCTTAGTAATGACCAGGCATACCCAAGTATCGAGCCCTGATACCGTAGCTTAAAATCCGTTACGACTAACTCTCTTAAAACAGCTCGATTTTCTTTTTTAAAAATTTTCTGCATTATATCTATTCTATCAGATATGGATACCTCATACATGTTAAAATTCTACTAAATGAATATACTGATAATAAGAAATGCATACCAAAAAGATACGGGCGGAGCTGAACAGTATGCATATAATTTTGGGCTGGCGTTTAAAAAAGCTGGCCACGAACCTTTTGTCGTAACCAAGCACAAGGCAATACTAGATAAGTGCAAACTCAAGCAGATTAAAACCATCAAAGGCCTTTGGTACGAAAAACAGTCTTGGGATAGGCTATATTATTTACGTGCTTTGTACACTTCGGCTTGGTATATATATGTAATCATCTCTAAGAAGATTGACATTGTCCATCCTCAAAGCCGAGATGATTTCGTTTTTGCAACCTGGGCGGCAAGAATTTTGAGAAAAAACGTTTTTTGGACCGATCATGGCGATCTAAAATTTTTATTAGATCGCAAGAATCACCCACACCCACGGATGCAAAAATGGCTTTTGGCGTGCGCAAACTACACGCGGAAAATAATTTGTACCAGTGATTCGGAAAAACAAAAAATAATTGAGGTAGCAAGCGAACTAAAAGGTAAGTTAACTACCATCCATAACGGTGTCTTCCCGATTTATGCGCCAGTGCCCGCGCACAAAACAAAACCGGTTATTGGAGCAATATCCCGCCTGGTGCCTGACAAGGGGATAAAGGAAATACTCGAAGCCTTTTCTAAACTAGTAAATTTTGACGGGGAGCTGTGGTTAGTTGGGAGTCTAAGCGGAAATGGCGAGATTTACAAGTCATTAGCCACGAAGCTCGGTGTAGCAAACCGAGTCAGGTTTGTTGGATATGTTAATAATTCCGACAACTACCTAGCCCAGATGGACTACTTTGTGCATGCTAGTTACCATGAATCATTTGGCATAGCTGTAGCGGAAGCATGCATGGCTGGGTTGCCTATTGTAGCCACAAATGTCGGTGGCATACCTGAAATTGTTGAGTCAAATGTTTGTGGTTTACTTGTCCCGCCAAAAAATAGCGCTTTGTTAACAGAGGCATTACAAGAATTGATTAGCAACTCTGAACTAGCGTCAAAGCTTGGTCAAAACGCAAAAAAACGTGCTATCGAGAACTTTGATTTTCAAAAAATTGTTGAAGAGCAGATAATACCTTTATACAAAGAGGCTTTGAAATGAGATTATTTATCGAATCCAGTGCCATAATTGCAGAGCGATCCGGTATCGGCGCATTCACAAAAAGATTGATCGAAGCTTACCATAAAGAATTCCCTGAACAAAAAATCAAGTTGTTTGGTTTCAGATTATTCTATAGAAAATTTACCCCGCCCATCCCAAAAACAGATTCATTGAATTATCGTTTAATTAGGTGGTTCCCTGGCAAAATATATACAGGTCTTTTCAAAAATGGCGTACCCTTACCTATTGATGCATTTATTGGTGCCAGCAGAAAAGACGTAATACTTTTTCCAAATTTTGTAAGATGGCCACTCGTACTAAACAAGCGCTCAGTAGCTATAATACACGACCTGTCGTTCGTCTTTTACGGTCAGTACAGTTCGGGACCGAACAAAGACTACATGCTCAAATTTGTACCCAAAACAATAAAAAAAGCCAACCATTTAATCACTATCTCCGAGTGCAGCAAAAAAGATATGTCTGAGTATTACGGCATAGCGCTAGATAGGGTATCTATTGTTAATCCTTTCATTGACATGTCATTGTTCAAACGTACTTCGTCCAGTGAAATTGCAAGAGTAAAGCATAAGCTAAAATTACCTAAGAAATATCTTTTATATATGAGCACCATCGAACCAAGAAAAAACGTTATTGGTTTACTTGAAGCCTACCAAAAATTACCTAAAAAAGTTTTGGAAGAATATGGCTTAGTTTTGGCAGGCGGTAAAGGATGGCTTAATGATGAAATCCACGCAGAGGCCGACAGACTTGTGGATCAGGGGTTAAATATTGTCCGCACTGGATACATCGCAGATGAGGATTTAGCAGCACTGTACAGCGGAGCGACATTGTACGTATTTATCCCACATTATGAAGGGTTTGGCATTTCGCCATTAGAAGCAATGGCTTGTGGCATACCAGTTATTACTAGTAATAATTCCTCGTTGCCGGAGGTAGTTGGAAAAGCTGGACTTTTAGTCAATGCGGCAAAGCCTCTGGAAACGACTAAAGCCATAGAAAAATTACTAAATAGCCCTGCTTTATGTAAAAGAATGGTAAAAGAAGGCTACAGCCAGGCTGCCAAATTTAGCGCATCAAGATCGGCAAAACAACTACAGTCAGCCATCGATAAAGTTAGCTCTTAACAGACAACAATAGGCCGGATAGGCCCCACCAGGTGTAGGCTATGGTTTCGTTGGACCAAGTGTGAATTAGCAGCGAGGTTATTAATAGACCCGCCAAACTAGCTAGAAGTGCTCTGCCGGCTGGCAAATGACGCAAGCCAAGAAGCTTTTTTATAACCGTAAATAAAATCGCTACAAATATTATTATGCCCAGCCAGCCGACTTCTTCTGCTATTTGCAGATAGTAATTCTCGTTTAAAATAGTGCCCTGAGTCTGATTGCGAATTGATGTCAGGCCTGCCGTACCAGGGCCTGAGCCAAGTGGGTTATGGGCGATTCTACTGATTGATTCTTTGAAGAATCTAGCTCGTAGTTGGTTAGGGTTCTCCAGCACGGTTTGTTCGTCGGCGTGAAATATAACGTTTTTAACTAGATAGGAATTACGTAGAGCAAGTCCCGACAAAGTGGCTATACATAGTAAAGCCGCTAGGCTCAGCAAAATCCTATTGCGATACTTTTTTAGATATTCAAAGCTGGTCGGCTCCAGTGCCAACAAACAAGCCACTGTTGCAACCAGCCCTATTAGTGCACCCCTCGAAAAACTAAACCACAAGCACGCCAGGCTAAGTAGCAAAACACTGATATAGAGTTTTTTTAATTTTCTTGTAGCGCACAAGCTAAAGGCCAGACTTAGCGCAATTATTATTAACATATAAGATCCCAGCGAGTTTGGGTCTTTGAGCGTCGACATTGACCGTTCTAAATCTGGTTTTTCGTCTATGAAAAAAGCTGGCGGTGTACCATTGGCTCGACTATAGCCCAGATGACTCAGCGCGTTGTTTGGTAGCACTAGGTATTGAACTATACCAAATATAGCGACTACCGCCCCGCTCACCAGCGCAAACCGCAAGGTCTTCTTGAGCAGGTGCTTGTTTTCCGGCCAGCCGGCGACTATCGCGCCGTAAATAAAAATCGCAAAAAACCTAAGGTTATAGACGACTCCTAAGACTTCGGCATCCTGTTCTGTCGAGCGAAATGTTGCCAGCACAATTGTTAGCAGGCCATAAGCCATTATCAGGATTGTTAGCTTATTTTTAAGCAATGCTCTAAGCTGTGTTTTGCCAGCGGCCGCGGCGGCAATTAACAGCCCTGCTACAGCAAATACATCTTTAAATATCTTGGCGACTGTCATTACACCAAGACTAGAACCAACCCACGTCGCAAGAAGTACATGAAACGGCATGTAGGCAACTAACACCAAAAATATTATGGTCGAAATACTTCTTAATCTCTGCCTCATTACTTATAATTATAGCTAATGGGGAAAACAATTGTTATTGATATTCGCATCCGCCGCTCCAGTACTGGGCGCTACGCTGATCGGCTAGTCGAGCACTTACAGAAAATTGACAAAGAAAATAACTACATCATTCTACTTGAGCCAACCGACACTTGGCAGCCGAGCGCCCCAAACTTTAAAGCTGTTGCCTGTAAGTACAAACGCTTTTCATTTAACCCAGCTGATCAGATTACTTTTGCAAAATTCCTGAACTCGCTTCAAGCGGATTTGGTACACTTTGCAATGACGCCGATGGAGCCGGTTTTTTATAGTAAGCCGCGCATTACAACAACTCACGATCTGACCATGCTCCGCTTCACTCGCGCTGGCAAACTACCGACACTTCTTCATTGGATTAGAATGGCCGGATATAAATTTTTGTTTTGGCATTCGCACCGAGCCAGCCGCAAAATAATCGTTCCAACCAATTTTGTTGGCCAAGACTTAATTAAGCTCCAGCCTTTTACGAAGAAAAAGATAGTTGTTACATATGAATCAAGCGAGCCACCTACAGAGATTGAGGCTACCCCCCCAGAAGCTATCTCAGCCCTAGGACCTCAGCCCTCAGCTCTCGCCTTTCTGCTTCACGTTGGGTCGCCCCTACCTCATAAAAACATTGAGTGTCTAATAAAAGCCTTCACCTTATTAAAAGAAAAACACCCCAATCTGCTTCTGGTTCTTGCTGGCAAAAAAGAGCAATATTTCGAAAAATTAGAAAACTCTTTGAAGAACTCATCAGTCAAAGATGACATCATATTGCCCGGTTTTGTCAGTGACGGCCAACTAAAATGGCTGTACGAAAATGCGGCTGCTTACGTCTTACCTAGCTTAAGCGAGGGTTTTGGTCTGCCTGGTTTAGAGGCAATGGCTCATGGGACGCCACTCGTCAGCTCAAATGCGACTTGTCTGCCCGAAGTTTATGGCCAAGCCGCCCAATTCTTTGATCCCAAAGATTACCTCGATATGGCCGCTAAAATTGATGAAGTAATAACTAACCCCGCCCTGGCAGACAGCTTGGTAAAGAACGGCCACAAACAACTCAAGAACTACTCATGGTCAAAAATGGCGTGTGAAACTCTAGGCGTTTATAAATCTGTATTAGAAGGCAAAAAATAGTGAAGAAGCTGCTCTATGTATTTTTCCTTGCTCTTGTTTTGGTTGGTCCCCAAGCCGATGTTTACGCCAGACAAACCAGCCTACAGTTCAACCAAAACGAGCTTCAGCAACCCGTAACTACCCAGGGCGACAATCAATCTACTAGTGCAACAGTAAGCCCGCAGAACGACGGCTACCAAGCCTTAAACCCAGAGCCAATCGGCCAGTTCGAACTCAAAGTGTCAGGTGCCAAACCAACAGAACTCAGTACTGTCACTACACAAAGTAAAGCAACTGTTGGATTACCAATTATTTTATTGACACCAATAACCGTTATCTTGGCCATAATAATACTAACCATGAAATATCTCCGAAGATCAAAACTCAACTTGCCCTCCCTGTAAACATAAGCTTTAATATAGTTATGGCAACAAAAAGCAGTAAACTCAGAAGCCAGCCCAGTCAGACAAAATCAGACAGAGTTAGTAGACCATCTGCTCCGCTTAAACAAGTTGAGCTTCCCAAAAACAGCTAGTTTTGGTAGGTTTATGATTGCCTTGATTGTTGGTCTGTTCATTTGGATAGCAGTTATCCCATTTGTAAAGCAATACTATTATTACAGAAGTAACTTGGGTCTAATTAAAGACGTAAAGGCATTAAAGAAAGAGTTTGAAGATGAGCTAGGAATCCAGCTAACTTGGGAAAATGGATGTATGAAGCCTCAAGCCCTAAATGATGCATTATATAGCAGATGGTCTTGCCATATGCTATTTAAGAGCGACGAGGCCTATGAGTATGATTTTGATAAGATTACCAGTACTGTAGGTTCTAAGCGCTATGTTAAGGACACATTCAAACTCGAAGAACCAAGGAAGGGATTCGAGTTTAACTACAAGGGAAATGGTCCTGATTGTGGCATATATTTCGGACAAAAAACAGGCTTCACATACAGATGTGGCTTTTCGGTCGATAAGCTGTACAAAAACCGAATAAACGCCGAACTAGGACTAAATAATAAAGGTTATCAAAAATAGCTGGGGAGAATGTCTTTCGCCTGGGTAACGCCTGATAGTAGTTGGCGGTTTGGTCTAAAAAAGTTGCTTGCTCTCTCGTAATACATAAGCTTTAATATAGTTATGGTTAAAAAAACCAATAAAAAGAGTTCTGCAAAATCGAGAATATTTACTGGTATTGATTTTTCAGGCTCTAGGATTTTAGTATACATTTTAGCCTTTCTCGTATTTGCATACTTTACCGGCGGCTATATATTGCAATCAGACAAAAGAGCTTCAATAAAAAATGCCAAAGCGATAATTGACGATGTAAGGGTGTTGAAGCTAGAACTGGAACAGAAGCTAGGTGTTAGCCTGTCTGAGGACGCCGACTGTACGCAGTCTAGCGGCAAGACAGATACGAAGTATAGTAGTTGGGGGTGTCATATCAGTTTTGCCGCACAAGGCGTAGACGGCTCATATATTGTGAGCTTCAAAGAGTTGATTGAGCTACAATATCACACTAAAGATAAGTTTAGTAACTCCACCAATTTATCAGACTTTGGTTTTTACTATTTTAGCAATCCTGGCCCTACATGTGGGACACACAGCCAAGAGAACACCGTGAACCTATATTGTAGCTTCGGAGTCGACAACGACGCAATCGGCGACGTTACAAAGTTATTGGGCATAGAACAGCCCAAGGGAAATGGTCGCGGTATCTTCCTCTAATTCTTAGCAGATTTTTATACAAATTTGTAAAATATTACTAGCGCAGTCAATTTTACCAAAAATAGTATTGAAATGTATTCTGTCTAGTAGTATTCTCAACTCATGAAGTTGAGATTCTGGCTACTTATTGTTTTATCATTAGCATTTTGTGTTTATTTTGGTACTCCGAAAGTCTTTGCCCTATCTGATTGGCAAGATATTAATCAGACAAACTTTAGCGACTCTGACTACAATTCAAGTAGCCTCATCGAGGGCAACATGAATTGTATTTCTAGAACACTCAAAGTGCCACTAGTATCGTCTCAAACTGTCTACAACCCCGACGGCAGCATCAATATGTCTGCAAGTACTTTTAACTACCAGAACTACAACGACTCTTGCATGGGCGCAGCTAATGGTATGTACATGTCGTATTTTGGTGAATATGTCAGCGACTCATTAATTGGCAACACGATACCCTTCTACTCTCCAACTAGAGGATCGATAAGGTGGCTGCCGGGCAACACTAAAACTGCTCTAAATATTAATCTAACTCCGTATTCTATTTACACCACAAGAATAAGCATTAACTATAATTTTCTCGGGATAAGCACTCTAAGGAATGATGGCGGAACAGTCGTATACAAGCCAAGTACGGTTGCGGACTATATAAGATATGCTGATGGCTCGATTATAGACAACTTCGATGGTACCGCAAGAAGTTCGAACAACGGTGAATTTTTACTGCTCCGAATGTACGGCGGCCAGATGCTTAGAGTCAATACTAGAACCAAGGAAATAACTCCTTTTGCTCACTTTTTTACTGGAGTTGGCTCTGGTTTGACCGCATCAATCACTAACGACGGAAGATATGTTTTGTTGGACAAGGTGTAAATATGTACATTTACGATCTTGTAGCCTGCCAAGCTAAGTATGCCAATAACCAAATGCCTTTTAGCGTTAACAGCCAGATAAGCTTTGCCGGCTGTACCAACATAAATAAGGATGTTCGCACTTTGAGCACAAATTTTTCAGATGCATCTGGATTTTGGAACTCACGTTTTGACGACGATGGGACAAGACTTATGGCTGATGCTTATTGGCGAGACAACAGCAACCAAGGCCATTGGAAGAGAGCGATTATTAAATCTGCTTCCCATAAAGAGCCGGCTGGGTATTTGGCGATGGGTGATAGCTTTGCCAGTGGCGAGGGAGATAATGATGATTACTACTATGAGGCACCAACCAATACTCGTGCTACTAGTACTAGTGAAGATAAAAACCTTTGCCACCTTTCTAGGCGAAGTTACTCATATCGGATAGCTAGCATATTGAACCTTAGCAGTGCCTTTGTAACACCTGCACCCGATGGTTTATTCCACAGCATTACTTGTAGCGGCGCAAAAACATTCAACATTGATGGACAACGAACAGAAAGTGACGTCGTAAACGAAGGGCCAAACCAGTATGATTATTTCAACAACGATGCATTAAAAGAATGGACACCCGGATACGATTATCAAACCAGTTACCTTAACGGTTTACATAACATAGGAATTGTCAACCCAAAGACTAATCCAAAAGTGATTACACTAAGCGTTGGTGGGAATGATGCGGGTTTTGCAGAACGTCTAGCTTACTGCATACTCCCAAATAAATGCGCCCCAGCGACGCCCAACAATACAGATGCTAGAAGTATTGTTGCTATAGAACTGGCTAACCTAAAAGATAGACTACAAACAACCTATACTTCAATAAAAAGAGCGGCACCCGAATCCAGAGTATACGTTATTGGCTACCCACAATTTGTATCTCTACAGTCAACTTGTGGTGTAAACGCTTCCGGGCTAGACAGCGACGAGAGAATTTTCATCAGAGAGACTGTGTCCTATTTCAACAGGGTAATAGCCTCCGCTGCAGCAGAAGCTGGAGTAACATATGTGGATGTCGAGGACATACTTGAATACAACAATCTTTGCAGTGGTAGCCTTGACACAGACACATGGGTGAATGGAGCAACTTTTGGTGATGATATACCTGACATTAGGGGAAAAATGTCTTTCTTGAGAATACTTGGTAATGAAAGTTTCCACCCCAATGAGAAAGCTCAGTCTCAGTACGCTTCAGCAATACTGCTCAAAACCTCGAATCTCACAGCACCAATGCCCACAGCAACCAAGACCCCCCTGCCGATTCCCAATGCATATTTTGGTGCTGCCGTAGCACACATAGGTGCGGTAAATTCTGGAACAGCAAGTTTTACAGACACACAAGAGCTGCACAGTATGATTAGTAGTTTGGATAGAAATAAATTGTTTATTGATGTGAGTAAATTATTGCCCTTTACTACATACAAGTTTTTCATTCATTCGACACCAACGTATTTAGGCGAAGCAATAACAGATCAAAACGGCAATCTTAGTGCCTCATTTGAACTGCCCAATGGCCTTGAGCAAGGCTACCACGAGCTACATATGAAGGGCAGTAATATAGCTGCAAAGAATTTAGATTATTACCAACCAGTTTTTGTGGCATCGTCTGATCCGAACGACACCGATGGTGACGGGATAGTAAACGACCAGGACAAGTGTTTGTTTGTGCCTCAGGCCAATCAAGACTATGACAAAGATGGTATTGATGACGGTTGCGACGGGTTTATTGCGGAGCCGCCAAAAGACACCACACCTCCAACCGTAACAGGGTCCACCAACACTGCACCAAATGAAAATGGCTGGTTTAATCAAGCTCCTACTATTGACTGGGCCGCAGCCGAAACTGGTTACAGCGAAGGGCCAGCAACAACTCCAGCACCAACAACCGCAGATCAAGAGGGTGAGCATACCTACACTAGCTCGCAAAGCTGCGACCCAAGCGGTAACTGCGCAACCGGCCAACTAACCGTCAAACTCGATACAACCGCCCCGTCGATCACACCCACTTACAGCTCTCAGCCAAACAGTGGCGGCTGGTTTAACCAGCCCGTCACTGTGAGCTTTAGCTGCAGCGATGAGACGTCCGGCGTTGCCGACTGCCAAGAGCCAATAACTGTCACGACAGACGGTGAGCTAAATGTCATTACCGCAACCACGCACGATAAGGCCGGCAATGAAACGACACTAAACATTTATCTTAAACTTGATCAAACTAAACCAAGTATTTCGTATAACCTTAGCCCAGCCCCGAACAATCAAAACTGGTTTAGCCAAGACTTTGTCGCAAGCTTTGTCTGTTCAGATGAGTCAAGCGGCATTGAGTACTGCTCAGAGCCACAGACCATTAGTTCTAGCGGCGTTATAACTGCAGCCGCCCGGGATTTGGCCGGCAATGAAAGCACGATAAGCTTTCAAGCACAAATCGACAAGCAATCACCCAGTATTGTTGCCGCAGCGAGCTCGGCCGCAAACACTTACGGCTGGCACAACCAACCCTTCACAATTAGCTTTGAATGTAGTGACGAGCAATCGGGAGTCGCAAGCTGCCCAGCACCGATTAGTGTTGGCAGCGAGGGCGAACAAATCCTGACAGGCATAGTAACCGACAACGCTGGCAACTCTAGCATGGTTAACATCTTGGCAAAACTAGATTTAACGACTCCAACTATCACTCCAACCTATAGTGTCCAGCCAAACTCTAGCGGTGTATTTACAAGTGGCGTCACTATCAGCTTTAGTTGTTCTGATGGTTTGTCTGGTATTGCAGCCTGCCCTAATCCTGTGACTATCACGACCAACGGCAGCACCACGCTGAGCGTAACTGTAGTAGATAAGGCTGGCAACAGCTACAACTGGACGAAAACTATAACTATTCAGGCCCCGCAAACCACTACTTGCACTGTTCAGCTAGTGCTCAAGGGCAAATGTGCGCCAAAAGATTTAACTCAGTGTAAAACCCGAATTTGGCCTAAATCGGTCTGCAACTCACTAGGTCTGCTGTTTGAGATACTGATTAGACTTTACAGTCTATATAGGCCCTAGTTGGCTGCCCAAGTCTGTCCGCATGGTCTGCTTACATATTCAGGGATGGATCGTATTAGTTGCACTCTGATGGCTAATTACTGGGGGCTTCTACTCCGATAACAATGTGGCGGTCGCGGCCTTCACCTTCACTGTGGGTGGTAAGACCGTGCTCACCCGCTAGCCGGTGTATGGTGCGGCGATCAGCAGCATTCATTGGGCTTAGGTGTTTGGCTTCGCCGGATTTTTTAACCTGCTCAAGCCACTCGACAGCTCGGTCTTCGAGACGATGAGCCCGCTGTTTCTTGTAGTCAGCGACGTCGACATTGACGCGGTTGTGCTCATAGCCAGCGTTTTTAAGCGCCATACTAACTAGGTACTGGAGCGATCTTACTGTGTCGCCATGCTGCCCGATCAAAAAGCCGTTTAAGTGGGTGCTCGGTATGTTTAGCTCAATTACTTCGCCGTCCTCACTAGTTGCATAGACGTCAGTATTGAGACCAAAAAACGACAGCACGTCCTCTAAATATTTCTTGGCAAAAAGTATACTCTCTTCCACTACCTTCTCCTTTTTTTATGTTTTTGATTTTTAGAGTTTTTAGATGAAGAGGTTGCGACCGCTTTTTTGGGACCGCTAGTTTTTGCTTCGCTAGTGATAATTGTGGTGGTAACGCCAGATCGAGCCTTACCGCCGCCAGTAGCTGTTTTAGAATTGGCAATTGCTTCAAGCTGGTACTCATCTTGCTTAAGCAGGTAGGCTTGTTGGATATAGGCCACCAGACCGCTAACCAGCCAGTAAAGCGACATCGCCGCGGCAATACCCACAGTGATCATAAAAATGAATATTGGCATGAAGAAACTCATATTACGACCCATCGCGGCATTCACTTCACTGGTATCGGGCTGTTCGCCCGTTTTAGCATCTCTGAGTATATGGCGGAGTTTTCTGGCTTCTGGGTCATGGGGCATGGTTTGGCGAATTTGTAGCCACTGGACTAATGCACTGCCCGCAACCACAATCATCGCCGCCCAATAAACACCCCCGGCCTTCTCGACCGCAGTACGCCCGAGATCAACCAAACCAAAGAGTGTGTTGTCGAATTTAGAAATATCAGCGGCCAAAGTTTTCATCCAGGGCAAATCTTGTAGCCAGCTATAAGAAAAATTTAGGATAGAGTTTGGGTCTTTAACTATACGCTGCAACCCAGAATATAGAGCGATAAACAATGGCAGCTGAACAATCAGTAAGCCAATTGCGCCAAAAGGATTAATGCCCCGCTCCTTATAAAGCTCCATGACCATCATCGACTCAGTCTGTTTGTTGCCAGCTGCGGCCTTTTTTATACGCTTTAGCTCGGGCTGTAGTGAGCGCATGGCAAGTGTGTTACGTAGTTGTTTTTTGAGCAGTGGCAACATTGCCCAGCGCACTAGAACTGTAAATATTATGATGGCAAGGCCAAAGTTATGGCCAGGAATAATAGCATAAATCGCCACTAGTAGGTTGAATAATGGCTGCACTATAAGGGTTGTGAACATTAGCTACTCCTGTTATTTAGCTACATTATAACAACCCCAAGGCTCAAGTAACAGAGTAAAATTGCCTACAAACCAGCTTTTTTGAGCAGATCGTCCAGCTCAATTGCTACATCGCCAGCCGGTTTAATGCTTATACTGTTATCGAATACCGAGATTACGAGATCGTTGGAGCCCAAACGACTACGCTGATTTTCCATATACGTAAATATGCGTCGTCGAATCCGGTTCCGCACTACGGCCTTCTTATCAACTTTTTTTGAAACAACTACCGCTACTTTCGGCCCGCCAGATTTCTTGGCGAAAACCCTAATCTGTAGAGCAGAGCTACGATGAACCTGCCCCCTTCTAAAGGTATGCATAATCGACCCGCGTCCATGGAAGCGGTACTTACTTGCTAACAAAATTTCTCCTTACTACTTCGAAAGAGCTCTGCGGCCTTTGTTGCGGCGTCTTTTGAGTACGTCGCGACCAGACCTGCTAGCCATACGAGCCAAGAATCCGTGGACTCTTGAAGCATGGCGCTTTTTTGGTTGGAATGTTCGCTTTGGCATAATTAAATACTATTATATCTGTAAATTAGATTTTTAACAAATGAAATTGCTCGCTAAAACGAAGGGCAGTCAAAGGAAGATGTATTTTAGCCAATGATTTAGGATTTTTTATTGATTATTTAAATATCTTAGATGCCAAAAATAAACAAGTCGTCCGTAATTTTCACCACAAAAAGTCACTGTTTTTGATAGTTTTTCCACCATGGCTGAAGGCTTTTCCACAGAAGTTGATCTGTTAAATTTTGCTGTGTACAAAACTACCCTGTTGGCTGGTCGAAACAAGCTGTTGTTAAAATTAGACTGGCTTAGCTGTGGAAAAGTAAACAATTTACGGGTATAGTTTAGATGAGAATAGAAAAGAGGGGAAATAAACAGGTGCAAGAACTTTCAGGTATATGGCAGGCTGTGCTTGGCGAGATTGAACTTTTGATTTCACGAGGCAGTTTTATGACTTGGTTCAAAAACACCCATCTCCTCAAACACGACGGCGACAATGCGGTCATTGGCGTACCAAATATTTTTATTAAGCAACAACTTGAACGCCGCCACACCGACCAGATTTTAGAGCTTTTAAAAAAGAATGGCCTAAATCTCCGTTCGATCTCCTTTAAGATACACTCCGGGCCGGTAAAGTCTCGTAGCAGCGATGACGCCGTCATACTTAACCTACCAGAAGAAACGACGCAGTCGGAGCGGCGCAACACCCTAAGCCACTCATACCGTCAGGGGATCAACGAAAAATACACCTTCGAAAACTTCATTGTCGGATCAGGCAACGAGCTTGCCTACGCCGCCTGCCAGGCGATTGCCAGCAAGCCCGGCTCAAAATACAACCCGTTATTTTTGTACGGTGGAGTTGGGATCGGCAAAACTCACTTAATCCAGGCTGTCGGTAATGCAATTGCAGCCAGACGAAAGGACGCTAGGGTTGTTTATGTTTCAACTGAACAGTTTGTCCAAGAATTCCTCGACGCTATCCGCTACAAAAAAAACACCGACTTCGCTAGCTACTACCGATCGGCTGATGTTTTGATCGTCGATGACATCCAGTTTATAGCCGGCAAAGAAAAAACCCAAGAAGAGTTCTTCCACACATTTAATGCCCTACACCAGGCAAACAAACAGATTATTTTAAGTAGCGACAAGCCGCCTCGCGACATTCCAACCCTAGAAGATCGGTTGCGCAGTCGTTTCACTTGGGGCATGGCCATCGACATGCAAAACCCCGACTTCGAAACTCGTTGCGCTATTATCCAAACCAAGGCCGAGCAGGCTGGGGCTGAGTTGCCGCAAGATGTTGTTGAATACCTTGCCCGATTAATCCAGACTAACATTCGCGAACTTGAGGGTGCACTAAACCAGCTGCTGGCTTTCTGTGAAATGCGCGGGCTTAAACCAGACCTAGTCATTGCCTCCAGCTTGCTTGGTAATAGCAAAAACAGACCGAAGCACATTAGTGCTAGGTCCTTGGTTGAAAAAACCGCACGTCATTTCCAGATAGGCTTAGACGAGATGGTTGGGCCGAAGCGCGACAAGGAGATTGTCTATCCAAGGCAAGTTGCTATGTATCTGCTCCGTAGCGAGCTTCACCTTAGTTTCCCCAAAATTGCCCGCGAGCTTGGGCGGAAAGACCACACCACCGCCATACATTCGGTGGAGAAAATCGAGGCAGACATGAACATTGACCCGCACACCCGCCAACACATAATTGAGATAAAGGAAAAACTCTATGCATAGACTTGTGGAAAGTATGTGGCTAGTTATAGTATCTGCTTGTGTGAAAGCGCCTGGGTTTGTGAACAGCACGGCACTTGGTCTTAGGTGCCTGTTTATAAGTTTTACCTCGAACCATCGATTAAACCACAGCTCTAGCCCAGCCAAAAATACTTTTTTTGATCTGTTGTTGTTGGGGTTATACCCATCTTCCACAGGCCTTATTAAAATAACTAAGAATATAAATAATATATAAGGAGAATTCATGAAGCTTCAAGTAACCCAAGAAAACCTGCACCGCGCACTAAGTGCCGTGTCGCGTGTTGCCAGTAACCGCAACTCCCTTCCTATCTTAGCTAACATTCTACTTAAAACAGTCGACAACCGGCTAGTAATTGCCGGCACTAATCTCGACATTGCAATCACCGAAACTATTGGCGCAAAAGTAACCGAGGAAGGCTCGCTAACCATACCCGCTCGCCTGCTACAGGATTTTGTTAGTAATCTGCCAAATGATGTGGTCGAGCTTCAGAGCGATGATTTTAAACTCAAGATTAGCACCGGCAAGTACACGTCTACTATCAACGGAATGAACCCGGACGAATTTCCTGTGATGCCAGCAATTACGAACGGCAAAACCATTAAACTAAAAACCGCCGACTTCAAGAAAGCCCTTCAGCAAAGCGTTTTCGCTGCCAGTAGCGACGATACAAGGCCAGTGCTGACTAGCGTTTACGTTCACAGCCATGCTTCCAAACTAACACTTGCCGCAACCGACAGCTATCGTCTAGCCGAAAAAACTACCAGCGGTGTCAAAGAAGAGGTAAAGCTACTGGTCCCAGCCACCACCATGAGCGAACTCTTAAGGATATTTGGGGATCACAACAACGAAGAGACTACCCTTACTTTTGACGAACAGCAAGTGCGTTTCCAGGCGGGTGACGTAGAGGTGATTTCACGTCTGATCGACGGCAATTATCCAGACTACCGCAAGCTGATACCGGCCAAGTTTGAAGTCTCGGCCGAAACTCTAAAAAGCGAGCTACTTGCCGCAACCAAGGTGGCAAGCTTGTTTGCCCGCGAAGCAGCCGGCAGCATCCAGATAGAGGTTGACGACACCAAGAATGAGCTGTCTGTTAAATCTGTTGCGTCTCAGGTTGGTGAAAACAGCTCTGCGGTGGCAGCCATAGCCTCAGGCAATGGTGCGGTGACACTTAATTCTCGCTATCTTATGGACGCCCTCAACGCCCTGACTGGCGATAAGGTAGTTTTCTGTATGAATGGTAAGCTAGAGCCATGCATACTCAAAGACCCAGCCGACCCAAGTGCCCTTCAAGTAGTCATGCCCGTTAAAAGCTAAAAAAAGCTATTAGCCGCAAGCTTTTAGCTTTTAGCCAGAAAGGATAAAATGTCTATATGGCACAAGATTTCAGAGATATAATTGCTTGGCAGAAAGCCCGATCACTAACACTGTTAATATACGAAGCACTTGAAAACTGTAAAGACTACTCGTATAAAGACCAAGTTCAACGCGCCTCCGTGTCGATAATGAACAACATCGCTGAAGGCAGCGAAAGAATTAGCGACAAATCTTTTAATAACTATCTAAGAATAGCTCGCGGATCGTCGGCCGAGATAAAGTCTATGTTGATTCTTGGCTTTGACAGAGCATACTTTGACGAAGAGAGTTTTAATAAGCTATTTGCGCACACTAATGAAGTGGCGTCAATCCTTAGTGGTTTTATGAAAAAGCTAATGGCTAAAGGCTAATGGCTAAAAGCTTTTTGGCTTCGCTGCGCTTACAAAGTTTTCGTTCCTACCTCGATGGCTCTTTTGAGTTTAGTAGTGGTGTGAACATTATTGTTGGGCCGAACGCTAGCGGCAAGACCAACCTACTCGAAGCTATTTTAATGATCGCTTCCGGTAGCACCTACCGCGGACGGGATCAGCTGGTTGTTAGGTTTGGGTCAGACTGGGCGAGGCTAGACGGGCTATTAACAAATGGCGCCGAAAGAACGCTAAAACTAGAGGTCGTCGCCAGTGATACCCTGCAAAAAAGCCTCATCATAGATGGCAAGCCACACAAAAGGTTTTCGGCCCCTCAGATGATGCCGGTTGTCTTATTTGAGCCAAACCACCTCAGTCTGATAGCGGGTGAGCCAGCTGAGCGACGAGAATATTTGGATAGCTTCGCCGCCAGTCTTGATACTACGCTTCACGATACCCTCAAGCGCTACAGAAGAATCTTGTTCCAGCGTAACCGCTTACTAAAAACCAATGCTAGCCAAAGTCAGTTTTTTGTCTGGGACGTGCAGCTGGTAGAGTTGGCAGAAAAGATTGTAGCGGCTAGGGCCGAGCTGATTAGAAGTATAAACAAAAAAATTACCAGTACCTACAAACAGCTAGGAGGCAAAGCTAATAAAATTGAGTTAAGCTACACTACTAAGATAGCCTACGACCAAAGCTACGGCAGTAAACTGCTGGCCAGGCTTAAGTCTAAGCACACGCTAGAGCTAGAAACCGGTTTTACTGTTAGCGGGCCGCATCGCGACGACTTTGTTGTCCTGTTCGAAGGCGTAGATGCTCGCGAGCGAGCCAGTCGTGGCGAAGTCCGGAGCCTACTCCTGGCGCTCAAAATAATTGAGCTCGAGATGTCGTCAAAGACTCAAAGCCCCATCCTGCTGCTCGACGATGTCTTTAGCGAGCTTGACGGTCGCCGCCGCAAAGCTTTGGCCGAGAGACTCAAAAACTATCAAACATTTATCACGACCACCGACGCCGACGTAGTAATAGAGCATTTCCAAGAAGGCGCAACGATAATTGCTATAGGCTAATCTAGAAGTGGCGTTATTATTTTGAAAGACGTAAGGTCAAGCGCCTGAGCATCTTTGGCTATAGACGACTTTACGCTGCTCTTTACCTCATTGCTAAAACCAAGGCCCCCGATAGATTGTATGAAAGTTGGCTGCCCCAAATTTGGTGAGATGTATATTATATTTTTATACACCGACACCTTATCGATATAGGGCTTGCCACGAAGTTCAAAAATCTTAGTGTCTATAGAGGTATCTCCTAGTTGTTTGTTTAGGTTGATAGCAAGAACTCCGTGTTCATCTCTAATGCTCACAATCAATCCATCGTCTGCGACTGCGGCAGTCCGATAGGAATACCCACTAAAGGTGTAGACATAGAAACCCCTAGACTCTTCAAGGCTAAAGTCCAACACCCCTAAATTGTCTACGAGGTAGGTCTTGGAGTCGTCTGCGATAACATCACCAATATTTGGGATAAACATTGTTAGCGCACCATCCTTGTAAAGATTTAGCCCCTTCGTCGTGACTACGCACAAAAACTCTTTACAGTAGACAATCTTTTTGATGTTTTTCAGCACTATTGGCGCTTGCTTGTTGTTTGATGACACTATCTCCGAGCTGTCTTGTTTTACCGATTCGTCTATGGGCGGGCTATATAAAACAGCATATTCTCCATTTTTTGAAAAAGCGAAAGACTGAATCTCTAGGCTTGGGTTTGTGCTTTGTGGGATTGAAAGCCCTTGTGGTTTATCTAGTGCTGAGAGGCCGGGATAGTAGTATATACTCGAGTCCGCAACTGAAGATAAGACAAACCCGTCCCTGTATGGATTTACTACATAGGTAGTCGATTGTTTTATCCAGGGTAGTTGGGCGGTAGGGCTAAATTTTATTTCATTGTTTGAGGTCGAGAACTTGCCTATAACTTGCAAGCTCTGGCCGAGGTTGGCTGTTTGTATTAGCACTAAAGACTCGCCGCCAATGCTAAAAATACTCTCCACGTCTCCTGATATGGATCTGTCGCCCTCGGCCACCGGGGGGGTTGTCGCCATGGCTGGTTTATGTAGCACAACCTCGGCAAAAGGTCCGCCACAATCACTGCTCACAACCAGTCCCCCTATCCAATTGATACAACTCTTTGGGTTATCGGCCAAGACTTCTCTACCGTACTCTCGTATCAGCTTTCCTTTGACCTGGCTCAATTTTAAAAACCCAGATATTTTTACTGCTGAATAGAGACTAGTCTTGTTGTCTTTGTCGTACACCCTTACTGCGTAGTTGCCCTTAGGGATGAAAATTTTCTTATTGTCACCATAGTAATATCGTTTGCCAGTAGCTGAAATGACCTCCAGCTTTATGCTTGCAGCGCCGTCTGTGAATATCTGTAGTTGGCCGGTTGACGATACTTTAAACAAAACTATCACGATAAAGGACAACAGTATTATTGCTATTAGGCCAGTTTTTATTATTTTCGAACTCATCTCGGCACTCCCGAAGAGTACTTAACCAGGATGTCTTGAGCCAGGCGGATACGGTTTTGTGTAGAGCCACTTGAGGCTGATTGGCAGTCAGCGCACCTTTCATACTTAACCGCAAAAGCAATCGCGGCTTCCTCAATAGTGTTTGCTTGGTTAATAATGTTTCCAGCGCTTTTCTCTGATGAAAGATTTTTGGGGTTTCCGCGCCAGGCTGTTCCCTGTAACTGATTCCACAGGAATTCCAACTGAAACTCAATAGTATCAATCTCCTCGTAAGCTACGCCTGCCTCAGTAGCAGTCGCAATTAGCTTCCTAACAGGTGTCCATTGGACTACACCATAACCTAAGCCGCTATTTATATCTACGTCCCGAGAGGAAACGGTTCGGTTGTAAACTCCTTGCATTCTCATAGCAGTTATCCCCGACTCAGCCGCCATATTACCCATTACCCCCGCAATCCTCTCAACCGGCCAGTTCTTGCCAACAAAGAAATTCCAAACCTTCTCAGCATCATTATTGCCTGGAAGCTTTTGGCCAGTACAACCGCCGCTAACTGAAGCCCCACCACCACTAATCCCGCTTGCCACAGTATTAGCAAATGCCTCCCGCCCCTTGCCTGACGAAGGGTGTACACCGAGTCCGTCGTTTGCGACTAGCTCAGGCTTAATGCTTGAGGCCCAGTCAATCACGGCTATATCTTTATTATTCGATAGAATGTTGTTGGACGCGGTGAAGTCAAGCCCACCCCTCTCTCTTAAGCTGTTGACCACACCTAGGTTTACCCAAAAGATTTTAGCCTTCGTAGCACTAGCTTTGATCGACGCGATAGCTTTTTCAACTGATCCTGTTGTTAGCCCACTGTTCGTACCTAACTCCACGACAACTACGCTTGCATTTTGGATTTGGGGATCTTGCAGGTCCTTCTCAAGCACTGATTGACCGTCTAGCTCGCTACTGCCTGTGCTGAGACGGCGACTGGCTTTACCGTTTATTATTGGGGTAAAGCCCCGACCATTAAAAGCGACCCTTAGCTCATTTACAGAACCCTCGGTTATCGAGTCGCCAATCATATATAGTGCACCTCCCGTACCACCGCCAGTAGGCACAATTGCCCCGGTGCTACTTGAGCAAGTAATATTACCATTACAATTCACGATTAATACCCCCAGATCCCTCAGTCTTTTTTCGGTACAAGGCGGGTCGTTTTCGCTTTGGATTGCCAGCGCTGTCTCCGGTGCAGCATAAGATATTACTACTGCTATGCCAATCGCCAGCGCCAAGAGTCTCCTTGCTAAAATTCTCATTGGTTTTGTCTCCCTTGGATAATGTCTGAAACCTCTCTAGGTAAAGACTCGTCGCTTACTCCATCTAAATCGAAATTAGTTCCACTTGCATACTCTTCCCAACCTTGTCCATTAAAGTTGTATATAAAGGTATCTCCGTCACCCTCTCCGTCTTTTATGACAACACTTATAATTAGCCAACTTTTGTCACTGGTCATCTTTACTGAACCGATAGTAAATATGTCCGATGCCCCGAAAAGCTCTTTGGCTAGTTCTGACGCTTCAAGCGACTTTGACCTTAACTCAACAGTCTGTTTTTTGAAGGGCCTAACCTCAAAAGTTTGCTGTGTAGCCGAGACCAAGGGGCCAACTGCTTTAACGGTATGAAGACCCTTTTCTAGCTTAAAATTTTTGTTGTTTTTATCATATAGGTGATTATCAAGAACAAAACCTGAAACATTATCGTCAACTTGAAAAACAACCTCACCGGTGCTTGACTTCTTGACAATAAACACTCCCAAACAAGCAACCGCAGGAACCAATATTAGTAGGGAAAGTATTTTTTTTCTGCTCATCATGGCGGCCCCGAACCAGGCCCAATGTATCGACCGGCGTACTTATAGTCGTGAGCACCAGTACCCCCCAACTTACTTAGAGGATGAATGTAGAACCCAGACTCTTTTTTGCCAGCACTATTTGTTGCACCAGACGACTCCAGAGTAGTAAATGTGCCATTCCCGTTGTCTTTCACGAATATGCCAACATGTCCTGGAGAGCCCGAAGTGTTACAGCTCTCACTTATGGTTAAGAAGTCCCCAGCTTGAAGCATGCTGGTTGAGAGTTTTTGCCCGCCCCTTACTGCTGCTGGCGAGAGAACTGGTGTTACATTTGGGTCGGTACCCATAGCGTAGTCTTTAGAGCAACCATTCTTAGTCTTGTACTGGTAGGCTATCCATAGTGATAGGTTGGCGAAGCCGCTACATTCGACGAAAGCATTTGTGCGGATAAAGTTTAGGTCATTATTATTTTTCGCTAGCCACGCCTCGGCATTGCCCCCACCCCTTAAAGCGTTTTCGTAGCCTGGTCGGGCATGGGCGTAAGGGATGCCACTGTATGCTTGCGCTGCACAGACTATTTTGCCGTTACCTCGTGCCGCAGAACAATCGACAATAGTCGAGTTGCCGCCTAAAGAGGGGCCTGCACCGGTATCAATGTCTTCGGGTATGATCTCCGCGTCGAAACTGTCTTGGGCGTCCAGCCAGGCCAAGTGTGCCTTAAACCTCTGGGTTAGTGGGCTGTTGGCTAGACAGTCGGTTTTTGGGGAAGGATCACTCGGGTCGTGAGCCTCAAGCGCACTAATTATATTTGGGTTAGTAACGCAGTTTTTTACATGTTCCGCGAAGTCGCCAATTGGCTTAAAGCCAACAGAATCGATGTAGGGCCCCCCATTTTGATTACTAAGCAAGAAGTCCTGATTAGCAATAGGGTCTTCTAGTATCGAGCGAATGTCATCTCTCATCACGACTAGATTGTTACCGGCTTGATCAGTTGCCAGGTGTATATCTCGATTGCTTATTTTGTAATCCAGAAAACTAATACTGTCACTATTCTCAGCAGCAGCGTAGGCTTTACCGCCGACCAGATTTGATGCCAGGTTGGCGAGAGGTTCTGCTCTAAGCGTAGTCGTAGCCATTCTGAAAAGATTACTTGGTAAAATAGCCAGGCCCTCGGTCCCACCAGGTGTATTAATTACAGTTCTAGCAGCTAGTTGGTAGGCTAAGGATTTCTCATTGCCGCTATCGAAGATTCTTTGGAAGAATCCTAGTTTTTTAAAATCTTGTGCGTTTTCGTTTAGATATGCAGTCTCGATCTGGGAATACTGTTCGGGAGTTGCGGGCACATAACCAGCCTGTAACCAACGCATTTTATTTGCGGCCCCTCCACCAGCAAAATTTATGTCTGCCAATGACCCGCCTCGCTCCTGGCCAGTAAAATTAAAATACATTGTTTTCTCTGCGTAAAGCTGCACTAGTGACATAATCTCGCTTATGCCAATACTGGCTATGGTTGAAGCTAAGAACTTTACTGCGAACTGTTTTGTCATAACATTCTGTAAAAAATTCCTAAAGTATAGAACCACCGCTTCTTTAGACGCCTGGATCCCTGCTTGAACTCCTGCTTCCCCGGCGCCACCAGTAAAGGCCGCAATGGCAACCTGCGCGACTGGCTCCAGTATCTGAGCGAAAGGGTTTTGGGCTATAGAGCATCCAGGAATATTGTTGAATTTGCTTTGGAGAACACCAAATACTCCACCCAGATCACCATCTGTACTAACTTTTGACTTAGTTGAGTCGTTGCGGCTTCTGCTAAATTTATTTAGTAAAGCTCTTTTTAGACCTTCAGAATCGCCAAATGGCCGATTGTTTTTGTCGCGCCCCATGACCCGCTTCATCATCTCTTTTACTAGCTTAGCGTTGGACTTCCCAGTCCTTACGCCGTCTGCCGCTCCTACGAACAGGGAGGAATATCTGATTAAGGATAGTGACCTAACTATTCTGCCAGCGATTGAGGCCCCATTTAGTCGGTTGCGTGCCGTGCAAAACTTATCCACCGTACCAGTCAAAGTTAGGCTTTTCAAAAATCCTAAAACACTTCCAGATTCAACAGTGTTTTTAACTGCGTCTAGCGCCTCTTTAGTTGGTGCAGACTCTATGCCGTCTATTGCTTTAGCCAAAGGTATAGCTGAATTATCTAGATTCTCACCATCTAGAGCAGCGCTTTTTATGGGACCTGTTAGCCCACTGTCTTTAGCGAATTGTGCTGCGTCGGCCTGAGCCGCTTGCCTTGCCTTAATTTGCTCTGGCGATTCTTGCACAGGATTTCCGTTTTCATCGACGGGCGCGCTGTTTATGACATTCTCAGATGCCTCACCTTGCAAGACGCCTCTAGAGATATTCTTATTAATAGTCTTCTCGACATTTTGTAAGTCGGCCGCGTCCTTAACTTCAACCGGGGATGCCCTACTAACGCCAAACCTCGTATAGAAGGCGTTCATTCCTTTAGTTTTCCAGTTTTTTGATACAATATTTTTTATCGGGTGTGCATCGTCAAGGTGTTTCTCAATGGTACCAGCGATTGCCGTTCCCTTTACGGAATTACCGCTTTGATCGATTATTTCCGCAATATTTCCTTTGGAGTCATATTTAAAAATGAAGCCTCTTTTGCTCATTTCCGTTATTATTTTTTTACCGCGTCTACCGTCACGATTGAATACGTCGCTCATTTTCAAACGTAGTGGTCTTGAATACTTTAAAGCTTGGCTACTTTGAATTTTCCCAGTTTTTTGGAAAATCCACTCACGCAGGTTATTAACTATTAACTGCGGCAATAGCATGACAATCCCAATAACGATGCTTGCTATGCCAGCAGTAATACCTGCGGCAACCGCAGCTCGTTGCTTTGACATGATACTTTTTTTCTTAGGGCTGTCCGAGTACGGGATTTCTGGGTTATTACTAGCTTCGTTGTCTGTGGCTGCTGTGTCGGCAGTTGTTTGGCCGTCGTCAGTATCAGCGTTTTGCTCTGACGATTCAATGTCGTCATCTTCTTCATCTTCGCTTGGCTCGGCTTTGTTACGAGGATTGCCCTCGTCGTATTCGGCATTATCCGCATCCCAGCTAGCCTGCAGCGCGTCAAGCTCGGCCAAGCGAGTTGCCTCAGCCTCATCACTTTCGTTGTACCAGCTTGGGTCTATTTCTGGGTCGATCAATCGTTGGGGTGACATGATTTACCTTAGCTCCACACTCCCTGAGCTGGCCGTTTCCAAGCTCACATCACCCTGAGCCTGGCCATAAAATTGGATCTGCTGTGTTCTGTTGTCGCCAGGATTGGTGGTGATGAGACTTTGTTCGGTTGGGCTTGCGGCGATTTGTATATGAACGTGATTTTGGCCAGCAAAGAAGAGGCCTTGTCCTACCGGGAACTGGCTGAGACGTTTCTTTTCCTCGCTGGTAAGCTTAAAAACGTCACTCAAAACATCAACGGCTGACGGCGATTGCTTGAGCAAAATCTGCATGCTGGCGTTAGCAACGATTGCCCGCCCCATACGAGAGCCCATAAAATCTTCCACGTCCTGAGTAATGGTGGTGATACCAAGGTTGTATTTACGAGCTCGTTTGGCCAGGCTAAACAAGAAACTGGCTGAATCCTCATATTTCATCAGCTGCCAAGCTTCGTCAACGATCAAGATGCGCCGTTTTTTGTCGGTTTTTGTTTTGTTCCAAATGAAGTTTAGAACTATATACATGGCGACTGGGCGGAGCTCATCCTCAAGATCACGAATGTTAAAAACGACCATAGCATTGTTGATATCGATGTTGCTTTGCTGGCTAAAAATACCAGCAAAGGTTCCGCTGGTGTATTTACGCAAGCGTTGGGCTAGCTGCGGGCCGTTGCCACCCATGTGAAGCAGTGTTTCATATAGATCTGAGATTGTAGGAGGCATAGAGCCGTGCGTTAGCGGGTCGTTGGTGATGCCCGCCTTGGCGTAGGTTTCAATAAGTGCAGCATCGAGGTCGGCCTCTTCACTTGGTGCTAGAGCCGGCATCATGACAGAGCCTTGCGCTCCTTGGCTGGCAGCCATCTGAGCTTGGGCGCCACCCATCATCAAACGCAGCAGACCGTGTAGCGTAATGAGGTTTGAACGCAGGGGGTTGTCACCGTCTTCGGCGTCTATGACTCTCGGTAGGTCAAACGGATTGATACGGGTTGAAGAGCTCAAGCTTAAGCGAACATAGGCGCCGCCGACGGCTTCACACATCCGCTGGTATTCATTCTCTGGGTCAATTATAAATATCTCAGTACCAAACATCATACTACGCAGCGCCTCAAGCTTTACGGTGAAGCTTTTGCCAGCTCCAGACTTTGCAAAGACAACCGAGTTGCTGTTTTCGAGCGAGAATCGATCAAATATCACTAGGCCGGAGTTGTGCATATTGATGCCGTAAAGTATACCGTTATCTTGGGTCAAATCGGCGCTAGTAAAAGGGAAGGAAGTGCTTATGGCGCCGGTGCTCATGTTTCGTCGTATTTGCAGCTGGTCTACAAACTGTGGAGCAACGGAATTTAGCCCCTGCTCTTGCTGTGCACTAGAAGGTTTGCTGTAGACAAGCTGCTGGCCAAGCAGGCTTTCAACTTTATGTGCGACAAATTCTAGCTCCTCGTCATCTCGAGCATAGATTGTGAAGTAGAAGCCTAGTCGGAAGAACTTCTCTTCGCCAACCTGAAGCTTATCGCGCATTTCTTCAGCGTCTTGGATTGCTGCCTGTTTTGCAGGGTCGCGCACGCGTCCCTTGTCGGCATCGATCATTAGGCCGGCTTCAAGCTGGGTGACCTTTTTGCGCAAGTTCTCCATCACTACCTGGCTCTCAACAGGGTAAACATAGATGGATAAATCTATTACCTCGTCAATGTTGACCATGCCACTCATCCAGCCAGTGTATAGACTACGGGGGTAGCCGTAAACGTAGTATGTTCTTGCTAATCTAGTCCCAATTTGGACACTGCTAGACTTGAACTCTAGGCTGGCAGGAGCAATAAAGTCTCGAAGCTCGGTGATACCTTTTTGGAAAGCCGCCGCGACCTCGGCTTGTTCTCTGTCGCGTTGGGCTTGTGCTAGAGCAATTGGGTCAAGCTGCTGTTGTTTCTTTCGTCCAAACATTACAAAACCCCCTTGGGTTTTGTAATGCAGAACGATGAACGATGAACGATGAACGACGATAAAATGCTAGGAAAAATAATTTCTTGTTTGCGTAGGCTCATTTTCGCTCCTTAGTTGCTTTTATCAGGCCGCCAAGAATTTTATAAGCTTTTTGGGCTAGCTCATAATATGAATCAAACTCATCTGGCTTAATATACGTCAGATCTTTTGCTAAGTATGCTTGCGAAATTAGTTCAGATATAGACGTGTGAGCCATAGTATAAAAATGACATTTATAAGAGTAGCTTTCTCTTGAAAATCCTTCAGCAATATTTGATGTAACGGACACCGCTGCTCGTCTAAGTTGGCTTGTTAGGCCGTACAATTCCTCATTTGGAAAACTTTTTGTTAATTTGTAGGAAAGCAGGCACAGATTATGAGACTCCTGCCAGGCATCCAAATCAAAGAAAGTTTTAATCTTGCTGTCGTTCCTCGTTCCTCGTTCCTCGTTCCCGATAATCGAAACGGAAGAAATTATGTTATTCTCCTCGTTCCTCGTTCCTCGTTCCTCGTTCATTACTGCAAAGTCCTATTCAACTGCGGTTGCGGTGCTTGACCCTGGCCTTTAGTGATCACAGGCACGCTCAGATCATCAAAGTTTTTTATCTGCTGTCTTGTAGCGGTGTCTGGGTTATAAAAGTCGTAGAAAAGCTCTATTAGCTCTTGAGTATCGAGCGGGAGACTCTGCACAGAACATTGCATCAGACCTTGCATGACGGATTGGACGCGGTTTTTCAGCTCATCCTTGGCTTTTTGCAACTCTGCTTCGTTGATGGTGACATGGCTTTCTTTTTTGTTGAAAGTACTAGATAGCCCACTCAAAAAGTTCTTGCTACCTTGGACAATGGCCTGAGCGTCAACGGTTGGTATAAAGGGTACTACCACGTAGAACTTTTTATCCATGATATTAACTTGGTCGGCCAGAGATGCCATGTAGGAAATGTAGTCCTCCATCATGAGCGCCAAAAGCATGTTGTCATGCTCGCTGCGTATTTTTTGCATCTTCTCTAGATACGGTCTTAAGTCAACTTTTTGGCTACGGATGAAAATCTGAATCGGGTAGTAAAGCGAGTTCAGAAAGCCTTGATAGGCGTACTCTACGCCTTCGCGTTCCTGGGTACTCATTAGATCGAAGTTAATGCTCTTACACATTAAGACCGCTCGGTAAGTGCCATCGTTCATAATCACAATTCCATCGCGAATTTCGGCAATTTGAAGTGTGTTCTGGGTGCTATTCGAGTTATTTTTTGCTGTTGACTGTTGTGGGCCAATCACATTGGCTTGGTTGCTAGCTCCTGAACCAGTTCGAAAATTATTAGGATTCATTCAAAAACGCTCGCACCCCTTTACTAATGATCAATATGGAAAACAACTTCGCCGTCGCCTGTTTTATTTTCACGGGCCTGGCGTGCCAGTGTGGACACTGTTTTGTCGTTGTCTTTGGACATGTTAATTATAACAGGGTTGGGGCTTTTGGGGCTATCCTGCTTTTGCTTATCTTGCTCCTCACCGTCACCTACTTCTCGTTCCTCGTTCCCTTCTTTCTGCTCCCTGTCACCCCCGCTCCCCTGTAATGGCTTAAGTCGTTTCAAATGTCCGAAGGTGTTAGCTTGCGACGATTGCGTTTGCTTCTGCCGGACCTTCTCTAGCAGTTCCTTTTCGTCGAGACTAGAGGGGTCAGCGGCATCGTTTGTTGTAGAGGTCGAACCGGCTGCGGCTATAGAGCTAACGCTTGCCGTACCTGGGGTGATAGTTTGGCCACCACCACCATGCACATAATTTACGTCGGGCAAATCCGCATACTCTAAGGTCTCTTCTTCTTTAGGGTGTGCATTTGGTACTGCCACCCTTTCGCTAGTTCCTTGATCGACGTTTGGCTGTCTGCCCTTACCCTCGAACCACATGTTGACAGATTCTGGTACGTTTGGCTCTGGCAACGAGGTTGTCTGCTTTTCATATCGAGCGCGGTCAATTTGTTCTTGTAGCAAATCGCGGTGCTCCCGCTCACTCTCATCGATCAGTTCGTCAAAATGTTGCGCAGTAGAGTTGTTTGATTCATCAAGGATGTCGTCGGCAGCAGATATGTCGGCCATTTCCACCTGTTGTGGTACTGCTAGGGCGGGAGTCAGCCTGTCGTCATCTTCACTGGTATAACCGTCATTCTGCATTACATTTAGATTAACATTTACGTTCTTAACTGCCCAGCCGCGGCTGTCCATAACATTAGCCAAAGCTCCTAGCCGGCTTCTGGCTTCGTCTTGGCTAAAGTTTTTTGTAAGCCGTCTTTCAAGCTTTTTTGGTGCGGTTATAGTGACCAGCTGTTTTGGCCCAGCCTGGTTCCATATCCGCTTTCGAGGTTTTAGCATAAATCTTATCCTAGCTAATAGCCATAATTCGGTCGATTGGTCGCCACCAATTGGAGCTGCCAGCACCGCAAAAAGTAAGGTTGGCGGCAACAGCAGAGTTATAAATAGCCAACGCAGTAGGCCCAAGACTTCCGCGATTGCCAACTTAAATATCAAAAATCCAAGGAAAATTGCTATCAAGGCAAAGATAAATTGCTTCAAACTCAGCGGGCCAACTAACTTATCCTCAGCCTCAATATCCTGGATCACCTTATAAGTAGCCATAAGCTAATTGTACAAGGCGTATGGCAAGAGACACAAGGTTCTAGTGAGGTGTAGACGAGTGCACGCAAGAATCAACTCGTACACTAATATTGACAATATTACCATTCATGCTAAAATATCATCATGTCTAACCCTATAGTTCTAAGCAAAGTTCTGACCCCTGAAACTAAGCTACCACCACAGCATAAAGCTGGATACCCGAAATCCTTCCCGGGCATATTAGAACCTGCAGACGAAGCAAGAAATATAGTTAATGTTTATACTATAGCGGGACTTATGCCCCCCGCAGAACGAGAGCGAAACTACATGAAGATTCTAACTCAGATTCACGATCTATTTTCGAGCAAGGCAGACAAGTATACGCGTATTGAGCCAGTAGTAGCCATAAACTTCGTTGATGGTTTTGGGCCAATTGATTTAGTTAAACGAGTCAACAATGCTTTTAGACACATAGGTGGGATAATTTCATTAGAGGGTATAGATATTCTTGATTATTTCCCTAACGAATTGTTGAATAAGCGTAGTACAGGAGGTCAGAATATCGATAACGGCACAGTTGTTGGCCACAAACTAACAAAGAATTCAGGTGAAAATAAGATTGTGCCTAACGCCCAAAAAATGAAGTTTAATTTTGAAGACATGTATGGGGCAGTTGAGGGAGAAAACATGCTCAGTTTTTCAGACTATATATTATTGCAGGCCTTGCGCGCATATAAGAAACATCGCTTTATTGACCAGTCAGATGGTGGAGATAGTCAATCTACTGTCTTTTTGCAGTATGGCACGAGACTTTACCCTGACAAAAAGTATGCTTTGAGAGCTCTTATAAATCATGAAGGTAAGGTTCAGGTTAGTACCCATACAGGGCACCCGTCTCAAGACCATTACATAAGATCTCTCATATAATTACTACAAAAGTCGATTTCCTAAAAAGGTTTGGGGCCACCAGGCTGTTGGTTTAGGGTGCCACCAGGGGGCTGTCCTCTTCTGGCCATTTCTTCTGCTGCTGCCTGCCCTCTTAGCTCTGCCTGAATCGTACTGTTATACTCCATATGCATCGCTTCCATAGTTTTAGCTAAAACGGGCACGCTGCCAACGTAGGCCATCTGCTCAAGCACAGTAGAGGCTTGACGCTGCTCCGTCCTGGGCACCCTAATTGTTTTGGCTGGCGTGCCGTCTAGGGGTGGTAAACCTACTTTTTCGTCATAGACAGTAGCAGTGTAATCTATCGGAGTTAGCTTTGTCTGAAGAGCTCTTCCTAATAGTTTTGCTAGCTCTGGCTTAGTGCTCCTAGCAGTTTCATGCAGTGATTTCACAAAGGCCAGTTCGGTAGCATAGTTTTGCCATTCTATTGAATCTTCGCGTTTGCCTACTGTTGCCTGCCTTGATTGGTCAAGTCTTCTCATGAGTGTTGATATATAGTTTAGTCCCATTGAACCGGTTTTCATCTGATGATGGAGCGCGATTGATGCTGGAGAATTTTCATACATATGATCTGCGTAATTAAATGCTCTCTCGTCCTTTCTTGTTCGTAGCTCCCTGATCTTTCTATCATTCTCGTTTCTGACTGTCTTGATTTGCTCTTCGTTTCCGCTCTCAACGGCGGCTTTTAGCTTCCTGTTACCTTCTATCTCTGTCTCGCGTATTTCTCTATCAAGTTCGCTAATCTCGGCCATACGGGCAAAGGTTCTTCCGAAGGCACCTCCACCCAAGTCCGCTCTACCAGCATTTACTGCTACACCTCTCTGGGTCGCTGCCATATGCGCCCGTAAGGAGGAGTTGCCCCTTGTAGATTTTTCCGCAGCCCTTAGCAGGTGTTCTTCGTTGGAATAGTATGTGCCACCCTCGTTAGCTGCTTGAACATAGGCCATCTCAAGGGATTGTTCGTCGTATTTACGCTTCTGAGCATCGAAGTAAGCAACATACTCGTCAAGTGCTTTAGTATCTGTTCCAAATGTTTCAGCCTGAACGAGAGCCTCCCGAATCGCTTCCGTAGATCCTTTTTCGTGGTGAATGCTAGATATTTTATCGAGAGTGCTCGTAAGTCTCTGGTTACCTTGGGCACTGGCTATTGCTATACCTCGCTTGTCTCTCGCTACTACTTTATTGCCTTTGTCATCGAGTACGAATTTGCCGTCTTGCATCTCGAATTCAACTAGATTTTCCCAACCTTTCACCTTGCCTTCACCCCAAATCTTGAGGAAGCGGTCACGGAGGTCCTCGGTGGAAAGTTCGCCAGAAACTGCTGAGGCGAGACCCGAAAAGTCGTCAAGTTTCATATGTGGGCCTGCTTTTTTTAGTATTTCGGCCATTTCGTGTGCCTTGTTTTCGGTCTCTCTTGCATCGATCTGGCTGGCCCTGTAGTCTTTATTGAGTGCTTTTCTAATACCTCCATCAAATGCGGCGTCCATGTTTGCTAGCCTGCCCAGTCTGTGATTGAGTCTTTCAGAAAAATTATGTCCTTCTCCGCCGGGGAGGAATTTATTGTTTCTCATTGACTTCCAGCCTTTAGAGGCTGTGTTGCCGAGAAGCTTAGAGCGCATTTTACGATTCCTATCAAAAAAGCCTTTACTGCGATCGTTGACCATCCCAGCTAGATTGCCAAATGTACTGCCCGCCAACTTAAAAGTCCCTTTAATTAAGAAATACGGAGCGATATATGCAACTAATACTAAAATGCGGTTCAAGAAAGAGCTTTCAGAAACACCATCAACAATGAACGCAAAAGCCTTGCCGGAGGCGATTAGCAACATCACTATAGGGTATAGCATCAGAAGTTTAGTAAAAGATTCTTTCCAAATTTTCCACAACTTGTCGTTGCCTGGGAATATCCAGCTTAATATTGCTAGAGGCGAAAGAATCATTAAAGTAACTAAAATCATTTGTCTTAGTGCCATCACAAAGAACAGCACGATTATTGAGGCAACTGCCGAAAGACCAAATAACAAAACAACTCCTATCAACCCTATTGCCATAGTGCTTGCTGCTAGACCGGCAACAAGTAAACCTCCCCCTCCAATACCTACAGCCAATAAACCGTCACCGCCTAAGCCTGGGTCAAAAAGAGAGGCCAGTGTGATATTGTTAGCGTTATCGCCAGTAACGGCTCCCAAGATAAGCCCCATGATGCCTTTGCCGACACCATTTGCAATATCAGCCATAATTGTGACTATCGGCAAAGAAAGACTAATAAATATAACTGCTGCCAGAAGTCTAGGCATAGCTCGCTTGACCGTGTAAGCATCTACAAATTTAAACCCTAGTGCCGTACTTATTACCATCACTAGCATTACCGGAATCAAGATTATGTAAGCTAGATTCCTCATGCGGCTCCAAGCATTTTTTACGGTACAGCCAGAACCATCAGGTTGGCACTTGTAGTAACTATCTGGGAGGTTAAGCAGGCTATTTAGTTGACTGTCGATAAAATTCAAAATGCCGCTAACTAGCTCAAGCGCTGGACACATCAGCCAACTAAAAGACCCCCCCTCGCTTTCGCAAGAGGGCTCAGTTGCAGAGGCATCACCTACTCCTCCTGGTAAAGGGGCTAGTCCAGCATACGAACTACCATTATCCACTGGAGCAATTGGTATGCTCGATGCAGTCGTGTCCAAAGAGCCATCGGACCTTACCGGAGGGGTAATGTTGTTATTGACATATCCAACCTTACAAGACGGGTCATGCGCATCAGGAGGCGACGGGACGCTCCCATCTTTAGAAAGTGCGTAAAATATTACTCTACCATCTGGCTGGACAGAAATTCTATCACGACAGGTTTCCGCTGTATCTCTGTCTTGCAAAAACAAATTTGGGTTTGACGTACTTTGCGTGAACGTACCGTCCCACCCAACCTGATCACCATCTGCTTTCCCGTTCGCAACGTACGTTATATGCGAGCTGTCAGTATACCTGTAAAGGATTTTAGAATTCTGTCTTGATCCAACGATAATGCTCACTTTTCCAGGATCTGTGTTTTGCGAGGATGAGTCGTTGTTATCCTTAAAATCGAGATCAAGAATAGCAGTGCTGTCTTTGTTAGAAACAAGCCCGGTACGGTCAGGAAGATTAACCCGACCAAAACAGCCATCGTAGTTCATAACCTCGAACTGGTCTACCTGGTCATCGATGTTTACATCCTCGAAAAATAAGGTATTCGTTACATCACCACCGATCACGGCTCTGATATGTGCCCTGTCAACCCAATCAAGTTTAGTATCTCCTACAATCTTGTCGTTACTGAAGGTCGTACAAGGTACCTTTGGGTTTGTTGCAGCAAATGCTTGGCTATTGCCTAGCAATATACTCTGCATCGAACTAGCCAAAAGAAGTATTATAAATACGACCAGTGGGTAGATACTCGATAACTTATTTCTAACCATAACTTATACAACAAATATACCAGAGTTCTAGTTAAAAGGACACCTTATAAAGGTTCTATAATGCGGTAAATTACTGCGGTCGTTTGTCTTAGTTTGTATCGTGTGACAAAATGTACTTAATGACAAAAAAGTCTAAAATATATTTTTCGTCTGCTTTGATAGCACTACTGGGGTTGTTTGGTATAGCACTTAAGAAAAACGTTGTTAATGCAGCAGTGGACCCTTTCGAAATAGAGATAGTATGCAATGATGGCTCCAAAGTTACGGCTAAGAGAACGGGGGCTATATTTACGACTGCTGATTATGCAAAAGCTTGTGGCACAAAAGGCTATACCGACAAAACAGCTGCGACAAAAATTGATACCGAGTGTGATAATATCAACGACCCCTCTAAGCCCTGTCAGATGCTAGTGTATCTAAAGAATGGGATTAACTTTCTGAGTGCAGTTGCAGGTATTGCGATAACTTTCTCGCTCATCTGGGCTGGCTACCAGTATATGACGGCTCGTGCTAACGCCGGGATTGTGACGGCTGCCAAAAACAGGATAATCATGACCTTGGTGGCGCTTTTGCTATACATCTTTATGTACGCCATTTTGAACTGGCTAATTCCAGGAGGCCTGTTCCCCTAATCAAAAGCACAAGTAACTTGTTAAAAATAAACATTAATGACAAAATAAAACCATAATGAAGCAAAACACAAAAAAGTTTCTTT
Organism: Candidatus Saccharibacteria bacterium; assembly: GCA_016700315.1. Taxonomy (NCBI): domain Bacteria; phylum Candidatus Saccharimonadota; species Candidatus Saccharimonadota bacterium. Next base: position 371,451 of record CP065013.1, on the reverse strand, counting down.
TAGCCAGATTAGTTGCTGCAAGTGTGGTTAGTTTGCAGGCTTTTTGGCTAATAATGTTGGCTGCTGCACCAGCTCAGGCCGCTACGGCTGGCTGTTACCAGAACGATAACGGCAAGATAACAAAAGTTGAATGTCCTAACGAGTTTATTGCCGAAGTAGACAATGGCTCCTGTTTTCTCCAAAGGGTCGCTAACGGTGATACGCCGTTCAACAAGGTCAGTTGTAGTTCAATCCAACAACCTTCGGCTCCAACGTCCGTTACAGATAGTAGTTGTAATGCGGGCCGTCAAACGGTTTTGGGCATCCCAACCTGGTACAAATACCTCAGAGGCACACTTGATGAAGACGGCAAATGTAGCTTTAATCTAAAAGCGAGTAAGGACTTCTTGCCAATAGGCATTGCCGTTTTGGACATTATGATTAGGCTCGCCGGTCTTGTGGCAGTAGTGTTCATCGTCATTGGTGGCGTTAAGTATATTACTAGCCAAGGTGAGCCAGAATCTGCCAAAAACGCCAAGTCGACGATTATCAACTCTCTAATTGGACTGGTCTTGGTCTTAATATCTGTAGGTATCGTAAGTTTTGTGGGTAATAGGTTTGGGGGCTAATATGCTAGTGGCTATTAAACTTTTGGCACAAGCTATCAATCCAGATGAGCTGGAAATACCGAAGGCTAGCCTAGATACTAGAGTTGGGTCTGGCAGTACCTTGACAGATGCTCTACAGCTGGTACTTGCGATTGCTGGAGCCATAGCGTTTTTGATAATTGTCATTGCTGGACTACGCTATACTTTAAGCGAGGGCAATCCACAATCTACCAGCAAGGCCAAGAATACCATTATATATGCCTCAATCGGCTTGCTGATCATAGCTCTAGCATTCTCCATAGTCAGGTTCGTAGTAGGAAGGATTAGCTAGATATGAGAAAGCTCGCACTGCTTATGTACATCATGATCGGAATTTTGGCAGCAACGAGCCTGAGTGTAAAGGTTGCTGCTTTTGATCCTTTAGATAGCGCCTGTAATGGTGTTTCAGACAGTACGGTATGCAACGATAGGCAAAGTACAAGTAATCCCGTCTCGGGGCCTGAGGGTATCATTGTTAAAGCCGCTAACCTCGTACTCTATGTTGTAGGTGTCGCCGCAGTAGTAATGATAATTTATGGCGGAATAAAGATGATTACTTCTCAAGGAGACCCCAAGGGTTTTTCTGGCGGTCGCGACACTATTATCGCTGCCCTAGTTGGCGTATTGATCGCGATTTTGGCCAAAGCTATAGTACAATTCTTTGTAGAAAGGACAATTAAATAATGAAACAAAGACTAAAAATGCTCATCTTGGGCTTTAGCAGCCTGTTTGCCATTGGTGTAACTTTGGCTCCAGTGGCTGTTCAAGCTAGCGCAGCTAGTGACGCAGTTTGTGAAGGACTCGGTGGCTGCAGTGAAACCGCAGAAGACCCGGGCATCAGCACGACCATCAAAAGGGTCATCAATCTGCTCTCGATTATTGTGGGTATTATTTCGGTAGTCATGATAATCATAGGTGGTCTAAAATATGTTACCTCTCAAGGAGATGGCAACGCTGTAAAATCTGCCAAAAATACTATCCTGTACGCACTGGTTGGGCTGATAGTAGTAGCTCTTGCTCAGTCAATCGTCCGCTTCGTACTAAATAAAAGTGGTGCAACTGGCGGCGGGTCATCGGTTCAGACAATTACCTGCCCCGATGGTAGAAAAGTAAGCGTTAACAGCGCAGCTGGTGGTGCAAGTACAGCTGAGCTTTGTAGATAAGAAGGAGAAAATGATCAAAATGCTGGCAAGAATTATCAAAAAAACGTACCTAGGGGTAGCTCTATTAGCTTTTGCGACCATACCATTTAACGTAGTCGGGCAAGCGCAGGCTCAAGGCATTCAGGAAGGATTATGCTCAGGTATCGAGCTCGACCCGACGGGCGGGAGTGCCTGTGGCGATGCTGACTCAAACAATAAAGGTGTCTCCAGTACGATTAGCTCAGTAATAAATATCTTATCTATTTTGGTTGGAGTAGTAGCCGTCATTATGGTGCTTTTTGGCGGTTTCAAGTATATCACTAGTGGTGGTGATTCAGGCAAGGTAACCAGCGCCAAGAACACCATCGTCTATGCATTAATTGGCCTAGTAATAGCAGCACTTGCTCAGGTAATTGTGCGATTTGTATTAGCGAAAGCAACTGCTACTGGAGATGCAGCATCGGGCGGTGGTGGTGGCGGGGGGGCTACAATACGCTAGCCTATTGCCTAATAATATTTGAACTGCTATAAATAAGATTAATAAATAAGGAAAAATTATGAAAAAACTAATCAGCAAAATATCAACATTTTTCAGCTCGGCGTTACTGTTAGCGTCTTTTGCAGCACCAGTGCTTAGCCCAGTTGCGGTTCACGCTCAAGAAACGCCAGCCATAAAGCAAAAACTTTGTGAGGGGGCCAACCTCCAAATCGGTGATAACACTAACTGTGCAGACGAAGCCGCTCTAGAGTCTGAGAGCAATACTGCAGTCAACAAGACAATTACTTTTGTAATTAACCTGTTCTCTGTAGTAGTTGGTGTCGTAGCAGTTATCATGATAATTTTTGCTGGTTTCAAATACATTACCAGTGGCGGCGACTCTGGCAAAGTTACTAGCGCCAAGAACACCATAGTCTACGCTGCTATTGGTTTAGTAGTTGTAGCATTGGCCCAGTTTATTGTTAAGTTCGTACTCGGCAAAGCCAGCAGCACTACAAGCAACAATTAAAGCCACGCAACTACTTTAATTAAACCCTCGGGCTGAGTCCGAGGGTTTTTGTAAGAGCGATTCTTGCTTTATGGATTTAGACCAAGGCGCTATACTATCTGTATAAACAAACTCATTAACTTTCGACAAAGGACGGTAAGGATGAAAAATATATTTAAGCGAATGTCACTAGCTTTATCAACGGTACTAATTACAGGATTGATTGCTGCACCAGTTATAGCGGCACCAGACATCCAAAATAAGCTATGCGAAGGTGCGAACTTGGAAGTTGGCGCAGGCACAACTTGTGATGCCACGAGCGGAGAGGCTAATGTCAAAATTAACGAAACAATTACTTTTGTGATCAATATGTTTTCACTAGTTGTTGGTGTTGTAGCAGTAATCATGATCATAATTGCTGGCTTCAAATATATCACCAGCGGGGGCGATTCAGGCAACGTCACCAGCGCCAAGAACACCATTCTCTACGCCATAATTGGCCTAGTAGTAGTCGCGCTGTCGCAGTTTATAGTCAAATTCGTCCTCGGCCGTATTACCACCACCATTAGCTAGCCTCCAAATTTGACAATCCAGTAAGTTCTTTAATAACAGGGTCAGACCCTGACATCTGTTATTTTTTGCAATATAGGTTTTGTGGCATTGCGCGAGAAATTTATGGTTAGTCTAAGGGCTAAGGATGGGCAAGTTCAAACTTCTTAAGTATCGGCAATGATTCTTCGTAAGATAATCTATCCTCGACGAATATTTTATATTCTTCCTTCTCGAACATCTCTAGTATGCGTTTTGGGTTCAGCCATTTAGGGCAGATAGAGCCATCTAGGTAATATCTCAAACTCGAATAAAAGTAGTTTTGATAATTTCTAGGGTTAAGGTGTATGTATCTTGTTATATGTAACAAGTACGATTCATCAAGTATCATACTCGCCTTATATACTCCCTGAAATAAGCTCCCTACTCTCTTGTAGCGCTTGTTATAGTGCATTGTGTAGGCTGTCATAACCGACTGTATGAATATCGGTAGATTCTCTGCCCTGCCTTTGACGTAAAGCAAAAGATGAAAATGGTTACCCATCAGACAGTAACTGAGTAATTCAATGTCGTCGTTAAACTTGCGGTAAGGAAGCTTATCAGACCTAGTGGACTTATCCGTTGGGTCTAGGTGGCGCTTAATTATGTGTAAGAAATGGGATTTATCAAAGCTGTCATGAAAAATAATTTGCTTACCAACACCACGGTTATAGACATGATAGTAGTGTTCGGACGAATAAATTTTACGAGAATTTTTACCAGGCATTCCTACTTAAATATACTATACTTTGTATATAACAAAAAATAACAGATGTCAGGGTCTGACCCTGTTATTAAGTATTATAGTAATATTGTAAAAAACGGTATGTAGGTAATGATGTGTCAAAAAATCGCCCCTCTTTCGAGGAGCGATTTTTTTGTTCCGTGTGTTTGTTTTACAAAACCTGGATCTTCTTCACGGTATCTTGCTTCACTTTAGTAAAGCTAATGGTCAACACGCCGTCTTTGAGCACGGCTTCAATCTCATCTTCTTTGACGGGTACTGGAAGTGCTATGCTGCGGCTGAATTCTCCCCAGTAACATTCTTGAACAAAATAGTTCTCAACGCTTTCTTCTGTACCGTCACTAAGTGTGCCACGAATGCTCAAAGTATTGTCGGCGATAGAAACATCTAGATCGTTCTTATTAACACCTGCTGTGCGAGCTTTGACGACTAGTTTCTCACGTGTTTCAAAAACATCAACAGCTAGCTGGCCAGGTACCGTCTCTTCTTCATCCCAGTCATCTGCCGGGCTGTCGCTAACTTGCGGGCTACTTGTTGGGTCATTACTGGCTGACTGATCGTCCATCATTGGGTCATCACCCAAAAACGCAGCCGTTAGCTCATCTTCCATTAATAAGTCGTCATCACGATTTTTGCGGGCCATTTTCCCTCCTTATGGCTAAATTAGTTCTTGCTCATGGTTAAAGCGCTGTCAATCTGTATAATCCCAAGTATCCACCTTGTCGGGTGTTAGATAAGCGCTGATGTTTGCCTTTTTGTGTTAATCCCAGTATAGCTTAAGGCTTAAACCGAGCGCAACCGACATACTAAATTTACAACGCAAAAATCACAACACTAGCTTTTAAGGGAGTTAATACCATGAGGGTTTTAGATAAATTATTATCGTTCGTAGCTCCGAATGACTGTGTTGGGTGTGGTGACGAAGGCGATATTGTCTGTGAGGCATGCCGTTTGGAGTTTGTAGTGCCACCACCGAGTCGTTGCGCACACTGTCTAAAGCTAAGCACCAGCTATAGCCTGTGTGACGCTGCAAAAAAGGAATTTCCTGTTGCGCACATATGGGTTGCTTCAGACTACAGTTCGGTCTCCAAAAAGCTTGTAAAAGCTCTCAAGTTTGGCGGCAAACGCCAGGCGGCTCGCCAGATGGCCAAAAGTCTTGCAGAGACCCTGCCTTATATGAAACCTCAGACGCTTATTATCCCCTGTCCGACGATTACCAAACACGTCCGTAGCCGTGGCTTTGACCACAGCCAGATGATAGCCAAGGAACTTGCCTGCTTACTTGGTGCGGTTTATGAGCCTGTTTTGGCTCGTCTGGATCAAAAGGCTCAGGTAGGCACAAAAGCCGATGAGCGCCGCAAACAACTGATTGGTAAAATCTATGTTACTAAGCCGCGATACGTCGTCGGCCAAGATGTATTAATAGTTGATGATGTTTATACCACCGGCTCGACAATCAGAGAAGCAGCTCGAGCCCTGCGCGCCTCTGGCGTCCGCCACGTTAACGCCGCAGTCTTTTCTCAAAAAACCAGGTAAATCCATAAAATTAGCATCTTGCCTTGAGACAGAGAGATAAATCTTGGTAATAAGACTAGTTAACCCCGGCTCGACATAAGACAACCCAGATTGATGCCTGTTTATTACTGTGAATATTATCTTTGTCTAATATTTTTGGTAACAGACAGCTACGAAAAACATAAGATAAAGCAATCTTTACTACTTAAAACAACCATTAACAGGTGTTGCTTATGTCGAGCTGGGGTTAGTCAGCGAACTCAATTGTGCAAAACACCCTTCTATATAAAGAACTGTCGGTTATTATTATGTAGCTATGTTAAAGGCAAGATTGTTGGGGTCAATACCGTTGGCTACCGCCGTGTTTTGCCATAAATGGCGGAACATAGCATGCGCTTCGTCGCCCTTTTTCCCTGACGCTGCAACTTGTCCGGCAACACTCTTCAACACCTCTGTTCTATGAGAAGTTAGTGAAATACCAGGCTCTTGAATTGGTTCGTCAGCTATACCAATACCTTCGGCAACATTCTGAGGCGTGCGACTATGAGGACGGCCCCTAAAAGCGTCTGAGTTGTCCTGTGCCAAAGCAAGCACCATAGCTAAAGTATCATCAGCGTGTTCGCCGTCTGTATATACCACAATTCCATCGCCGCGCAACCCTACTTCATCGCCTTTAGCGGCTTTAAGGTGTGCGTTTAGTGCCTCCGTTGCTCGTTGAACCATCTTTAGTTGTATAGGTATACCTGCTTGGTTGGCTGCCTGAAGCAATTGCTCAAACAGTCTTGGCGTAGCTTCCATATCGGGATTTAGGTATATTCTTTTGTCTAAAATCGTGCTCGTGCCGGCCATTTTTTCCTGCACGCGACCGTCGGAATAGGCCATAATAAATGTTGTAAAGTTTTGACGCTGAATATGGAAGTTGGCGCGTACGCCCGGGCGATTAAAATCGAAACCCCTATACTCTAATCCTGATATTGTTTCGTCATCTAAAAACTTGTCTTTATTTGTTGCCTGCGGGTTTGTTGCGCTAATATGATGGCGTTTCAGCCCCTCTGGTACATTAACTCTGTATCCCCATAGTCTTTGGAGTGTCGCCTCGCCATCTCTTTGGATTTGCTCTGCGGTTACACCAGCTTTACCCTGGTCTACCTTTACGCGCAAATTACGGGCTATCATTTCCGTTGTTTTAATATACAGCTCGGCGATGCGGTCTGAGTCGCCTATGACCTCTTTATCTCTGTAGGTTGGCTTTACGTCGTCAAGATAACTCTTGATACCGTTAATCGCTGTAGGAGTATCGGTAAAAGTGTCAATAAACTCGTCAGAGAAAGGTCTTGGGGTCGTTCTAGCTTCTGCGAAAGTGTTGAAGCGTATCTGCAAAGGGGCGTTACCGCTCAAAATTGATGGGTCTACAGCACCACCCAGGTCAGAGCTGTCATGAGACGATTGGTGGGGGTTAAACGGGGCTTTTTCTGGCATATTTTTGTTTTGAACTTTGCATATATAATACTAGCATAAAATGCTATAAAAATCAAACGCAAAGCGCTTATACTTAAGGCACACAACGTCGTTTCTGTCCTTTTGGGCAGCCGACCCGATAGACCTGACTTTTTTCTAATTCAGAAAGAAATTGGGCGCGGGTAGAAATCCAAAAAATGCAAAAGTCAGGGCTGGCGGAGAGGGAGAGATGAATCTACCTAATTAATCTATTAGCCGAGATATATCTCGGTAATAAGACTAATTAGCGAACTCTTTATGTTCAAATTTCTCTTCTTTATAAAGAAGAAAAGCCCACATCTGAAGATGTGAGCTTCCCTCCTTGGCGGAGAGGGAGAGATTCGAACTCTCGGTACCGTTGCCGGCACGACGGTTTTCAAGACCGTTTCCTTAAACCACTCGGACACCTCTCCATGGGCAAATATATGGCGGAAGGGGAGAGATTCGAACTCTCGATGCCGTTTCCGACATACTGCATTTCGAGTGCAGCGCACTAGACCAACTATGCGACCCTTCCATAAGGGGGCTTTAATAAACTGGTACACCCGGCAGGAGCCGGTCACCTTCGGCGACCCCGAAAAAACTTCTTTGAAAACAAGTTTTCAAGAGTTTATTTCCTTGCGAATTGCCACAGGCAATTCTCACCTATTCCCTTCAACTGAAGGTTTTTAGCAGGTAGCTTGTGCTTACAATGTACGAATTATTAATTTGGTACACCCGGCAGGAGTCGAACCTACGACCTTCAGTACCGCAAACTGACGCTCTATCCATCTGAGCTACGGGTGCTTATCTTGCATGCCTTGCTGAAGGCTGTCAATAACAGAGGTAATTATATTACAAATTCATCAAAAAATAAAGCTCTAAAATCTAAATCGTTGGCTGACTCGGTCGATGGCGTCGGGGGCACGTTCCTCGTGCGGCAGATACTGGCCGAGTGCGTCGATAATCTTGTCGGCATCTTCTGGCGCGAAGTACAGTGCGACCGTCGGCGTGTACTTTTTTAATGATCTTAACCAGATTGTGTAGATCGCACCCTCTGGGACTAGAGAGAAGGACTTAAATTGACTGTAGGAGAAGAAGCGTCTTCCTACCCTTACCCCTTTGGCATCAATCTCGTACGGTATTTGACTAGGTTGTCTAGCACCGAACACCGCCAAACAGATGCAGGCTAGCAGAACCGCCACAGCCGAAAACGGGCTACGGGTAAGCGCGTAAACCAAAACTCCGATTATCAACGAAGCGCTGCCAAAAATTATGTACCAGCCCAACGACTTTTCGTGCCCGACATATTCTGAAGCTGACCATTGAATTGGCTGTACTACCCCTGCATCAGTACCTTGCTCGGGTAGCGCTTCGTCTGTTTGGTACTGCCAGTTCCCCGTCTTATCATCATTATCCATAAGCTTATTGTACCACCAATGTCACAAGGGTTCGTTTATCATTGGGTCAAGCTTCTGCGGTAGGTAAAATAGACTTAGAATGCTCGAAAAACAGCACGCCATTGCTAGTTCCCCAAACAATTCCGATTGTTTGGGGAAAAGAATAAAACTCCGCACCAGGTGCTAATTTAGATTATAAACATATTCTAAATTGCACTTTAGCAGAGTTTTATTCTGGCGGAGGAGGAGAGATTCGAACTCTCGCGGGAACTTGCGCCCCCCTAACGATTTAGCAAACCGTCCCCTTCAGCCACTTGGGTACTCCTCCGCATTGAAAGCTTACGTTATTCACGTAGCTCCTGTGTGTCCGTAAACTGAAGGGGACGGCAAACCGTCTACAAATTTACGTTTCACGCAGCAGCCACTTGGGTACTCCTCCGCATTGAAAGCTTACGTTATTCACGTAGCTCCTGTGTGTCCGTAAACTGAAGGGGACGGCAAACCGTCTACAAATTTACGTTTCACGCAGCAGCCACTTGGGTACTCCTCCGCGGTTATGTCGCGCGCCCTAAACTACTATAATATGTTACCGTATCTGTTAAAATTATGCGAGCCAATTTAGTGTAGATGGTGTTTAAAGGTATAATAAGGGTATGCAGGATTCAGTTTTTACCAAGATTATTATGGGTGAGTTGCCGGCTCACAAGGTTTACGAAAATGATGGAGCCATCGCTATCATGGACATCCACCCAATTCAGCCTGGGCATGTTGTAGTGATTACCAAAAAACAAGTTCCTCATTTCGAAGACCTGTCGCCGCTTGAGTATCAACAGTTTACAAAAGCAGTTCAGGATGTGGCCAAAAAACTCCGTACAGTTTTCCCCGACAAGCGCAAAATAGCCGTACAGATCGAGGGTCTACAGGTCGAGCACGCCCATGCCAACCTCTTCCCTTTTGACACTCATGAGCAATATCAGTCGCCCAATGATCAGGCTGAACCAAACCACGATGAACTAGCCAGAATAGCCGAAAAACTTAAGAACGCTTAAACAGCAAGGAGAATTTTATTATGTCTAACACTTTAGTAGCCCTTCTAACAGCACTCGGTAGTGGTACTTGGGTCTACACTAAAGCACTTCGTAGAACTGGCGGCAATCAACAGACAGCACTGACTGCAGGGGGTGCTGTCGGTGTTTTGGTTTTTGTAGTGGCGTTAACGGTATTGAGCTTTATTGTATAAGGCCTAGAGTTAGCAGCTAGCCGTTTAATACTAGTCTTAAGGCAGATTTACTGGTACTATAAGCTTATGAATATGGGTGGCGATACAGAAGCCGTTGATGAAGTTAGTCTTGGAAAACGTTTGCAACAAGCACGCCAATCGGCCGGGCTAACACAGCAGCAGCTAGCGCAGGCAACAGACTTGTCTTATTCAACATTGGCCAAGATTGAACGTGGTGCGATCAAAACTCCATCTGTTTTTACAATCCAGCGAATCGCCCAAGTTACGAAGGTTTCATTAGACGAGCTAATGGGTTTGCCGCACGCCGCAAAATCGTTGCAACAGAAGTCGTCGCTAAAATTTATCTATTTTGATATTAATGGTTGTTTGGTTCGCTTTTTTCACAAAGCTTTCTCGGTATTAGCAGAGGAAACGGGTGTGCCCAATGATCGCATTGAGACACTATTCTGGCATTACAACGACGCTGTTTGTCGTGGCGAGATGAAACTTAGTGATTTTAATGATATTCTTGCCAAAACATTAGGAGTTAGCAGCGTAGACTGGACTGACTATTACCTGGGAGCAATCGAGCCAATTGATGGTATGAAAGAACTTTTGGAATGGACGGCTGAACGTTATCAGGTTGGCCTACTAAGCAACATCATGCCCGGTTTTATCCAGATTATGATCGACAAAGGTGTGATTCCACATCTCGACTATGCTGCAGTGGTAGACAGTTCCGAAGTCGGCGCTATTAAGCCCGAGTCAAAAATATACGAAATCGCGCAAGGATTAACAGGTGTACTCCCTGAGGAAATCTTATTTATCGATGATTCGCGCGCCAATCTCATGGCCGCCGAGAAATGCGGCTGGAAGGTAATGTGGTTCGATGATTATTACCCCGAAGAGTCGATCAAAAGAATCAAAAACGCCCTCGGCTAGAGCTTAATGTTAAGCCTGTAAAATATAGCAAGCTCAGTGGGCTGCTTCTCGCCATCAGCACTGGGGCGCTACAGCGAGTCGATGCTTACTCATAAAAATTCGCAAAAAAATCACAACTAAATCCAAAAAACTAACACCTGTAAATCATCAAATTCACATTTCTCTCCTCTGTATAAGGACGGACCTTATACAGAGGAGAGAAATGTGAAGCAGCGTTGGCTATGGGTGTTTTAGATTAATTTGGGGGTTTACTTATAGTTTCTCGAAGCGTTCAAGGTCGGCCGTGAGCGTTTCTAGACGCGTCTGAGCGGCTTTTAGCTCCTGTTCGGTCTGTTCGACCAGTTCGCGTGGCGCTAGCTCGAGATAGGCTTTGTTGGCCAGTCTGCCCTGCAAGTTGGCAATAGACTTTTTGAGCTCAATGGCTTTGCTACTCAGTGTGTCGGTGTATACCTTGGCAGTAGCGTGGTCGATATCTAGCCAGACGCGGTACTCGGTTGAGCTCAAGAATAGACCAGCGCCATCGTCTACCTTCTTTATATCTGTGAGGTTGGCTAGCCGTTTAATCAGTGGTGCGTTTTCTTCGATCAGTTCCCCGTCGGAGTAATACATCGTGAAAGACTTAATTTTCAGATCCGATGAAATTGCTCTTATCTCTGTTACGAGCTTAATAATCATATTGAAGTTAGCAGCCTCATCGGAGTTGGCATTACCTAACTTCTCCCAGGTCTGACCGGCTAAAACACCCTTTTCCCAAGCTAAGGTTTGCCAGATTGTTTCACTAACGAAAGGCGCAAACGGGTGCACTAATATCAAAATGTGGTGAAGCACGGTAGCCATCATGTCGGCACTTCCCTGCCCCTTGCTGGCCTCAATATACCAGTCAGCAACACTGTCCCAGGCTAAATGGTAGACAAGGTCATAAGCCTCACTGAAGCGGTAGTCATCGAGCAACTTCCCTACCTCGATATATGATTGTTGTAGTTTACTCAACACCCAATGATCTACTATAGTTTCCGGCTTGGCAGATATAGAGACTTCGTTATCGCCTATTTTGACTTGAATGAATCTGGCTATGTTCCACAGCTTGTTACAGAAGTTCCGACCAGCAGTGATTTTTGCCGGAGCAAAAGCAGCACTGTAGCCCGCGCTTCTGCCTGCAAGCATACCCATACGAAGAGCATCGGAGCCGTATTCTGCTAAGTACTTATTTGGATCGACGACATTTCCTAGGCTTTTACTCATTTTACGCCCATCCTCGGCCCTAACCATGCCATGGAGGTAAACGTCTTTAAAAGGAATCTCACCTGTGATGTATAACCCCAGACAGATCATTCGTGCCACCCATTGGTAGAGAATGTCCTGCCCTGTCTCCATAATCGCATTTGGGTAGAACTTCTTGAAGTCATCAGAATCGGGGAAGCCAAGAGTTGCAAATGGCCACTGGCTGCTTGAAAACCAAGTGTCGAAAACGTCGGGATCGCGCCGGTAAACCTTACCATCAATTTCTATTGTGTGTTGCTCTACTCTGTCGTCAAATATCCAATCGTCCTGGTCGTCTATATTCTGAAAAGCCGGAATTGGTATCCCCCAAGCAATCTGCCGACTGATATTCCAGTCTTTGACGTTCTGTAAGTACAAAATCGTTTGATCCTGTTTGGCGTTTGGGTAAAACTTGATCTTGTTTTTTTGCAGTGCCTCGATTGCTGGTTCTGCGAGCTTTCGCATGTTAACGAACCACTGGTCCAGTAGCATTGGCTCTATCACCGTGCCGCACTTATAACAGAGGCCAATCCTGGTTTCGTAATCTTTTTCAACTTTCTCAATCAGCCCCATCTCATCTAGTTTTTTGGCAACTGCCTGACGAGCTTCTAAAACCGTCATGCCCTCGTACGGGCCGGCGTGGTGGTTCATTTTGCCGTCGTGGTTGATTACGCGAACTGGTGGCAAGTTGTGGCGCTGGGCAGCGTCCCAGTCGTCAAAGCTGTGCGCAGGTGTAATCTTGACGACCCCCGTACCGAAGTTAGGATCGACGAAATCATCGGCGACTACTCTGACCTCGAACGGCCCGTTTACTCCTTCGACCGTCACCGTCTGGCCAACCCACTGCTTGTAACGTTCGTCGTTTGGATGGACGGCTACGCCAGTGTCGCCAAACTTAGTTTCTGGTCTTGTTGTCGCCAACGTGAAAGGGCCATATTTGATGTAGTAAAGTGGAGTCTTAACAGTTTTGTATTCTACCTCAATATCGGCGAAGCCGGTGCGATGTTCGGTGCAATAATTAACTAATCTTTCACCTCTGTAAATCAAACCGTCATCCCACATTTTTTTGAATGTTTGGTAGGCAGTTTTTATGATCTTATCATCTAGGGTAAACGTGAACCTACTCCAATCGCAGCTAGCACCTAGTGAGCGAAAGATATTGAAAAATCTTTCTTTATTACCGTCTACAAATTGATATATCTGATCGTAGAGCTCTTCTCTGGTAAGATCAAAACGACTCTTACCCTCTTTTGCTAGGTGCTTCTCGTAGACAACCTGTGTTTCAAAACCAGCATGATCGGCTCCTGGCAGCCACAAAACTGACTTGCCTCGAGCTCTTTGGTAGCGGATTATTACATCTTCGATGGCAAAAAATAGCGAGTGGCCAATGTGTAAGCCAGCATTCGCATTCGGTGGCGGCATAACCATACAGTATGGTTCACCTTTTTCGGTGGGCTCAAAAACACCACTCTTCTCCCAGAGCGCATAAATGTCTGACTCGTAGTCAGAAGGTGTGTAAGCCTTCGGTAACTCCATATGAAATAAGTATAAAGTAGAAAGTGGTAAGTATAAAGCATAAGCAAGAAGCAAGCGAGACAAGAGTCATGAGACGCCTGTCATGAGGAGAACCCCAGCTTCTTAGAGTTGAATATAAAACCAGCATACTTTAGTTGCAAGAGAGGCCGGCAGGCAATATTTGTCAGCCATGACATAGAACATTGAACAGGAAGGTCGAGGGGAGCGTATTCACACGACCACATGAAGGCTACGGTAATGAAAGGTGACCATAAAACGGTAAAAATACCAAAAAAAGACAAAAACCAACATAAACTTTCACGTGAAAGTCATCTGTTAGCTCCTGTCTAAGTTGTATTTTGTCTCAAAAGTGCGAACCGCATTGGCTTGCAGTCAGTACAACCATTTTTGTTTTACAAGCATAAGCATATCATAGTTCGTCAATACTATCAAATACAGAGACCATAACGTTGCTATATTTACTACGTAACCCCAGCTCGACATAACGACACCTATAAATATACATTTTAGCTAGTAAAGATTGCTTTCTGTCGTATCTTACGTAGCTGTTGTTACGTAAAATACGCCGTAGTGATTAGATTTACAGATACAAATGTATATTTACCAGGAATTACGTGTTTAGTGCATTTTCGGATGAAAATAGAGTACCGCAAGCCGAGCCGTACTTAACGTACGGTGAGCACGGAACGGAGATTTTCGCCAAAAAGGTGCAAACGTGTAATTCCTGTTTACTTGGGTTGCCTTATGTCGAGCTGGGGTTACATAGATAGGTTGGGATTGATTTCTAGAGAGTATGGCTCGGCTTTGGGTTGGCCTAATAGAGCTTTGTATGCCCCAAGGCAGGCAATCATAGTTCCATTGTCCGTGCATAGCTTGATATCGGCATAGTTTATGTCCATCGGCAGACGTTCAGATAGTTGGCGGCGTAGCTCCGTGCTGGCGGCGACACCACCTGCGATGATCACAGAAGCGGGACCGAACTCTTCGTAAGCCAAAGCTGTCTTGTCGACCACGGTTTCGATCGCGACACGTTGGAACACGGCAGCAATGTTGGCCTTCTGAGGCTCTGAGAGGCGTTCTGGCAGGTTCTTAGACGGAAAGGTGAAATCCTCACCACACATGGCCTGAGCCTGTCTTAGAGTAGCGGTTTTTACGCCAGAGAAGCTGAAGTCGTACTTACCTGGCATTTTCGCTTTTGGCAGATCGAAGGCTTGAGTATCGCCCTCTTTGGCTTTGGCGGCAATCGACGGGCCACCAGGGTAGGGGAGACCAGTTATTTTGGCGCATTTATCAAAAGCCTCACCTATAGCATCATCGTGAGTTTGGCCGAGTAACCTATAATCAAAGTGATCTTTAAAGAGGACTAGTTGAGTATGATTTCCGCTGACAATCAGTGCAAGGATAGGGAACTGGGGTGTGGTAGATGGTAGCTGGTAGTTGCTAAGTTGAGTTTTCTGTCGACTGTCTTCTGTTGACTGTTGGCTTGTTAAAAAGTTAGCGTACACATGACCTTCGACGTGGTTGCAGGCATATAGTGGTTTGTTCTGGGTAATGGCTAGGGTTCGTGCAGTCATTACACCGACAAGCAACGATCCGCCAAGCCCGGCGCCGTTAGTTACGGCTATAGCATCTATATCTTCCCAACTCATGCCAGCTTGCTCAAAAGCTTTTTCGATAACGATAGGCATAGCTTTGATATGTTCACGGGCAGCTATTTCGGGTACAACTCCACCGTATTTTGTGTGTAAGTCCATGCTTGAAAGCACGGCGTTGGCATAGAGTGTCGCCCCTTTGCTTGTATCGTTAAGCTCGACAATCCCGACCGAAGTTTCATCGCAACTGGTTTCAATCCCTAAAACGATCATATCTGTTACATGGTAGCAGAGATAAGAGGTAAGAACCAAGGCTAGCCGGTGCTCCTTAGACCTGTTGGGCAAAGCCATATAGCGATCTAACCATAACTCAGACCTCCACAACACTCTAAATCTTGAGCAAACCGCCCAATTCACGCCCAACTCCTCTGTATAAGGTCCGTCCTTATACAGAGGAGGGAAATGTGAATTTGGAGTTTTAGAGGTGTTAAATAGTGTGAGTTATGTTGTGAATTATGAACTGAAGTCGGGTTGATTGATTGGGGTGTTTAATGTATGGAGGTAGCTTACGGGATGATAGATCTTGGCTGGCCCTTCGGTTTTAGTAAAATTTATGAACTGATCGTTATTGAATATTTTCCTAAATACCTGACCTGCGGGATATAATTGAGTCAATGAACTTACGAGCCAAACAAGTGGCAGAAAAAATGCTGAAAGGCCAGCTATATAACAAGGCTGTTTTGCCCAAACATTTTGCAGTGGCTTTTTCTGAAAGCATAAAGCATCGCTGGCCAGCTAAGGGGTTAAAAGTGATAGGTGTAACAGGGACGAATGGCAAAACCAGCACCTGTTTTTTGATCCACCGTATGCTGGTAGAGTCGGGGATTAAGGCTGGTCTTATGACAACCGTTGCTTATGGTGTTGACGACAAGCTAGAGGCCCAGATTCATCATATGACCAGCCAGCCAATCGGCCTGCTGCTTAGCCGAATTGAAAAAATGAGAAGGGAAGGCATGGAAGTGCTGGTACTTGAAGTCACAAGTCATGCTCTAGCGCAATACCGAGTTTTAGGAGTGCCCTTCGATATCGCTGTCTTGACCAACCTAACTCATGAACATTTGGATTATCATGGCAGTTTTAAGGCTTACCGAGACGCCAAGCGAAAGCTGTTCAAACAAGCTAATCGCAATCATGGTGGCCGCAGAATTGGTGTTATCAATGCTGATGATCCGAGTGCGCAGTATTTTGCCGATGATATCAAAAATGTCGTTGGCTACTCGCTCAAAAAATCTGATGACCCCAAGATTGTTTGGCCAAGAAATCTCAAGCTGACGCCTAAGGGCTGCAGCTATAACACAGAGGTAAATGGCCAAAAGCTGGACATAAAATGTAATTTGCCAGGCAGCTTTAACACCGCCAACAGCCTTGCTGCTGTGTGTGTCGGCGCCAGTCTGGGCTTAAAGCCGTCGCAGATTGAGCGCGGGATTGCTGCTCTGCAAAGTGTCGAGGGGCGAATGACACGGATCGACGAAGGTCAAGATTTTGATGTGATTGTTGATTTTGCTCATACGCCCGATAGCTTCGAAAAACTTTTTAAAGACCTCCGACCAGTAGTGAAGGGTAGGTTAATTAGCCTGTTTGGATCAGCCGGCCGGCGCGACATAAGTAAGCGCGCGATTCAGGGGCGCTTAGCTGGCGAGGTAAGCGATATTGTGGTGGTGACAGAAGAGGACGACCGCGATGTCGACGGTTATCAGATTATGGCGCAGATTGCCGAAGGAGCACGCGAGGCAGGCAAAGTCGAAGGCAAAGACCTTTACACCATTTTGGATCGTACCGAGGCTATCAAGTTTGCTCTGTCACAAGCCAAAAAAGGCGACACAGTAATCCTGCTCGGCAAAGGCCATGAGAAAACCATCGAGCGAGCCGACGGCGAGCATCCTTGGGACGAGATAGGCCTAACTCGGCAGATCTTGCGTGAAAAACCTAAGTAGCCGGCGAGTAACCGCTGCATCACACGCATCGCCTTTAGAGGTTGAAGTGTTTTAGTTGTAGTTGGTTTCTAGTCTTTAGGATGCTTGCGGAGGTTCTGGAATGTCGGTATGGCTAGGTCTTTTTGGAAACTGTATGATCTTGCCAAGTTTTGAGGCAGGGGTTTTAGGTGGAGAAGATGGCGGTCGAGAATTATCGTAGCTTGCGGCAATTCTGGCCGTAATATCTAGTCTACCGCTAGTCGTTCCAGGGTGACTGAAGTCGGCAAATTCTACACCTTTGTAGGGGCTATTAGGTAACTGCTCTTTAGTTGCAGGATCAGAGTAAGAGCCAGTCTGCGATTCTTCAAGGGCTACGCGAAGTCTGTCTAGAGGGATAATGTTTTGAGGTTTTTCTGGATTGTGCATAATTATACTATAGCACAAAGCTTATAAATTGTCTAGTGTCAAACTAGTGCAGCGGATGAAGCCGCCACCTTTCATTAACTCACTAATGTCAGGTGCGAGCACTTTGAGACCTCGAGATTCTAGCTCTGCTTTCAGTTTTGGCGCTCTACTCCCCATGATTACTGTCTCGCCAGTCGAAACGAGGTTACAGGCACTTGCGCCGAGCGCTTCCTCTAAGCTAACCTCTATTTTGTCTATGCCTTCTATAGCCCTAATCGCGGCTTGTGACTCTGACACTAGCGCTTCCGGGCACCAAGCTATCAGATTTGGTCGTATTACTGCAATTGCCAGATCAAGGTCGTAAAAGTAGCTGTCGGGCCATCCCGAAAAGCTGTTTACAACAGGCTGGCCAGCCTGGTCAAGCTGTGGAATGGCCTGGACACCAATCACTTTTTTACCAAATTCTTTCTCTAGAATTGGGTGGACCTCTGGGCTTGTGCGGTAGTGGCTGCCGACAAAAACGTAGTCGCCACAAGGTAGGGCATCGCCCTGACCACTGAATCGCAATTCGGGCGGGAGTTTAACTGTATTTAAGCTCAGTTTGTGTAGCTCGGCGTGGGCGTAAGGCTCTTCGGCTTTTCTGGCATTAGGTAGATTTGACAGTACAGCTTTGCCGCCAATAACCAGCGCCCAATTGGCTGTGTAAACCCCATCTTGGCAGGCCTTAGGAGGATCGACTTTGACTACTTCTATGCCAGCTTCTGCAAAGCAGCGCATGATCTCGTTGTGCTCAGCTACGGCTTTTGCAACATCGACAGGTACGTGGTCGTCCATGTATGAGTTGATGGCTTGAGCATCGTCAAAAAACTCCGCCCCGCTCATTAGAACTTTAGTGTTTATTTTGGTCATCCATGAATAATAGTACAAAATAGATCCTGCGAAAAAAACTCGAATTATTTACAATTGATGTTATAATAGTATTTACAATATGTTACATAATAATCCAGAATTCCCCCCAAGCACCCCTAAATGGAAACTAGGAATTGATATAGGGAGAGTAATTATTGGAGCCGATACAGATAACCCTAATAAATCTATTATTGGCCCTGATTTTTTAAAAACTCCTGAGATACCAGGTGCAGTCGACACAATTAGCTTTCTTCATAAATCGATGAAATGGGAAGAAATTCATTTAGTTTCCAAATGTGGTCCGAGAATTCAAAATCGATCCGTAGAGTGGCTAAAACATAATAATTTTTTTGAACGGACAGGGCTAAAGTCAAAAAATATGCACTTTTGTCTTGAGCGGAAAGATAAGGCTGGGATAGTTAGGGATACAGGTATCACACACTTCATTGACGACAGAATAGATGTTCTCGATTACATGATAGAAGATATAGTTGGTGGGATACTGTTAGTTGCTAAGCATGACAGCGAGCCTAAAAGGATTCGCAAGAATAAGATTACCATTGTAAAAGACTGGGCACAGATTCCGCGCATTCTAGAAAGCTACGTTGATGAATACTAGTAAATTAATAAAATATGTGATATAATCTAAATTGATCTAGGTAACCTGATTTACAAATTTTATGAAAACACTTACAAAAACACCTGAATATTCTCATCATATGCTGGAAGCTAAAACAGTTATTCCTGGCTTCCGCCCAAACCCATACTGGACGCCTGATCCTTTAATTTCTGGGCATGGGGTGTTTTCTGGAATACTTACAGGCGGTAATGAGATTATAGTTAAGCCTCATACGGTTACGCGGCGCGCCTATAATGAGGCCGGAAGAATTAATTCCGTAGTAAAACTGGGGATTAATACCCCTAATTTGCATGGGGTATATTTAGGTAATTATGCAACATATCTAGCAGTAGATCGTTACAGGGGACTACAAACCGTTGGACAGTTAAACCTAGATGTTGATATAGCAGATCGATCACTTTATAGGTCGATTAAACCTGCTATTTCCACAGCAGTTAACGGAATAGCGGGCATGCATTTAAAGGGGGTTGTGCACGGAGACTTTCAAGCTAAGAATGCAGCATTTGGTCCTGAAAACGAGTTTGTGGCAATTGATCTAGAAAAGTCCCAGCCAAATGTTTCACTAGAAAATGGACACAAAGGTAGAGCCAACGATCTATATCTTTTGGGGGCATCGTTATTACTAAGCAGGCTTATTAGTGGTAGGAAGCCACTGTATCGTGCAGGATTCGTCAGCGCACATGTATTAGGTGAGTATACAGAATCAGTAAATCAAGAATCTGACTTTGTCGATTACGAAAAAATTACAGACGCTTTTGAGAAGGTCGCCAAAACGAGCTTAAAAGCTCGATTCTCCAAACTTTAATCGTGTGTTGACATGGATTTTGGCACTCTGGTATAGTGAGTGCTAGAAACTGGTGTGTATTTGCGAGATTACATCAGTTAATCACATCTTAAGTATTAATTAGTGAGGAGTACTAATGAGTGTACCTATTAAGCCGCTGGCGGACTATGTCGTGGCTGTACAAGAAGAGGCGGTTAGTAAAACGGCAAGTGGTCTTTACCTGCCCGAAACCGCCAAAGAAAAGCCTCAAACTGCTGAAGTAGAAGCTGTCGGGCCGAATGTAGCAGACGTCAAAAAGGGTGATCGAATCATCTATGGCGGCTATAGTAATACAGAGGTAAAAGTTGCAGGCAAAACTTATTTGCTAGTCAAAGCCGAGAACATTTACGCGATCCTAGCTTAAAGACTTTATTCAAAAATCTGAAACCGAAAGGAAGAAACAATGGCAAAAAAGGTGTTTTACGATGACGATGCTCGCCGTAGGGTGCTGGGCGGCGCTAAGCTGCTTTATGACGCAGTGAAAACAACTATGGGGCCTAAAGGCCGTAACGTGGTAATCAGCAAATCGTATGGTGGTCCGACCGTCACACACGACGGGGTAACTGTTGCCAAAGGTGTAGAAATCGGTGACGTTGATGATGAGACTCTGGGCTACAAAGTAGGTGCAGAACTGATCAAACAAGCAGCAAGCAAGATGAACGATGTCGCTGGCGACGGTACCACGACCGTCACTGTGCTGACCTATCATATTTTGAACGAAGCCAATAAGCTGATTGCGGCTGGGCATAACCCTATGCAGCTCAGAAAAGGTCTTGAGTCTGCAGCTCAGGAGGTTTTGGCTGGTTTAGGAAAAATGAGTGAGCCTATCGAGGGCAAAAAAGGCCGTGTGGCCGAGGTTGCGACCATTAGTGCAGGTGATGCCGAGATTGGCAAACTGATCGCTGATGTTATGGAAAAAGTCGGCCGCGATGGGGTTGTTACGGTAGAAGAGGGCCAGGGCCTAGAGTTAGAAAGCGAAGTAGTCGAAGGCTTTACGTTTGACAAAGGCTTCGTTAGCCCATATATGGTCACAGACACAACACGTATGGAAGCTGTCTATAACAAGCCAGCTGTCGTCGTTACTGACAAGAAAATTAGCAATGTCCAAGACCTTGTGCCACTGCTAGAAAAGCTGGCTCAGGCAGGCAAAAAAGACCTAGTTCTGATAGCCGAAGATGTTGAGGCTGAGGCGCTTGGCGTCTTGATTTTGAACAGACTCAAAGGCGTTTTCAACACAGTAGCTGTTAAAGCACCTAGCTTTGGCGATCGCCGCAAGGACATTTTAAATGACATAGCTGTCTTAACGGGCGCAACTGTGATCAGTGAAGAGCAGGGTGCCACATTTGAAAACTCCGACCTATCGATGATTGGATCGGCTCGTAAAGTGATTGTCACAAAAGACGAGACAACAATCATCGAGGGCGCCGGCCAGGCCAGCGTCGTCAAAGAGAGAATTGCCCAGATACAAGCACAGAGTAAGGCTTCAAAGAGCACTTTTGACACTGACCAATTAGATAAACGGAAGGCCGCGCTTTCGGGCAAAGTGGCTGTGATCAAGGTTGGCGGTGCTACCGAAACAGAGATAGAAGAGAAGAAATTCCGTGTTGATGATGCTGTAGCAGCTGTAAAGGCGGCAATGGCCGAGGGAGTTGTGCCTGGCGGCGGCGTTACTTTGATCAATCTGATCTCCGCAGCATCTGTAGGAAGTGGCATAGGAGCAGAGTCATTCGGTGGTAGTATCTTGTTCCGCGCTTTAGAACAACCCTTTAGAATCCTTCTTGAAAACGCTGGGCTCAACCCTGACGAGTGGCTGCCACAAGTCCGTAAGGCCAAGCCGGGGCAAGGTGTTGATGTCAGCAACCCCGACAAATTAGTAGATATGAAAGCCGCTGGTGTGGTTGACCCTACCAGAGTTACTAAAGAAGCTATCCAAAACGCTGTTTCGATTGCTGGGACGAGCATGACGATGGGCGCGCTTGTAGTTGACGTACCAGAGCCAAAACCAGCTGCCC
The DNA here is from genome assembly GCA_016700315.1 of Candidatus Saccharibacteria bacterium. Classification (NCBI taxonomy): domain Bacteria; phylum Candidatus Saccharimonadota; species Candidatus Saccharimonadota bacterium. Next base: position 349,662 of record CP065013.1, on the reverse strand, counting down.
CTATGGGCCAAGCCGGCATGGATATGATGTAGAACCCTAAAATCTGCTTGCAAAAGTGTAGAATTTGTAGTACAATAGCTACATAAATCGTTAATGGTGGGCGATTAGGAGTATTACTTATGGCATTTTTCAAGCGTCAGAGAGCTGACACCGACATACCAGAACTACAGGAGTACTATGCTGCTAAGCGGGCAAATAACTCGGCTAGCGCCTGGGCTTTAGCTCTTTTGAGTCTGATTGTTACGGTCGCTGTGATTATGGGCGCCTTTTTTGGCGGCCGCTGGGCATGGCGCAAGCTAAAAGGTAATGACAACGCCAAACAAGTAGCTACAATTGTTGAGCAAAAAGCCGATCAAGCTGACGGTGTTGTGTCCAGTGAAGGCGGAGTTTCGACAACCGATGAAGAGCAGGCCGCCAAAAAAGCTGCCGCTGACGCTGAAGCTGCTAAAAAGGCTGCAGAGGCCGAAGCTGCAAGAGTGGCAAGCGAAGCTGAGGCTGCTAAGAAGAAGGCTGATGCAGAGGCTGTAGCCAAAGCTGCTGCTAGTAGCGCACAAGCCGTAACAGGTCAATCCAATGTTCCAACCGAGGGTAAGATACCAAACAGTGGCCCTGGTGACGTTGTGGCGATTTTTATTGGTGCGACCACTGCTGGCTACCTAATCTCCCGCAAAAAACTCCTACAAAGTAATTAGCCCTAAAAGACAAATCCACACAAGAATAAAAGCGCCCGCAATATGGTACTTTTACAATATATTAAAATATTACATAACAGGGTCTGACCCTGACATCTGTTATTTTTTGTTATATGTAAAAATGGGCTGTTTTGTGGGCAGCGGATTATTTGTCCGCTGCAGGTTGCTTCTGGCTTGAGAAGTAGTTGATCTCGTTTATAACATCGAGCAGGGCCTGGGCGCGGACTTTTTCGTCATCAATTTTCTGGGCTTGCTCGTAGGCTTTTTGGAGGAGTTCCTGATTGTCGGTTGCTTGGATCATCATCATGGTTGTTTTGAAGGCTTCTTCGGGGGTCTGGTCGAGTTTGTCGACTAGTGGCTCGAGCTGCTCAAGTGCACCCTGCTTCATTTTTAGTAGATCATCTGGGATGTTTGCGGCTTGATGATCGTCAGATTGAGCACCTACAGATGGCGCAGTAGTTGGTGCCGCAACGTCATCAAGAAAAGATGGGCCATCAACATCACTGAAAAGATCAGCGGCTGGCGCTGGGGCGTCTTGTGCTGGCGCTGGAGTTGAGCTCGGCTGCGGAGTACTAAAGCCTCCATCAGATGCTGGGCTACTGAAGCTGGGGGCAGTTTTGTCACTAGCACTACTGACAGGATCAGGTGTAGCGAAAGGGCTGGTATTGGTCGCAACCGGCGTCATGTGTGGTGCTGGCGCTCCGCTAAAAGTCGGCGCGCCGACGTCGTTCGTAGAGCTAGCACTAGTTTGATTATTATCTGGAAACATCCCCACCCCCGAGTAATTAATAAGCTAATTTTTCAATTTTCAATTTTCAATTTACAATATAGCAGAAGAAGAGGAGGCTGAAAAGCTTATGCTAGACGATCTGAAGTATATTCATCAAAAAGACACTTACGACGCTTTGGGGGTAATCTCCAAACAATCTGAGCAGTTACTGCAGAAGTACGACTTAGGTGAATGTGACAGAAGATTTGAAAATGTTGTTCATGCTGGTATGGGTGGTTCAGCACTTTGGGCAATTGTGGCAAGGTATTGGCCCGGCTTTAACGTACCTTTTGAAATTACGAAGGACTATGACCTGCCAGCCTATGTTAATGAGAAAACACTATTTATTGCGGCAAGCGTATCTGGTAACACCGAGGAAACCTTGTCTTCTCTCGCAAAAGCTGAGGCGGCAGGCGCATACGTGGTGGTTATTGCTTCTGGCGGTAAGTTGGCTGAGATCGCTCGCGAGAAAGGCTACCCATTCTTGGAACTACCAAAGGTCAGGCCGCCGCGCTATGGTATGTTTAACGGGTTAAAGGCGTTGACAGTTTTGGCTTCAAAATACGGCTTAACGAACAACTCGAATGCCGTGTCTGAGTTAGAATCGGCAGCTAGTTTTGTCCAAGCTGCTATCGACAGCTGGCGCCCCGACGTAGCCACCAACCAGAACCTTGCCAAACAAATTGCGCTGGAGTGTGCTGGCAAGTCTATGGTGATCTACAGCGGGCCAGACTTAAGTCCAGCTGCTCACAAGTGGAAAATCGGCTTTAACGAGAACGCCAAAAATGTTGCATGGGAGTACACTTTCCCAGAGTTCAGCCATAACGAGTTTACTGGTTGGACCAGTCACCCGGTCGAGAAACCATATCAGATCATTTACTTGCTTTCTAGCTTCGATAACGATCGGATAAAAAAGCGCTTTGAACTGACCGAAAAGTTCTTGAGTGGTCGTTGGCCTAGCCCACAGCACGTCGAGGTGCAGGGCACGACACTACTCGAGCAACTGCTCTGGGCGGTGACTTTGGGAGACTTTGTCAGTGTCTACACGGCTCTCCTAAATGGCACGAGCCCAATAGACATGGGCGACGATGATATCATTGAGCGTTTTAAGAAAGAGTTGTCTTAAAGATTTCTATGAGGACTCAAAAAGCCATCTGGCTAAAAGAGCACACTGAGAAATCGACTTTACCGACGATGGCTAATAGCGAGCCTACTAGCGGGGTAGTGCAATTTGTCGATTTTTTAAAGAAAAGGGGCGTGAAGCTAGAAGGTAAGGCTGTCGATATTGGTGCTGGGAAAGGCAGAAATGCAGTGTATCTTGCTAGATTAGGCTTCGAAGTTTGTGCTCTGGAGTATATTAAAGCTGCAGCAATAGTAGGTAAAGAACTGGCAAAAGCAAGATCCGTCGCCAATAACGTTAACTATTTTGTAACAGAAGTAGACAAAGTCTGGAGATTCCCCGATAACTACTTCTCAATTGCAATTGATTCTTTCTCTAGTATAGATATAGAGACAATGCAGGGCAGGGAAAAGTGCCGCGATGAAATGTACAGGACGCTTATACCTGGAGGGTTTGCCCTTGTAAATGTTTGTTCGATAAACGATGAGTGGGAAAAGGAGCTTATTGAAAAGTACCCCGGCCCCGAACCAAATAGTACAGTTTGGCCACAGAATGGGAAGTTCCAGAAAGACTACTCTGAGCAGGAGTTAAGAGAGTTCTATAAAATATTTGAGGTTGTTGAACTGGAATCTATTTATAAAGAGGCTACGAAATTAGGCAGAAAAGGCACTGCTACAAATTTTTGGGCGGTTCTTAAAAAAGCTAAAAACTGTCCGTGAAGTTAGAATTGTAGCTCTTGTTGCTCCACCAAAGGAAGATTATACCAGCTGCAAGGAGTAGTAGCAGGATAATTGTTCGATGATATTCTTTGATTTGCGGTCTTTTCATTGCTGGGTTTCCTCCGGTAGGGCGGTTATTACTAGTCTATCTTTGGCCGTCCACAGCGGTGTGCATGTGTAAAGCGTCAACCTGCGGTCGTTGGTCGGGGCCTCGACTTCAATGGCGCTCGGCGGCACTACCTTAATATCCGAAACTTTGTAGATTAACTCCTTACCTTGCCAGTAGACAGCCATTTTTTCACCAAGCTTAACGCGGTCTAAATTGTAAAAAGTCGAACCATTGCTACCATAAAATCGATGCCCAACAATCACCGAATTGCCTTGCTCGGTTGGCGCAACGCTTTTCGGTAAACGCCAAGTGCCGCCATTATGAATAACCCAAATGTTGTTGCCTTCGTTTATTGGCTCGTTTAGGCTAATACTCGGTATAACTAGACGATTGTCTTTCGGCGGATCTGCACGCTTGACATTATCGATTTGGGCTAGTTGACCACTGTAGGGTACGCCGCTGGTTTTGTCGGTGCGTTGTTTGAGCCACAGTTTAGCCAAAGGCAAGAATGGCGCGCCGGCAATGTAGAGCCCAAGCAAAATTACGACAGTGCTAAGAATGTTGTTCCAGAATCTGAGACTTTTAACTCTGACCATTTACACTAATTATAGTCTATATTTGGGTTTAGGAGTTTGCCTACTGCTTATTACTATCTACCTACTACTGTTTTATCGGTCGTAACGAAGTGCATCGATTGGCTTTTTGCGAGCGGCTTTGGCTGCGGGTAGGATCCCAGATAAAATACCGGTAAAAAGAGCTGCCAGAGCGGCTATACCGAGGATGCTGGGTGTGAGAGCTGGCTGTACATCGGTGGTAACTCTTAAGACGAGGTTGACTAGAAGAGACAAGACAATGCCGAGCAAGCAGCCCAGAAGTGATAGCATGGCGGCTTCAATTAGAAATTGTCCCATAATCTGACGATTGGTAGCGCCAAGTGCTTTTCGAATGCCGATTTCGCGGGTTCGTTCGCTAACAGTGGCAAACATGATGTTCATAATGCCAATGCCGCCGACAACTAAGGATATTAGTGCAACTCCGGTCACGAACCACGTAACTTGCCGAAAGACAGAATCGGAGCTACCGATAGCTTCGTTGGGGCTGTAAACTCCGATCAGGCTGGCGTTGGGGCTGTTTTGTGCAAGACGAGCTCGAATATTGTCTGTAGCACGACTTGCATTAACTTTCTTAGCGTCAAGTCCTGCCAGGATCTCGTAGATCGTGTAGCCGCCAGGTAATTTGCGCGCGGTTTCGCTCGGTATGACGACGGCGTTGTTGAAGTCTATCGAATAAGGCACGGCTTGGAAATTCTTGTTCTCGAAGACGCCGATCACTAAAAATTCCTGAGAGCCAATCTTAAAAGATTTTCCGGTCGGGACACGCTCGACGAACAAGCGGTCGGCCACGGCTCGGCCGATAACGGCAAAATTGCTACTAGCTTCTCGTTCGCTAAAGAAACCGCCGAATTGTACCTTCTGCTGCAAAAGTTCGGCAAAAGTTGAGCCAACACCGTAAACTGTAATATCTTTGTCTGTTTTGTCACCGTAGCTGACTGCACCATTGACAACTCCGACTGGGGAAACTGATTTTACCCCTTCGGCTTGGCGAACACTAACAACTTCTTTATCTGACAGTGTGGTGCTTGGCAATACCGTTTGGTTGAGTATGTTGCCAGTGGTGAGTTGGCGTTGAACAGGTTGAATTATGCGCAGTTCGCCACCGATTTTGGCGGCCTGGCCAGAGATTTGCCGTTTTAGGCCATCGCCTAAACTTATGACAGTCACTACCGACGACACACCAATAATAATGCCAAACATGGTTAGCAAAGAGCGAGCTTTGGCTCCGCGAATCGAGCTCCAAGCCATTTTGAGGTGTTCTTTTAGCATCATTTTTTGCTACCTCTTTTTTTGAGGCGTGGAGTTTTGAGTTTTTTACGTATAGATTTGCGTGATGGTGCTTCAACAGAGGGCATTTCTTGGAGCATAGCCGAAACGCCAGCTAGCTCGCTGTCTTCTTTTGTCATGAACTTACGGCCTTGCATGGCGCGTTGCATGGCTTCGGGGATTTCTCCTATGACCGATTCTTGATCGTAAACCACTTGGCCGTCTCGCATGTAAATTACTCGGCTAGCGTAGCGGGTAAGTGCAGGGTTGTGAGTTACCATTAACACAGTGTTGCCCATCTTGTGGACCTCGCTTAGTAGCTCCATAACTACTCTAGTTGCGGTGCTGTCTAGGTTGCCAGTTGGCTCGTCGGCAATGATGATACTTGGGTTGTTGACCAAAGCTCTGGCTATCGAAGCACGCTGCAACTGACCGCCTGAAAGCTGGCTCGGTAGGTAATATTCTCGATCGTTTAGCCCAACTTGCTCCAGCATTTGGCTGGCGGCTTTGAGGCGCCTACGCTGCAACATACCTTTGTAAGCAAGCGGCAGAGCCACATTCTCGAGGATATTTAGGCGCGGCAGCAAGTTGAAGGACTGAAAAATAAACCCGACGTGGTCGCGGCGATGACGAGCTTGTTTTTGTGGCCTGAGCCTAGCCACATCGCGACCGCTTAGCTTAAAAGTCCCGCTTGAAGGACGGTCGAGTAGCCCTATGACGTTCATAAGTGTTGTCTTTCCAGAACCGGAAGGGCCCATGATTGCGATGAACTCGCCTTTTTCGATAGTCAAAGAGACTTCGTCGAGCGCTATAGTAGCAGCGTCGCCGAAGCCGTAAAGCTTGGAAACTTCATTTAGCTGGATTAGTGGCATTGTTAAGTCTAGTGTACGTGGTATGCTACCTCTGTTTCAAGACTTGACAAGCACTTTTCGAAGTAAATTTCACCACATTATGAGCTATTTATCAAACTGGTTGTGTTTTTATACATTTATACATAGCTCAAAAGTATATGTTGGTACAATTATTTTTTGAAAACTATCTTGTTTGATTTTTTTGGTGTCTTATCATCTCCGGTGTTTGCAAAAGTAATCCAAGATAGCTTTGCTGATCACGAATGGAATAATCTATATAGATTGCTAGACGATCTAGATTTGGGCAACTTAACAGAAGCGGGCTTGGTAAAGATGCTTTCCGAAAGGAGCGGACGTTCGATGGAGGAACTATGGATTGAAGTACGAAAAGCGCCGATAATAAATGTTGAGCTTCTCGAGTTTATTAACGAAAATTTAAATGAGTTTAAGGTTGGCCTGCTAACAAATGCGCCCAGAAGCTTAGTTGAGAGAGTTATCCCCGAACAAATTCATAAATTTAACATTGTTATGATTTCTTCAGATTTAGGGCTAGTGAAACCCGATAAAAAATATTTGAATTAGCGATAGAAAAGTCTAGAAGTAGCCCAGAAGAAATTGTTTTTGTAGATGATAGTGAGAAAAATATCGAGGCAGCGAAAAGCTTAGGTATAAACGGTATTGTGTATACGGATTTCGATGACTTTAAGAGCGAAATTTCAAAATATATTTAGAGTGAAACCTTTTTTGGCGGAAGTCTTGCAGGTGCTTTCGAATCCACCGCACGTCTTCGGCCGACTGAAGAAGCTGGGAGACCTGCCTACTTCTCCTTCGAGACGCCCTTGAACGGCTTGCCGTCGGACTTGACGTCCAGGAAGCGACCGGTCTTGGTGTCACGCTTCACGAAGCCACTGGAACCCTTGGTCTGCGACCGCGACTTCACTGCGCCGAGCCGGAAGCCCTTGCCTGTGTTCTTTGCCATGTTTCTCACCTCCCCCGGACGCGGGTAAGGACCTGAACCGACCTGTGGTGGACGAACCTCTTGCGGGCTCGTCCACCAAACGAGCAGCTACGGGTACGCGTTCGTAGGCATCTCACCAACCAACGCACCGATGCAGTCGCCATGCGCGTTTTGGACACGAGCGCGGTGAGGTATCGGACGGGCTGCGTCGAGTTCTCTTCAAACGAACAAGCCCAGGACCTTGGCGGTCCTGGGCCGATTCGTCTGTGCCGGGTTTGAAAGCGACACGTTTGGCGGAGGGAGAGGGATTTGAACCCTCGATCGGATTGCTCCGAAACTCGCTTTCCAAGCGAGCGCCATAGACCACTAGGCGACCCCTCCAGCTTAAAATATTATACTAGGTTTAGTTTTCGGGCAGACGTTTAAATTAGCTATAACTACAAAGTTTACATTAAAATTAGTTTGTGAAGAGGCTTAGGCTAGTACTGTGGATGCTCAAAGAGCAAATGTCCGTTTCCAGGTTCTTTGTTACTTGGAAAGTATTTTACGCATTTTACGATGCTTTCTCGTCGATAGCTTACGTCTACATTTCGGCGCAGTTAATTAACGCTATTACAAAAGTTGCCCTACAGGGTGCCAGCCCTAGTGGTGTCTACCGCTGGCTACTGGTGTGGCTTGCGTTAGAGATTTTCATTAAATTTATAAGCCTAATCGAAAAACTCATAGAAGAAAAACATAATGCGCTTATGGAGCTACACTTTAATAGCAAACTTATCAGAAAAATGTACGAGCTAAGCCAAGAACAGTTTGAAGATGAAGAGTTTTTGACTAAAATTAGCCGCGCGACTGATGGCTTGTCGAGTGCGCAACGAACTTTATCGGAACTAACTTGGATCGGGTCATCGATTATACGCCTTGTCAGTTCATTTTCTGCCGTTGCGCTAGTTTCCCCAATAGTGGCTGTTGGCATAGTACTTATGAGCTTACCAGGGGTAATCATAAGACTCAAGATGAACAAATACTCCGAAAAGATATATAGAGACACTGCACCAGTAGAGCGTATTACTTATCGCACGCGCTGGGTGCTGGTAGACCCGCAAACTATGCCAGAAATCCGCCTAGCCAATGGGTTTTCTAAGCTGGTTGCGACCTGGAAACAACACAAGCAAAAAATGGACAAAACGTACTTTACTATGAGCAGAAAAAAGGCCCTTTACAGTTTGGGGGCAGACATACTGGACCCTGCCACAGAAATTGGCGCGACTTACGCCTTTTTTAGAGCGCTTGTTGATGGACGAATAGGCTTAGACAGGTTTCTGTTCGTGCGCGGTTTACTGCAACAAATGACCAATGCTGCTTTTTCTATCTCTTATTCAATAGAGAGCCTAGATGCACGGTTTATCGAATTAGAAAATTTCAAAAAAGTCCTTGATGCAAATTCGAAAATAGTAAACGGCAATATAGAAGTTGCACGGCCACTAAGCATCGAATTCAAGAACGTGTCATTCCGCTATCCCAACACCGAAGTTGATACCCTGAAGAACATCTCGTTTATTATTGTGCCCGGAAGCAAGCTTGCTTTGGTAGGAGAAAACGGTGCTGGTAAATCAACCTTACTAAAACTGCTGCTGAGGCTTTACTTGCCAACCGAAGGAGAAATATTAATAAATGGAGTAAATATCGCTGATATTGAAATTGAGAGCTACTATCGAGCAATCAGTAATTTGAGTCAAGATTTTATCATCCTTAGCCATCTGAGCGTCGAGGAAAATGTTGCTCTTGGCATTGAACATTACACAAATGAGCAGTTAAATCACGCTTTACAGTTAGCAGGTGCCGATGAATTCATAAGCAAACTTAAGCACGGGCTAGAAACCAAAATGGATTCTTCATTTAAAGATGGCAAGAACTTCTCTGGAGGACAAACTCAGAGGTTAGCCGTTGCTAGATCGTTACTAAGAAATGGTGACCTCCTAGTGCTTGACGAGCCCACCAGTGCCATAGACGCCAAGGCTGAATACAAAATCTTTAATAATATTTATGCCGAGCACACTGGCAAAACAACACTAATTGTTAGTCACCGGTTTAGCACTGTGCGCAAAGCTGATAAAATCATGGTCATGGAACAGGGCAGGATTACAGAGTATGGCTCTCACGAAGAACTACTTGAATACGGTAAACTATATAAGGAGATGTTTGAAACACAGGCGGAGGGATACCGATGAAGCTTACAAAATATGAACATTCTTGCGTGGTTTTGGAAGAGGACGATCAAAGACTAGTTATTGATCCCGGCGTACTCAGTAAGCTACCAGCTATAGACAAGGTAGTTGCAGTGTTTGTTACTCATACTCACGTCGACCACCTGAGTCCCGAAAATATCGCCAGAATTCATAACCAGAACCCTGATCTAGTAATTCTTGGTAGTGAAGAAGTTTTGAGTGAGCTTAATGAAAGTGGGGCAAAGAAACAGGTAGTAAGAGCTGGCGACAAGTATGACATCGCTGGCTTTAACATAAAAGTTTTTGGTCAGGATCACGCTGTTATTTACCAAAAAGTACCGTGTGCAAACACTGGTCTGATGGTTAATGATAAGTTTTACTATCCAGGTGATTCTCTTGTGCCGCCTGAGGCGAGTGTAGAAGTTCTTGGTGTGCCGACACATGCACCATGGCTCAAAACTGCCGAGGCTATGGAGTTTATTAAGGCTGTTAAAGCAAAAACCGTCGTGCCAATGCACAACGGTCTTTTGAATGATTGGGGTCTTGATTTCACCTATGGCTGGTTAAAGGTAGCTTGCGAAGAAGTCAGCAGCGAAATGGCGGCACTAGCACCAGGCGAAACAGCAGAGTTTTAAAGCGCAGCTAAAACTGCTGAAACTTGTGAGTTTGCTTCATCGCTGGCGGCTGAACCGTCTACATTGAGGTTTTGCATGAAAATTAACTCTGCCTCTGGGGTAACAACCTCAGATTTAATTTGAGCAAAAACGTCGTGTAGGTGCTTGCGTGAAAACGGAGCGCCGCCCCAACCGTAACCAACAAATCCGACTTTTTTGCCTTCCCACTGCTTGTAAACCCAGTCGATCATGTTCTTTAAGGCTGCTGGAGTGCCGTGGTTGTACTCGGGAGTTAGGACTAAAACAGCATCAGCACTGCCAACTTCGCTAGTTAGCTTAACTACTCCTTCGTGCGTTGGTGCGAACTCTGGTTGGCTAGGGCTGAATCCCTCATCAAAAATTGGTAGTTGAAGCTCTTTCTGGTCGGCTACCGATATATCGTGACCCAATTTTACAGCTTCGTTTTTCACAATCTCTAAAACTTTATCGGCCGCTCGCATTTGACGTGCGCTGCCTACTAAGACTAATATTTTGCTCATTTTATCTCCTTGATTTTATTCACGTTAATTCCTATAGAATCCAAAAGTTGGTGGTTTAGCTCGTAAAATTTTTCAATACCCGATTTTTTTTCGAGCAAAATTCCGGCGTCAACGAGCTTTTTGAAGTGATGGCTCATCGCTGGCTGGCTAAGAGAAGAGCAGCTACTAATCGAGCCACAACTGCTAGCGCAGGATTGCTCGGCGATTTTACGAACGATGTCTAGCCTAGTTTCATCGCTGAGTGCTTTGAAAATCTTGATTAAATCCTGGTCGGCCATAAACAGATTATACATTTATATATTTAAATGCGTCAATATAATGCAGAAAGCGTTACAATAATAGAATGAAGGTAGAGAGTTTACTAGATGAGTGACAAGCACGTGATCTTTGATTTTGATGGCACGCTTGCTGACACGATTGGTGTCGCGCTTGATATTTACAATAACGATTTAGCTCCTCGATTCAAAACCAAACCGTTGGACAAAAATGAGATCCCTAGTCTAAGAAAACTTGGCTACAAAAAAGTCATGAAATTTAAAGGCGTATCTGTTTTTACCCTAGCTAGGATGCTGCCGGCTATGCCTAAACTGCTTAAACAGCGTATGGGAGAGGTAGAGCCGTATGATTCTGTCATAGAGTCTTTACTGAGTCTCAAGTCTGAAGGCTACGGCTTGGGAGTGCTAACTTCCAACGACCAGAATCTTGTTACTGCTTTTTTGGAGAGTCACGGTTTTCCTGAATTTGACTTTATAGTCCACGAACGAGCAATATTTGGCAAAGATCGGGCCCTGAACAAGATTGTTAAAAGACACCACCTAGATAAGGCGCAGACAGTTTATGTTGGCGATGAGCCGAGAGACATACAGGCTGCACACAAAGCCGGATTAAAATCCATCGGCGTCAGCTGGGGGGTTGGGGGTAGGGAGAGCTTAGAGCCGGCTGCTCCAACAATTTTGATCGACGACGCCAAAGATTTACTACCAGTAGTTCGTGAAATTCTACCGCAGTAATTTTCATCGCTAGGCTAACAAGGGGCAAAATGCGTCCTATCAATCAGGCATGGCTCTTTAAGCATGGTGATAAGGGTGGCCAGTGCTGATGGCTTGTGCACGGTAGAGCTGCTCAATTAGTACAAGTAAGGCTAGTTGGTGCGGCATTACCAAATCACTTAAGCGTAAAACGTAAGTTGCATTATCGATCAAATTTTTGGACACTCCGTAACTACCTCCGATAACGAAGTTTGTAGTTTTGGGGAGTTTAAATATTAGTTTTGCAAACTCGATCGAGCTAAGACCTAGACCATTTTCGTCTAACACAACCACAGTTTGATCTGGCGGGAGGCGTTTGATAACTTCTTGGGACTCCCTAGTGCGGGCTTCTGGTTCCGGCAACTGTTGTTGGGGTTTGAGTCGAACTAGCTCCAAGCTGTTTTTAAGCCGTTTGGTGTAATTTAGGATTAAATCTTCATATGATTTGTCCAATTTGTTTGAAGTGTAAAATATTTTCATCTGTTATCAGCATAGCAAATGTGATCAGTCTAACAATCATGTCAGTAAGCTAGAGTATAATATGAATACAAGGAGGAGTATATGAGCAGGATCGCAAGGCACATTCAAGACCTTATCGAACAGGTCACTGAGTATCGAGATCAGGGTCAGTGGCAGAAGTTAGAGCAATACTTCACTGAGAAAACTTTTATCGACGATGAAGCACTGACACACGAAGCTCCAAGCATGCGTAGTATTGAGAATATGATGAGCGGCTGGCGAAGGCTGATCCGTGATTTGTACTATGGCGCCAAACATCAATTAGGCGCTATACGCGTTGAGAGAAGTGGCCGCAAAGAAGTCATTGCCGAAAGTGACATGAGTGCGCGCTATTACACAGCCCGCGGCGGCAAACGCTACGTCTTACAGATGAAGGGGGTTTACCACTATACCTTCAAAAAAGTTGCCGGACGTTGGAAAATCGCTCAGATGAAACTGATTGTCAGTTCGCAGAACCTCCAACCACTCGGCGCCTAAGTAAGAGAGCCTATTAACAGTAGTCACTAAGCTGTATACTGTTAGATATGTTTGAGAATTTGAGAAGTAAAGTTGGGGAGTTGGTGTCGGCCCAGTTCGGCTTCGACTTGGAGGTGGTTTTGACGAGGCCAGAGGCTAAGTTTGGTGATTTCTCAACAAACGTTGCTTTGCAGCTAGCTGGCAAATTAGAAAACCCGCCTGCAGGCGGCCCTAGAGCCATCGCTGAGTCAATTTGCGAGCAGCTTGTTGGCGGTGACATTCTAAGCGCCGAAGTAGCGGGGCCAGGATTTATCAATATCAAACTTACCGACGCGGCACTTATCGAACTTACAAAAGCTTCGGCAGTAAAAACCTATAGTGGCCAAAAAGTTCTGGTTGAGTACTCTGACCCCAACCCGTTTAAACCGCTGCATGCCGGGCATCTGTACACAACTTTGGTTGGCGACGTTATTGCCAGAATGGTTGAGTACGCTGGAGCCGAAGTAGTTCGGCTTAACTTCGGTGGTGATGTAGGACTGCACGCAGCCAAGAGTATGTGGGCGATAATGCGGTGGCTTGACGGCCAACCAGCCAAACTTGACGAAGTTGATGGGTCTGAAAGACCAAAATGGCTAGGTGAGCGCTATGTTGAAGGCAACAATGCTTATGAGGACGATGAATCGGCTCGAGTAGCAATCGTCGAAGCCAATAAGGCTATCTACTCAGTTCACGAAACGGGTGATCATGAATCCGATTTCGCTAAGGTCTATTGGCTTTGTCGCGAATGGAGCTACGAGTATTTCAAGGAACTTTACAAGCAGCTAGAAGTTTCAGCATTTGATAGATTTATACCTGAAAGCGAAGTAACTCCGCTCGGGCTAACTACGGTCAAAGAGCAGCTGGCAAAGGGTGTTTATGCGCAAAGTGGCGGTGCGGTGATATTTGAAGGAGAAAAGTTTGGCCTTCACAACCGAGTTTTCATCAACTCAGAAGGTTTGCCAACCTATGAGGCCAAAGACGTTGGTCTAAGCCTGACAAAGTGGCAGGATTACCACTTCGATAAATCGATCATCATAACTGCTAATGAACAAGCACAGTACATGCAGGTTGTCATAAAAAGCATAGAGCAGTTTGCCCCAGAACCGGCCAGCAGAACCCTGCATCTGACTCACGGTGTTGTGAAGCTACAGGGTGGTGTAAAAATGAGTTCAAGAAAAGGCAATATTGTCGGTGCCATCGACATACTTCAGTCGGCTCGACAAGCGAGCCCCGAAGCAGATGAGTCGACAGTCTTGGCGGCCGTTAAGTATGCTTTTTCAAAGAGCCGAATCGGCGGCGATATTGTTTATGACCCGCTAGAGTCGGTGGCGACAGAGGGTAACTCTGGCCCTTATCTCCAATATGCTCACGCTCGGGCGCGCAGCATCCTAAGCAAATCAACTATCAACTATCAACTATCAACTATCAACTCTAAGCTTCAGCCGGGCGAAAGACTATTAGTCAGAAAAATCGGCGAATTTTCTGAGGTAGTTGAGCTGTCAACTCGCGAGCTTATGCCTCATTATATCTGTACTTACCTTTACGAATTAGCGCAAGAATTTAACCGTTTTTACGAGCAAAACCGAGTTATTGGCTCAGATGATCGAGAGGAACTCAGGCTTTGGCTAGTCGGCAGATATGCTGACACCCTAAAAGCTGGGCTAGACCTTTTAGGTATTCACGCTCCCGAAAAAATGTGACACAATTACTACAGAAAGAAGGGTGGTATTAATGAGCAAGGTGCTTTTGATTTATCCGCATCAGTTGTTTGCGGCCGAATATTTACCGAACGACGTCGATAAGGTGCTTTTGATCGAAGATCCATTATTTTTTGGCAATGATGAGCAGTACAAAACCTATTTTCATAAACAAAAATTGATCTTACATCGTGCGAGCATGCGCCGTTATGCTCAGGAAGTTCTGTGGCCGGCAGGGTATCAGGTCGAGTATGTTGAGTGCGGTGGGCTATTACGTAGCGAAGGAGCGCTGGAGCGAGCCGAAGAAGCTGATACCTTGATGGTTTTTGATGTGGTCGACGACGCACTAAGGCGACGAATTAATGCGGGTGCAAACGAGAGGCGCAAAAAAGTTGATTGGCTTCAAACACCTATGTTTTATTTAAGCCTAAGTGAGGTTCAGGCCAAATTTCAGGCAGGTGAAGCCCCGGAGTTTGCTGAATTTTACCAATGGCAACGCGAGCGCTTCAATGTGCTGATGACTAAGGCCTACAAACCAGTTGGCGGCAAATTGATGCACGAGTTCGAAGGCGGCAAGCGTCTACCTGATAATCTTAGTTTGCCAACTTTTTCGGTTTACGGCGACAATGACTACGTGCGGGAGGCGGTTAGTTATGTTAATGATCATTTTGACCGACATTACGGTTCTACCGCAGACTTTGCATGGCCAACAAACCACGAAGAGGCTAGGGGCTGGCTCAAAAGTTTTATTGAAGGCAGACTTGAAGATTATGGCCGCTATGACGAAGCTTTGGAGCCAGAGGCTCCTTGGCTGTTTCATGCTGCACTTTCACCAATGTTAAACGTTGGGCTTTTGACTCCTAATGAGGTTATTAAGGCCGCTATCGATCGTCACGAACAGTCTACGCTACCGCTAGCTAGCTTAGAATTATTTATCCGAGAGATTCTGGGGTGGCGCGAGTACCAGCGTGGTTTGTATGAATCGATGCATACGACTTTGAGGACTAGCAATGTTTTCGAAAATAACCGTGACTTAACTAATGATTGGTATGCGGCTACAACCGGTTTAGCACCCATAGACGATCTAATCAGAAAACTCTATAACAGAGCTTACATTCATGCTGCTGAGCGTCGCGATCTTGCAGGTGTAGCGATGTTAGTAAGCGAAATTGATCCAAGGCGTGTCTATCAGTGGTTTAGTGAAATGCTGATTGACAGCTACGATTGGACGACAGTGCCGACAGTCTATGGTTTTAGCCAGTGTGTCGACGGTGGTCGGCTGGCCAAGCTAATCCCGCTAGTTAGTAGCCCTCAGATTCTGGCGCGCAGTCATTTCGAAGCCGGCGATTGGTGCGACATTTGGGATGGCCTGATCTCAAGATTTATCGACAAACACCAAGAGCAACTGATGCAAAACCCCAATATGCGGGTAGTGGTGCGAGCCAATGAGCGCATGAGCCAGGATAAAAAACGAATAATTGGCTATCGTGCCGATGATTTTCTAGCGTCTAAAACACAACAGTCTGAGCCCAACTAAAGTCGTACAATAACAGCAGAATTAAACGGAGAAATTTGCATGCTGCTTTCCACTCAAAAAATGATTCGTACTGTTGGAGCCAAACTTAGTCTGGCAGAAGAAAAAGTCAATGAGCTACTGGCAGTTTCAAAGGTTCATGAGTTCGAAGTAGGCACCAAAAGCGGCAAAAAGTTTAAGGCCTATAGGGTTCAGCACAATAACAAGCGCGGCCCCTTCAAGGGCGGCATACGTTTTCATCCAGAGGTAAACAAAGAAGAAGTTCAGGCATTAGCAACTTTGATGAGTTTTAAGACAGCAGCCATCGGGCTACCGCTAGGAGGCGGTAAGGGCGGGGTTAGTGTAAACCCGCGAGAATTGAGCGACGAAGAGCTTGAGGATGTTGCCCGAGACTATGCTCGTAAACTCGCACCACACATAGGTCCAGAGGTCGATGTTCCGGCTCCTGACGTCAATACTAACCCAAAAATCATCGATTGGATGGCCGACGAGTATGCGGCGATAACTGGCGACACCTCAAATGCTACATTTACTGGCAAGAGTTTAGCCAAAGGCGGTAGTGAGGGCCGTGATGCAGCAACAGGACGCGGCGGGGTAATAGTTATGGCGGAACTACTTCGGTTGGCTGGTGAGGCGGGCAAACCGCTTACTTTCGCGGTGCAGGGTTTTGGCAATGTTGGCTCGTTTTTTGCCCTTGTTGCTGCGACAGATCACCCTGAATGGAAAATAGTTTCAGCAAGTGATTCTAGTGCTACCTTGAGCGATCCCGATGGCTTAGCAGTAAGTGATTTAGTTGCTTTCAAGCAGGAACGGGGCAGCTTCAGAGATTACTCAATGGCAGAAGTCAGTGACGTAGAAGATGTAATATCGGCTGAAGTCGATGTGCTGGTACTGGCAGCACTGGGTGATGCAGTCGATGAGCATAACTATTCAACGGTTAAAGCAAAGTACATTTTAGAACTTGCTAATGCGCCGGTGAGTGAGGGGGCTTATGAGCTTCTGACCAAGAAAGGTGTAGTTGTTGTTCCGGATATTTTAGCTAACGCTGGTGGCGTAACAGTGAGTTATCTTGAATGGCTACAGAACCTAAGGAGCCAAAAATGGGCCGAGCCCAAAGTCAATAAACAGCTAAAAGACTATATGATAAACGCTACTCAAGAGATTTTTGCCGAAAGCCAATCTCAAAAAGCCTCGCTCAAAGAGGCGGCTTTGATGATCGCTGCCAAAAGACTACTTGCATAATAATTTTTCTAACCATATAATTTTGAGCATAAACATAAGGGAGGTTAGTATATGAGTATGGTAAAAAATTTTGTGCACTTTGTGCGGGAGCAGGGAGTAGTAGGCTTAGCAGTTGGTTTGGCAATCGGTGCTTCAGCTGGCGACGCTGTAAAGTCAATCGTTGACAACTTCATTAGTCCGCTGGTGGGTCTAATCCTAGGCGGAACTGACCTATCAGGCATCTCATCAACCATTACTAGGAGCGGTAAAGAGTTAGTTTTTGGCTGGGGTAACATCTTGAACGCTGTTATTACGCTTTTGGCAACTGCTTTTGTTGTCTACTTTATTGTCGACAAAGCTGGTCTAACCAAAGCCGACAAAAAGTCTGATAAGTAAATTACCGTTACTCTTAAAATCCGTTGCACGGTGAGCCCGTCAGCGGATTTTTAATTTACCAGTTAAGCAGTTTAGAATTAGAGTATGGCAGATCAAATTAATCCGAACTTAAGCGATCATCAGAAGAGAGTATTGTTTGAAGCTGAGACTGAGGCACCCTTCAGCGGTGAGTGGTTAAACAACAAATCATCCGGACAATACACATGTGCGAATTGTGGCAACAAGCTGTTTGATTCGAGTGCAAAATTTGATTCTGGCTGTGGCTGGCCAAGTTTTTATCAGCCACTCGACCCCAAGGCCCTGGGTTTGTCGGAAGATTTAAGTCACGGCATGCAGCGAGTTGAGGTGAAGTGTGGTCGCTGTGGTGCGCATCAAGGCCATGTTTTTAATGATGCACCAGATCAGCCGACCGGCCTAAGGTTTTGTATTAATTCGGCCGGTATCGATTTTGTAAAAAAGGGGAGGGCGGGCTAAGATGTATTTTAATACAACAAATCAAGTACTAACATTGGTGCTTGAAGGGCGTGAGCAAATCGCTGCGTTAAAGGCCAAGGTAGTTGTTCCGAAAAAATCCATCAAAACTGTCGAATTTGTTGAGGAATTTTCGGATTGGCGTAAATGGGAAGTGCGTATGCCTGGTACTTATGCGCCTAGGCTGTTGATGGCTGGCTCATATTGGACAGAACAAGGTTGGGATTTTATCTATGCTAAGAAGCCGCATGGTTTTATTAAGCCGCGCCTAGAGAAAGTCTTGGTTATTGAAACTAGCCTTACTAAGTACAACCGTCTGATAGTCGGTATAAGCAAGAAACAAGCTCAAGCAATCATCGACTGGAAAAGTAATTAATGCCTCAAATTCTATATTGCAAAAAATAACAGATGTCAGGGTCTGACCCTGAATATCTGACTGAATATCAATCAAAAAAATTCGTTGGGTCCAGACCCTGAGCATTAATCGTGAACGTTGAGTTTCTTTTTTTAACTCGTGCTTGAACTATCGTAGACTAGCGCGCCGACTTGAAAAATGACGACATAAAAACCACGATCGTGGTAAACATGTCGTCTTTTTGTGATTTTATAGGAGTGAAAACGGTGGGGTCTTAAGGCGTAAATGGTAATTTGGGAAGTTGCTTACATGTTGGGGGCGCAGTTGAGAACAGAAGTAATGTATAATTCGTACTAATGAGCAAAAAATCTTTTGAACCGACTAAGCTGCTGTGGTTGGATTTGGAAATGACGGGTCTTGATACCGAGCAAGACGTGATTTTGGAAATAGCGGCTGAAGTAACTGACATGAAGCTACAAACCCTAGCTAGTTACGAAGCGATTATCAGACAACCAAAAGCTAAGGTGCTGGATCGGATGAACAAAAACACTTGGTGGCAGGACTACCCCGATAACAGAGACGATTTTATCAAGAATCTAGCCAAAGGCAAGCCTCTTGAGATGGCCGAGCATGAGTTGATTGAGCTGATCGAACACCATTTTGGCAAAGAGCCGGCAGTTCTGGCTGGCAACTCTATCCATAATGATCGAAACTTCATTAAAGTTGGCATGCCAAACTTGGAGCTTAAACTACATTACCGTATGGTTGATGTGAGCAGCTTCAAGATTATGATGCAGAGCCGCTACCGCGTGTACTTTGAGAAACCAGAAGTACACCGCGCTTTTGAAGATGTTCAGGCTTCAATCGCTGAGCTGCAGCACTATATGGACATTATCGACCGCAAGAACGCCTAAGCGGCAATGGCCGCAGGTTCGCCATTTTCTTGGGGCAAGAAGTGTAGTATGACAGCGTCAGCTAGCACGTTTGCGGGAGGAGGAGGTACTTGTTTAGCAAGCACCTTTATTATTCCTTCAACTTCGTTAATTTGTTTGGCTGCCGCAAGACGTATCGGTAGCCCAGAAGTCGTTACCTGACCAGAATGTTTGACGGCTTTAGTAGCAATGACGTCTGCTTTATCAGTTAAAGAACTTGCCATGTCTATAACGAAGCCCGTTGCAATATCATCTTTACCTTGATGGGTAGTTGGGTTTTCTGGATCGCTTGGATTAACCTCGAATCCCAAATACTCTAGTGTATATCTTGCTAGAAAGGCTGCTAAACCCTGTCCATTCAGCCTATTGTAGTTGATGCCTGTCTCTGCAGATGGTTCTAGTGTTGTTGTCATGGTTCCTATTTATTTAGAGTGGAATAGGTTCTATCGTAACAGCAGGGTAAACCAACATTCAACTTTTTTGGCAACAATTTTTTGACACTTTTGTATTATGAAACTATTCAGATGTCATGTTTTTGTCTAAAGCTACTTTTGGCAAAATGCCACTATCGAACTGTAATCGTAGTCGGCTTGTGTTTTCGTACATATCCCGGCCATTTGTTAAATCGTCGTATCTTTCTTCTAGCATCCTTTCGTATTCCTGGATCGGGTCCTTTTCCATCAACGTTACTTTCATTTAAGTTTTGCGAGTAGCATTAAATCAGAATAATATTTACTAAACAATGCTCTATGGCAACAAATGATTGACAAAATTATAGCTAAAGAGTAGGCTATTTATCATGTATCATGACAAAATGAAAACACTAGATTTACTTATCCAAGTTGGTTTGAGCGAACGCGAAGCCACTATATATGAGGCCCTGCTTGATATGGAGTCGGTTTCAATTCGCAAAGTTGCAGACAAAACTGGCATTAACCGCGGCACAACTTATGAGGCGATAAAGTCACTGCAAAGCATCGGTTTGGTGCATGTTCGTAGATCTGGTGAGCGTGAGTATTTTAGCGCCGAGACGCCAGAAAAAATATTGGATATCTTGCGCGACCGTCGTAAGGAACTGCTGCGTACGCAACAGTTAGCTAGTGAATTAATTCCTGAACTTTTGGCCGAAAAAGCCAGGCCAACAGGCCGACCTCTAGTACGATACTTCGAGGATGATGAAGGCGTTGTGGCAATTCTCAAAGACGTGCTTAGCACCTGCTCAAAAATGAAGACACCACTTTACAGAGTTTACTCATCAAAAAACATGCGCAGCTACATCTACCGCAAGTTCCCAAATTTCACCGACCGACGAGTAGAAGAGGGGATTGTTGTTAAAGTCATCGCCATTGGCGAAGGTGGCGATAAAGCACCAGCCAGTGAAAGAAAGTGGTTGCCAGAAGAAGGTACTTCTATCTCCAGCTACACTATAGTCTACGATAATAAAATTGCTCAAATCTCTATCGCCAAAGACTTTACGCCTTACGGTGTTGTAATTGAGGACGAAGGTACTGCAAACATGCAGCGGCAATTATTTGATCAATTATGGTCAAAAATTTAAGCTGTTTTTATCTGGATAACTACAGACTAAATATGTATTCTTAATACAATGGATTACAAAACTGTCGATGAATATCTGTTGAGCTTTGCTGGCGCTCGGCGTGACTACCCCTTTGGCGAAGAGGTGGCAGTTTACAAGGTGCCTGCTCGCGGTAGTAGTGAAGAAAAAATGTTTGCATTAATCCCTGAAGGTAAATCGCCGATTTCTATTAGCCTGAAGTGCGACCCCAAGTTAGCCGAAGTTCTGCGTGAAAAATATGAATCTGTCATGCCGGGCTACCACCTCAACAAAAAACACTGGAATACGATTGTCTTGTCGGGGCAGCTCAGCTGGGATGAAGTCAAAGATTTGATTTTGCATAGTTACCAGTTGGTTATCGCTAAGTAGCTGTACCGGATTAGGTTAGAGGTTAGAGCGGTTAGGGACTAGGGACGAGTTGATAGTTGATAGTTTATGGTTAAAATACAAGAGACAAGAGCTAGGATTAGGTTAGAGGTTAGAGGTTAGAGTGGTTAGGCTCTAGGTGCGAGTTCATACTTGATACAAGATACGTAATACTTGATACTATTTAGAATTTAGAATTTCATGTTTACTACTTAGTACCCCGTACTTCGTACCGCGTACCTCCTACGGACCAGGGTCTAGGGGCTAAGGGCCAGCGACTGGGAACTGGCTTAGAATTTTATCCCCATCTTTCGCCGCTTCTCGTATTTGGCTAAAGTGTAATCACCAATTATCGTCCCTCTATGACCTCGATGTGGTTTAAAGAGTTGTTAATTAGCTTGAGTTTGGTAGTGCTGGGCGAATCACCCCTGGACAACCTAAGCTCTTTCATATAGTCCGTTACGAAGCTATTTACTAGCTCCAGATATCCATTGTCGAAATTGTTGTCGCTAATGGCTTTTTTGAGTTTGGAATCAATATCTTTGTCGGTAGTAGGAACATTTTTTAGGAAATCATTGGGGGCGTTCTTTTTTAAGTAACTTATTAACGCTGCATTATCGTTGATCACAGAAGCTGAAAGAGTTGCCGCTAAGGTACGAGTGTCTAACGAGTCACTAGTACGTGAAGCTGTTTCGCTTGCCTGAATAATCTTATTCTGTAGCTGTACAATTTTAGCGTCGTGGTTAAACTTTTCTTTACCAGCGTTTCGCAAAATTGTCAGCGCTATCATCGCCAGCACCAAAAAAACTCCGCCGATCAATACACTCAAAATTATTCTTTTTTTGGTCGAATCGCCGCCAAAAGTTTTTTTCTTTTTATTTTCCGAATTGAGGATGAAGTCGTACTGATTATTGTTGGGCTGATTTTCCTGCATACTAATAGTATTAACTATCGTTACTCATCTATCAACTGCAAAATGCTTGTGCTGTCGAAGGGGCTGCAATTACTGTAAGCTATAAATATGGCAGATGCACTGGAAGAAGTGAAGGCGCGGCTAAACATTGAGGATATTGTCGGTGAGTATGTTCAGCTCAAGCGGTCCGGGAGGAACTACAAAGGTCTCAGTCCCTTCACTAATGAAAAAACACCAAGTTTTATAGTTAGTCCCGAAAAGCAAATTTGGCACGATTTTAGCTCGGGGCGCGGCGGCAGCATGTTTGACTTTGTGATGGAGCTTGAGGGCTTAGATTTTAAAGGTGCGTTGGAGCTTTTGGCCCGAAAGGCAGGGGTTGAGTTGGAGGATAATAAGCGTAAGGCTGGCGAGTCCGGGCTAAAGAAACGCCTGCTAGATGCTCATGCTTTGGCGGCTAATTTTTATACCCGTGAGCTAACCAAAAACGACGCAGCACTTAATTATGTTCGCGTTGAACGTGGATTCAGCAAGGAAACAATCCTAGAGTTTAAACTGGGTTATAGCCCGACAGATGACAGTCTTACAAGGTACTTACTTAAAAAGGGCTTTAGCGAAAGTGAGCTTAGCCGCGGCGGATTGTCAACGCGCCGAAGTGCTGGACTAACAGACATGTTCCGCGGCCGCATTATGGTTCCACTGATGGATGGGCAGGGGCAGGTAATTGGTTTTACGGCAAGGCAGTTTGGCGGTGATAATATGGGGCCAAAGTATCTTAACACCCCAGCGACACCGCTTTATGATAAAAGTCGCCATGTTTACGGTTTGAGTCAGGCCAAACAGGCAATTCGAAACTGTGGCTATGTCGTGGTAGCAGAAGGTAATTTAGATGTAATCAGCAGCCATCAGGCAGGCGTAAAACAGGTAGTAGCAACCGCAGGAACTGCTATGACTAGTCAGCATTTTTTGCAACTAAAACGCTTTACAGGAGATGTGCGCCTAGCTTTCGATGCCGACAAAGCTGGCCTAGCAGCTACCGAAAGGGCGATACCGCTAGCTCAGGCGGCCGACGTAACTCTTAGTATTATTACAATTGCTGAGGGCAAAGACCCTGATGAGTTAGTGCGAAAAGATGTTAAGCTGTGGCAAAAAGCCATTGACGAAAAAAGCTATGCCATCGACTGGTTGATTGATCATTACCGCGCAAGCCTCGACATTACATCCGCAGTTGGTAAACGAAGATTAACAGACATAGTGCTTGCCACGGTGCGCAAGCTCAACGACCAGGTTGAACAAGAGCACTATGTTAGCATGCTTGCTAGCATAATTGGTGCCAGCGCCGAAGCACTAAAAGGCAAGCTCCAAAACGACAAAGCTGGTGCAAGAGCTCGTAAATCTAACCACCGGCCTGTCAACAAAGGCAGCCTGCCGGAGAATGAAAAGCGTGTGCAACATTTTTTGAGCATTATGCTGCTTTATCCGAGTATGCGTGAGCTGATCTATGATTTACCCAATGACTTGTTTCAAGATGATCAAGCAGCAAAACTATTTAACTATTTGCAAACAGACGAACCAGTGGAGGATTCAAACCTTACCACAGCTGAAAATCGTGCTATCGAAGAAGATAGCGGTGCTGCTAGCTCTGCTAGTAGGCAGGCTATCTGGCATGCGAGTCAGGTTCCTGAAGGGCATGGTTCGGATGAGAGTACGATTCTTAAGCGAGGAACGGAACGAGCTGTACAAGTGTACAGCGAAGCGAGTACCACAGCTGAAAATCGTGCTATCACCGAAGAAGATAGCGGTGCTGCTAGCTCTGCTAGTAGGCAGGCTATCTGGCATGCTCTTCAGGATTATGTTAAAATGTTAGCATTACTAGGTGAAGAAACCTACGGCCGAGCCGAAAAAAGCGAACTGCAAGCCCAGGCAAAAATGCTTCAGTCCAGACTCGTAGCCGATTACGTCAGAACTCAAAAACAAATTTTGGTTGAGCGCCTCAATCAAAATCCTACTGAAGAACTGTTGCACCAAGCAAAAGCGCTAGATGAACTAGTCAAAAGATTCTCATAAATCGCCAATTAACCCACCCCACCAAAGGAGTATAAATGCCTGAAGAAGACAATGCTGCCAAGCTAAATGCCAAAAAAGATGAACTTGTAGCCAAGGCCAAAAAAGACGGTAAGATTGACCAAAAAGACATCTTTGCCGCTATCCCCGACGATCCAGAAAATATTGATCTGCTAGACGCGTTGTACGGTGAACTAAGTGAGGCTAACATAGTCGTTACCGGTGCTGAAGAGCCAACCCCTGAAACTATGAGCACGGAGTGGGTTGCCGAGGATGGTGAAGAAATCTTAATCGACGAAGCTACCTACCTCGATGACATTGCCGATGATTCGGTTCGACTTTACCTCAGGGAGATTGGTAAGATCCCACTGCTCAATGGTGAGCAGGAGCTTGAGTTGGCGCGCAAAGTCGTAGCTGGCGACAAACGCGCCAAAGACAAGATGGCCGAGGCAAACATGCGTCTAGTTGTTTCGATCGCTAAGCGTTATGTCGGACGAGGACTTGATCTGCTTGATTTAATCCAAGAAGGCAATACGGGTCTGCTGCGTGCTGTTGAAAAATTCGATCCAGATAAAGGTTTTAAATTCTCTACTTATGCTACATGGTGGATCCGCCAGGCCATTACACGCGCAATCGCCGATCAGGCAAGGACAATTCGTATCCCAGTACACATGGTAGAAACAATAAATAAGTTGCTCAGAACTCAACGTAGATTGACGCAGGAGCTTAACCGCGAGCCTACCAACGAAGAAATAGCCCGCGAAATGGAGCTAGACGTCGACAAAGTTGAACACATCATGAAGATTAAGCAAGATATTTCTAGCCTCGATGCCAGTGTGCGTGACGACGAAGAGGATTCAGTGCTAGGCGACTTTATCGAAGACGAAGACACCATTACTCCTGAAGAATCTGCTACTAATCAGCTACTCAAAGAACACGTCAAGGATCTGCTGAGCGGTCTAACTGATCGTGAACAAAAAATTATTCGCCTACGCTTCGGTCTTGACGATGGCAAAAGCCACACGCTCGAAGAAGTAGGGCAAGAGTTCGCCGTTACCCGCGAGCGCATCCGTCAGATTGAAGCAAAAGCCCTAGCCAAACTACGCAAACACCGTGACGCCCGCAAGCTGCTGGACTACTTGAAGTAGTTACTTATATGTACGGGACAGATTTTATTAATGCCTCGAGTAAGCCTTGAGTTCTGAGGAGGTCTTCATTTGTCTCAGGGAAGAACCTAGTCGTAGGTTTGCCATCGACCTTTTTGGTTATTGTACCGTTGATCGTAACCTGTCGGGTGCCGTTCTCTACTTGTTTAAGCGTTGTGCCATTAATTACCTCACCTTCTCCTGTAATTGGGTCTTCAGACATCTCTGCTACAGAATCAGGAAAAGCGATAATTATTGATCTCAGCCCCGTTCTACCAACTGTTACACGGGCCTTGCCTAGAATCGTAGGATAGTCATGCATTACGTACCGGTCAACAGTCTCGTACAAGCTATTGAAAACATTGTAAACTTCTGCTTTGTTGCCTTGGAGTAAGTCACTCATACCTAAATAATACTATTAATTTACAAAAAAGCAATAGGCTATTACAATAGTTTACGAAGTTTAGATAAGCCGTAGAGTTAAGCATCTAAACAAATGAATAAAATGATAATGCAGCAAATAGATAAACCAAGCGTTCATACATACGAAACAGCTACTTCAGCTGCCGTTGAATATGTTAATAGGATAAAAAAAGCACAGGGATTTGACAGTGTTGCTACTGCTTTTGGAGTTCAGTTGACTGATAGAGGTGAATGTCTAGAAGACCTACAAAAATTCACCAGTGATTTTTTGGACTTTCGTAAAGGCAGGGAACGCCAAGAAGTTGCACCAGTAAAGTTGACTGAACAGCAAACTGAGGCAATTATGACTTTAGCCCACGAACTAGGCATGGATCGTGCTACAGAACCTACGCGAAACTCCTACGAGTTTGCAACAGTACTTGGCGGTGCGGACCAGTCAAATCTACTGAGAGTTCAGTATTTGAAGGAACAGATTGAAAAACATGAACTCGATATTCCCCATGTAGTTCTTTTGGGCTCAGCAAGAGACTTGTCTGATGCAGAAAAAGCAAACACTACTAACTATGCACCTGGAGCAAAAACGGAGTTTGATTTACTCAATGGAGCTATGGAAACTATATTTGGTGTAGTAGGCCATGCAGAAAGATGGATGGACTTCTCAAATAGAAATACCAATGATCCAAAAAATTTATGGAAGGTAAGGGTTTATTCTCTTAGTGATGACACCCAAGTCTTATCTGTCAGCGCTCCGCAAATTGAAGGAGCAAAAAGAGTTAACACTGCAGATACCTACCACTTCATGAACGAAGTAATTGGCCCCGAATATTTAAATGGAAGCCACGTACTCAATGTAACAACTGATTTGTACGTGCCTTTTCAACATCCCGATGCGCTTCGACTTCTTGGTTTACCGTCTGGTGCGGTGGTTGAAACTATAGGTTTTGGTGGCGTAGATAAGCCAGCATCTATTTATGCACAAGAAATAAATTCTGCCATAAAACAGACTGCACTGCTCAGTAAAGCGATAAAATACTTCGTAAAAACCTAGTTCATTATCTATAATCTAAATATATGATTTTATATGGAGTAGCGGGGACTAACGGCAGCGGCAAAGACACTTTGTGCCAGCTACTGGCCGAACGTAATGAGTTTTTGTTTGTGTCGGTTACCGATATGCTCAGAAATGAAGCAGCCAAGCGCGGTTTGCCGATTGAACGTGAAGTTTTACGTACAATTAGCGCAGAATGGCGGCGGGAGCAAGGCCTAGGAGTTCTCGTAGACAAATCTCTCGATTTCTTTGAGTCCCAAGGAGGATCTAGCAAGTACAATGGTCTCGTTATGGCTAGTATGCGTAACCCAGGAGAGGCCGACAGGGTGCATGGACTAAACGGATTTATGATTTGGACAGATGCTGACCCAGCCATACGATATAAGAGGATTTTTGATCGACAAAGAACTAGCGAAGATAACAAAACTTATGAGCAGTTTTTGGAGGAAGAAAAGGCCGAGATGTCCAGCTCAGGCGATAGCGCTACTTTGAACATGGCGGCTGTTAAAGAAAAGTGCGATATCTTTGTAAATAATTACACTGATGATATAGAAACTTTTTACGCCGAAATAGTAAAGCAACTAGGTTTATGAGCAAATGATCGAGACTCAGCTAAAGCTCTATCAAGATCGTATCAACAAAGAGATAGATGATTTTTGCGACAAGCTAGTTAATGATTTTTCGAAGCAGCATGGTACTTATTCAGAGGAAGTAATCGGAGTCTACTGCGACATGTTGCGCCGGGGAGGTAAGCGGTTACGCGGGCTTTTGACGCTGGTTGCCTACGATATGTGTGGTGGACGCGATAAGCAATTAGCCAATAAGCTGGCGTTGGTTGTCGAAATGATTCACACTTATGTTCTTATCATGGACGATATAGTTGATGAGTCTTTGACCCGGCGTGATGGCCCAACAGCACACCGCGTAATGCAGTCTGTATTTGAGACAAAAAATCTAAAAGGCGAAAAAAAGCATTTTGGAAATTCTCAAGCGCTTCATGCAGGACTAGCTGGAGCTCATTTGGCGCAGCTAGAGCTTAATAATCTGGAAACCGACACCCGGACGATTAATAGTTTATCAAGAGATTTGCAGCAGTCCTTACTTGTTGCTATAAACGGTCAAATCGAAGATGTATTTTTCGAGGCCTTAAGTGGCGAAGTAAGTGTAGATAATGTGCTGGCAATGAACGAGCGAAAAACTGCTTACTACTCCTTTTTGATGCCACTTCGGCTAGGTGCAATTATGGCAGGAGTTGTAGAAGAAGAAAAACTTCATATGCTTCGAGAGTTTTCGCTATTTGCCGGTACAGCTTATCAGGTTGAAGACGATTTAATCGATCTGTTTAGCGATTCGGATGCCAGCGATATTAAAGAAGGGAAGATGACTTATTTAGTAGCTGAGACGCTTAGCCGTCTTACGCCCGAGCAAAAGCAGGACTTTTTGAGTGTCTTAGGAAAACCGAACGTTAGTGAGGCGGAAGCTGAGTGGTTTAGGTCTGTGGTTGTCGATCACGACGTTGACGATTCAGCGCGTGACCTTATTGCTAGTATGACTCAGAAATCTCTAGAAACTGTCGATTCGTTTCCGCCCGAATGGCGAGCATCCCAGGTAGAGTTCTTGCGCGAATTTATCTCGCGGCTTGGTAGCAGGACTAGCTAGCTAGCACCCACTCTTTAACGATTTTTTCCCATTTTCGGTACTCTTCTTCAGTAAACTGCATATTAGCAATGCAAAAGCGGCGATTAGTTAACTGCGAGCAGAACATGCAGTCCGATAAACCATTAGAGTCCTTGATGAAGAGGCAATTTGAAATATTCCCGGACCAAGAAACCTGAAAACTCTTGGATATATTTTTACTATCGTCAACACGTAGAGAGTATACGCAGGTTCCAGATCTTTGGATGGCAGCGGAAAATTCTGAGTCATGCGAACTTTCGCTAAAAAGAATATTTTTGGAGTCGTGAATATCTATCGATCTGTAGATATTTTGTGAACCATAAATTGCATCACTTTTTGCGATGTTGATTGAATTTAGCGTTCTTTCAGTCGCAGTGTAATTGGTTTCTTGCCAATAGCGCATTATATCTTCAACGGAGTTGATTGGTTTTTTTGGCTCTAACTTTTCTTCTTCGTTTTTTAGACTATCAAACGTCAGGTATTTACTATGCTTTGTGTTTTGCGCCCAGGTTGACTCACCTGTTTTTGTTTCAAAAACTTCTCCAGTTAAACGAATATCAAATGCGAATTTTGCAGCGAACTGCTCTAGTGTAAATGGATTTTGGAGTCCGAATATCTGGCCAATTATTTTGTCGGCGATTTCTTGTGCTTTTTGGTCGTTCATCTTTTTACTCCTTTCCATTTTCTTTTGTTGATTGCTCGTTCATGATTGCATCCAAACTGACAGGCCTCTCCTGTGCAGGATTTGGCCGTAAGTCTGGCGGTTTCCTGTCTGGAGGTGGTTCATTTTGTATACTAAGATGACTTGAAGAGCTGCTACTGTCTTTCAGGACAAAAGGCTCTAAGTCGCGTATGATACCAGCATAGTCAGACGAATCTAATTTAGCGCCCTCAATTGCGGCTTCCGCCTTTGCGAAAAAGTTGTCGATTGAAATTACTGGCCCTTCATACATTTGAGGTTTATAGTCCTTTGTAACGCTGGTCTCTATTACGTGCTGCCGCGTATCCAGAGTCTTAGCTTTGAAGCAGGGGAGTAGCATGCCATTACTCGCAATACGGACTATGCATTCTCTTGGGTGTAAATCTGTCAAATGTCGTATCTTTATTGTTTCTTCTTTGATCCCTTTTTCTTTCGCCTCAACTAGAGTTTCATTGGGCAGCTCCATTGGTAAATTACCAACTAGTTGGATGGCATCTTCTTCTGCGACTCTAAAGCAATAGTAGTTTGATACGTTTGCGAATATTGAATCTCGTAGGCTCTTATCGACTTGAGCAAAGTATTGCTGAGTAAGAATTACAAAAAGGTTAAACTTCCTGGCTTCACTCAAGATTGCCGACAGGGCGGGGTTCTGAACTACCGACACTTCGTCGATGAAAAGTAGGACTTTTTCGTTAAAGGCTCTGGACTGTGCAAGTAGGAATATCTGCTGAATTAGTAGGCCCGCAATTGTCTTGACGACCTTTTCGCCCATGCTAACCTTGTTTAACGAAAAAACGGTCAAAAAGCTATCTCTAATGGTGCTTTGTATTGAAAGCCCTCCCTCGGCCATTAGAGCAGGTTGTAGCTCGAGTTCGTCGACGATTGCGATAATCGGAAGAATGCCTTCGTTATAAAATGCGGTGCGGATTTCGTTGTAGTCAGTAGCAAAGAAGTGGCTGATATTATGCGGAACGTGCCCCTGAACATGATCTAGCACTTGCTGTCGTACTTCTACGTCTGTCAAAAAACGCTTCAACATGCTTAATGACATAGATTTTGCAGTAAACAACACGTATAGCGTAAAACGCATTACTCTTTCTACTCTAGGGTTAAAACTATCTCCCATTAGTGACTTCATCAGAGTCGACGTTAGTTCAGTAGCAGCAGTTGTGTCGGCTTCTGCCCCAGCAAAAAGTTCTGTGTTTTCGGCTTTAAAGTCAATGATTTTTGACGAGTCTATATGCTTCAAGTCTTCAGCTAAGTTGGCATGCGGGTCAATAACTACAACACGATAATTGAACCTATTCGGCATTCGACTTAGTCTATCTATAAACAATTCAATGAACTTTGATTTGCCACTTCCCGAAGCTCCAACAATCATTGAATGCTTATCAAATTCGTACGTAGGGAGTGCTAAGTAATATGGCTGAGGAAAATATGGGAACGTGTCTACCTCCAAGATTGCGTTCATATTTTCGGAGTTAATTATATGTAGAGCCTTTTCAATATTAAGATACTTCGGGGTCTCGGTTCGCATAAAGTTATTGGAAACTTCAAAATCCATTGCGAATAAGTGGGCGGGGAATTTGTTGGTTATCTTTTTTGCAAGTGAGTAATCGCCTTTAGCGTTTTTGAAGTAGAGCAGCATTTTTACGTGAGCATACTCAAAATTTACCCTCGTCACCTGGCAAACGAAATGTTCAAGCATCTTGCCTCGTCTTAAGGACATTTTTTCTTTTAACGTTGTCAGTGATCCACTTGTCACAAAATTTACGAACCTCTCTCTGGAGACGTGTTTTGGCAATTCTATTTCTTTTTCTTGGACTTCTCGTAGAACACAAAAGTGCACACTCCCAGATATTGAACTAAGATCTCTATCGCTTTCAACAAAATACCTAAAGTGATTTTCCCGCATTAAAATGTGGAATTTAACGCTCGAGAATGTACCGAGATGAGCTGTAAGAGTATTATATAATTCAAAAAAATCTTCTTTTGTCACCTGTGATTTACTGACAACTAGTTCAAAGACTTTGATCATCTAAGTGATATTGTAAACATTATGCGGTTTAATTGGTAGGGTTTAAGAGTATAATTACACCTAATGGAGAGTAGAAAAAAACTTGCGATTATCGACGGAAAGTCAGTCTTTTACCGTGGCTATTACGCGATGCCGGGGCTTTCGACCGCCGACGGGACGCCAACAGGGGGAGTTTATGGCTTCGCAGCAATGGCGCTGGAGCTGATTAAGCGGCTCAAACCAGATTATGTTTGTGTAGCTTGGGATAAACCAAAAACCAATATCCGAAAACGACTAGCCGTCTACCCAGACTACAAGGCAGGACGAAAGCCGGCACCGCCAGACTTTTATGTACAAATTCCTATTCTTCACGAGCTGCTAAGAGCACTAAATTGGCCGCTATACGAACTCGATGATTACGAGGCAGACGATATTATGTGTGGCCTGGCTAAAAAAGCTGATGCCGCCGGGTTAGAGACAATGCTAATCACCAGTGATCTTGATGCACTGCAGTGCATTAGCGAGAACACCCATGTCTATGCGCTCAAAAAAGGACTAACAAATATCGAGCTTTATCGGCCAGAACAATTTCGTGATAAATACGGCCTCGAGCCTGAGCAATTTCTGGACTTAAAAGCTCTAAAAGGCGATTCGTCGGACAACATTCCCGGTGTTCCTGGCATTGGTGAAAAAACAGCGGTTGAACTACTTAAACAATACAAAACTCTCGATGGTGTTTACGAGAATGTTGCTCTCACCAAGGGCGCAGTACAGAAAAAGCTTGAAGCGGGGCGAGATTCGGCCTACATGAGTAAAGAAATTGCTCGACTTTACGCAGATGCGCCAATCGAGCTGGACCTTGAACAAATGGACATAAATAAGCTAGATACGAATGAGCTGGCAAGCATACTAAAGCGCCTAGAGTTCAGGAGCCTGCTGCGCAACTTGCCACAAGGAATGCGTAGTGATTCGTCCAAAGTAGCAGTTGCAGAATCGACAAATGACCTTTCGTCAAACATAAGTGCGGCAATCCTCGATCTCAAAACCCCGACACCTGTCTACGTTCAGGAGAGCTCCGCAGTGTCATCGCTGCAGCTTGAAGGGGATGTAGTAATTTTTGCTCGCAGCAGTGGTAAGCACGGTCACGAGCCAACTGTTTTGGCGCTATCTGACAAAACAAATTGCTATATTTTTGATTTAAGAAAATCAGTAGCTAATTCCCATCTACCATCTACCATCGACCAACTACTAAACGGCAAAGCCGTTACCGGGCACGATTTAAAGAATATCTTTCAAATTTTACTCGAGCTTGGGATAGAAAACTTGCCGCAGGTAAGCCACGACACACAAGTTGGCGCATTTATTGTTAATTCTCTGAGGCGAGATTTTTCGCTTACGGCGCTTGCGAGCGAGGATCTAAACTACGCTGGTGAGCTCGACAATATTGATGATGATGAAGCGCTAATTAAGCTACCAGAAATCTGCGCTGTGATCCGGGGGCTTGCTGAGCGACAGGGTGAGCAAATGAGCGAGGTTACAAGTTTGATCAAAATGGCCGAGCAAGTGGACTGGCCAGTGATACCAGTCTTAGCTCGAATTGAGCGTACTGGGGTGAAGATTGAGCCAAGCTTTTTCAAGGTTTTATCTGACAAGTTAACAGATCAAATTAGTGACATTGAACAAACAATTTATGGCTATGCCGACCAAGAGTTTAATATCTCAAGTCCTAGCCAGCTGAGTGATATTTTGTTTGTGAAGCTAAACTTGCCTACAATCGCAAGCAAGAAAGGGAAGGCTGGCCACTTCAGCACAGCCAGTAACGTACTCGCTAAACTAAAAGACCTTCACCCGATCATCAACGATATCGAGAAATATCGTGAGTACACAAAGCTCAAAAGTACCTACGTAGATACGCTGCCAGAGCAGGTAGATGAGAACAATCGTATACATACAACACTGGCGCTGACGGTCGCAGCAACTGGCCGGCTTAGTAGCAACGATCCCAACTTGCAGAACATTCCTATCCGCACCGAAATTGGTCGAGAGATCAGAACTGGCTTTATCGCCGAGCCTGGCAATGTATTGGTGAGTGCCGACTACAGTCAGTTTGAGCTTCGCATTGCCGCGGCACTGAGCGGTGATCAAGCAATGATTGAGTCGTTTAACTCTGATCGAGACATTCATATCGAGACGGCCGCTTTGGTTCAAGGTGTCAAGCCCGAAGAAGTCAGCAAAGAGATGCGCTACGCGGCCAAAGCTGTTAATTTCGGTATTTTGTATGGGCAAGGTGTTCACGGACTCAGTGAAGGAACGGGCATGAGCTACGCCGATTCCAAAAAGTTTATCGATAAATACTTCGAGGTGCGCCCCAAACTGAAGGCAATGATGGAGCGTTTTCGTGACCAAGCCAAAAACAAAGGTTTTGTGGAGACGCCGCTCGGACGTCGCCGCCCAACGCCGGATGCTCGGAGCAGCAATTTTGTCGTACGTGAGGCAGCTTTGCGGGCCGCAATCAATATGCCAATTCAGGGAGGCGCTGCTGATATAACCAAGATGGCAATGTCTAAATTAGAAAGCCAATTTAGACACTGGAACGAGGAACGAGGAACGAGGAACGAGGAAGAGCCGAGACAGATATTGCAGATACATGACAGTATTTTGGTTGAATGTGCCGAAGCTGATGCTGAGCGGGTTGGCAAAATGATGAAGCAGACTATGGAAAATATTTATCCAGAGCTGGGCGTAAAACTGCGTGTAGACATATCCACCGGTAAAACATGGGGGGAGCTATGATTAACCACGAGTTTTACAGGTATTTCATTTTACGGTATAGTTGGCAAGGGATATGGATAATTTTGAGTTTGCTTGTCGAGATCTAGAAAAGAACCACAGGCCTATTACGCAAAGAGTTCAGCTCTTCGATAAAAATGTTTATCTTGGGCTTTTAGCATTGGGTGGCTATTATCTTTTGATTGTCATGTTTTTGATACATGGCAGTTTGGTGGGTATTTAAAGATGAGTTACCACCATTTCTCCATTATTTTATTGAGGTTTATTCTAATAGCTCGGCTATTTGTAAGTTGATAGGCTTGGATAACCAAAGGCAATTTTAGGGTACGAGCGTTAATTAACCACTGGTCTCGATTATGTCCTATTTTGCTTTCAACGTGGAATATTTTTCGTGGATTTGAACCAGACTATTTACGGCAAAACTTAACATAGGGTGTGATCAATGAAAATTTGATGGGTTGATGTCTTATCTCTTATAGTTTTGCTCTAGTATAACTGGGGCCTACGGCCAAGCCAAAAATATTGGAGAAAATAAAGTTTCTTATGTTGCACTGTCTATTACTTTGATTTCAAGGGCTTTACTGGTGAGAGTTTACGTAGTTTAATGATGGCATCGATAACAAAATGAAAATTATAGCAGGCAATAAAGTTATCGCCACAGATGGAGACAAAGACACGTATTTTGTTGCTGTAAAGGCATGAGTTCGTAAGGGTTGTGGGATTGCTTATGGTAAAAGATAAGTTCGGTGGTGGGGATCTTCCTGGCGGCAGAATAAAAAAATGACTGTTTAATGCCAAAGCTTGAAGGACTGTTTTGCTAAGAAAATTAAAGAAGAACTTGGGTCAAAGATTCAATACAGTATCGGCGAGCCCAAAGCCTTTTATAGAGTAGAAAGAATAGAAGCCTTAACAAACCAGCTAGTGCATATTTTTGGGTTTAGGCTCGTTAATCTTGCAAGACAGTGAAGTGTCGGAAGTTTGGTATATTTTGAAGAGATCAGTGGGTTAATATAAAATGCTGCGAGCCGACAAAACTCAAAACAACGGCTGGATGCGAGGCTTAAGTCAATACCTTAGGAGGAATACGTTGAAAGTTTATATAGCTGGTAAGGTATCAAAAAAATCATTTTTTGAAACTGACCATTGGAGAGATGATTTTTGCGCAGAAATTTCAGATTTGGCGGAATTCTTAGAAAATCTTGATCCTACAAAAGAATTCAAGAGTTTTATGAGTTATTTTCAGGATTTTTTCAAAAGACTGCAAATTAATATACAAAGCCGATTTCATAATTGTCTATTTATCTGACGATATTAGTGTGGGTGGCTCACAAGAGATCTTGATAGCAAAGTATCTGGGCAAGCCTGTGATTGGTTTTGCACCGTACGGCGGTAAGTTTAACGGTTGTGAAAAAGAAATGGACGGTAAGATAATCCAAAACTACAAAGACCCGTTTGTTTTTAGTACCTGCGACGTGGTTTGCGGCACGATTGAAGAAGTTGCACAGGCCGTCAAAGGTATAGATAAACTTGTTCCCAAGACACTATCCATAATCGATAAGGCGCTAGAATTGCGCTGAACGAGGAAGTGCAGAGACAAGCAGAGACAACTGGTCAAGCAGCTCAAGCTTTTGAACGCGTAAGTGTGGTTTTTCTTTCCAAGGACTATCCTTGGAAAGGTTGGGAAGAAAAAATGATAGCATGCAGGGTGTGGATAAGTCGTTGTTACTTATGGTTATATATGATATTGTTCGGGTATAAATTAAAACACAAAAACAATAAAAAAGAGAGTTAAGATGACAAAACGTCGAAATTCAACTACAAATCAATTTATGAACTCGGCAGCTGGCTCGGCTGCAATTATGCTTAGTGCTAAAAGCGGTCTCAAGCTAACAAAGCCTATGGACAATAAACCAGCCCCAAGTGGTGACACGCACATTAGCGGTACGGGACTTAAATCGGCAGATAGTTGGAACCTTCGCCAGCCGAACCGCGAACTGAAGTTTGCACCAGGTCAGCATCCGGGAGGTCACAGTAAAGAGCAGATCGCTCAGTTCAACAAAGACACTAAGTACTGGGGTGATGCAGAGTGGGAAGCCTTCCAAAAAATGAGTCGTATTGCCGCCGACAGCTCTTGGGCGATGGCTCATCACAATCAGCCCAGCCAGAGGTGGAAAGACTTCGAAGCCATGGCCAAAAACGGTGGTCAAGTACCTCCCAAAGACGACAAAATCACGGTTAACAGTCAGACTTTGAACAAAAGTGACGTAGCCAAGTTTGCCGCAACGCTCAACAAGCTAACACCCGAACAAAGAGATAAATGGATAGAAGCAAACAAAAGTGGCGGATCTGGGTCAACTACAATTGGACAGGGCCAACACCCCGGAGCGCCGGGCGCTAATAAAACAATTATTATTAAAGACGCTAATGGCAAAGACAAGAAAATTACTGGAAATGACTTAGATAAATTTGCTAATGCCTATGGCAAGTTAACGCCAGATCAGCAAAAAGCCTGGAACAAGATGATGGTCGAGAACCATTCGGCGCTGACTCAGCGCGGCTCTGAAAGCCAAAGCATGAAGAACTTCAAATCTTCTACATTGTCAGCTGCGCAAGCACAAAAACTCAAAGAAATTAGCGCGGATCCAGCCAAAAAGAAGGCCTTTGAAACATGGGTAAAAGGTGCGACTAACAATGAAAACAAACTCAAAGAAATCAACGCGGACCCAGTGAAAAAGAAAGCCTTTGAACAATGGGTCACTAAGGCTGCCGCCTACGACAAACATTCTAAAAATGCAATTTTTGGCAAAAACGACTCGCCGCTACCTGTTAGCCCAGTACGTAGAAATGTGGTGAGGTAATAAAAATGAAACACAAAGTAAAGCACAAAAGTAACAAAACAAACAAAGGAGCCAAAGTGGACGACCCAACAGTATTGAGAATTAACCAAACTGCTAGATTAGCAGCCCAAAAGGCTAGAAGTGTTGTAGGAACTGGCAAACATAGTCAAGACAGTGATAGCTCCGGAGAACCTCCTATTTTCCGAACAGTTGATCCAGAAGGCTTAGGGAAAAAGCCCACCACTATGTCCTATGTTGATGATCCAAACAAAGGTAGAAATAGTGCGCCAGTCGCAAAACCTGGCTCTCTCAGTGGCGAAGCAGCTCGTAATGGAGCAACAGACATTAAGCCGACCTCACCCGTAACTGGTAGACACGGTGCCACAGGCTATGAGGCCGCAAAGAATTTATATGTTGTAGGAACTGGCAAACATAGTCAAGACAGTGATAGCGGTTTGAACAGTTGATCCAGAAGGCTTAGAGAAGCCCACCCTTTCCTTCATGATGCAAACAAAGAAAGCCGCAACCGGCCCCAGCCCCCGGGCATTCTTCAAGATGCAAGTTGCAAATGACGCTTCGCTTGCCCAAAGAGGCCAGCAGACCAAAGCCAAGCAAAATTTCGACTCAATGCTCAAGCGACAAGCAGCTGCCTCAGTTCAGGCTAAAGCTGACCGAGAAGATAATGATTGGGCGAGAAGTACTTTGATGAAAAAACCGTCATTGTCTACCAAAAAGCCTAGTAAGCCACCTGTAGCAACCGGTGGTTATAGTAGAGGAAACTCCAATGGCTATGATGAGGTATACAAGCCCAAGTCCGTTGTGTACCCACCGCCAAAAACCTATCGGCCTGGGGTTAATACTCCCAGAGCAATTTAGAAAAAAGCTTTAGTGTAACTTAACCTCAATCTCCTGACTCTCTTCCGGCTCAGGAGGTTGTTGGTTTTCTATAACCTGTTCTTGCTGGGGCAAAGCTTGCTGGTATGAACGCTGTTCGTTGTTTATCATGTTTTGCGACTCAACATATTCAGCTTGCTGGGGTTCGTTTGTCTGCTGTTGGGCAACATAATGCTGTTCAGTTTCGCCAGAAATGACTGCTTGATCAGCCGTAGGCTGGCCAACGTATTCTATTATTTGCGGTGCTTCGGCAAGTTGCTCTGGCTGTTCGATTACATCATTACGTTGTTCGGCTGCCTGCAGAGCCAAAAATTTGTCCAGGATAGCTGGGTCTATATAAGCCTGTTCGTCTTGTATCTCAGCTTCAACATTCTTTTGGTCTAGACCTTCCAAAACACTTAGGTAGTAATCAAGGCCGCCAAGTTCATTCACATTGGTAAGCGTGCCGCTATCAAGAACGTAAATTGTGTCCATCAGGGCGAGCAGAGCCTTGCGGTGGGTTACCATAAGTACGGTTTTGCCTTGCACCATTTGCATAAGCGAGTCTCGGATATAGTTTTCACTTTTGGCGTCCAGAGCGGCTGTTGGCTCGTCGAGGCACACAATGGGGGCGTCTTTGATTAAAGCTCTAGCTATAGCGACACGTTGACGCTGACCGCCGGACAGCGAAGAGCCATTTTCACCAGCTGGCGAGTTAATACCCAGTGGCAGGCGTACAGCAAACTCGGCCACGTTACTAACAATTATCGCATCTTTAACTCTCTCGTCTGATATTTCATGGTATGCGTCTCCGTCGTAGAGGTTGTCTAGTATCGTACCTGTGAAAAGCTGAGGACTTTGACTTACCCAGGCGATTTTTTGCCTTAGTTCATGCAGCGAGACTGATTGCGTGTCGATACCGTCAATAAAAATTTTGCCCTGATTTGGCTCAATGAAAAGGGGCATTAGTTTTAGAATAGTGCTTTTCCCAGAACCCGAAGGACCGATGACGCCGACTTTCTCGCCTTCTTTGATATGCAAGTTGAGATTGTTGAAAATGGTCTGACTACCGTATGTGTAAGATACATCTCTGAAGTCTATAACTCCTTTGATATTTGGAGGTACGTGGGCATCTCGCCTAAGGTCTTCTATGCCTTGGTGATCGCTTATAACTTCGTAAACACGGCCTACGTCGATTAGTTTTTGGTTGCGACTGGTGATTTCCTGTACCAAGCCTTCTATTGGCCCCAGTAAGTAGCCCATGTAAGTCATGAAAATGAGTAGCTCACCAAAAGTCAGCTGGCCGTTGAGCGCAGCCGTGCCTCCAAAATACATCACAATCGATGTTGCGATAATCACCAGAAAGGAATTGGCGTCCTGGAGTAAGTTGCCCCACATCATTGTTTTTTTAGTTAGGTAGTAGCTTCTCATCCAAAGACGGTCGATTTTGTTTATTTGCTTATCCTCAAGTGTGAAGGCCTGAACCGTTTCGGCGTTGTCTACTGACTCGTTTATGCTGGCTGCTGTATCGCTGGCTACCTCCGTAAGCTGTTGGTTATAAAAGCCCAACTTGGGGCCAAAAATACGCATAGTTAGGTACAAAAGCGGCATTAAGACAACCGATACTAGTGTCAGTTTAGGATTAAAACTTATCATGATGGCCAACACACCAATGATCATGATGATAGAACCGATTATGGCCGAAGTAGTGCCTAGAACCAGATCCGAAAGGCTGTTGGTAACGACGTTTTGACGATAAACATAGTCGCCCTTTGCTAAACGCTCCTGATGAAAAAGCGGTAAATGCAAAATGTGACGTAAAGACTCTTGCTTGATAGAGCGGTTCAGCCAAAAACCAATTTTAAGCAGAATAAAGTCGCTGAAAAAATCAAAGGCAGCTCCCAAGACAAAAAGAGCGATACTCATTAGTGCGGTGATAAGTATAAGAGTTGGAGTGTGAGTGTATGGCTCAAGCGGGCCCCAAGCTGGGATATCACCGAAGGCTGAGTCGGCTAGGATTTTGGTTGGCCAAGGTTTGAGCAGGGCAATGCCTGCCTGAACCATACCTATCAAAACTACTACAACTACTGCTGGTCTTGCTTTTTTGTGATATTTTTCTAGCCAAACCCTAAAGCCAGAACGCTGCGACTCCTCATGGTGGGTTTGCAGCCATTGTTCGACAGTCTCATTAACAATCTCGGCAGGCCAACCCTGGCTGGTAAGCACGTCACCAAGCATAGATGTCGGAACGCCACTTGCCACAGCCATATCTATGGCTTCTAGCAACTTCTGTTTCATACCAATATCATCCCCACTCATCGCTTATGCTTATTATAAATGAATTCGTGCTTTACGGAGCTATTGCAATAGAGATAAAACTGTTATATAATACGACCATTATGGTTAGGAAATTGGGACTAACGATCGGCTTTACTGTATTTTTGGGAGTACTGTTGATACTAAGTGTTTGGGGTGTTTTTGCAATCGGCAAGAGAGTCTTTAGGCCTTCAGGATCAAAAGTTGCCGGTATAACGACCATTACTGCATCTGATAATTATGAAAAATTCATTACTAACGGCAATGGGGCACAGCTGGAAGTCCAAGGACCAGTTAAGGGAAATGAAGATTTCAAATCATACAAAATCACTATTACGCCAAGTGAGCGTAGGGTACAGCTTATTCGCGGTTACGATGGTGTCGTTACAAAAGAACAATCATCTGCCAACAGCCAACAAGCCTACGAAGTATTTATGCGGTCTATCGGTAAGTTGAACTTTGACAGTAAAACAAGTGGAGTTACTGAAGACGAAAGAGGCTTTTGCCCAATGGGCCGACGTTATATTTATTCAATTTTAGATGAGTCTGACATGCCTCTGGTGCGAACCTGGGCTACTAGCTGCGGCAATAGTGGTAATTCAAAGGCATCAGGCGCAGTTAGGCTATTATTCAACGAACAAATACCGGAATACGCTAAGTTTTTTGGCGATTTCGGCCTGTTGTAGAGACAGCCACGTCTGGCCTAAATATTATTGAGACTGTAAACTAGTTGTAGATGATCAAGGCAATTATTTTTGACTGTTTTGGTGTGCTTTTGAACGACTCAATGGATGCGGCGGTTGGCACTCTGAGCGTTAGCGGTCGGCAGCGACAAGATTTACGCGATATAATGAATGCTGCAAACTTGGGGCTTTTGACAGCCAAAGAAGCGCGCGAACAACACGCGCAAGTCTTAGGAATTAGCGCAGAAGAGTGGACTCAGTTGGTCGCAAGCCATGAAGGTCGTGACACAAGACTTTTTGCTTACATCTTGGAGTTGAAAAAGCGGTATAAAACAGCGATTTTGAGTAATGTTTCGGAAGGTGGAATTAGTCGAAGGTTTTCCGCAGAAGAACTTGCTCAGTATTTTGACGTGGTGGTTGAGAGCGGTGCCATTGGAGTCGGTAAACCAGATGCGGAAATCTATGAGCATACACTAAAAAAACTTGCTATCATGCCTAACGAAGCTATTTTTACAGATGATCGTGACGAATATTGTGCTGCTGCCGTTGAAGCTGGGCTCAGCGCTATCTTGTTTACGGGCTTTGATAAATTTAAATCTGATCTAGAGGAACTTCTAGTCGCCGATTCTAATTCGTAGAGGTTTGTCGAGACCGCAAGCCTTTGCTATTTTGATGCGTTCCATCTGGAGCGTGCTGGCCAGACTGGCACTGGCTACGGCTAAGACGTAATTTCTCTGGGAAACCGAGACGCTGCAATATGAATCGTAATGCTCGCCGATATAGCGCTTAATATCTTCTAAAAACTGTTTTTCATCTGGCACTCGTCTGCCGATTATGTTGCTTACTGAGTCCATATAGCTATTATATTCTTGTTTATCTAGATATGGCCATAATCAAAAACTAGGAGTATTATCCAGATAGGCACTAATAAAGAGAAAAACATGTTAAGTAGCCCAGAATTCAAACCCGGTAGATGGAACGAAAGACGCGACCCAAACTTTGGGCGTTGTGGTTTTCATCTAAACTTCTTCCCGGCCAAAGACCCTGAAGACTCACCGTTGATAGTGCTGAAGGGTGGGCTGGGCGATGATGGCTCTCACTCACTAGGAGAGATTACAGAAGCCATGATTGATATAGGAAGTGGCGAAGTTTCGGTAGCAACAGTTGGCACAGTTAGACCGTATGACCTTAGAAAAGCATTTAAAGCTGCCTTCGTAGCTGAGGATACAAGCTATTCCAGGTACTTAAGGCTAAAAGCTTTTAACAAGGGTGCGGAAGAGACCGAACGCACATTAAGGCCAAGTGCTGTGCTGTATGGAGGTCAATCTCAAGGAGGTGTAACAGCAATTGATGTTGCCCTAGATCGTCGTGATAAGCAGCGTGAAAGCCGTAAAAGTGGCTTACCTTACGGTGTAGTCACTATAAACGCACCAGGTGTATATGACGCAATGGACTATGAGGGTATTGATCTTGTCAGTGGTCTTTTCAGACTAGTAAAACATGTTTCTGAGGGCGTTTTGTCACTTGAGCGGAAGCAGTTATGTCAGCTAGTCGAAAAAAATTTAAGAAACCCGCTGCTACTACTCGAGTGGGGCTACATGATAGGAGAACTGAGGTACTTGAAGAGCGTTGGTCTCGCCGAGCCGATACAAGATCTTCGACGGTCTCATGTTCCGGTTGGGCACATTTTTCACGACCAAGATATTATTGAAGGAGCTGCTAAAGCTTTGAAAGATTCTAGGGCTTTGGTATTATCTGGCACTCATACTACATTTATGAAAGAGCCAGAGCCGATTGCGCGTGCCCTAGTCAGTGCTGCTAAAGACTTGGTTGAAGCACCCAAAAAACAATTCGAAATGAAGAAGTATACGCCTTTTGCGGTTGATTTGGGGCGTCTGGCTTTGGCGGCTTGATACAATGTCTTTATGCCAGAGCTGCCTGAAGTTGAAACCGTCCGACTCGGACTAGTTAGTTTGATTGTTGGTAAGTCGATCACAAAAATTACTCACGACTGGGCAAAAAGCTTCCCAAACCCAGAAACAGAGGTAAGTAAGTTTGCAATCGGCGCCAAAATTATTGATGTGCGTCGCCGAGCTAAAGTTTTGATGATCGATTTGTCGACTGGCTACACTTTTGTTATTCATCTTAAAATGACAGGGCAACTAGTCTTTGTCGGACAAAGAAAAACCCTAAAATCTAAATCCGAAATTCTAAAAAATAATAAAAACAAAAAAGAAAAAAATTTAGGATATGGTCCTCATGATTTAGAATTTTCCGAGACAGAGACTCGGTTTGGGGCTGGGCATCCAAACAATTCGCTAGTAGGTAACCTGCCCGATAAATCGACAAGGGTAGATTTCTTTCTTGGGGATAGCGAGCACCTATACTTCAATGACCAGCGTAAGTTTGGCTGGGTAAGGTTAATGCCGACGATTGCTGTCGCCGAAATTGATTTTATGAAAAAGGTTGGGCCTGAACCGCTAGAAGAAGATTTTATGCCCAAAGTCTTAATCAAAAGACTGCAAAAGCGCAAAAATAGCAGCATTAAGGCGGCGCTTTTGGATCAAACAGTTCTGGCAGGAGTGGGCAATATCTACGCTGACGAATCGCTTTGGGGGTCTAGTATTCATCCGGCAAGCTTGGTCCGGGATCTCTCAAATGCCAGACTGACTAAGCTGCACTCTGAAATTATTTATGTACTCAAGTTGTCGATCGAAAAAGGCGGCAGCACCGACCGTAACTATGTCAACGCTGAAGGCAAGCGGGGAAGTTACATAGATTTCGCTAGAGTCTTCCGCAAAGAAGGTGCCCCGTGCCCACGCTGCCAAACCACCATCATTAAAACAAGAGTTGCTGGGCGAGGCACACATCTGTGCCCGAGCTGCCAGCAACTCTAGCAGAGCTGTAAGCACTGCCTTTAGGGGGAGGGCGAAAAACTGAATTTACTTCAGTTTTGAAGCGGAGGGGTGTGCCCCTCCTAGAACAAACCCTGCTGGGCGAGGCACACATCTGTGCCCGAGCTGCCAGGAGAAGCTCTAGCACTTTTATGTGCTGCGTTTTAGCTATAACCTATATGTATGGTTACTATACTTTGCGGGGAGAATGGTTGGGCAATCAAACAAGCGGCCGACAAGGTTTGTGCTAGGTTTTTGGAAAAGTTTGGTGACCTTTCACTAGAACGTTTCGAGGGGGAAGATACCACTGTCAATGATGTGATAGGAGCTCTCAATAGCTTGCCGTTTTTGGCTAGCAAGAAACTAGTAGTATTGCGCCGCGGAAGCGAAAACAAAGAAATAGCAGATAACGTTGAGCAGGTTCTACATGCTGCAGAAGGTGGTAATGACCTTTTGCTGGTCGAAGGTAAGTTGGACAAACGTTCGGTTTACTATAAGACTTTGAAAAAACGGCCTGAGTTCCGCGAGCATGGGGCCGCACAAAGTGCCAACATAGCGAGCTGGTGTGTAGAAGAAGCCCGTGAGCGCAAAGCCAGCCTGAGTCCTGCCGATGCGCAATATTTGATTGAAAGGGTTGGTGGTGATCAGAGCTTGCTAGCGCAAGAGATAGACAAGCTGGCGACTTATTCGACTGATATTAACCGGGAGTCAATTCATCTTTTGACTGACCCAACGCCTGAGAGCAGCATTTTTGATCTT
The DNA here is from genome assembly GCA_016700315.1 of Candidatus Saccharibacteria bacterium. Classification (NCBI taxonomy): domain Bacteria; phylum Candidatus Saccharimonadota; species Candidatus Saccharimonadota bacterium. The sequence goes on along the minus strand of CP065013.1, from coordinate 305,463 downwards.
TTGAGTGCGGCTTTTTCGGGCCAGCACAAGAAGGCCCTGGAGCTTTATGAGCAGCAGCGTGCGCAAAAGGTTGAACCTTTTGCGATTTTGAGTATGATAGGCTGGCAACTTCATCAAATTGCTCTTGCCAAAACTAGCGGCGAAAGTTCGGCAAGTAATCTGGCGCGCAAAGCCCGACTAAGCCCTTATTCAGCTGAGAAGGCACTAAGTTTGAGTAGAAACATGACACTTAAAGATATAAAAGCGGTTGCTGCCGATCTTGTAGATATTGAATACCGCGCTAAAACATCTAGTTATGACATTGATGAGGCACTAAGAACCCTAATCGTTGGCTTCTAAAAGCTGCCCATGTTTGAGCGGCTTTTTATTTATTCTGCTAGAAACTATTTTTTCTTTGCAGAAACTTTTTTGGCAGCTGGTTTTTTGGCTGTAGATTTCTTTGGAGCGGCTTTCTTGACGCTAGCTTTTTTGAGCTGAGTTTTCTTTGGGGCAGAGCGCTTCTCAACTTTGGCACCGCTAGCTTTGGCGGATTTGCTCAGCTGGCTTTTTTTACGTGCTGCACGCTTTTTGCTCATTACACCTTTTTTGACTGCCTTGTCGATGGCACTTTGGGCCTTGCTGCGGCTAGATGAAACGGCTTTTTTGCCAGACACTGCGCTGGCAAAAGCCTTTAGTGCACCTCGTACGCTTTTCTTGGTTTTAGCGTTTCTGACAGTAGCTTTACGGGCAACTTTGACGCGCTTCTTGGCTGATTTGATAATTGGCATTTACTGTTTCTCCTTTAATTTTTCGCTTTCTTAAATACATTATAACTGAACATACAAAAATACAACAATCGATCCAATACTATTATATTGTCATAAGCATTTTCATATGGTATTGTGAGCTTGTATCAGCAAAAAATAAAAAACAAATAAAATGGATCCACAAGTACTCCAACAGATAGTTGAACGCCTTAAACAGGCAAATACTATTATGATTACGGTTAGCCGGAACCCGTCGTTAGACCAATTAGCGGCCTGTATTGGTATGACCCTGTTTATTAATAAGCTTAATAAGCATGGAGCAGCGGTCTTTAGCGGTCAAATCCCACCAGTACTTGATTTCTTGAATCCTGAAGAGACCATAGAAGGCAATACAGATTCACTTCGTGATTTTATTATTTCACTTGATAAGGCCAAGGCTGACAAACTCCGTTACAAGGTAGAAGGAGATGTCGTTAAGATATTCATAACGCCTTACCGAACTAGTCTCGCAGCCAATGATTTTGATTTTAGTCAGGGCGATTTCAACGTGGAGGCTGTTGTGGCTCTTGGTGTCATGACGAGAGAAGATCTTGATGAAGCTATACTGGCTCACGGCCGAATATTACACGATGCAACAGTGATAGGTGTGTCGGTTGGTGATGTGGCAACGGATATCGGTTCTATCAACTTGCATGATGATCGTGCGTCTGGACTCTCAGAAATGGCAGCACGTATCTGTGCTCAGCTTGATCCAGACGGTCTTGACGATCAGATTGCAACTTCGCTTTTGACGGGCTTGGTGGCACAAACAGACCGCTTCCGAAATCAAAACACTAGTCCGAGAGTTATGCAGTTGGCCGCCCAGCTCATGGCGGCAGGAGCTAATCAACAGCTGGTGGCTGATGAGCTGGAAAAACCAGAACCACCAGCTGCTCAATTTGAAGAAGCGGTGCTGCCCGAAGCAGATTTTAACGGGACGGAGCCAGCAGAGGAAATCGGCGAGCAAGACGATATAGTAGTAAACGACGATGGCAGCATGTCTATTGCTCATGATAAATCTTCAGAGTTCAATGAAGAAGTAAACAGTAGCGAACCAGCCTTTGATGTGCCAGTAGAAAAGCAAGAAGTTTACGAACAAGAGTTACCTGTTGCAGAGGACGAGCCAGTTGTGGAGGCTCAAGAACCAGTCGTGATCGAAGAAACACAAGTGGCAGGTGAGGTTCAGGAGGCAGAGCAGCCAACCAATGAACAAGTTACTCGAGAGAGAATTGAACAGCAACCTAAAAATACAGGCCAACTTACAGCTAACACAGAGCCAGAGCGAGTTGTGAACGAACCGTCAACTGATGCAATGAGCTTTAATTTACCGCCTAAGCCAGGACCAATTATGACGCGCGGTAAAACCCTGCGGCCTCTAGCTGAAGATGGAGAAGGGGTCGGAGAGACACAGCTGCCGGAACCGGTTGAGCCAATTATGCAACCAGAAAGTTTGCCGAGTGAGCCTGCAGCCCAGCCAACAGTAGTAGAAGAAGTGGCTATTCCACCCGCACCTTCGCAGGCTGAAGCTGTAGCACCTTCTGTATCTGTTCCTGCTCCAGTTAAAGCGCAACCTAATTCTAGCGATACCTTGGCCGACATTGAGAAGTTAATTGGCAGTGCTCACGCTATGACCGCGCCGAAAGTTGACCAGGAGGCTGCTCGAGCTACTATCAAGCAAGAAGCCGAAACCGCAAAAGCACTAGCCGAGCCAACGATGAAGCCAATCGAAGCGCTTAACGCAATACCTGCGTTGGAAAACCTAAATTCTGGTGCAGAAGCAGCACAGCCTGAAGCACCAAAACCAGAGGTAAAAGATCCAAACTCACCTCCAGAAGTTCCGCCGCCAATAGTGATGACGCCCCAGTTCTTTGACCCAAGCGGCCAGGCCGAAGCGAAATAGTACCACTGAAACCAACCAAATCGCTCCCCGCTCCTCTGTATAAGGTCCGTCCTTATACAGGGGAGGGAAATGTGAATTTTGAATTTTGTATCTGTTGATTTGAGGGCTGTATTGTGTGAATTTTTGTGGAATATTTGCTGGATTATCTGGCTTAGGGGAGTGGATTTTGGGCTTGAGTTTAGGAATCCGTGGCTGCAGAGAACTTTAGTTGCGCCATTGAAGTGGCTTTGATTTGCGACGCTTTTTAGTTTTGCAATACTTTATGGTTGATTGCGGCTAAAGTATTTGTCAGAATACGGGTAATATGTATGAGAGGTTAAGGAGGCAGTTGCCCCCTACAAATTTTGGAGTTGATAGAAATATTGAATATGGGTATTTTGGTCACGGTGACATCCTTATCGCCGCTTGGAGCGGCGATATAAAACAGAGGCCTGAGCATGATGATCCTAGATTAAAACTATTCAACATGTCTTACGGTAGCGATACGACCCTAATTGCTTGCATAGCTGGCTATTTAAGACGGGCTGGGGTTACTGATGATAAAGTCAAAGAGATAATTATTAATAGCGGCTCGGAGATTATCGCTGAAAAAGGCGAGCAAGCTTCGAAAGGTAGCCGACATTACAGCTGGCGATCAAGAGTCGTAAAAGGCGAAGCTTTTCCGACTTTTGACATAGTCAACGAAGGCCTAGAAGCGCTACTGCCACCCGTACCCAACCAACCTGGCGTAGTCAGTGAGGTAGGGGGTACGGGCGTTTACACTAGACGTAATCTCTTTAGAGTCAGTTTTGTACTGGCCGGTGTTACAGACACTCGTAGTATCGAAAGTAGCAGAGTTGCTGAATTTTGCGTTGAAGATATATCAACCATGGCAACTTTAGTGTGTCGTAATGCCTTAGGCGAATACCGTACGGAAATTGGGGAATTGATTCAGCAGGAGTTTTTGGATGGATCAAGTAATTCTGATAGATAAACCATCGGGGTGGACTAGTTTTGATGTGGTGGCCAAAATCCGCTCTGATTTACGAAAAAATAGTCCTCAGTCCTCAGTAAACGGTAAACAGAAACTAAAAGTAGGCCACAGTGGCACGCTCGATCCTTTTGCTACGGGGCTGCTGATAATCCTGATTGGCAGTGCCACGAAGCGTCAGGACGAGTTTATGAAGCAAGATAAGGTCTATGAGGCGACTTTTCGACTTGGGGCTGTCTCGACGACCGGTGATCCGGAAGGGGAAATCACAGAACGAGGGATGCTGAACGATGAACGAAGAGAAGCCACTCCAACTACTAACTACCATCTACCATCTACTGAAGAGGTACAAAAGGCGCTAGCTAAGTTTGTTGGTGAGATCACGCAGGTGCCGCCGCAGTATTCGGCTATCAAGGTTAACGGCAAAAAGGCTTATGAGCTTGCTAGGGCGGGCAAAAAAGTCGAACTGAAACCACGCCAAGTAACGATTTATAGCCTGGAGCTGCTTGAGTACGTCTGGCCAGAAATAAAAGTACGTGCCCATGTCTCCAGCGGCACATACATTCGTACCCTTGCGGAAGATATTGGCAAAGAACTTGGTACGGGTGCTTACTGTCTTGAGCTTCGACGTACGAAAATCGGAGGCTATGAAGTAAAAGATGCTAAAACTATTGAAGATATCTAGGCGCTGTTGTAGTATTGATTCGAAATAAGGAGCAGAAATGACGGAAATTGAAGGTAGTTTTTATGGTGAGTTGTCGGAACTTAAAGAGCCTACAGCAGACGAGCTAGGCCAACCCATAACTGGCTGGAATGGCGTAGTTGATAAAGACATGTTGGCTTTAACTGGTGATAATGGTTTGCGAAAACTGGGTGAAGGGCGTAGTGTTTTAGTCGTTGGTGGTATGGCGACCAGGGCTCTCATTGACTAGAAAAGCTAGATTCAAAGTTGCATCTGACTAACAGATGTGCTACAGTAGTAACTAATATATGATGACTCTAGAGAAAAAACAGGCAATTGTGGCTGATTTGGGCGTGAGCAAAACTGATACTGGTTCGGCTTCTACTCAAGTTGGTTTGCTGACAGCTCGTATCAACGAACTGACTGACCACATGAAGATCAACAAAAAAGATTTTGCAGCCCGACGCGGTCTACTCCAAATGGTTGGACAGCGCAAAAAACTGCTCAAATACATTGCTGATCGTGACAGTGCAAAATACCTAAGCCTTATTAAGAAGCTCGGCCTACGCCGCTAAATTTGTGCTTTGCTAGTTCGCTAATAAATAAAGCGGACAATGGAATGCATAAACTAACCATCAGAATTTTGGTTGCAAAGAAATAGATATACGGCTCATAGCATTTCGTCGTATAGCTGAACTTTGCGCCCAAACTTCGAAAAGGAAAAGGAAAAAATGACAATAAATCCCCAGGGTAAAGAAATAATAAGTGTTAGCACCGAGCTTTGCGGCCGAGAGCTAAAGTTAGAAATCAACCGCGTTGGTTTTAGGAGTACCTCAAGTGTTCTCGTAAGCTACGGCGACACGGTTGTGCTAGGGACCGCCATGGTTGGCAATCGACCTATCAGCGGCATGGACTATTTCCCGCTAAGCATCGACTACGAAGAAAAATTTTACGCTACAGGCAAAATCAGCGGTAGTCGCTTTATTAAGCGCGAAGGTCGCCCAAGTGAAGAGGCGATTTTGATCGGACGGCTGATTGATCGACCAATCCGACCTCTTTGGCCCAAGGGCTACCGACAAGAAGTACAAGGTGTCGCTAGTGTTTTGAGCAGCGACCCAAGCTTTAGGCCAGACATGGTGGCAATGATCGCCATGAGTACAGCATTTATGCTCACAGGTGCACCGTTCGACGGCCCAGTTGCCGGACTTCGAGTCGGCCTAGATGACAGTGGCCAGTTCAAGGCATTTATGAGCTATGCAGAGATGAAAGCTAGCGAGCTGGATCTAGTAGTTGCGGCCCGCGAAGGCGGCATTATGATGGTAGAAGCGGGCGCTAATGAAGTCAGCGAAGAAAAAGTCTTAGAGGCCATGCAGTGGGCTCTAAACGAAATGGCTCCAGCCTTTAAGATTCAAAAAGAACTAGTCGCCAAAGTTGGTGTAGAGCCGCTGGAGTACGAGCTAGTCAAGCCAAATGACGAGATCCAGGGCGCAGTTGATGCATGGGTAGAAGGAAAGCTGGGCGAAAAACTCCACCGTCCTTACCCTGAACGCAACGAAATGATCAACGAGCTTCGCTGGGATTTTCACGGGCAAATGGCTGAAAAAGTCGGCGAGAACTACGCTGATCTGCGGGATGAATACGATGAAGCCTTTACTATGGCGCTTCACAAAGACGTACGTGATGGTATTGTAAAAAGCCAAACTCGCCCTGACGGCCGTAAGCTAACTGAGATTAGGCAGCTGTCGAGCGAAGTTGGTATCTTGCCAAGAGCGCACGGTTCGAGCTTGTTTACTCGAGGCGTGACTCAAGGTATGAACATCGTAACGCTCGCACCGCTTAGCTACGCCCAAATCGTCGACACAATGGAAGTAAGTGACGGTGAACGCCGTTATATGCACCACTATAACGCTCCAGGATACACTGTTGGCGAAGTCCGCCGACTTGGTAGTCCGGGACGTCGTGAAATTGGTCATGGCTACCTCGCTGAAAGAGCCTTAACTGCAGTTCTACCAGGCGAAGAAGACTTTCCGTACGCTATTCGATCGGTTACAGAAATTATGAGCCAAAACGGTAGTACCAGCATGGCTGCGACTTGTTCCAGCTGTCTGGCGCTTATGGATGCAGGTGTGCCCCTCAAAGCTCCAGTGTCTGGTATTGCGATGGGGCTGATGATGGACGGCGACAATGCCTACGTCATGAGTGATATTGCTGACGCTGAAGATTTCGCAGGTGACATGGACTTCAAAACGGCAGGCACCAACAAGGGTATCACAGCTCTGCAGATGGATATGAAAGTTCACGGCTTGCCTGTTGAGGTTCTGCGAAAAGCTTTAGAGCAGGGCAAGGAAGGCCGTGCTGAGATTTTACGGCACATGTTAAGCACCCTAGGCAGACCTCGGGCTAGTCTAAGCCCACACGCTCCAAGGATTGAGAAAATTATGATCAACCCAGAGAAAATCGGTGCTGTTATTGGTAAGGGTGGTGAAACAATCAACGCAATCACCAAAGAAACAGGCGCTGAGATCGACATCAAAGACACTGGTTTGATTACAGTCGCTGCAGTTAATACTGAGGCGATCGAAAAAGCGCTTGAGTGGATCAAAAGCCTTACAGCCGAGCCAGAAGTTGGCAAAGTTTACCGTGGAGCGCGTGTTGTTAGCGTCTTAGATTTCGGCGCATTCGTAGAATTTATGAAGGGTCAAGAGGGTTTAGTACATGTCAGCGAGATGAAAAACGAGCGTGTCGAGAAACCGAGCGATGTTGTCAAAGTTGGCGACATTGTAGATGTTAAACTAGTCGGTATCGACGACAAAGGCCGAAGCAAATTGTCAATGAAAGCTGTAGAGAAGTAATGTATTTAAGGGGAAAGAGTAGCCAGAGCAAAAAATCACATTTTTTTGCACTGCGCGTTGAGGAAAACCGTAGGTTGTCCTCAAAAGCCGAAGGCGACAAAGGCCGCAGCAAATTGTCAATGAAAGCTGTAGAAAAGTAATTTTATAGAGTATAGAAGGGGCGTACAGATGGCAAAAGTAGAAGTAGTTAATCAGGCTAATACCAAGAAAACACTAGTTAGGGTTTTGGTCTATGCTGCACTAACCTACTTGTTCGCCAGCATCGCGATTGACCGCGGCCTAATCTGGTACGTACCGTTCTTTTTGTTCGCATACCTTACGCTAAAAAATCTTTACAGTTTGGTCAGTAGAAAGTAAGCAATTTAACAGAAAACAGATGACAGAAAACAGAGATTTAGCAGATGACAGAGAACAGACTAGGCATCAGTTGCTTGAAAGGCGAATGCTTGAGTTTGCTGTTAGAGTGATTAGACAGCTTAGAGAGCAGGCAGGCATCCCCAAGTCAGTAGCAGATCAGCTCACTCTTATGTTATCTGCAAAATGGAGAATTTAAGAAGTGATGAGTAACCAGGAACAATTAGACGCTCTGCAGGCCAAGATACTGGCTGACAATCCGACGCCAGAGCTAGCTGAACAGGCGACTCAGCTAGTTTTTGGTGATGGCAACCCAGAGGCAGAGTTGCTGTTTGTCGGCGAAGCCCCGGGTAAAAACGAAGATATTAAAGGCTTGCCATTTGTCGGAGCAGCGGGCAAGTTTCTAGATGAGATGTTAAGCAGTATCGGGCTGAAAAGGCGAGACATCTACATTACCAACATTGTGAAGTATCGTCCGCCGAACAATCGAGACCCACTCCCAGAAGAAAAACTAGCTTTTTTGCCTTACCTGAAAAAGCAAATTGCTATCATCAAGCCTAAAATCATAGTTACGTTAGGCCGACACAGTGGCTTAGCCTTCCTGCCAGATCTGTTTATCAGCCGAGAACACGGGCAAGCTAAAAGAATAAAGGTTATGCTGGAGCATACAGAGTCAAAATTAGTTATTTTGCCTTTGTACCACCCAGCCGCAGCACTATATAACGGCGGCTTGAGGGCTACGCTTTTAGAAGATTTTGCAGTAATTCCAAGTCTTCTGAAGCAAATTAATAACAATGAAACTAAATAATTTCTCTAATAAATAGAAAGGGAAAAGAAAAATGAATAACAATTTTAAACAAAACCGTTCTGGTGGCGGTAATCGCCCGAGAAACTCAGCACCAAAACAGGGGCAGAACGCGCCTGCTAAGGCTAGACCTCGGACGACGCCTCAGGCTCGTGCGGCAAGCCGCGGCGAAGCTATCAGAGCCCAAAAACGTGCTCACGAAGATGCTGACCGAATCGCAAAGTTGTACGACACACCGGCCCAAAATGGCAACCAGCCACGCCGAGCAAATTTCATAGATGACAGTCCTAGACTGAAGGTAATCGGCTTGGGTGGTATGGACGGTGGTGGCTCCAAAAACATGATGCTTGTTGAGTACCAAAACGATGCGGTTATCATTGACGCGGGTAACGACCTTGGGGTTGACCTGCCTGGTATCAACTATGGCATCTGCGATACAAGCTATCTAGATACTATCAAGCACAAGATAAAAGGCTACGTTATAACTCACGGGCACCTTGATCACATTGGGGCTTTGCCGCACATCATTCCTAAGTATCCAGCGCCAGTTTATGGTAGCCGATTTACTTGTGGGCGCGTGCAGGAAATTTTCGAGAACTTTGGCCTGCCTATGCCAGAAGGCTTCAAGCTCGAAGTAGTACCCATGAACGAGAACACCCACGAAAAACTAAAAGTTGGAGTCTTTTTTGTCGAGTTAGTGCGTATCACTCACTCTATTCCAGGCAGTACTGTAGTAGTGCTAGATACTCCGGTTGGACGTGTGATAAACACCGGCGACTTCCGTTTTGACCCAAATCCGCTCGATCACGAACGCTCTGACATGGAAAGGCTAACCGAGCTTGGCCGCGAAGGTGTACTGCTACTTATGAGCGAGAGTACAACAACTGAGCGATTGGGCCGCACCCCTAGCGAATCGACAATCGAGCAGAGCTTCATCGACATTATGGAGAATGCGCCAGGACGCTGTTTCATGTCGATGTTTTCTACCAATATCAACCGTATTCAAATGATCATCAACGCTGCGATTCACCACAACAAAAAGATCGCACTTGATGGTCGCAGTCTAATTAGCACACTTGAAATGGCGATTCGTCACGGTTTTGTCAGGATTCAGAAAGGCACAATCGTGCCGATCAGTGCCGTCCCAACCATGAAAGATCACGAAGTAGTAGTGGTTTGTACGGGTAGTCAAGGCGAACCAAATTCGGCGCTGCAGCGTATGGCTAGCGGCGCTCACAAGCATATTAAGCTTAAAGAGCAAGACACGGTTGTGCTTTCAAGTACGCCAATCCCAGAGACCGGAAACGACGCACTTATCGGCGGTATGGTCGACAACATGGTGCGTATGGGTGTTCACGTTTTTCAGCACATGACTCATGAGTTAGATAAGGTTGGACCGCTACATGTTTCGGGTCATGCAAGTCGAGACGAGTACGCCGAGATGATCCAGATGCTTCGTCCTAAGTTTTTCTTGCCAATCTACGGTTCAATCCGCAGCAAGAAAAGCCATATTGATCTTGCAGTCGAGCTAGGTGTACCGAGAAGCAACTGTCTCAATGCCGAAAATGGTCAAGTTGTAGCAATCAACGGAGACAAGATGGAGGTAATCGGAGAAGTGCCAGTTGGTACAGTTTTGGTTGATCAAACAGGTGCAATCGTAAACAGTGTGGTGGTCAAAGATCGCCTAGTATTGAGCGAGGAAGGACTTGTAGCGGTCATCTTAACAATTGATAAGAAAACGGGGCAGCTGCTTACTAGCCCAGATATTATTAGCCGCGGCTTCATCTACATGCGCGGCCAGGAAGAGTTGATGAATTTGTTTAGAATAGAACTTCGCCGGGCGGTTCAGCAGCGCTACAAGAGAGTTGATCTAGATCGTTTCAAAGCCGAGCTCAAGGATTACGTTACACATTTTCTGTACGAGCAGACTCAGCGCAGCCCGATCGTCATACCGGTAGTCAACGTGGTTGGCAACAGTAGCGTCAAGAACGCAAATGGCACGGTCGGTGCAGGGCAACTAGTAGCAGAAAATGCGGTAGGCGAGTCAAAGCCGGAACCAAAAACGCCTGAACAAATTGCCGCCGAACAGCAGGAGCGCTTCGCCAAAATGCGGGCCAGCCTGCTAGGCCAAGACGCCCGAGTAGACTGATCAATCAGTTGACAAAGCATAAGAATTTTGTTATTATTACAACATTCGGTATATCTGAAATTTAAGATAAGCGGTATACTGTAACAGTATTAAAAAAGGAAAAGAGTAGCCCGAGCAAAAACGACGCTTTTTGCCCGGAGCGACCAGAGGAAAACGTAGTTGTCCTCTGAAGCGTAAGTGAAGTACTATGGCAAAAAGAAAAAAACGAACAAGCAAGAAACAAGCTCCAAAAGAGCCAAGTATGTTTTGGCGTGTTATGCGCGGCGTTTTTTTGGTAGTTTTGGGGCTCCTTCTGCTACTAGGAGGCTTTGGTACTGGCGGGTCATTGCCGGTTAAACTTTTTGGTTGGGTTTACGATGCTTTTGGCCTAGCGGGCTACTTTGCTCCCTTAGCGTGTTTTTACTGGGCGGTGCACAAGTTCAAACATGAAGAAAAAGTTGTACCTTTCAGAAACATTGCTAGCATGGCAAGTTTTGTAATCGTTGCCAGCGCATGGTTGCACACAGGGTTTGCTACCCGTGACTCGTCTGAACTGCCTTGGGCGGGTGGCTACGGCGGGGCTGTCGGTAGAACTATAGGCAACGCACTATTGGCACTCTTAGACAAGGTACCTACGAGCATTGTGTTTTTTGTCCTAACGTTTCTAGCATTTTGTTGGACTTTTGATGTTTCGGTCCGTGGATTGTTCGATAAATTACTTAGCCTACGTCGTCAAGAAGGTGACACAGATTTAGATGAGCTAAAAACACGCGAGCCTCACTTCAAATTAAACGAAGGTGTGCCTGTAGAGCATCATAGCCAAGCTGAGCGAAATTCAGTTTCAAAAAATCCGGTCAAGAATGCCGCTGCTGCACTAACCCCGCAAGAAGACCACGAAGCTCTAACAGAGAAAAGCGATCCAAACTGGCAATTCCCAAGCTTGAATCTACTTAATCAAAAGCAGGACAAGGCCGACGCTGGTGACTATGAGACTAACGCCGAAATTATCAAGAGCACACTTAGTAACTTTAGTATTGATGTAGAAATGGAGGAAGTGAATGTTGGTCCACGTGTAACACAGTTTACGCTCAAACCACCTCAAGGTATTAAGCTGTCAAAGATTACTGCGCTTGATGATAACCTAGCTCTTGATTTGGCGGCACGCAGCATTCGTATGGAAGCACCTATTCCTGGCAAGCGAGCTGTTGGCATAGAAGTGCCAAACGTCAAACCAGCGACAGTTCGTCTGGCTGGCGTAATCGATAGCGACGCTTGGAAAAGTAACCAACAGCCGCTCGGTTTAGCGGTTGGCAAGGATATTGCAGGGGTACCTATTGTTGGTTCTCTCGATCGCATGCCTCATCTTTTGATAGCTGGTCAGACTGGTTCTGGTAAGTCGGTCATGATTAATACTCTTCTGGTTAGTTTGCTGTATCGTAATTCTCCGTCTGATCTCAAACTTATTCTGGTCGATCCAAAACAGGTTGAGCTAACATCCTATAACGACATTCCACACCTTTTAACACCTGTAATTACTGAGCCCGAGAAGTGTATTAGCGCTCTCAAGTGGGCAGTTGCGGAGATGGAGAGGCGTCTTCGTCAGTTTAAAGAGCACGGCGCGCGCTCAATTGCTGAGTACAATGATAGGCAGGCCGAAGCTGGTATGCCTTACATCGTGATCGTTGTAGACGAAATGGCTGATCTCATGATGCTTGCTGGCCGTGAAGTTGAGGCTTTAATTGTCCGAATTGCCCAAAAAGCACGCGCTGCTGGTATTCACTTAGTTTTGGCAACACAGAGTCCGCGTGTAGATGTTATAACTGGACTAATTAAAGCTAACGTACCGGCTCGCATTGCCTTTACAGTTGCCGGGCAGGTTGAAAGTAGAATAATACTCGACCAAGTTGGGGCTGAAAAACTTTTGGGTACTGGTGATATGCTTTATGTAACAGCTGACATGCCCAAACCAATCCGCGTTCAGGGTGCTTTGATCATGGGTGATGAAATCAACAAAGTGACAGATTTTCTGCGTATGCAGCGACCACCTCAGTATGATGACGAAGTGGTGAGTATGCCAGTTGTTCTTAATGGTAAAGGCGGCATAGTTCCTGAGCCAGCCGGCGGTGGCAACAGTGATAGTGATGATGATATGTTCCGCGATGCCGTGCGAGTAGTCATAGAAAATCGTAAGGCATCAACCTCACTCCTACAGCGTAGACTGCGTATAGGCTATGGTCGTGCCTCGAGGCTAATCGATGAGATGGAAGAAGCTGGCATTGTTGGCCATGCCGATGGCAGTAAGCCGCGCGAAGTGTTGGTTAGCTCGCTCGATGATGTTTTTGGCGGGGCAACTACTGACGGCGATGAGTCTGCCGTGGTTTCACCTGAAGATGAGCCGCTAACTGACTTTGAACGCGAAATCTAACGCATTTGTTAGCACTTAGCACTTGATACTTTATTCATAATACTTTATACTATATTTAATATTAATTAACTTCTTGGTTGGGGCCTCTGGTGCGCCTAACCTAGAAACCGAAAGAAGTTACAGGTCGGTAGAAGGTAGAAGGTAGATGGTAGATGGTAGCTCATGAGGCTACTAACTACCAACTACCAACTACTAACTACTAACTCGTTTCTTCGCAGAAGAAAGGAGTGACGAATGTCACAATACGAATTAGCGGTGTTAATTCACCCTGATCTTGAGGCAGATCTCGACAAAGCTACCGGCAAAATCGAGAAACTAGTCAAAAGTGTTAAGGGTGAAATCAAGGCTACCGATAACTGGGGTAAGCGTAAGATGGCTTACACTATCAAAGGCGTTAACCATGCCGTCTACGTGTTCTACACGCTAGAGCTTCCGGCAGAAGGCGTAAAGGCTATTAACGATCAGCTTAACATTACAGAAGAAGTTATAAGATTTCTTTTGACCAAGCCTGACCTAAAGGCGATTGCAAAAGCAGAAGCTTTGAAAGCCGAAAAAGCCGAAAAAGCTGCCAAGCGCACCTCGGCTGACGACGAAGAAGACGACAAGGACGAAGAGTAATGAACTGTCTACCTGAAGTATGCCCTAGATGCACCAGAAACGGCAGGGATGAAGGGTGGAGCGACGACGTCTACAAAGCAGCTGCAGGTAAACTGCTTGAAGCTGCTGCTGAGGTTTCTATTGCAGATGAACTTGAGGCAATACGCATCGGCGGCATTACTCCCGAAGTAAGGGGTTTAATATACGAATCCATAGGCGAACAGAGAATTTTTTTTGGCGCAGTCCTTATTTGTGGCCGTAGAATAGGTAAAGGTACATGTGCTGAATGGAAGTTTGATGCCAAGGCAGAGAAGATAGTGTCAGTACGCAACAGCTAGTTCAGAAAGTTGCTCTTTCTAAGGGTAGTAAAAATAACACTTGCACGGATGGCTTGCAAGAGAGTACATTGAAAATACAATAAATAACTAGGACTTAGTTCCTGCAAGGAGGTTTTTATGGCAAGGTCATTCAACCAAGTCATTCTCATGGGCAACTTAACGCGTGATCCAGAGCTTAGGAGCACGCCTAGCGGTCAAAGCGTTTGTAGCTTTAGCCTAGCTTTGAACCGCAGTTACAAAAGTAGCAACGGCGAGTGGCAGGAAGCTACAGATTTCATCGATATCGTAGCTTGGGGTCCACTCGGGGAGCGTGTGGCTCAATACCTGACAAAGGGCAGGCCAGCACTCGTAAACGGCCGGCTGCAAAGCCGTTCTTGGGAGCAAGATGGTCAAAAGCGCAGTAAAGTCGAGGTTGTGGCACAAGATGTAACATTCCTTGGCGGTGGACAAGGTAGTAGCGGTAGCAACGATCATGGCTCAAGCAGTAGCTCTGCAAGTTCAGACGCCCCTAGCGGTAAACCATCCAAGAAAAAAGAAGCCGAGATCGAAGATGTAGACGACGAGCCAATCAATCTCGATGATATACCTTTCTAGGCCTTAGTTGATTAAAGATTAACGATTAAGGATTTACGAAGAATGAGTACGACGATAAAGTCCTTTAAAGACTTAAGGGTTTGGCAGATTTCGGAGTCTATTTGTCTGAGTGTCTACCAAGTTACTTCGGCTTTTCCTAAAGAAGAAGTTTTTGGCTTGATTTCGCAAATGAGACGAGCTGCTGTATCTTTGCCATCTAATATCGCAGAAGGCTTTGGCAGAAGAAGTGCCAGAGAGAAAGAGCAGTTTTATCGACATGCACTCGGCTCATTATTTGAACTAGAAGCTCAGATAGGAATATCAAAAAAACAAACTACCTTTCTAGCGTTTTGGAAGCAGAGTTAATATCAAAAGTAGAAGAACTAAAAGCGGCTTTAATAAAACTCATAAAGGTTAACGGTGAAAAGATTCTTTAATCGTTAATCATCAAACATTAATCTAAAAATCAGGAGGATTTTTACAGTGGCGAAAATTTTTAAACACAGAACAGACGTAGCATTTTTTGATTACAAAGATTTTAAAACATTGCAGCGCTATGTTAATCAATACGGTGCTATTGAAACTCGTAAAAAGACAGGCTTGACCGAAAGTCAGCAGCGTCATTTGAGCGCAGCTGTTAAGCGTGCACGACATTTGGCACTACTGCCATTTGTTTCGGCAAACTAGTTAAATAGTAGCTATGGATATTGATAACCTAAAAGCGGCGATTGACCGGCTGCTTTCGCAAGTTGGTGGCTTTCAAGAGCTGAATGTTGAAGGCCTGAAAAACACCATGTTCCCAGATCATGTGATTTTTGCTTTGCATAATCATCTGGGGAACATACGCCAGCTCATTTATGAGAGTGGTGGGGCCTTCAACGCAACAGATCAAGTTTTGGCTTTTAAGGGCGCGGAACGTGAGATGGGCGAGATTACTGAAAACTTGCTTGTTTTGCATCAAGCAGGAATTATGAAAGACGCAAGTTATCAATATCTAAGCCAAGCAACCCACGAAGTAGCTGAGCTTTTACATAAAGCAAGTGACCCAGATTACAACTAAAAAGGATTTAAAATGGCATTATCAATTACAGAACTAAAAAAAGGTACTATCTTCATGTACGAAGGCGTGCCGCAACAAGTACTAGACTACTCACAAAAAGTCATGGGACGCGGTGGTTCCATTGTTAATGTGCGCATCAAAAGTCTTCTGGACGGTCGTGTGTTAGAAAAAACTTTTAAAGGCAACGAACAACTAGACAGAGCAGATCTAGCGTACAAAAATGTTCAGTATCTTTATAACGACGGCGCTAAATGGTATTTTATGGACGGCGAAACTTACGAACAGTTTGAACTGTCCAAAGAATCCGTTGAGGATCAAGTCGGCTACCTAAAAGAAGGCGACAATGTAAAGGTGATGCTGCTCGACGGCAATGCCGTCAGCATCGAGCTTGCCAAAAATGTCTGGCTAAAAGTAACTTATACCGAAGATGTCGTACGTGGTGACACAAGCAGCGCACTCACTAAGCCAGCAACACTAGAAACCGGTGTTGAAACTCGTGTGCCAGCTTTTATCAAAGTGGGCGACACGATAAGTGTCAGCACAGAAGACGGTTCCTACCGCGAACGAAAGAAGTAGAAAGGTAAATTATGAAACCCTACAACGGGATTGAATTTGTGTGGGGTGGTACATGGTTAAGGTCGCATAGAAAATATATGCAACCCATCATTAAGACGGTTTTAGGTTTGACAGAGGACATAACTGGAGATCTTGGGGTTGAACCACGAACCTCAAAGCGGGCTGCGATTTATCAGTGCAGTCGGACATGGCCTACTTCCGGGGAATCATACGATCAAACAAAATTTGATCTTAACTATCCAGCAGATAGGATAGCTCGCAGGAAAATTGCTCGTAGTGATTTGGAAATAATAGATAGTGTGCAGTATGCCTTTCACGAACTCTTGCATTGTGTACGTTTTGAAACGCACCAAGTAGACAGTCTGCTCGAATATGCGGCCAGTGAAGGAATTTCTTACCTGGGTGCTACGTTGGCTGCGTCAATACTAGATGGTGAAAGGGTTTTTGATGCCTTTGGTATTGCGGCAAACTTCACACAAAGTTTCCGCAATTCATTACTAGACAAGTTACTAATTGATGAGCAATCTAACAATGGTGATGATAAACCGGGCACTGGTCCAAAGTTCGAGGAGTGGTTTGAGGTAAGCGACAAAAAGCAAGAACTGCCTCTAGGGCCGATACTAGGAATGCTAAGCGTGGTCGATTTGTACTATCAGGGTATGGCATTTGGTGAAATAATTACACTTCCAGCAGAACGAATAATGTTCGCTGGTATACGGTTGGGAAATGAAGCGGCGGCTTGATCAAGTTTTATTTTTGTCAGGCAAGACTCAGTCGCGGTCTAGGGCCGAGGATTTGATTAAGCGCGGCACGGTGCGAGTTAACGGTAATGTTATTACAAAACCGGCTTTCGAGGTTTCAGCTAGTGACAAAATTGTAGTTTCAGCTACAGCAGGAAAGTACGTATCACGAGCAGGCGAGAAGCTGGCTTCTGTAGCGAGAGAGCTAGGGCTAGATTTTACAAATAAAGTCGTTTTGGACGTGGGCAGTAGCACGGGAGGCTTCACGGATTTTGCACTGCAAAATGGTGCTAGTAAAGTTGTTGCAGTTGATGTTGGCACGGATCAACTTCACCCAACACTGTTAGGAAATCCCAAAATTGAACTGCACGAAAAGACTGATATTCGTGAGATTTGGCTACAAAGTAGCCAAATAGAACGAGGAACGAAGAACGAGGAACGAAGAGTAGTACTCTCCGAAGTACCAGACATAGTAGTGATTGACGTGAGCTTTATTTCGATGCGAAAAATACTACCTCACATCTCTTTATTCGTTAATAACAAAACATTAATCATAGCTATGCTCAAGCCTCAGTTTGAAGCAGGCAAGGAGCAAA
This sequence comes from Candidatus Saccharibacteria bacterium, assembly GCA_016700315.1. Taxonomy (NCBI): domain Bacteria; phylum Candidatus Saccharimonadota; species Candidatus Saccharimonadota bacterium. The sequence continues at coordinate 288,082 of CP065013.1, read as the reverse complement.
TTAACAGGGGTGTAATCAAAAATAGCAAAGTTCGTCGCGAAATTATTCACGACTTCGAAAGCTGGGTACAAAATTTGTTCAAAATAGTTGACAAAGCTGATTCTGGACTTGCCGGTAGCAAAGGAAACGTCGAGCGATTTTATATGCTAAAAAGCTTGCGTTAATAGAAGGACTTGAGCTAAACTATGCTCAGTTCAATAAAGAACAAAAATTATTAAACAAAAGCTAAAAAATTCTTACTTGGTTCGTTAGGGTTTTTTGGTTAAAAAAGAGACAAAAACTTTAAAATGAGCGTTATTCCGTTTACGTCGGGCCTGCGAAAGTTGGCCGGGCAGAGTTATATTTACGATCAACCTCGAAGAGTGGGCAAGCGTAAGCGTGGTTTGTTTCAATTTGTTCGAGTATTGAGTGTACTTATTATTGTTGGAACTATGGTCAATAGTATCGCTGCTAGTTTGTTTGTAAGCGCCTCTAACAGCGTTCAGCCGCTAGCCTATGCAGAGGCAGAGAGTAACAGGTCCGATAATGAGAAATTAGATTTGAAAGAGATAAAGCCAATTGTTTTTGTGAAGTCCGGCAACAAGCTAGAAGACGCTGTTCGGGCGTGGATAAGCCAACAGCCCGGTAGTTTTAGTGTAGTTGTACAAAATCAGGAAAACCAAGAAACGTTGGTAGATATATCTGGTGACAAGCAGTTTTTTGGCGCAAGTGTCTATAAACTCTACGCTGCCTACGCTGCGTTTTTAATGATTGATAGCGGTAAGTGGAAAGCCGAAACTGAAGCACTGCCAGGAAAGAGTATTGGAACGTGTATAAAGCTGATGATTATAAACTCAGATAACGATTGTGGTCAGGCCATAGCGCGTAAGTATGGCTACAATCCACTCAATAAACTTTTTAGAGATCTGGGCTTAAAAAATACTGAACTAAATGGTCTTATGTTTACAGCCAAAGATTCGGTGAAGTTGCTGAATGCAATTTCTTTTGAAGAGCGATTGTCGGCAGCTAGCCGACAAAAGTTGATCGGCTATATGAAGTCTCAGGTCTATAGGCAGGGAATACCACGCGGCTTTGCTGGCGCAGAAGTTGCCGATAAAGTCGGGTTTTTGGGCTCAGCAAATAACGATGTTGCTATCATCACTTTATCCGACGGCACTCAATTGTCAGTAGCGATTTTTAGCGAAGGTAGCAGTCTATACAAAATTGGCGACCTAGCTAAAATAATCAAAGCCAACCTCTAAACTCTTAAATAATCCATATAACAAAAAATAACAGATGTCAGGGTCAGACCCTGTTATGTAACTAAAGTACCAATTACACAAACAGGTGTTTATTTAAAGCTCACCACTTTAGTTGTATGTGGCGAAAGTTGATGCCAAAGCTTACACTTCTTAGGCTAGACGTTGAACCTGAACTCTACCACATCGCCCTCACGCATCTGGTAGGTTTTGCCTTCGGTGCGAACCTTGCCAGCCGACTTGGCTGCTTGCTCGCTGCCGGCCGCAACTAGGTCGTTATAGTCTACGATTTGTGCAGCTATGAAGCCTCTTTCGAAGTCGCCATGTATTACGCCGGCTGCTTGTGGTGCCGTCCAACCCTTTTTTATGGTCCAGGCGCGGACTTCTTGCTCGCCAGCGGTTAAGTAGCTTTGCAGCCCCAGTAGGTCATAGGCCGAGTGGATAACTTGGTTGAGCCCAGACTCACTAGCGCCGTAGCTTGCCAGCATTTCAGCCCTGTCGATATCATCTAGTCCACGCAGCTCATCTTCTAGCTTGGCGCTAACAAAAAGAGCGGGGGCGGGTGTGACGATGTTACGAAGCTTAGTTTTCAGCTCGTTGCTACTTAGTGCGTCGTCATCGATGTTAAATAGATACAGAATCGGCTTTAAAGTCATAAGCTGCAGTTCTTTTTGGAGCCAACCTCTTAGCTCATGGCTCATGACTCCTGACTCTGAAAAAAGAGGCTTGCCTGAGTCAAGTATTCCGTGTACCGTCTCTATGTAATCTAGCATGGGTTTTAATTTTAGATTGGCTTTGGCCTCTTTTTGAATACGGGGCAGGCGTTTTTCGACTGTTTGCAGGTCAGCTAGCACTAACTCAGTAGCGACTACATCTATGTCGTGTTCTGGGTCTCGTGAACTATCGCTTCTGATTACATCGCCACTTTCAAAGGCTCTCACAACCTGTAGGATTGCATCACAAGCACGTATATGACTCAAGAACTGATTGCCCAGGCCTTCGCCTTTACTTGCACCTTCAACTAGCCCCGCAATATCTACAAAAGTTACTGTGGCGGGCACAATTTTCTTACTTTTGTACATATCGGCCAGCTTGCCTAGGCGCTCGTCTGGTACCGGTACAATGCCGGTGTTTGGTTCAATCGTGGCAAAAGGGTAATTAGCCGCCAGCGCATTCGCATCTGTCAGCGCATTAAAAAGAGTGCTCTTGCCGACATTCGGCAGCCCAACAATCCCAATCGATAAACTCATAATAACTAGTATCAAGTATGAGGGATAAAGTATCAAGTATGTTTAATACATAAGCATATTGACATTTGTCAAGTTATTTGATAAGATAACAGAGAGTAAAGCAAAAATAAAAACTATGACCGCAGTACTAGAACAAAAGCCTCTAATAAGCCCAGATCAATTACCAACCGAACAAAGTGGTGCCATACCTGCTATTGGACGTGTTGGTTTATCAGGTGTTGTAGTATCGGCAGGGCATTTTTATCGCGCTGATGAACAGTTCATAGGCAGGACCCCTGAGGGTGAGCACAGAATTATTATTGGCTCAGGTTCACAGGAAGGTAGAACAAAAAAAGAAGTAGTAGGTGCTGGTAAGGACGTTGAGTTAGCGTTGCACGATAGCCTGGAACGAATGCGTACATTGGAGACGGTTCATACACGTTCTTTAGCTCACATTGAGATGACAGACACAGCATTTGCTAGTTTTACGACCCTTGAGCACTACAATCCTAAAGTAGCACCAAGCCGCGAAACGTACCCTGTGCCTGATTACTTGGAAGCGTCACTAACTGACTGTGGCAATGGCGACCACACCTATCGCAATACAGTAGAGGAAGAAGGCTGGCAAACGGAGTTGCGTACTGTCCTTGCTCACTACCTCCAAAACGACAAAAGCGGTCAACAGTTAGTAGAGAGTCTAAAGATTCGTTCATTAAGTCACTTGACTCCCGAACAAGCGGTAAAGCTTAGTGCTGCGTTTGTTCAAAGTGTCTCACGGTACACCTACGAGGACATTGGCTTAAAAGATTTATCAAGAGCTGACCAGTCAACCACTTCTGAGTTACTAAGAGAAGGCATAGCTAGCAGGAAAGACCCTAATTGGAAGGGTAACGGCGTTTGCAGAAACGTAGCCTCAAACGTAAAGGCTGTATTTGAAGCTCTCAAGGCAACACAAACCGAACTAAGTATGCTAAATAATACTTATGCTGTTTACGGCGGAGGTAAAGACGGTGCGGGTTATGCTGACTCACGAGCAGACGGTTTTAGTACGAGCACCGGTGAAGGAAGTGGACACGCTTGGAATACATTTGTAACTGTAGACAAAGATGGATCGTCAGTGTCTACCATTATTGATGCAACGTGGGCACTAGGTGAGGACGCAGGTTCAGCAATTGAACATTTAGACCGAACAGAAGTCCGAGCTGTCGGACAGCTTATGCAATTGTTCGAAACGAGTAGGGTAAAGACAAAAGCATTTGTTGGACTGACCGACTACGTTCAAAGGTTAATCAGAAGTACCTCTGTAAATCCCCGGCTCAGTAAGTCTGGGCGTGAAGGTGTCCGTGAAAACGCTACAACTGAATATCTCAAGGCAGCCGCACAATTGCCAGAAATGCCTGAAGATTATCATTTGCCAGAGGATATTCTAAGTATCGCTTATCAACTGAGAGGAAAGCTGGATCCTGTAGAAGTAGCTACACTTTTTGCTTTAGACAAAGCAAGCGGTGGTTTTGAGCAAGATCGTGTTAAGGTAATAATTGCTGACTACGACGGTAAAAGGACAGTACCTATACCTGGCTGGAGAAGTGCCGAAAATCTAATTTTTAGTGATTACGAACTACAGATTTTAGCGCTAGACGCAGTTGGTGAGCAACGAGTCATAGAGCTCTCCGAGCAAAGTGGTGCATTTCGTGCACGACAGCGTGAAGTACGTCCAGAAACACTACCGCTCTTTAACCCGTCAGAGCGTCCTGCTGACGCTCAAGAGCTTAGTCACTTCGCAAGTCAGAATGGTGTACATGACAAAGATCCTAAAACAATTATGAGACAGCTCAATAACAGGCTTAAAAAGCTTGCTGGTGATGACGCTATTTATGAGGCAATAGTTGCTGGGCGGAGTGATTACGACCTAGCAAAGAATTTCGGTACTATCACGAAAGCTTTACGCAGTAAGCCTAAGAGCTAGAGGTCTGTAACTCTTCATTTGTCTTAACAGTACGTTCGTTGGAATAGCTACGATCACCTCTATCCGTCGGTAGCATAGTTAGTCTTAGCACAAAAGGTAATTGGGCTGCGCAGTATCTGTCCCAATCTGTAAACTCATAATAACTAGTATCAAGTATCAGGGATAAAGTATCAAGAGCCGTGTAAGTCATCAGTATTGATCCAGCGGATTGACGTAAGTGTATATACTGCATACAATGTATACATGAGTAAAATTCAATACACTATAAGGAATATACCACCAGCGGTTGACATGGTTATAAAAAAGCGCTCTCAAAGAACTGGAAAATCTTTTAACCAGACAGTAGTAGATTTGTTAACTATGCAAACTTTCGGAACTACGCAGATTCAAGCTGAGACTGGGTTCGATTGGCTTTTTGGAGCTAACACACTTGATGGGTCATTTGACGAAGCGATTGCTGATTTGTCTAAAATAGATAAAAAGTTATGGCAGTGAGCAAAGTGAAACTGCTGATTGATACTAGTGCTTATTCGGCATTCAACAGAGGCGATGGCCGCTTGCGTGAATATTTTCGGCCAGATTCGCAAGTTTTAGTGCCGCTTGTTGTCGTTGGCGAGCTAAGAGCTGGCTTCGCACTTGGAAACAGGCCGAAAGAAAACGAAGCACTCCTCCAGAAGTTTCTAGACATGCCGAATGTTAATACAGTTACGATCAGTGACAAAACCACCAAACTCTTCGCCGCTATATTCAAAAAACTTAAGCAGCAGGGCACACCAATCAATACCAACGATATGTGGATCGCGGCTCTGACACTCGAGTACGATTGTTTATTGCTTTCTCTAGATTCAGATTTTGGCAGAGTGCCCGAACTACCTGTTGCTAAAATCTAATTTGCGAATTTAACGTTGCGCGCTTTTTTGTATGGCTTAGCTGTCACAGCACCTGCGAATAAAGAGTTTGTATCAAGTGTGAGGTATAATGAGGCGATGAAAAGGATCAATGAGTTTTTGAACCGTAGCGCTTGGGATCTAAAGCGCATTTATCCTTACTTGCTGATTGTTTTTAGTGCGGTTGCACTGCTGGCAGCGGTAGTTCTGATGGTTGAGGAGGTGCATCTACTTAAAAACCCGACCGCTCAGCTGGGGTGTGATCTTAACCCGATTATTTCTTGCGGTTCGGTCATGAAGTCTTCTAGCTCGCATGTTTTTGGTATTCCAAATCCAGTTTTTGGCATCCCAGCCTTTGCAGGACTCATAGCCATCGGGGTGATGATGCTTCTAACTGGGCGACCGAAACAGCGATGGTTTTGGGTAGCGCTACAGTTCGGCGTGCTGGCCGGGCTTGTCTTTGTTCTCAACCTGATGTACCACAGTATTTTTGTGATTGGCGCTTTGTGCCCATGGTGTATGACAACCTGGGCGGTAATGATCCCGCTGTTTTTTTACACGACGCTGTATAACATTAGCGAAGGGCATATAGCCGTAAAAGGTAGCTTGGCCCGAGCTGCCGCTTGGGTTAGGCGAGAACATGCACTGGTACTTTTCGTAACCTACGCAGCTGTAATATGGCTAATTCTGTACAAGTTCTGGTACTACTGGTCGACACTTTTGTAGGCTATCTTCAAAGTTATAAATTTCGTAAGCAGCATCCCTAGAACCATTGGGTACTTCTAGCTCACACAGCTAATGTACGACATAAAAACCACGACCAAAGGTTTTTATGTTGACACACTACTGTAATTTGAGATTTTTGAAGCGCTTTTTTAGTAATTCTTCGTGGTCAATGTGGGCAGTTTCTATGAGGGTAACATACTTAGCAACACCTAAGTGCTCACATATTTTGTTTAGTTCATCGCGGCAGGGGTACGGATGCACCCATACGCTAAGCTGGAGTAACTGAAACCCAGTTAGTTTTAGTTTCTCTGACAAATCTCTACGTTTCTCATCTTTGTTAAAAGGAATGTCGAAGAGTACTATGCGCCATTTTTTATCCCAAGAAGGTGGTTCAGATATCTCGAGTTTGTCGTAATCTAGTTTTGCTAGTCGCTCGCGTCCTTTATTGGTTATCTCAAGACCATGTTCGTAGCTTCCTTTGACGATTTTTTGCCGTTTCATCTCAGTAATTACGCGGCGGATTTGGCGCTCTTTTTCTTTCTGATCCAATTTATCTAGGAAGAATTTAACTGGTTTCTCTAGGGCGATAGGAGAGTTTGGTATCAGTAGTGCAGAAGCGGTAAAACCAGCTAAAACGCTAGCTCTCAAGACGGACTCAATTATTTTAGAAGTAAGCTCCTTGCTAGGGCTCCTTGGTCTGAGCCTGCTCGGCTTAATCTTTCTCGCATTCCCGCTGCCCATAATACCCGCATGTTAGTAGTCTTACCCCTATAAGTCAACATAAAAACCTTTGGTCGTGGTTTTTATGTTGACGCTATTGCTTGTGAGGTCAGGTTTTTTGGTAGGGCGGGGGGAAGGGGTGGTTTGACGGTATTTAAAGTTGGTACTATAATCGATCGGTATGGTAAAAAGAACTCTTAACCCTTCAGAAGGATATTATTATGCATATTTGCTTTCAGGAGGCGCCCGCTAGATTATTATTACGAATAAAAAACGGAAGTCTCCCTCAGGGGAGATTTTTAATAAAATTAGAGGAAAGTAAACAATGGAAACAATCATATTAGAGTCAAATCCTTCTTCAGATGGGCCTGCGCCTTATCCAACGGTTGATTTGGAAAAGTGCCTTCAACCTGCCATTTTTCTAATATCTTACAAACAATCGGCCTTAGCATTGAAACGGCAGAGATCTAAAAAATGAAAGTCGTCTTGCCCGTCAAGGATAACAAGCAAAAAATACAAACTTTTTATGCTAACAATTTTTGTATGGCCACAACAAGAGGGCTGGTAAAAGATGTTAATGAAGATAGGATAGGGTTTGCTAAGTTTGGTAGCTCTACACTTAAGTTTGTTGTTGCTGACAGCCATTGGGGCGAAGAAGCGGCAGTCTTGGTTATGCGGGTGTGGGCGTCATCCCGCAAGCTTATTAGTAATAGGGCAGAAGCCGTATCTTTCGCATTAAAAATACAATCAATGATTTATAAAAAGTTTGGACATTGTGAAATGGACGAAGAAAAAGATAGGACATCTGAAAGCAGTTACGTGGCAGCTGAAATAAAACAGGATAGGCTAATTCTACATTCATACGGAGACAGCTTAGCGTTTTTAGTTAGAAATGGGCATATAATTCACGAACAGCAAGTAGAGAAGACATGGCTCGGAGCTTTCTCATTTTTGGGTCTTAGGGCGCGTATGCCAGTATTATCTGCAACTAAATTTGATCAAATAAAACTTGAGCGTGGAGACGTACTGTTGCTTATGACAGATGGTGTTACTGAGTGTAAATACGAAACGCCAGTAATTTCGAAAGATGAAATAGCTAAATTATGTAGCCTAAAACCTGAAGTTATAGTAAAAAAATTAATGCAGCTGGTTTTCGATAATGGTGCGGAAGATAACGCAAGTTTAATAGTTTTTAAGGTAGGGGGATAATAAATAACTGTGGCTAATTCGTAGAAGCAAGAAACCTTTGCTGTCAGACTTCTCCCTGTTGATTCGTTTAATGAGTCTACTCTCTTATCGAATCTTGTGTTTGTCGTTGTATGTTCTCTGGCCTTTGTAGGGCCGAATACTGATAAAAGTATGTAACTTCTACACAATAGCTAGTTATACGATATGGTTATACAAAAACTATTTTACTTGGGTTATGAAAGATCTCGTAAGGGTGCAGGTTGTTGACAAATCGGTACCTAAGAGCTAGCATGCGAGTATGCTAGCTTTGAAAAGATCCCTTAATCAGTCCCATTTGCATCACCATGTTGCTAGTTTCAAAGTTCGCGTATTGATGTAGAAAACTAAATTTAATAAAACACCAGCGCGAGCTGGTGTTTTTAGTATGGAGAAAGAATAATGAAAGTTTAGTACAAAGAAATCGGGAGGCAAAAACTCTATGAAAAAAAGTAGAGTATCTACCATTAATTAATGCAAATATTATACTAAAAGGAGTAAATAATTATGCGTAAACTTCAGATAGGAGTCATGGGTTCAATGGCTGACCTTAATTATACTAAGGAAGTTGAACTGATTGCAGAAAGAGTAGGAGAGTTAATCGCTGAGGAAGGCGGAATACTGGTTTTTGGTGCGGAGAAAGATTCAGACTCTCTCTCCACAGTCGCTTGTCGAGGCGCAAAAAGAAAAGGTGGTCTGACGGTAGGAATAACTTATGGTAAGGGTAAGAAGATATTACAATCTGATGCTGACGTAATTATACCTACTGGTATGGAAAGAGGAGGTGGGAGAGAGTTTGTACTCGCCTTATCGTGTGATGTAGTAATAGCTATCAGTGGTGGGTCCGGGACATTGAACGAACTAACGGTTGCCTATCAAGCAGGTATACCTATGGTAGTGGTCTCAGGGATGGGTGGATGGTCAGACAAGCTGGCCGGACAATTTATGGATAACAGACAAAGACAGATGGTACTAGCAGCAGAGTCACCAGAGCAAGCAGTGAGCATAGCTTTTAGTAAAGCGCGGGAATATGTAAATAAGTATGAATAAGAGTGACAGAGTCTATATTATTTCTACTCGGAGTAGGGACATAGTTATTAGTGAGTCTGGAGATTTACTGGAAGATAGTTACCGAGGTCCAGCATATTTCTTAGAACGTGTCTTCTCGAAAAACTTCGTGCCGTTTGACGACGCTCTTTGTAAGAGTTTGGAGGTAGAAATTCTGGTCACTAGAGATGGCGAAAAAGGTCGGGTAATAAAAAAACCTAGACAGATACGTAAGACAATAGACATTAAACTAGCAAAATGGGTGGTAGTATCGACAGTATCAGATGAGTGGGATCTTTCTAGCGTGGACTTTCATAACAGTCTTGTTTTCTTAGATATACAAGGTTATGTAAGAGATGGAGATTTTTTTGGCCGGAAAAAAAATTGGTTAGCAGCAGAAGAGGTTTCTAAAAGCATATTTTGCTTAAAAGGTACTAGGGAAGAAATGCGTTATATACCAAAAACTGTTGTCGAAGAACAAAAAAAGAAAATGCTAATAATCACAGATGGTATATTTGGAGTAGAGCTATTTTACAATTCACAAAGATATTTCGTACCGTCTAATGTAGTTGAAGGGTTAAGAGATACTATAGGAGCAGGCGACACATTTTTCGCAGAGTATGTAAGTGGTTTAATCAATAATCTTGAACCCGAGAGAGCGTTAGCTCGTGCGGTTAATGAGACATCTGACTTCCTGAGTCAAAAGTCTTCACTCGGCTTAGTCGAGGGTAGTAAACGTGTATAGCGAACAAAAAAATATACGAAAGCCAAGAAGCCTACAAGAAAACGCTTGGTCGTGGCAAACATGTCGTACGTGAAGGGAGGTGTAGTGGTGTTTGGTGGGGTGGGGATGGGGTATGGATAAGTCTGGGTAAAACATAAGCAAAATGGTGGATAAATGCATAACGGTTAGCGTTTTGACTGCGCCTTAGTCGTAGTGACAGTCGTGAAAGCAGCCTGGTCTACCTTGTGAATTACAGGGGTGTGAGTATAAAAAGACGACATAAAAACCACGATCGTGGCAAACATGTCGTACATGAAGGTTGGCTGTAGGGGTGTTGGGTGGGAGGTAATGGAAGGCGAGGGGCGCATTAGATCATAAGTAAAGGTTACCGTTCCCGCTAATTGCTAGAATCGGGCTATTGACAACGGGGGTGGGGGTGTGGTATAGTTGGGGTGTGCTTTAAGGTTAAGGTTAGTCAGTATTTCGGTAGCTGGTTGTTTAGTAAGTAAACAAGGCTGCTGGAAAAAGTAAACTAACTGTGAAACTTAGAGCCCGAACGCTCAAAACGTGCCAAAAAAAGATCGGTACAAGCAGTCAGCAAGGGACAGTAAAATGCCCGCTAGCACCGATAGACCAAAGTTAAGTTAACTAATCATCTGAGCAGAAACCCCCCCAAGTCTCAGGTAAGGAGCAGAAAGCCATGAGTGCAAGCAACAGAAGCAACGAATTATCACGATCCCCAGAGATGGGTGCTATGCCTATGGCTGAAGTTAGCAAATCTAAGAAACCAAAAGGCTTGTTATTGAGAGCCGGTATGGTGCTAACGCCAATACTCGGTGTGCCGACTGCTCAAGCAATAGCTCAAGAAGCCCCACAAGTACTACAACCAGAGAAACGGGTTGAGGGGTGTGTGCAGACGACGGATGAGTATGGCGGTATTATACTAGTCTGCACCTCCACCACCCGCCCTCGCACCTCCACCACCAAACCTCGCACCACAACCACTAAGCCACAAGGCGGTGGTAACAATGGCGGTGGTAATAACGGCGGCAACGGCGGCGGAAGCAACAATGGCAATAGCTCTGGCGGCACAACTAAATCCACCAAGAAGAACTCCGCTAACACCACTACCACCACCCAAGCCCCAACCTTTGAAGAAAGAGTAGCCGAACTATGTGCCGGACAGCAGGGCGAACCAGAGCTAGCTAAGAGTTTGTTTACTAAGATGTACCACCGAAACAAAGAAGGTGATGTGGTTAAGGTAGATGGCAGCCCAGAAGCGGTAGCGATTGCTAAGCGCTGCGACCTAAAGTTTATTGAACCTGCTTCTGATAAAGAAGGTATAGACACCAACTACGGCCAGATGTTTCGCTTTACGGGCATAGAAGATGAACTAAATTCTAGCCAAGCAGGCGCATTAGATGCCTATGCTAGGGCTAAATGGGACGAAGCTCACCCAGCGCCTGTCCAAAACGGACTCAAAGCAAACATCAGTGTAGACCCATACAGCGATGCGAATCTTTACCCTGTGCGGGCTGGGGCGATTTCTAGAATAAATGCTAGAGAGATGTAGCTACTCTTAAAAACAAAAAGCTATTCGTACATAGATACTAAACGCTTGTGGTAAAACACGGGCGTTTAGTGCTTTTATAGCTAGTCGGCTAGTGCTTAATTATGTGAATAAGCTCAATTATGATGTATATTAATAATAATGGTTAAGCTTAATAGGAAGAAGCTAATGGTGGGCGGCTTGGTGGGCCTGGCGGCAGTTGTTTGTCTGGGGCTTTACCTAAAGTTTCGAAGTAGCGGCAACCGATCGGCTGACTACTACAAGAGTCAAGGTCTAAAACAGCAGTTGTTTGAAGGCAAGTGCAGTGGTGAATCGTTTGCCAAGCTCAAGCAAGCCGACAAAGGGGCAGCAGCCAAAGATTTGGCTGCAACTAACGAAGCATTGGGGCGGTGTTACTCATTTGATAACGACTTAAAAAGCGCTCAAAAATCTTACGAAGAAGCTGCTAAGTACTACGCTAGTGCAGGGCTTGGCACGGAGTCTGAAAGGCTAAATGCTATGGCCGACAACCTAGCGCCGCTGCTTGATGAGACAGAGGTACCACCTACTAAGGAAGAACAAGACAAGTTGGAGCGAGAGGCAGGAATACTGGGAACATGATGAGATTCAGGTTTGCTAGGCCAATACTGTTTGCTGTGCTGCTGGGGCTAATCGCTACATGTACAGTGCTACTAAACAGCGAAAAAGCAGCAGCGCTGCCAAGCTGTTTTAACAGCGCTAACGCTAACTTCAAAACTCCAGCGGTTGACTTCCCTAGAACTGGGCTAGCTAAGAATGCCTCGAACAACTGTAATAACGTGCCGCGCACAACATCTGCGACCTGGCCCGATGTTAATGGTTCTTATGTTTATCTTTCATCTTATTATGCTAATAGTGACGGCTCGCCCGGCTCGACGCTACATACTCCAAATGCGTCATTCATACTTTACTCGGGGACTCAGCCAACTGTAGCTCAGCAGATAAGAGTCAAGGTATGGTTGTGTGCTCATGCTACTACCAGCGTTAATGCCGTAGGTATCGTCAGGGATACGACATTCATTGGTACCGGTACCCAGACAGTTACTTTTCAACCGAGTGATTTCTTGTTATCTAACGGTGTATATAAGACTACAAAAGTAGTTGCACAAATTATTAATCCTCTTACGACAGATGTTGTCTGCAAGCTTACGGCACATGCTCTTTCTGGGCAATCATATGTAGGATTTAGCTCTGATGCGGATCCTATGTCAAACGCTACCAACGGTGCTCCAGATAAGTATAATCAAAACAACTGGCAGAATAATCGAAAGGCCCTGTTGGGTCCAACCGGCCTGGGGGCTTTTGCCTTGAAGACCGACTTGCCAACCAATAATGATCTGGAGTATTCATTGTCGTTTAAGCCTGGATGCACTATTCAGAACGATTCGACAATATTCCTCAAAGTATATGATGCCGATGCCAATGTCGGGTCGAACCCGCCTGGTACACTCAATTCGCGAGGTATGCCGAAAATGCTGGTATATGAATACGACCCAAGTGGAGCAATAGTTAGAACTATAAATCCTAGTGGTAGGTCCGACTTTGGGGTCGCAAGTGGTAACGATGATTTTGTGCAGTACCCTATAACGGTTAGGGCGGGCTACGGCTACTCTTGGGTATTTTGGGATATAGGGGCCAGAAACGGGTTACAAGTGTGGATGCCATTCGACGAATCACTCTCGTCGCTCAATAGAAGTTGCCCGGTGGTTACTGGATCGCCGAGCTGTACATTGTCTTACCAAGTCATTAATAGCGTACTGCCAAATGTTCAGCCAAGTGGTAGGGTGAGAGTTATTGCTAAAGTAACGAACGAGGCAGCAACTGGCGGTAGCAACATAACTGCCTCTGATTGGCCACTGAGCATCGACCTAATCTCGATTGGTGCTGCGGGAGTTACCACGAATACTACCTATGGGCTGAATGGCAATAATAGCTTGACGCCTCAGCAATCGTCGAACGATATTATTGTGGAGCAAACGGTGAACAAGCCTCCGGGCATATATCCGCTGCTGGCAAGTGTCAGAAATGGAGCAACAGTAGTAAATTGTAATGGTTCTGTGCCGGCGTTGGAGCTCTCGGTGTCTAATTATCCATATTTTAGGGCTTATAGCGGGGAGTTGATTGCGGGGTCGGGGTTTGAGCAGGGAGGGGTTTGTCAGACAAATGAGCTTGCTGGCATAAGAACTTACTTGGATCGGACAGCTAATGATCCGTTTGCTTTGGTTGGTTCGGGATCGCAGCTACTTGCGACGGCGCAAGGCTCCATAACCGGCTTTAGAACGAGTACGCAGAATGGGGCCGACAATGCTTTCCCGCAGCGGCGGGTGCTAGCCAACACCTTCCCAGATGCCAACTCTTATGCGACGGCGTTTAATAGCACAATAACTGCCGAGGAAGACCTGGGTGGCCGTGCTGGTTACCCAATGTGTACGGCCGATTGGTTGGCAGATATGCCGGCTGGCGGTGCTGCTGGCGGCGCGGTTTCGCTGTCGACTGCTCCTGCTGGCAGCAGCACAGTGCAGCGCTATAATGGCGATACTTACTTCACGACTAGTGGCGCAGTGAGTGGTAAGTACAGGATTTATGTAGATGGTGATGCGTACATTGGACCAAGCGGCGACGCGGCAATTGCCTATAACAACGCTGGTTGGACAAACGTAGGCAACATGCCGTCGCTAATTATTGTGGCAACGGGTAATATATATATTAGCCCTAGGCTGGCGCGGTTCGACGGCGTTTTGGTGGCTAATGGTACGCTTTATACTTGCTATGCCGAGGCGCTGAACGCCGGAGATCCGAGGGGTAACGCCAACAAAGATACAGATGTCAGCTTGATGTCACCCAACCCTTGCCTTGACAAGAGACTACAGATAAACGGGGCGGTGATCACTAATAAACTGAACTTGTGGCGGCTGGCGGGAACGATGAACCAGTCAACGCCAAACGAAACCTTTGCTGGCTCGATTACCACGGCGGGTGAGACGATACGTCTAACACCTGAATTTTACCTGTCTAGTCCAGCTGGGGCAGTTAATAATCCAGAGAATCAGTTTAGAGATTATGAGTCGGTGAATAGCTTACCACCAAGCTTTTAATCGGTCGATCCGATTTAAAAGCTTGGTGGCTAGACCCTAGCTAGTAGTCCCTAGTCCGTAGCCGTTTATGACGGGATAGCGCGTAGCGCTTTTGTTTATCCCTACTTTGTAATCTATATTTGGTTTATGGATAAAAACTTTAATGATCTTAAAGTGTGGCAAAGATCACGATCGCTAGTCAAGGAAGTGTACTTAGTATGTAGAAAATTGCTAAAGACAGAAGACTTTGCACTATCTTCTCAGATGAAGAGATCGAGCGTGAGCATACCTTCAAATATTGCAGAGGGCTATAGGAGGAGGAATGACAAAGAGTTTAAACATTTCTTGCGAATAGCATCGGGCTCTGCCGCAGAACTAGAGACCCAACTAATAATGGTTGAAGACATTTATAAAATTGGAATAGCCGCAATAATTGAAGAACTAGAGATTATACAAAAAATGCTGACTAAGCTTTCTAAAAGTCTAGCTTGATAACTAGGGACAACCGACAAGGGTCTAGGGACTAGCTAATTTCAGGCTTTGCATGAAATAGCTTATGCTTTACAATATAAGCAATATGGGTATCTTGAGTGGGCAAAGTGATTTCTTTGGGCTTGATATAGGCACTAGCTCTATTCGAGTTGTGCAGCTTCGGGGTGGCGCACAAAGAACCTTGTTTAAATATGGGGCTAAAGCGATAGATTCTAAGATTAGCCAAAGCGATGCGGCAGCTGATCAGCAAAAAGTGGCAATGGCTGTTAGAGAGCTGATTAGCGAAGTAGGGATTAGTGCTAACAACGTGGCCGTTGGTATCCCAAGCAATAAAGTTTTTTCGGCGGTCGTCGACATCGACAGATTGAGCCCTGAAGATTTAGCGAAAACTATTAAATACCAAGCTGATTCACTGATCCCAACACCTCTTAGCGAGAGCAAGATTGATTGGGCGCTACTGGGTGATTCGCCCAAAGAGGCCAGCAAGGTAGAGGTGCTTATTTCGAGTGTGGCTAATGATTTTGTAGAGAAGCGCCTGGATATGCTCGAGTCGATCGGGCTGAACGTAATTGCTTTTGAGCCAGATAGCTTGGCGATTAGCAGAGCATTGTTAGACCCGACAGCCATGGGTGCGGCGCTAATGGTAGACATGGGCGATGTTTCGAGTGATCTTATAGTTGTGCTGGGCGGAGTACCGAGACTGATGCGTACGATACCTATTGGTAGCACAGGGATAGTAAAAGCGGCTATGCAAAACCTAGGGATCGACGAAAAACAGGCTGAGCAATTCGTCTATAAGTTTGGAATGAGCAAAGATAAGCTAGAAGGACAGATTCACAACGCTATTGCTAGTTCTGTCGAAATTTTGATGAGTGAGATCGAGAAGTCGATTAAGTTCTTTAGTGCTCGTTATGGCGATGCAAAACTGGAACGGATTATAGTGACGGGAGCGGCTTCGACATTACCGGAATTACCTCTTAATATTGCCAACAAGTTTGCTGTAACGGTTGAGATCGGGAACGCCTGGCGCAATATCTTGTTTGGACAAGAGAGACAAAACGAATTGATGACAGTTTCGCATCAGTTCTCGGTTGCGGCTGGCTTAGCAGAGAGGGACGAATGAAAAGACTAACATCACAAACCCAAAACCCCAGCAAAGCTGTGCTTTTTGATTTGCTGTTGGCACTCAGCGAGTTTTTTGCTTCCGTTGCTCGATCGTCGTACGAAATGTACGCCTCGTTGCGCTACTCAGCAAGAAAACTCACTGAGCACTCAACTGTTAGTCTTTTCATGCCAAAGACTATGTACTATGGACTAGGGACTATACGCTTAGGAGTTCAAGTATGATTCAATTTAACTTGCTGCCAGATGTAAAGCTGAAGTACGTCAAAGCACGGCAGTTGAAGCGCCGAATTATGACTATTAGCACTTTAGTTATATTAGGCTCTGCCGGAGCTACACTACTAGCTTTGATGTTCGTGCTGGGACAAAATAAGCTGACTGCCAACCTGACTAACGACATAAAAAGTGTAAAAAGTAGTATTCAGGCTACCCCTGACCTTGATAAGATCTTGACGATCCAGAATCAACTCAATGCATTGCCAGGCTTGCATGACAAAAAGCCTATCTCTTCAAGGTTCTTTGAATACATAAATAAACTAACACCAGCTGATGTCAAGCTTGCTAGTTTTGAGCTTAATGCTGTTGATCACACCGTGACTTTTACCGGTACTGCTCCTTCGCTGGAAGTGGTGAACAGGTTTAGCGATACTCTGAAGTTCGCAAAAGTTAGTGACGGCGATAACAGCGAAACAAAGGCTTTTAGCCAGGTATCTACGACTTTGACACGCGGCGGAATTAGTAGCAGTTTCTCGATCAGCGCAAAATACGAACCAGTTCTGAGCGATGCTACAAAACAGCCAGTTTTGACGGTACCAGATATTGTTAGTACTCGTTCGGAGACAGAGAAACCGGCTCAGTTATTTGAGAACAAAAGTGAGGGTCAGTAGTATGGGCGGAGATTCAAAAAAAGGGTTTTCCATTAAATATTCCTTGATAGATAAGGCTAATCAGAAGATCGTAATAATGACTTCGATAGCTGTAGCTTCACTTATTTTTGCCTTGTTTGGCGTCAGTTCTCTGGTGAGGCAGGCACTATTTAACGGAAGAGTAATGAATGAAAAGCGAGCTGCCTTGAAAACTTTGAAAACTAACAAGGCTAATATCGACACTTTGGTTAGCTCCTACGGTTCGTTTGCAAATGAAGATGTCAATATCCTTGGTGGGAGCAAAAGTGGTAGCGCTACCCGTGATGGCGACAACAGCAGAATTGTGCTGGATGCGCTGCCAAGCCAATACGATTTTCCGGCTTTTGTGACTAGCATCGAGAAACTGGTACAGAGCCAAGGCGGAGTAACTATTTCGGCGTTGGGCGGGACTGATAATTCTACCTCCTCGGCAAGCAATGCAGCCCAGCCAGCACTGGCCAGCGCAACGCCGGTAGAGCTAAAAGTTCCCCTGTCGGTAACAGGTGATTACACTAAAATCCAAGCATTTATAAAAACTTTGGAATCATCAATCAGGCCGCTCTATGTAAATAATTTGCGTCTTTCTGGCTCTGATAGCTCAATGACGCTTAATACAGATCTAACTACTTACTACCAGCCTGAGGCTAGGTTTGACGTAACTACTAAGGTGGTGAAGTGATGTACGCAGTACACGGTACGCAGTACTTGGCGGCCTTTGAGGCAGGGCATTTGATTGGGTGTTGCAAAGTAGCTAGTTCTAGTACTACGGGGAGGGGATAAATGAAGCCTAAGGATAGAAATACAATTATAGTCGTAACTCTGATAAGTGCTTTTGCTGCGTTTTTCCTGGCGAAACTACTAATCGGAAATCCCGCCGATAAACAAGTAAAAGTCGAGGTTGTACCAGTGATTAGCGCTGAGTTTAAACGACCTGTCAGCGGTAGTATCTTTAACGATCAGGCAGTTAATCCAACACAATTAATTAAAATTGGTGAAAGTAATAATACAAAACCCTTCCAAGCTAGCCAGTAAGCCGACTTTAGGGAAAGCCAATAGGAGCTTAGACCAAAAATATGAGTATGATCTCGGCTGAAATACAGAAAAGGGTAGAAGAAAGTCTTGTTGAAGGCGGTGAAGTTACGGCCGAAAAGCTACAGAGCCTTCATGCTCTAGCTGAAGACAGAAAAATGCCGTTTTTTGGGCTCTTAATTGCTGAAAAGATTATTACGAATGAACATCTGACTAAGTTAATTGCCAGGGCCAGTAACACGCCCTACGTCGATCTTAGTAACGCTAAAGTTGATCCAGACATTTTGCAGTTAGTGCCGCAAGACCTTGCACAGCGCTACATGGCCGTGCCTCTTGGCGAGAGCGGTAATCGCATTATCATTGGCATGCTTGATCCCGATAATGTTCAAGCGACCGACTTTTTGAGTAACAAAATTGGTCGGCCGCTGAAGGTTTATGCTGCCAGTGAAGAAGGTATTCATCAGGTATTACAACAATACGACCAAGACGTTAGCCAAGACGTAACTGGTGTTTTGGCCGAACAGCTAGGCATAGATGAAGTTACTCAGGATAAAAAAGATGTTCAAAATACGGTTAATGACTCGCCGATAACTAAAGCCTTAAATGCGATCTTGGAATTTGCGATTAAAAATAAAGCAAGCGATATTCATATAGAGCCACTAGAAAAAGTCTTAAAGATTCGTTGCCGTGTTGACGGGGTGCTGCGCGAGATAATGCAGTTACCAAAATCGATTGAGGCGCCTCTAGTCTCGAGAGTAAAAATATCATCTAACCTAAAGATCGACGAACATCGAATCCCGCAGGACGGAAACTTTAGCGTTAATATTGGTGGAAAATCTGTTGATCTACGTATAGCAATCAGCCCAGTTGTCTGGGGAGAACAAGTGGTGATTAGGCTTCTGGATAAATCGGGTACTACCTTGAAGCTGGAAGAAATGGGCTATCACGGCCGAGCTCTTAGGGAAATTCGGAAGGGACTTGAGCGACCCAATGGCATGATCCTGACTAGCGGCCCAACAGGTTCGGGTAAATCAACGTCTCTTTATGCTCTGCTACAAGAAATTAAGAGCGAAGAGATCAATATCGTAACACTCGAAGACCCTGTTGAGTATAAGATGAGCGGGATTAACCAGATACAGGTTAACGCCGAAGTTGGTTTGACGTTTGCGAATGGTCTGCGTTCGATACTCCGCCAAGACCCAGATGTAGTAATGGTTGGTGAGATTCGCGATAAAGAAACGGCTCAGCTGGCTGTCCAGGCAGCGCTAACAGGCCATTTGGTTTTTAGCACGCTTCATACAAACTCAGCTTCTGGAATTTTGCCACGACTTCTAGACATGGGAATCGAGCCTTTTTTGATAGCCAGCACAGTTCATACTGTTATTGGTCAGCGCTTAGTCCGAAAGATTGTGCCGGGCGGCGAACAGTACCAGACAAATGAGACCGAAACAACAGTTATACAAAACACCCTAAAAGGTTTATTGCCGCCGACAAAGGAAGATTTGGCTAAGTTCTGCGATGATTTGGGCTATAAGAGCTTGCCCCTGAGTACCGATTCCGCTTATACTTTATTTAAGGGTAAGCCCGAACCAAACAGTCCAAACGGATTTAAGGGGAGGATGGGACTTTACGAAGTTTTTGAAATCAGTGAAGCTATCCAGCACCTTATCCTAGAGCGAGCTACAAGTACCGATATCCAAAAACAAGCGCAAGCAGAGGGCATGATTACTATGCGTCAGGATGGGTACCTTAAGGCGCTGGCAGGCATGACTAGTATCAGTGAAGTAAACCGCGTAGCGGCTGAGGACGCATAAAAGGGGGGATATGAAGAGACAAGAGACAAGAGACAAGAGACAGGTGGGGTTAGTAAGAATATCTCAGGGCTCAGGGCACAGGGCTCTATACGGCTGTTCCAAACAGTATGAGATCAGGGGGGAATTCTGATGCAAGGACAACCACGAATCGAGATACTACTAGAAGAAGTCATCAAGAAGAAGGGTAGCGACCTTCACCTTCAGGTCGGTTTGCCGCCGATGATAAGGGTTGATGGGGCGCTTAAGCCTGTTGCGGGAGCGGAAGTTTTGAACGAGGAGGCAGTTGAGGCTTTGGTGTTCGCTATTTTGGACGAAGACCAGAAGCAATTGCTGCTAAAAGATAAGGAATTTGACTTCTCATTTGCCTTTGGCGACTTGGGGCGGTTTCGAGTAAACGCTTTTCACGAGCGAGGGAACTTGGCGGCAGCACTGCGTTTGATACCCAACGAGATTTTGACTGTTGAACAACTTGGCTTGCCAGCAATCATGAATAAATTTGCTGACTACCCCCGAGGTTTGGTGCTTGTAACGGGGCCGACCGGGTCAGGTAAATCGACTAGCCTAGCGGCCGTGGTTGATAAAATTAACAGCGAAAAAGCTACACATATTATTACAATCGAAGATCCAATTGAGTTTACGCACAGAAGCAAACGATCGGTAGTGGTGCAGCGAGAGGTTCATTATGATACTTATTCTTTCTCAACTGCTCTTAGAAGTGCTCTCAGGCAGGACCCAGACGTAGTATTGATTGGTGAGATGCGTGATCTAGAAACTATCGCAAGCGCAATTACGATCGCCGAAACTGGTCACTTGGTTTTTGCGACACTGCACACCAACTCAGCTGCGCAAAGTATTGACCGTATGATTGACGTTTTTCCGCCACACCAGCAGCCACAGATTAGGGCTCAGCTTTCCAACATACTTATGGGTATATGTTCACAGCGTTTGGTGCCAACAATTGGAGGCGGACGCACGGTTGCAGCCGAAATCTTGGTAGCTACACCAGCGGTGCGAAACATTATCCGAGAAGGGAAAACTCACCAGCTTGATGCTGTTATTCAAACAGGTGCAGAGTACGGTATGCAGAGCATGGACAAGACTTTGGTTCAGTTAATCCATGAAGGCACAATAAGTTACGATGAGGCCAAGAACTTCGCAGTAGATATCGAGGAGTTAGACCGCCTGATGCGGGGTTAAGGTGATGGTTAGGCTGCTAATAAATAACTTCATAGGAGGCCAGCGGTGGTAACTTATAGATATACAGCGAAGGATGCGGTTAGCGGCAAGGCAGTTAAAGGCAGTGTTGAGGCTGAAAATGAAAACTCTGCGACAAAAATGGTGCGGGCCCAGGGGCTGACAGTACTAGAGCTGACGCCAAAAGGTGCAGGTGATGCGAATATTGTTGATCGGCTTTTAAATAGAGTGAAAGCCAAAGATAAAGTTATCTTTTCGCGCCAGCTTTCTACGCTTATCAATGCTGGTTTACCTCTAGTACAGAGCTTACGAACAGTTATGTCTCAGACTAAGAACAAGAAACTGTCTGCTGTTATTGGACAAGTAATTAACGATGTCGAAGGCGGTAAGGCGCTATCTGTCTCACTGGAAAAACACCCTAGCATTTTTAATCAGGTCTATACTAGTCTGGTTGCAGCTGGTGAGACTTCGGGTACACTCGACAAAGCTTTGGAGAGGCTAGCTAATCAGCAAGAAAAAGATGCTGAGCTGGCCAGTAAAGTGCGAGGGGCGCTGATTTATCCGGTGATTGTGTTGTTGGTGATGGGCGGAGTGGTTGGTTTCATGGTTGTGGCCGTGTTGCCCCAAGTAAAGGAGCTGTATAAGGGTCTTCCTGGTACAAATTTACCTTTCGTGACTAGGTTGCTGCTTGCGATCTCAGACTTTACGATTAGATTTTGGTGGTTAGTGTTGATTCTAGTAGCTATCGCTGCGTTTTTTACAACAAGATGGGCCAGAACTATGGGCGGAAAGCGGGCGATAGATACAGCCAAGCTAAATATGTGGCCGATAAGTGGCTTGTTTAAGAAGCTTTACATGGCGCGGTTCACTCGAACCGGCACTACTCTTGTTGCTAGCGGTGTGCCGTTACTCCAGACAATGCAGGTTACTTCTAGGGCGATCGACAATGTTTTGATAGAAGAATCAGTGGTCAAAGCAGCCGAAAAGGTTAAAGGCGGCAAGTCGTTATCGGAGTCTATAGGTGGCGACCCTTACTTTTTGGATTTGGTGCCGCAGATGATAAAAATTGGTGAAGATTCCGGATCTTTAGAGCAGATGCTGGATCGCACGGCTGTTTACTATGAAAAAGAAGTTGATAATGAGGTCAAAGCGATCTCGACCGTTATTGAGCCAGTTTTGATGATAGTTCTAGGAATTGTATCGCTGGTTATTGTGGGTGCGATTCTACTGCCAATTTATGGGCTTGTGGGCAGTGGTGCTTTGAGGTAGTTTTTGGTTGGTAAGCGCAACCTGTAAAACTGAAGAATACTTGCAAAGAACAGCGCAATAAATTAACATAAGCTTATTAAGATAAAGGGGAAATCTAATGGGGCACACTAAACAACAACTAAAAAAAGGCTTCACAATCATCGAAGTTATGATCGTACTAGCAATTGCTGGTCTGATTATGCTGATT
The DNA here is from genome assembly GCA_016700315.1 of Candidatus Saccharibacteria bacterium. Classification (NCBI taxonomy): domain Bacteria; phylum Candidatus Saccharimonadota; species Candidatus Saccharimonadota bacterium. Next base: position 265,647 of record CP065013.1, on the reverse strand, counting down.
GTATTAATTGCCATACCGCAGTTGCAGCGTAACCAAAGAAACACAGCAAGAAAGAACATAGTAGGACGTATAAAAACAGAAATTGACTCATACACAGGGAACAATAACGGTAATATCCCTGCCAGCGCGGCTGATCTGACGTCTCTAACGACACGTTATTTGAGTGGTGTTAATCTGAAAGATCCATCAAGCGGCTCCAATATGTCCTTGACGTATACAACCGGTGCCGGTAGTGCCTCTCCCGGAAGCATTCCTACAGGTGCTGCTCTTCCAGCAATTGGTGGAATAAACTACCAGACTTCAAGTACCTGTAACGGCGAGTCTGTTGTGACTGGTGGAACCGCACGACAATACGCTATGTGGACACAGCTTGAGGGTGGTGCCATCCAGTGTCTAGATAATCAGTAAAAGAGCAGCGTAATTTTAGCTAGGTGATTCCATAGGATTAATGTAGCGCACTTGGCGGGAAAGGTAGATTTGAAGGAAAAAAAAGCCTTTACCATAATTGAGATATTGATCGTGCTGGCGATAGCTGGGCTGATTATGCTGATTGTTCTGGTTGCAATTCCTCAGTTGCAGCGTAATCAGCGCAATACTGCAAGGAAGAACGTAGCAGGCCGTATCAAGGTTGAGGTAGATGCCTTTGTTGGCAATAATCAGACTAATCCCCCATCATCTGATAATAATGCGGCAACGGGCATTTTGACAGGTGGTGGTTTCCATTCTCGCTACTTGAGCGGAGTCAATCTCAAAGACCCATCAACTGGCTCAAATATGGTTACCGCTGCATGGACGGCTGATAATGCGGTGAGCACTGTGGGAACCATCTACTACGTCACTGGTCGAATTTGCGATAAAGAAGCTTCAACTGCCGTTGGAGCTGTAGCAAAGAATTACGTTCTAATGCTACCACTAGAGGGTGGCGCAGTGCTTTGCTTAGACAATAAATAAATTTATCCGTTCTTTTGGTAGAGGTGGTAGCCCTGTATAATAGTGCTTATGATTGAGGGGTTTGTAGTTTTTATGCTTGGGGCTGCTTTGGGCAGCTTTAGCCTTGTTTTGGCTTGGCGGACGCATGCCGGTAAAGATTGGGTAAGGGGCAGAAGTAGCTGTGATCGTTGCCATAAGCTACTGGGAGCTCTAGATATGGTGCCAGTGCTTAGCTGGTTGGCTTTGGGTGGTCGCTGCCGTTTTTGTAAGCATAAGTTAGATCCTAGATTATTCTTGGCTGAGCTGGGTCTTGGCATGGTAGCGCTTGCCTCATATCTGTTTTGGCCGCTGCCATTAGTAGGAATAGCCGCCTGGTTGCATTTTGGATTGTGGTTAGTAGTTATTTTGCCACTGCTGGCTGCTTTGTTTTGGTATGATCTGACGTGGTGCTTGTTACCAGAGCGGTTTATGAGGGCGCTTATCATTTTTGCTGGTCTAGAGGCTGCGGCACAGTTGTGGGCGGGCCATATGTTCAGTGTAACGGGGCTTTTTTCTGCATTGTTGGGCGGTATTTTATGTGGTGGCTTTTTCTGGTTGCTGTATAAGGCTAGTAAAGGGCGCTGGATCGGCGACGGCGACAGTATCCTAGGTTTTGGTCTCGGACTTTTGGTTGGTAGTCCGCTAGCGGCGTTTATACTGGTTTTCTTGTCATCGATAATCGGCACCTTAGTGTCACTGCCTCTTCTTATTAATAAGAAATGGGGCTTGAGTAAAAAAATACCCTACGGGCCGCTGTTGATAATATCTGCTATCGTGGTGCAGCTGGCGGGTAACCGGCTGGTTGACTGGTATAGCCGGCTGGTTTTTGGGAGCTAGGGGTTGGTTAGGCGAGCTACCGAGTAAGTGCTGTACAAGGTACGGGGTACGGGGTAACGAAGCCGCTAGTTTCGCTGTACTGAGTAATGTGGTACAGCCTTTTAGTACACTAATTCTCTCTGATGTAGACTTTTTACGCTTATGCTATACTTTAAACAAGATGAAAAGGCGTGGGGGATACACGATACTAGAGGTCATGATTTTTTTGGCTGTATCTAGCGTAATGTTTATATATGCGGTCATTGCAATTGGTGGAAGGCAGAAACAAGTGCAGTACTCGCAAGCCGTTAGAGAGACCGAGAACCAGTTTTCTGATGCTGTTAACGACGTTGCTTCTGGTTTCTTCCCTAAGCAAAACAATATAATCTGTACAAAGTCAGGCAGCGGAGCACTTGAGAGAGTGGCGTTTGTGGCTGGGAGTAAAGAACAGGGCAGCAGCGATAGTTGTGCATCCGTTGGGAAGGTGCTGATGTTTAATGTTGATGGTGTTGAACCGAGCCAATATTTGTTGGGTACTTTGGTTGGCGTCAAACCTCCCTTTTCACAAGCAGCGCTACCATCTGTAATAGATATGAAACCGAGGTTGGCCTATGATCCAACCCCTGGAGTTGGGCTAAACCTTAACGAAAATAAACCACTGAAGTTTGGTATAAGGGTCACAAAAATTTTCAATAATGCTAGTCCATCTAAAGAGTATGGTATGTTGGCAGTTGCGGCTGGCTTTGATGCCTCGGCTGCATCACAAAAAAATGGTTTGATGCAAACTGTTTTGTATGCATCGACAATTGGTTTTAACCAGTCGGTCGACAATTATGCTCAAGAGATTGAAGGCTTGAATAAACTCACAATTGAACAACCAGCCGGCGGGGTTTCGGTCTGCCTTAGTTACGATGGCCGATTAGCTAGGATTGTTATTGGAGAGAGAGGCGATCCAACTAACATTCGCAGCGAGCTTGATTTTCCCGAAGGAGGACTATGCGGCTAGGCAGCAGAACAGGCGACACGATAATAGAAGTCCTGGTTTCCATGGCGATTATTGGAATGGTGCTAGGCGCGTCCTACACAATGGTTAGTCGGAGTCTAGGAGTTAGTCGAACAACTCAAGAGCGCACAGAGGCGCTAAAATACGCCGAATCTCAGATTGAGCAGATCCGGGCGCTAGATAGTACGGCCAAAACAACGCTCTATTCACAGACCTCCGATTTTTGTTTGGATAATCTGGCGATTTTGCCTTCGTCTAATACTGCTTGCAAAAAAGATTTTTATAATATTGCCGTTTCAAAAGGTGTTGGTGCTGATAACTCGGACTTTTTCACAGTCAAAATTGACTGGCTGGCCTTAGGCAAAAATGCTGGTAACCCAAATGAACTCAAGATAGTTTACAGGTATGACAGATGAAAAGGCGAGGTTTCACAATAATTGAATTGATGGTTGCGACAATGGTGTTTTCTCTGGTGCTACTACTGTGTCTAACAGCGCTGATGTCAATCAGCCGTAGTTATTACAAAGGGGTTACGTTAACAAAAGTTCAGAACGCAACAAGGCAGATTGTTAATGAGATTAGTCAAGGTATTCAGCTAAGCGCTGACTCAATAATGGCATCGACTGGCCCGGCCGGGCCAATGGTTGATCCTTCCGCTGACCCATCCGGAATAATGTGTGTTGGCTTAAAACGCTATACCTATGCAATTGATAGACAGATTGCTACTAACCCATCTGTAAATGCGGCAGACAAACAGATAAAAAATGCTGTTATACGAGATCAGCTAGCTGCTCCTTGCAGCAGCACTACTCCGAAAGCTAATCTTGGCGTAGATGTTACAGCGCCAAGCGCTTCGCTGCTTTCAGAGAATATGAGGCTTTCAAGATTAATCGTAGAGCCTGTTGGCGGCGACCAAAGAATTTGGAGAGTATCGGTAACCGTGGTGTTTGGTAGTAGTGATTTACTGGTTGAGGAGAATGGCCGCACCGTTTGCAGAAGTGATGTTGGTAAAGAATTTTGCGGCTTTTCAGAAATATCTACAACAGTTATTAGAAGAATGGGGAACGAGTAATGACAACAAAAAATCGCTCGGGAATGGTTGCAATCATGGTTACTGCCATGATAATGGTGATCCTTTCTTTAATTACGTTAGGATTTGCGCGCTTGGTTAGTCGTGAACAGCGCCAAGCACTTGATGACCAGCTGTCGACGCAGGCTTTTTACGCAGCTGAGTCAGGTGTGAATGCCGCCGCTGCTAAGATGCGAGGCGGAGTATTGGCTGAGAAGAATGATTGCGATGTTAGTACATATAATAACGGGACAATTGATTCTGCTACACCGGAAGTGAGGTTTACTTGCCTCATGATTGATCCAACGCCGACAGAATTAAAGTTCAATAACGGCTTTATCAAAACTGACCGAGCTAGGGTAGTGCCAGTTTTTACCAATCCTTTGGCGACAGAGCTGAACTTTAGGTGGAGCGACAACAATCCTGCTAGAGTTAACGCTGGTGCTGATTGCGATGTACGACGGATTCCAGCTCTCAATCAGTGGGGAGATGACAGAGTAGCAATGCTGGAAGTTGATTTGATACCTTTCCCGAATGCTGCAACTGGTAATCTGAACCGAGAATTCCTAGATCAAAATACAGCTACATTTCTTTTTTACCCTTGCGGAGATAGTAGCGCTTCAGTCACAACCGTAAACTATACTAACTTTAGAGCAGGTGATGCCAGTGGTTCTCGACGCGGGAATATCCAAGCGGTTTTTTGTGACAAAAGTGGTGGCTATACTTGTTCGGTTACGGTCAACGGGTTTCCTGCAATGAATTACTATGCGCGTATTAAATCCATATATAGTTCGGCAAACGTAGAAGTTGCCGGTAAGTCCGGTACGAATGTAGTTTCGTTTGCTAACGCTCAGGTAGTCGTTGACTCAACTGGTCGTGCCAACGATGTACTGCGGCGTGTTCAGGTTCGTTTGCCTTTTGAAAGTCAGGCGCTTAAACCCGAAGCCAGCCTGCAAAGTAAGGATGAAATCTGCAAATTATACACCGTTACTGGAACAACGGTTGAGAACGGGTGTAATTAAGTGTCATATATAAAGTATTAATCCACAAATAGTAGCAAGTAGTTGGTAGTAAGCGTAAAATTCTAAATCCTAAACTCTAAATTCTAAACAAACTTGAAAAAATACAAAAACTAAAAAACACAAAACTCACAACTCATGACTCGTGTCTTTAGCCAAACAGTAAAGGGCACGGAGTACGTATGGATCTCTATCGCTAATCGGTAATCAGTGGTGCCGTATCAAGTGCTACTCTTAATATCCTTGTGGAACTTGTCGTGGACAGCTTTTAGGTGTGGATCAGTGACGTGAGTGTAGATCTGGGTGGTAGAGATGTTGCTGTGGCCGAGTAGGGCCTGGACAGAACGCAAGTCGCCGCCGTTCATTAGAATGTCGGTCGCAAAGCTATGTCTGAGAGTATGAGGACTTACGTGTTTTGTTATGCCAGCGAGCAGGGCAGATTTGCTTACCATGCGCTGGACACTGCGCGGAGTGAGGCGGCGGTAACTGCCGCTGTTGTCTGTACTGCTTGATTTACCGCTGTACTGGATAAAAAGAGCAGGTGCATTGTCGTCGCGCTTATCGAGGTACTTCTGAAGCCACCACGAGGCTGATTCGCTGATAAATATTGGTCGGTCCTTTTGCCCTTTGCCGCGTACCATAAACTCGCGCCGCTTGAGGTTGATGTGGTCGCGGTTGAGCCCAGTGAGCTCTGAAACACGCAAGCCGCTAGAGTAAAGAAGCTCGAGGATAGCTCGGTCACGAAGGCCCGATTTGGTGTCTAGCTTTGGGATGTTGAAAAGTCTTTCCAGTTCTTCTTCGTTCAGAAAAGTCACCTGCTTTGGTTTGGCTTTTGCTAGCTCAATCTTCTCTGGTGGTAAAGCTTTTATGTCACGCTTGGCGCAGAATTTTAGAAATCCCCTTAGAGCTATCAGATGGTAATTCTGAGTGTTTTTTTGCAGCTCGTCACTGGTGGCAGTACCGAGTCGGTTTAGCCATAGCCGCCACTTTCTTACCATTTCGCCGTCCAGCAGCTCTATCTCAAAATCACCTTCAAAGTCAATCAGCCTAGACAAGTAAAAGTCGTAGTTTTTGATTGTGGCTTGTGAGCGTCCCTGCTCAATCTCGAGATATTCCAGAAAGTCGGTTTTTAGTTTACTAAAAAGCATAAGTGTATAGTATCAGGGAAGCCGGCAACTAGTACATGCCTTCTGTACTTATGATTGAAAAAAACGACATAAAAACCACGATCGTGGTTTTTATGTCGTACATATGAGGGTATGAGGGGATTTAGCGGGGGTTTTGGTATAATTGAGTAAGAAAGTTATACATATTGAAAGGATAAGATGGAACGAACGCTTATTGTACTAAAGCCAGATGCAGTTCAAAGAGGAATTATCGGAGAGATTTTGACTCGATTTGAGCGAGTGGGTTTGAAAATTGTTGGTACCAAGATGGTAAAACCTGATTATGATCATTATTATCATCATTATGAAAACATCGGCCAAATGGTTTCTAGACGCGGCAAGGAGGCTTTCGATGTAACGCTAGATTTCATGAACCTTGGTCCTGTGATTGCTGTCGTGCTCGAAGGGGTTGATGCAGTTAGTTTGGTACGCAAAATGGTTGGCACTACTGCTCCAAAAGAGGCAGTACCAGGTACTATCAGAGGCGACTACGCTCACATGGGCTTTGAGTACGCCAATGGCGAGGGAATTGGTATACCTAACCTAATTCATGCTTCAGGTGATCCAAAAGAAGCTGAGCAGGAAATTGATCATTGGTTTTCAGAAAGTGAACTGTTTGATTATGAAACGGTTTACGAAGTCTATACTCAAGCCCGAAAAAAGAAAAAGTAGCCTATTTTAGTGTACGAATTTCATTGGCTTGTTCATTGAGGGCTTGTAATATCCCTCTAGTAATTAGTATTCGAGTGAGTTTAATTTTATTCACAGATATTGGATCTTTAGAGCCATCAAAATTTATGGGAAAACCTTCATTAATCAAAGTTACTTTATTGCCATAATTATTTCTGAGTGTTGTATTTTGACGTACCCCGCCTAATTTTGAGATTTTTTCAGTTGGATTAACGAAAAAGCTTTCGTGAATAAACTCGGTATTTGAAGAGGATGCACTTATTAAAACAGCCCCTTCCTTAAGGTTATTTATTATCCGTTGATTTAAACAGTTAGCCCCGGTAGTCCCAATAATTATGTTAGTTATGGGTAGAGTTTCTTCTAGTTCCTTATCGTTTATCGTTCCTGTGTGTAATGTGTCATAGGATTCCACACTTTTTGCGACTTCTTGCACTAGATTATATACAGCGCTACCGATTGATCCTGCGCCCAATATAAGAACGTTACTCTTTTCTAGGGGTGGTATAACGGCCGCTGCGTTGATGTGGTCCAATATTGACTGAGCTATTATGGGGCTTTCTTTTGTAAGTTTTTCTTCTGATTCAGCAACATTAATCACAGGAAACCTACAAATTAACGAACGTAATCTATCGATCCCGCTTCTAGTCTGTTCGACTGCTACTATTTTGAGCCGAAAATCTAAAATATCGTTGGCTTTGGTAATGATCTCGCCACCATCATCGACTATCAGTAATGTGGAAAGTTTCTTACCTACTAAGGTATGTTTTATAATTTCTGCAAGCATACGAGATGCTGCGTTTGCCAAAGACTTTCGGTAGTCAAAAGAAAGTGGTATATCTGGTTTCTTTGGTATTAAAACTTTTGCCCCTCGTTTTTTGAGTTCTTCGCAAACATCAGCGTTAGCCGAGTAGCATTTGCCGATAATAAACATATTAGGGTACTGCAAGCCATGTTTATTTAATGCCTCAAAGACTGAGCCATTGCTAGCAAGTAGGTGCTGACACGCTAACAAAACAACCTGATCTAAGTTAGCGTTTGAGTTGTTTAGTAACCTTTCAAGTTCGATAATTTTTGGGAATTTCACTCGATTATCCTAATACCAAAATTTTTGGGTCTTGATTCGAATACGAAAAGGACAAGACTTTTGTCAAATATTTAGAGCTTTGGTAACCCCGACTGGAATCGAACCAATATCTGCTCCTTAGGACGGAGTTATTCTATCCGTTGAACTACGGGGTCTTGTAGATATTCTACAGGGGTAGACGCAAAAGCGCCAGAGGGGGTTTATAGTTGATAGAAGAGACAAAATTAGGTTAGAGGTTAGAGGTTAGAGGTTAGAGGTTAGAGGTTAGAGTGATTAGGGCTAGGGACTACGGATTAGGGTCTAGGGACGAGCAATTATCACCTCGTACCCCGTACTGCTTACTCCGTACCTCCTACGGACTATGGTCCAGGGTCTAGCAAGTTTATAGTTGATGGAAGAGCCAAGAGCCAAGATTAGGTTAGAGGTTAGAGGTTAGAGTGATTAGGGTCTAGGGTCTAGGGTCTAGGGTCTAGGGTCTAAGGTCTAATTCATACATGATACATAATACTTGGTACTATCTTTGTTTAGGATTTAGAGTTTAGAATTTCATGCTTGCTACTTACTACTAACTACTTGCTACTATCTGTGGACTCATACATGATACACAATACTTAATACTACCTAGTGTTTAGGTTTTCTCCTCCTCGTTCATCGTTCCACCAAGTCCACCTTCGGCGGACTTACTACTCGCTGCTCGTCCTTATCGTATATAATACCCTTATGGCTAAAAACCAAAACAGTTTTCGGGGACAACTCGAGGGGGAAGAGCTACTTATGATGTTTCGCAAACATCCAATTGTTATGCGTCGGGGGCTGATTTATGGTTCGCTCGGGTTATTGGCTGGGACTGTGCCCTCTCTAATCAAGCCGACGATGACGCTGCTTTGGCTGGGCCTGATTGGCGGGGTGGTTCTGGCTGCTCTCATCATGTTTCCTTATTGGATGAGCTGGTACTACAGTATGTTTTTGGTAACAAATCAGCGTTTCATACAGATGAAGCAAAAGGGACTCTTTAATCGTAGCGTCTCAGATATTGCCCTTAAGCAAATACAGTCACTTAATTACAGAATTGCAGGCATAGAGCAAACAGCACTGGGTTTTGGTACAATAGTTATGCAGAGTTATTTAGGCGATATTGTTGTCCATGAGGTTCATCATCCAGAAAAAACAGTTGGAGAATTATCGCAAATTTTGCGACAGTACGGTGAACTAGACGAAAAGCCGTCTTATGTGCAGAGCGAAAAACCAAATGAAGAAAATTAAACATTTAGTCAGTCGTAGTAAGGCAAGAGCAACAGCTCTTGTTAAGCGTACTCCGAAGGAGCCAGTCGCTTTTCCTAAAATCACAAGTGAGACAATCGCTGAACAGCGTGAGCAGGTGCTCTCTGGGGCCAGGAAGTATATATACCCCCTTCAGCATTCCAAGCACAGAATCGTATTAGTTTCATCGGCTATTTTTATTGGTTCGATATTGTCGTTTATAATTTTTTGTGTAGTTTCTCTTTATAAGCTTCAATCGACCAATACCTTTGTCTATCGGATTACTCAGGTCCTGCCGTTTCCCGTTGCTAGGCAGAGCAAGAACTTTGTTAGTTACGAGAACTATCTTTTTGAGCTGCGTCATTATATGCATTACTATGAAAATCAGCAGAAACTTAGCTTTGACAGTGAGTCGGGTAAACAGCAACTACAAAGTTACAAACAGAGGGCTTTGGATAAGGTGGTGGCAGATATGATAACCAAGCAGGTCGCTGCCGATAAAGGTGTGTCGGTAAGCGACCAAGACGTGAATAATCAGATTGAACTGGCGCGAAGTCAAAATCGTTTGGGCGGTAGCGAAAAAGTGTTCGAAGATGTACTTCGGGATTATTGGGGCTGGACTGTGGATGACTATAAGCGTTCTTTGAGGGGCGAATTACTGGAGCAGAGGGTAGCCGCTAAAGTAGATGAAGACTCGGCCAAACGAGCAGCTGATCTTTCTGCTCAACTGAGATCAGGCATAGACTTTAAGGCCTTAGTTCTTTCTTCTTCATCGGATGAGGCAACTAAGCAAAGTGGTGGCGAATTAGGTTTGGTGGCAAAATCAGACCGCGACATGAGCCCTCAGAGTATTGAAGCACTTTATAAACTAGCAGCGGGCGGTGTGTCGGAGCCTATACTAGTATCTTATAGGGGTGGGTTTGCTTATGAAATTGTCAAGAATATTGAGATTCAGGGTGACAAAATCAAGGCAGCACATATAATTATTCCGATCAGGGACTTTAATGAGTTTTTAAATGACTACAAAGCTAACCACCCAGTTAGGCAGTATATTCGTATACCGACCGCCCCACGTTAAAGCTGTAAATAATGTTTGCTAATTAGTGATTTTTGGTCGATACTTAAGCTAGTATAAATGGTGGTAAGATGGGCGAAATACTTAGGCAATACAAAAAAACCGAAAGAGATGTCGAGAGAAAGGTCGGTAGGGCTGAACGCAAAACTATCGGCGTTGTTAGGGGAGCTCTAAGCAGAAAACGCTTCAACAGATTCTTGCGAGTGCTGGGGCCCGGCCTTGTAACTGGAGCTGCCGATGACGATCCTTCTGGAATAGCTACCTATTCTCAGGCTGGAGCGGGTTTTGGCACTAGTTTACTCTGGGCTTTTCCTCTCATGTTCCCACTACTGTTGGCGGTGCAAGAGTCTTGTGCCCGCATCGGCGCAATCAGCGGCAAGGGCTTGGCAGCAGTTATCAAAGAAAACTATAACCGAAGACTACTTTATGCGGCAGTTTTTTTGGTAGTGACGGCCAATGTGGTCAACATTGGCGCAGACCTCGGCGCGATGGCAGCTACGACCAGGCTTTTTGTCGACTTGCCGTTTGAGCTTCTGGCAGTTTTATTTGCTGTGTTAACAACGCTTTTGGTCGTTTTTGTCAGCTATCGATCGTATGCTAGATTTTTGAAATGGCTAGCGATTACCCTGCTTGCATACCCGTTGACCGCCTTTATGGTTGGTCAAGATTGGGGGCAGGTGCTACGCGATACATTCGTAGTGCCAAGTATTAGCAAAGAAGCACTTTATGTGTTCGTGGGAATGCTTGGTACGACGATTTCACCTTATTTGTTCTTTTGGGATACTTCTGAAGTGGTGGAGGAAGAGATACAAAAGCACAATGTTGCCAAGATTGGTACTGATACTAAAGCCACAAAAAGATTCATTCATAATCTGAGGGTAGATAATTTTGTTGGTATGGCGCTAGCTAGTGTAACCGCTTGGTTTATTGTGATAGCTTGTGCGTCGACGCTTAACAGGAGCGGGATTACTAACATAGCAACGGCGGCAGATGCTGCGCGGGCTTTGGAGCCGCTGGTGCAAGGCTTTCCGAATGCTGGGCTGATTGCTAAGCTGATTTTCTCAGTTGGCATAATTGGTTTGGGACTACTGGCAGTTCCGGTTCTTGCCGGATCATCATCTTATGCAATCAGTGAGGCGCTTGGTTGGAAGGAAGGTTTGTATCGTAAATTCAAGCGTGCAAGTGGCTTTTATATTGTGATTATCTTGGCTACGCTAGCGGGTCTGGCGATGAATTTTATCGGATTAGACCCGGTAAAGGCTTTGGTTTTCTCGGCAGTATTTAACGGTATAGCTGCTATCCCGTTACTTTACATCATTGTTAGGGTCGGCAGCAACAAGCGAGTCATGGGCAACTACAAAAACAGCTGGCTGTCTAACCTCTTAATCAGATTGGCGTTTGTAGTAATGACCTTGGCAGTTTTGGTGCTTATGGCTTCGTTTGTGGTCTAGTTTGATTAGTTGATTGATTGTTTTAAATGGCAGGTACGCCCGCTTATAGAAAATCTTGGAAAAAACTTTGTTACAATGTTTTTATGAAATTTGAGTTTCGTTTGAAGCCCGGAACATCTGCTTTGTATATAAAACCTGGCGATCCACTAGACGAAAATTATGTCTATGAGTACGATCAATGGCACCTTGTGCTACAGCCAGAGAAATATAGGCAAAAGCGAGGTGCCGCCGCCGGATTATTAATTGCAAAACGAGAAGTTATTTTGGTAACTGATCTAAAAAACGAAGAATGGGCAGACTTAGCAGAGATTATGAAAACAGCTCCGCAAAAACTATGCGATAAGGCGAATGTAACCTTTACTGGTCACTTCACGGGCCCCGCCTTCAACAACGGCGATTTAGCCGGCCAAACCCAAGCCCAAGTACACGCTCATATCTACCCTGTTATTGCCGAGGACTTGCCTGGTCCCGGCGTCAGAAACGGCATGGATGCAATGGTGGAGGCGCACAGAAAGGCCACGAAACGCTAGGACGGACCGAAATTAGTGCAGTTGGCTATGGGTACCAATATGCGTAAAAATTGCCGTTTGATCGTTAATTAACTTATAAATGGCCCTGTAATCTCCGATTATATCGATACTAAAACTGCCTTATGTGGTGTGTAATACCGTAATCGTCAAGGAGCGACAATTGAGGAGCAAAGCCCCAGGAGTTATGATAAAAAGGTAAAGGTTACTTTCTGAATGATACACATACGCTATGCAACAATCAAAGTGCTTTGTTTATCTCAGGCGTTTACAAGACCATCAAGATCGCCAAGCCTCGTCAATAGAAAAACCGCTACCTAAAAAGGTAACGGTTTTTCTATTGCGGGCTCGACCGGATTCGAACCCGAGAAAGCCCAGTGGGCTTTCGAGTTCACGCTGGATTAACTTATCTGATTTGTAGATACGAATAGGCTGTAAAAACTTTTCTGGTTGATTAGCGCTAAGGTGAGAATCCCTGCCAAGCCCATCTTATTTAATTAGTAAGAGACCGGATGAACGCTTGGATGACAGACTAGCAGTGGCTATTCCGTCATCCGCTATATTTTGTGCAAATGATTATATTTGACAAGATTCGTCCCGGCTTCGCCGATTCGCTTCACGAGACAAGTCTCGTCAATAGAAAAACCGCTACCTAAAAGGTAACGGTTTTTCTATGGCGGGCTCGACCGGATTCGAACCGGCGATCTCCTCCGTGACAGGGAGGCATGTTAGGCCTCTACACCACGAGCCCGTATCTTGCTTGGTAGTTCCAAGCTTGATACGCCTGTCACTACGTTGAGCTAATTTTAACAAAACAGAGGTAAAGATGCAAACGCCTTTGCCTTAAGAATAGACGGGGTTGATCTTAGTTCGGAACTAGATTGAATCAGGGCCCCCAAACAATTCCGATTGTTTGGGGTAAAGGAGGAACAAGACAAGACCCCGTCATTTTTATGCCACTTGATTGCATAAAAATAGACGGGGTTGATCTTAGTTCGGACGTGGTGCGAGATGCGGGAATCTAACCCGCGCCACATGCTTGGGAAGCACGCGTACTAACATTATACTAATCTCGCAGCTCAGTTTTTAAAGGAGGAATTACGCACGAGCCGCCTAGTGCTAGATCATCTGTTCGCAAACACGACGGGTGGCAAGTGGCGTATCTTAACTTGGAGCCACCTACCAGGATCGAACTGGTGACCTTTTCGTTACGAATGAAATGCTCTACCAACTGAGCTAAGGTGGCGCTGAGATTCATTTTAACATTTCTGCTATAATGACCGAAGAAGTTTAGTTGAAGAAGTTATTAATATTAGTACTGTAATCTATATCCAAAACACCATGCATATCCACAAAAACTATTTCCACGACAAAACCATTTTGACCCTTTTGGCGCTGAATATTACCATGCTCGTAGTTGCTTGTTTATCTGTTCTACTGAGGGCTACTTCTGCCTCGGGGGAGACCTTTGTAGTACAGTACCGTTCAAATCTTAAGGCCTTAGCCATAAAAAGCGGGCCACTGAGCGAGATAAGGCTTTTTGCGCTGTTTGCCGTATTGGTTGTGCTAGCCAGCTGGTTGATTAGTGTGCGAGCTTACGGGCACCGCCGCCATGTTGCCACCGCCGTGCTAGGAGTAACACCTTTCCTCTTGATGATGGTGATAGTAATTAGCGACCGATTGATAGTAAGCTCCTGAGGTTTATGAGCAAGCTAGCCTCTCAAGATTTTGAGATACCGATGCCGCAGGAGCGCAAGTTTAGGTATAGATTTTTTGAGGCGCTGCCTGGCATATTGTCTTGGACAGTCTTAACAAGCCCGTTCTGGCTGGGGTTTTTGAACGTTAGTCTAGCGGCTCTATTAATGCTTTTGTATCTTATGCTGTGGTTTGTACGCGCCGCTGCACTGAACGTTCGAGGAATTCAAAGTTTTCGTCGGCTTGATCAGCACAAGAAATTGCCTTGGCGCGAGCTACATGCTGAGGTGATTGCAGCACAGAAAGGTGATACTATACAACGTCGAGTTCCTAAGTGGCACCTAAGTAATATCTCGCGTATTCTAGAGGATCCGAACGGCATTGATCCTGAAAAGATTGTTCACGTTATCATCATTGCTACTTACAACGAAACGCGAGAGGTGATTGAGCCAACCCTACAAGCTGTACTAGACAACGATGTAGACATGAGCAGGGTAGCAGTATTTCTGGCCTATGAGGAGCGAGGTGGGGCAGAAGTTGAGGCTCAGGCTATCAAGCTGATGAACGACTACAAGGGTAAGTTTATGCACTCTGAGGCAGTTAAACATCCAAGCCACATGCCTAACGAAGTGCGCGGTAAAGGTGGCAACATCACCTTTGCAGGATTCAGGGCGGCGCAGTGGGTGCAGTCTAAGGGCTTAGAGCCAAAACAAGTGCTGGTAACGACGCTTGATGCGGATAACCGCCCAGACAAACAGTACTTACCCTGCCTTGATTACATCTACAGTGTTTGTTATGCGCCAAAAAATCTGTCTTTTCAGCCTATACCAATGTTTACAAACAATATTTGGGACGCACCAGCGCCGATGCGTGTGATCGCGACAGGCAACTCTTACTGGATGATGGTTCAGGCGCTGCGACATCATATGCTTAGAAACTTTTCGGCGCATAGTCAGCCCCTAGATGCACTTATTGAAACAAACTTTTGGAGTGTCCGAACGATTGTGGAAGATGGGCATCAGTTCTGGAGAAGCTATTTTGCTTTTGACGGTAAGCACGAGGTGATACCTATATTCTTGCCAATTTATCAAGACGCAGTGCTGGCAAGTGGCTATGTGAAAACACTGAAGCAACAGTTTATTCAGATTAGACGCTGGGCTTGGGGCGCTAGCGATGTGGCTTATGTGGCCGAGAATGCCTTCTTTAAGCCTAACTCAATTCCTCTTTGGGATCGACTGGCTAAATTCTTCCGACTGCTTGAGGGGCATGTTAGCTGGTCTAGTTCGCCTCTCATATTGGCTTTTGGTGCGTTTATACCTTTTTTGTTTCACAACACGGATTACTTGGCCAATCAGTTACCCCAACTGGCTAGCCGTATCCAAACTTTGGCCATGCTCGGCATATTCGTGACTCTGTACTTAAGTTTTAAGATACTACCGCCGAAACCTGCGCGCTACAAGCGACGTCGATCGCTTGCCATGCTTTTGCAGTGGGTTTTGCTTCCACTCACTACAATTGGATATAGCGCATCAGCTGCTATCTACTCGCAGACTAGACTGATTTTTGGCAAATACATCGGTGGTTTTGACGTAACGGAGAAGGCAGTTGTGACCGATAAGGGTATGGCAACTTCTTTGAAAGACGGCAAGCAGAGCTAGGTAGCAGGGACTCGGTGCGAGTTTATGGTTTATGGATGATAGAAAAATTCTGAAGACTGAGAACTGTTTACCGAGGGGAAACTCATACTTTATACATAATACTTGATACTATCTTCGTTTAGAATTTAGTGCTTAGGATTTAGGGTTCTATGCCAACTACTAACTACTAACTACTTGCTACTAAAAAAGCGTTTCTCTTAAAGGAGAAACGCTTTTTAAATTTCCTCACCCTGTTAACGGCCGCGTCTGATTGAACGAACGGCGGCCGGCTTAGCGCTTCCAATCTCTTCGTAAAAGAGTTTGAAGACGTCAAGCGAGCTGGTATTGCTGATACGCTTACCTCACATTAACATGCTTATGGTAACATAGTAGGGTGTAAAAGTCAATAGCTGTGCTATTATTAACAGAGTGAGCAAACAATTTATTACAACAAAAACCTTTGGACAGCACGGTCGTTGCGGTTACTTTGACACTCGTGCTGGTAGAGTGCTAACTCCGACATTTATGCCTGATGGTACACGGGGGGTAGTAAAAACCTTGACGGCAGAGCAAGTTGCCGGAACAGGTGTGCAAGTCGTGTTAGCCAACACCTATCATCTGCATCTGCAGCCAGGTGAAGCGGTAGTTGCTAGTCTTGGTGGTTTACATGAATTCGGTAAGTGGCGCGGGCCAATTTTGACGGATAGCGGTGGTTTTCAGGTCTTTTCTTTGGGCAAGCACACCAAAGTTACCGAAGAAGGTGTAACTTTTAAAGACCCTGTAACTGGCAGTAAGCATTTGATAACCCCAGAAAGCTCTATGCAGATTCAGTTTGCGCTAGGCAGTGATATGTTTGTGGCATTCGATCATTTGATTGGGCTAGACGACGCTACGCCTGCAGAAGTAAAGGAAGCATTTGATCGGACCCATCGTTGGCTTGAGCGCTGCGTTGTCGAATTCAAGAAACTCACAAAAGAACAAGAGAAAAAAGAAAAGCTCCAGAGGCCTTCGCATGGGGATGCAGTAGCTGATTTTGCCGCGAGCAACGGAGAGAAGCGTACCGAAGTGTACGCTGATGCGAGTAGTCGCAGCGGAAAATCTGCTAATGCGCCACAACCAATTAGCATAGTCCTCAGCTCTGCTGACGAGCAGGCTAATGGGTTGCGAAGGCCTCTGCTGTTTGGTGTGGTACAAGGTGGCCTAGACCTAGAACTACGCTCTCAAAGCCTCAAAATGGTTCAGGATAGTGATGTAGATGGTATTGCAATCGGTGGCTTGAGCGTTGGAGAGCCACAGGCCGAGATGTTTAAAGTATTAGAGCACTTAGCCCCACAGTATGACGCAGACAGGCCTAGGTTTTTACTTGGTGTTGGCGCGCCGGCAGACCTAAGGTTTGCTTACGAACATGGGATTGATATGGCGGATTGCGTGCTCCCGACTCGAAACGCCAGACATGCAACGGTATGGGTCTCTGGCGATAAAAAGATTCACCTGACCAATGAGCAGTACACACAAGACGCGAGCGTGATTGATCCGGGTTGTGATTGTTACACATGTGCCAGCGGCTATAGCAAAGGCTTCTTCCGCCACCAGTTTAAGGTGCGTGAGCCGTTAGCCGGTAGTTTGGCTAGTGTTCACAACCTTAGGTACTTAACTAAAATTTGCGAAGAACTTCGAAGATGACAGAGCTGGGCCCGCAACTAAGAGACTTGCGCCAGCGTGTTGTTAGAACTGCTTTATCTAAGCAAGGTTTGCCATTCAGACATCACTATAAGCCAGTGAACTTATGTGGTGGTGTATTTACCCGACAAGAATGCATGGAGGTTGGTATGGACGGCCGAGGTTTTGATTGTAGTGGCCTGGTTATTGCAAGTGTTTGTACTGCCGCACATGTCGATGTCAGGGAGTGGGATGACGAGTATAGACACGTACCACAACTAATGGGGCTGTCTGTCGATACTGAACCTGAAGCTGGTGATGCCCTAATAATGCGTAGAGTAACCGGGCCAAGGCCTCCAAGAAACCACATGGGAATTCTTATCAAGACCGGAACAATTGCACATGCCAGCGGAAAAACACAAAAAGTTGAAATTGAAGACTTAGAAACTGTTGTAGAGCCAGGTTCGATATTACGAGTTGTGCCGCTATCTGTATTGATCAAGCTTGCTCAAAACTAAAAAAATCGGCTATAAAGCCGATAAGTTTTGGTGGGCGATAAAGGATTTGAACCTTTTACCTCTTCCACGTCAAGGAAGCGCTCTAGCCAAGTGAGCTAATCGCCCTTGTCGGCGTGTGATGGCGTTTTCGCAAGAACTGATGACAAAACAAGTTTACTCACCACTTCTTGCGACCTCGCCAAGCCGACTCTTCTTGAAAACGCAGTCTGAACTGCGATTTGGATTTAACGGCAACAACCAACAGGGGTAAGTATAGGGGATATTTATTGTTATGACAAGAGTTGATTTATTATTATTCAGTCTGTGATATAAAATTATAAGCGCTAGCATTATAAGGCACGTGGAAAACTTGGGGGTAAAATTGGACGTTGTGGAAAAGTGGGTAAAAAAGTACTAGCATTATCGGGCTATAGCATGTATAGTCTTATTTAGGTTGTGTTTTGGGAGAGGTTTCTCCTAAAAGAAAGCGTCGGACTTATTTGCGAGAGAGTCGGACGCTTTTTTATTTGCATGATAAAATTTTTCTAGCTCCCATTTCGGCGCTCGGCCCCCTTGGGGCCTAGCTTTACCGCCCTACTTTCTTGTGCTGACAAGAAAGTAGGCAAAGAAGTAGCCCTGGCTTCAGACTCGTTATTGTCTCGTAGTCAAAAACGACAATGCTCTGACAACTCAGAAGATTAGTGAATTACACTAATCTTCTTCAAACACGTCACTCACTCTAATTGTCGTTTTGACACTCGTCAATCAGGAGCCTGAAGAATGGGAGCCAGCATCTAGCCTCTAGAGAAACTAGTTAGGAATGAAGGAAAGCGGGACTCAGTTTCTCAGAGTAGTTGATATGCTCAGTCAGATTAACGGGATTATTGGCCAACTTTCGCTCACTATTTTCTGCTACTATTAATTACTGTGGTACAATAATCTTAAGCATTGAGGCGGAATCACTAACCGCGGAGCTTAACCTGATAGATAGCGAGCTAGGGAACGCGCGCTTGATGAGTGAAAAGTTTTCGGTGGAACCGTCAGCTAACTGGCTGACCCGAAACACGCTAATAACAGCGTGTTTATTTATTTTTAGAAGGAGTTTTGTATGGGCGAAGTAGCAGATATGCAGCGACGAGTCTGGGATAACATGGTTAATCAAGGCTTTGACACCACTGACCCGAGGAAAAAACTAGGTAGGATTCGTGGTGAGCTAAATGAACTAACCGAAGCATGGGAGGGCGGGAAGTTGCTCCCCGAGGTATTAGAAGAAGCCGCCGACGTAGTCATAGAAACTCTAGGTTTAGCGGCAATTTTAGGCGGGGATTTGGAAAAAGCTATTATGGCAAAGCTGACAATAAACGAAGGTAGAGAATATAAGCGAGTCGGTGGTGAGTTAGTTAAGGAGGGGCTATGAGCGACCACAACAGTAATATAATGATTGTAGGGCTAATTGTCAGAGATAGACGAATCTTTTTGGCGAGACGTGCATCTACAAAAAAGATTTTTCCAAACCGCTACGAAGTACCTGGGGGTCATGTTGAGCCAGGTGAAACACCTCAGGCAGCTTTAAAGAGGGAAATGCGAGAAGAGTTTGGTATAGATGTCAGAGTTGGTAGCCCAGTAGACAGTTTTACTTGCTATATGAATGGCGAATTCTGTATAGAAGTCGGCTACTTCTGTTACCTAGATGAAGGTGTTGAGCCAAAGTTAAACCCGGAAGATCACAATGAATCACGCTGGATTGAAGAGAGTGAAATAGCAACGATTGGTAAGGACGATGAGGAAACAGATATGCTGACGCAAGCTTTTAAGATGATAAAAAGCGGCTTCATTGAAACTGAAAACAGGCCTGAACCAAGACGAGTACAGAGTTATAACTAGGAGGAAAAATGAGCAATCCAGAAGACGAACTATACCCTATGAGACATAGCCTAGCGCACATAATGGCTACTGCTGTAACTAAGCTTTGGCCAGAGGCCAGGCTTGGGGTAGGACCGGTGGTGGAAAACGGTTTTTACTATGATATTGACGTGCCTGGCGTGACGATAAGTGAGGACGATTTCGACAAAATTGAGGCGGAAATGCGAAAAGTTATCGCCGAAAAGCAAGCATTTGAAAAGTTTATGATGCCTGTTGATGAAGCTTTGGCCTGGGCAGACAAGGCAGGGCAGCCATACAAGATTGAGCTTTTGAACGACCTAAAAAGAGAAGGTACAACTCTAGCCAAAGATTTGGACTTGGCAATGATGGGGCTACCTGCTGGGATTTCAGGGGCTGCATCGACAAAGACAATTACCGAGGTTAGTTTTTACCGCAATGGTGATTTTACTGATTTGTGCCGCGGGCCTCATGTAGAATCGACAGATAAGGTCGGGGCGTTTAAGTTGATGCGTGTGGCTGGCGCTTACTGGCGTGGCAATGAGAAAAATCCTCAAATGCAGCGGCTCTATGGAGTGGCTTTTGCGTCAGACAAGGAGCTTCGACAGTATCTAAATATGCTCGAGGAAGCCAAGAAGCGGGATCACCGCCGTTTGGGTGTGGAATATGACTTGTTCGTAACTTCGGATTTAGTTGGTTCTGGGCTGCCGATGTTTACGCCACGTGGAACCGTCTTACGGGAGGAGCTTTCTAAGCTTTCGAATGAGCTGCGTGAAAAAAGAGGCTTCCAAAAAGTGTGGACGCCTCACATAACTAAAAAGGACTTATACGAAAAAAGCGGCCACTGGGCCAAGTTTGGCGATGAGCTGTTTTTGGTAAAGAGCCAAGAAACAAGCGATGAGCTAGTGATGAAGCCGATGAACTGCCCGCATCACACCAGGATTTATGCGTCACAGCAGCGCAGTTACCGCGAAATGCCCGTACGCTACCTGGAGACAACGACTGATTACCGCGATGAAAAAACGGGTGAGCTCGGCGGTTTGAGCCGAGTTAGGGCGCTAACCCAAGATGATAGCCATGTTTTTTGCCGACCTGATCAGATAGAAACCGAGATAAACAGTCTACTTGAGTGTGCCGATGAATTATATTCAATAGTGGGAATGAACTTGCGAGTAAGGCTAAGCTACCGAGACGAAAGTGATGCTTATTTGGGCGACAAGAAACTCTGGGAGTCAGCACAGGCCCAACTTAAAAACGCTGTAATTGCCAATAAGCTGGAGTACTTCGAGCAAGAGGGCGAGGCGGCGTTTTATGGGCCAAAAATAGACTTTATGGTGACCGATGCAATTGGTAGAGAGCACCAATTGGCAACAGTACAGCTTGATTTTGTTCAGCCTGAAAGATTTGAGCTTGAGTACACGAATGAAGAAGGGCAAGCCGCTAGGCCAGTCATGATCCACAGTGCAACACTGGGTAGTATCGAGCGCTTTTTGAGCGTTTACATTGAGCATACAGCTGGCAAGTTCCCGCTTTGGTGTGCTCCAGAACAGCTAAGGGTCATTACGGTAAACCAGACCGATGGGATAGTAGAGTTTGCAGAAAAGCTAGTCAGTCTGGCCAAAGAGAGGGGCGTGCGTGCTTATCTGGACAATTCTAGTGAGTCCGTCGGCAAGAAGATTCGCGCCGCCGAAGTTTGGAAAGTGCCGTACTCTATCGTAATTGGCGAAAAAGAGGTTGAATCGGGCGAGGTGACGCCTAGAGTGAGAGCCGATTTGGCCTTGGAGGGCCGCCAGGAATTGGCGTATCCAGCAGAGAATTTCATTAGAAGTGTCAAAAATGAGGCTAAGTCTCGAGTGTCACATGCTTCGCTCTAAATATATCTTTATGATTCTGCAATCTGTTAATATATGTATAATCTAATAGTTGTTGAGGATTTAATTGGCAAAAAATAAAGAGATTATAGCTGTAGACTACGATGATTGTGTTGTGCCATTTGATATTCCATTTAGAAATTGGATGCATGACGAACACGGCATTGACCTGCTATCCGTTAAAGCGATTGAAGGTAAATTTCATTATGATGAGGCCTACCCCGATAGTGGGTTGACCGCCAAAGAATTTACTGAACTGCTAAACCAGTATACACTTACAAAAAGTATAGAAACGCCTGCTTACGAAGCTGCAACTGAAGGTTTAACCCTTCTAGTTGAGCGCTATGATCTCCAAATAGTTACTGCTAGGCCTCCTACGCATAAAGCTATAACTATAGAGTCTGTAAAATTACATTTTCCGGGAATCTTTAGCGATGTACACACAGCCGAGTATAATGGCGATCACAAAATGACATCCAAAGTCTCGACGTATAGAAAAATTGGAGCTTTTGCCGCCATAGATGACGCTGATCATAATGTAAATGCGGCGATTGGAGCCGGATTGGTTGGGATTTCGATTCAGTATCCATCACATAATCACAATGGACATAACCTATCCCGGGAAGCTGTGGTAGCATCTAATCTGACTGAAGTGCCACATTTACTATCAAGCTTAACGCTAGGTTCGATGCGACATAATAATTAGAATATGAAGTTTAATGGAGCTGATCATCCGGGAGGAGAATTTGCAAGAAAAGTCTACGCTTTGGTTGCGCAAATTCCGGCAGGCAGAGTGATGACTTATGGACAAATAGCGGCGTTGTGCGGAAACGCTAGAGCATCGAGAATAGTTGGCGGGATAGCCCATTTTGGGCCGCAAGATCTACCTTGGCACCGAGTGGTTAATAAAAAAGGTGGCCTAGCGAGCGGCTATCACGGCGGGCGCGAAGCCCAAAAGTTGATGCTTGAAGCCGAAGGGGTTGAAGTGTTTGGCGAAGCTGAATCATACCAAATTGATATTGATAAGCTAATTTGGCAACCAACCTTGGTAGATGGAAGGCAGTAGATGCTACACGGAAACCTCCAAATGCCAACTCCCAAATACCATCTACTAGTCATCGTTGGGCCTACGGCCAGCGGCAAGACAGCGCTAGCTATAGAGCTAGCCAGAAAATTAAATGGCGAGATCATTTGTGCCGATAGTCGTACAGTCTATAAGTACATGGACATAGGCACGGCTAAACCCAGCCGGCAAGAGCAGGCCGCTGTCCGACACCACTTGATAGACGTGATTAAGCCAGACGAGCCCTTTACGGTTGCGGATTTTAAGAAGTTAGCACTACAAGCAATCGAAGACATCAACAAACGCGGGAAGTTGCCTATCATGATAGGCGGCAGTGGTCTGTATGTTGACTCTGTCATATTTGATTACGACTTCGCTGGTGCAAGCGGTGGCAGAGATTCGGTTAATCCTCGTCACCGCGCGCCGGAGGCAGAACATGCAAAATCTCCGCTCAGAGAAGGGACATTTATTATTGGCCTGAATCCGGGGAGGGAAATGCTGAAACAAAAATTGACTGTGCGAGTAGACAAGATGGTCGAAAATGGGTTTGTTGAGGAGGTAGCGATGCTTCACAAAAAATACCCAAGCGCTAAAGCGCTAGACGCACCGGGGTATCGCGCTTTTTCTGATTACCTAAGAGGTGAGATTGACCTGAATCAAGCAAAAGCGGCCTTTGCGACTCGGGACTATCAGCTAGCTAAGCGCCAGATGACTTGGTTCAAGCGAAACCCCAACATTCGCTGGTTCGACTCAGCCGAATCTGCCCTCTCCTACCTTATTTGATCCGTGTTCCTATGATCTGCTATAGCAGATCATAGGAACACGGTTTTGTAGGCCGCAATAGGGGGGTATGAGAGAATTGGGTAGGCAAGCTGGTTGATGGCTGGTGGGCCTTTTGGTCTGTTTATTAAGGCAGATGATGTAATTTGTGTGTTCGTTATGACTAAACAGCATGTATGGTGAACCTTTTTTTGATACAATAGGATTATGAGGAGGGCAAGATAATGATTGAACAGTTGTTTGGTTCGAAAACAAGAGTGAAGCTTTTGTACCTGTTTTATGGTAATCCTGAGCGATCTTTTTATGTCCGAGAAATAACTCGTAAGATAGATGAACAAATTAACTCTGTTCGTCGCGAATTATCTAATTTGCTAAGCGTTGGTTTGATAAGTTCGGATACGGCTGAGAACAGGCTGTATTATCAGGTCAATAAAGATTACGAATTCTATAAATCACTGAATGCGATTTTTGGCAGCGCCGTATCTGTGCCAGATAGCGAGGCTGAGACCAGTGAAGCCACAAAAGAGTTAGGTGAGGAGTTGGCGGCAGTCACCACCACTAGTAACGATGCTCGTAAGTGGCGATCTGTTGGCAACGTTGACGCGGTAGTTTACTCGGGACACTTAACTAGGGATGAGACGGCGCCGATAGATGTTTTGGTGGTTGGTGATGTAAACCCAACTAAACTAGCCAACTTGGTCGCAGAAATGGAAAAGTCGGAGGGAGTTGAGCTAAGATATGCCAGTTTTACCGCCGATGAAGCACTTTATCGATCACAAGTGCGAGACCGCTTTTGGAGCCAGCTAGAAGAATCCAAAAAACAGATCGTAATGGATAAAAATAAAATTTTTTCTAAATAGAAAGGCAAAAAATGGATATTGAATACTACGGCGCTAATGCTATTAGACTCGAGACTAAGAAAACTCGGATAATAGTTGATGATACTTTGGCCGTGCAGGGTAAGAAGTCTATAACTAAAGCTGATGATGTAAGCGTACAGACCGATGTTGCGATTCCGGTTGCCGATGGCGGTAGACTGCTACTCTCTGTGCCGGGTGAATATGAAGTCGGCGACATTTCTGTAAAAGCAGTTGGTGTAAGAGGTCATCGTGATGAAGAAGGTAAAAAAACTGCCACAGTATTTAAGTTTACGGCCCTTGATGGAAACGTGGTTATGGCGGGGCATATCCACCCAGATATCACCGATCAACAGGTGGAAGAAATCGGGGATGTTGATGTTTTGATGGTGCCTGTTGGAGGCAGCGGCTTCACGTTAGATGCAGAGGGAGCGCTAAAAGTAATCAAGAAATTGGAGCCAAGTGTTGTGATTCCTACATACTTTACTGTCAGCGGCATTAAGACCGAAATGCCAACTCCGACTTTAGAGGAAGCTTTGAATACTCTAGGTATGACTGTCGATGAATCTCCAAGAAGCAACGCTGCCAAACTAAAAAATCTAGAACTAGGCGCGGAACAGGCAAAACTGGTGGTCCTAGAGCCTAAAGTTTAGCGGATAAAGAAGTTAATTAGTAGGGCTTGAGCTTTGTCGATGACTGGGTAGATAGCAGTCCCGAATATCATGATTAGAATTAGGAAAAAGAATATTCCCTGAGATTCTATAATCTCAAATACTCTTTGAACGGGGCGAGGAGCAATAGCGTAGACGAGCCGTGAGCCGTCTAGCGGTGGGATAGGCAACATGTTGAATACAAAAAGTCCGATGTTAACCAGGAAGAGAATCTTAGTGAACTCAAAAATTGGGCCGCCGTGGCTCATCATGTTTAGTGGCAGAGAAAGCAAACCAGCAAAGACTAAATTGGTTAGGGGACCAGCCAGAGCAGTTAAGGCAAGGCCATTTTCGCCGCCACGGATACGTGAGGTATTAATGGGGACTGGCTTAGCCGCCATAATAATGCCACCACCTAACACTAGACTAAAAAAGGGCAGAGCTATGGTTAATATCGGGTCAATGTGGCGCATGGGGTTAAGAGAGATACGGCCATGAGAATGAGCTAGATCGTCGCCCAGCTTGTAGGCGGTGAAAGCATGCATCATTTCATGGGGCGCAGCAGAGATTATTAGGGCTAAGACGATGGGTACGGCATCTTTGATCTGTAGTAGGTTATCCATTTGCTACATTATAGCTTGCCATGAGTGTTTTCGCGAAGGAAGGAGCTTACCCGGAACTATGAACGAGGAGGAGAAAATCTAAACACTGGGTAGTATTATGTATCATGTATGAATTAGACCTTAGACCCTAGACCTTAGACCCTAATCACTCTAACCTAATCGCTGCCCATGTCTATTGAATGTTGCTCAAATGGTTGACCTGTAAGGTGTTTTTGGGTTATAATAAGACTTATGCAAAAATGTGATTTAACGGGCAAGGGCAAGCAGTACGGCAGTAATGTCAGTTTTTCGCAGCGCCACACCAAGAAAGTCTGGAAGCCCAACCTACAAACTAAGACTTTGGTAATTGACGGCCGCAAGGTTCGTCTAAAATTGAGTACCGATGCTATTCGTACTTTGAAGAAAAAGGGTACGCTCTAGACTATAGGCTATAGTCAACGTCACTATGACTTAAAAACCTCCGTAATTTCGGAGGTTTTTAAATTGTATGGTGTAGTGTGCATGAGTTAAAATTAGTACGTTAGCTCGGGCGGCCTTTATGATTTTCTGAACAAAATCATATAGGAAGCAGACGCAAGTAAACCGTGGTTTATGAGTGAGAAGCTTCCAATTTAGGTAACAGCGGATAAATCTGCGGCCGCTTGGAGCTAACTTTTGGTAAGATTCGGGGATTGGCGCAGTTGGTAGCGCGCACGGCTGGGGGTCGTGAGGTCGTGAGTTCAAGTCTCGCATCCCCGACCACGATCGATATTTCCAGATTTTATGAACCCGTCCCAGGGTTCATTTAATTTGTGAGTTATCTCGTACCTCTGTTGTTTGCCAGTTCCAGTACGTTTAATTATGCTCTTGCATAAAGTGTTGAATTATGTTACAATCAACAGATTATGGAAGAAGAGTTTAGGTTAGAAGCCTTGCTTGGTGAATATGACCCGTTCAGTGAAAGGCGTATTAAAGAACTGCCAAAACATGAACTCCTCATTCCACATACACTGGAAGACAAAAATAATTACATAATTAAGTACTATGACGATCCTTACTCAATTAGACCAGAACGGTACGAAGAAAAGTTAAACCTCAACAGTATCCAGCTACCCAAAGAGAACTTAATACAAAAAGAATACTATCCTGAGTTAGAATACTATCCTGAGTTGAGTTGTATAAGTGAATCCAAGCTCTCTCAATACGAAATTATTAAGCCAAAGTCTGAATTGCTAGGTCGTACTCTAGGACAGCTTGCCATTCAGAACTTTATACAAATGCCTCAAAGCAGGCAGAATCAGCTCATCAGTCAGCTTCCCGCTTCATTGCTAAATGGCGGAAATGTACAACAGCCATTTGGTGGTTATCTTGACTTAGGAGCAACAAAACCAGAAGACCTTCCTGAGATGGCATTACCAGTGCTTGAGTTTATGGAAGATGTACAGCCACACATTGTTATTGGTTGTGATAGAGGTGGACGGTTGTTCGGTTTGGCTATGCACGCTGCTTGGCAGCAGACGAGAGATGGTCAGCCATTCCCAACCCTAGATGGTAATTTACACTTTGCAAGGGTCAGTAAGTTAGAAGACCCTGATGTGCTTCAGGAAAAGGTTGATGAAATTGTGGAAGCTAGTAAGCGGTTCGGCATGCAGCGTGGCAATGAACTTGCAGATGGCGAACAGCTTCGTGTTCTATTCGTAGATGACTGGGTAATTGGTGGTGGTACTATGCGATTGGCTCAACGCTTAATGAAGAAGCATAACGCACAAACCTATTTTGCTGTGATGTGCGGTGAAGGTGCAGACGCAACCGGAAAGAGTGATTTACATACACACGTTAGTTGGCACGACCGACCCGAAGAAATCGGTGTGAACTACTTATCGACTCTACAACAAAACTGTGATGGATCAGTTACGCAGAAACAGGAAGTCATTGCCGTTCGTAGTATAGAAGCAATTCGTAATCGCCAACGTATTCAAAAAGCTGCAAAACAATTAACACCTGTGCGTGTATTAGCTGAAGTGGCTTAATACACTAAGTTTTTTACTAATCTGGTACTAGCCTTAGTGTTGCAAGCGTTTCTAAGTTTTTCGAGTACGATAACAGTGCTGGAATAGTCTTCCATCAAGCTTTTAAGCAGTTCGTGTAGGGTATGTTCGACCCGACCATATGTTATTGATTAAAGGTAGCCAAATCGGCATAATCGGACGTGGCCTTATTGCTTTAAGTTTGGAGGTTCAGTAGTGAGTTATTCGGTTTTATATATCCCCGGGGTTGGGGACCGCGAGAATGGTGGGCTTCAGCGCCGTTACATTGGGCTACTGAATCTGTTCCGTCGCCGAAAAATAGTTTACTTTGAGGCGTTGTGGGGGAGTGGTGAAAGTTATGCTGATAAATTTGCACGTCTACTAAAAGTTTATGAAGAATCGGGATTGCCTTCAATAATTTATGGTATTAGCGCCGGCGCTAGTTTGGCAGTCTGCCTTGGCAGTAAGTACAGGTCGACTAGCCTGCATTTGGTTGCTGGAAAAGTGCAGGGAGCGGACTCAGTTGGCCCACGATACTTCAAAAGGTACGTAGCGCTAATTGAGTCTGTTAGGGCATCTGAGCAGGCTGTGAATGACCTTAGGGGCAGCAAAGTAACTTGCTATCAACCAAAAAGTGATGACGTGGTACCGCTTGCTGATATGCTAGTACCTGGCGCTCGAGTTGTGCGGCTGCCAGTCAATGGTCATATAGCGGCCATTGTCTACGCCAACTTTAGACACCTGCCATTTATACGATAGTTTTAAGGCGAGTTTGTCGCTACAATATATAATAATGAAACAACTAAAATTTGATCACGGTAGGGCTCTTAGGCTGGTGGCAGGCCCGAATAATTACACTTTACGCTTAATCGACGACAAAGATCTAAGAGCGGGAGATGAATTTCGGGTGGTAGACAAAACAAGTGCTACCAACCCAGCGCAGTGGCTGATTTTAGGACAAGGGCAGATCACTGCGACGGATATATATAGCCTTGGTCAGCTGAAGCGTGGCGAGGTACCGAATGGCGACTTTGAGGATGCTGCTGATCTGTTGGCGGTGTACCGACAAAGTTATAACGACGACCAGCAAGTTGACTTGCCAGTGAAGTTAGTTACTTTTGACTATACGCCGTATGAAAGCCCCGAGCCTTACTATGAGGTTGTTTATAACGAACCTGCCGGCGACAAAACCAGCAAGGTGCCAGGCAAAGTTATGCTTTACGCCGATGGCGGTTCTAGGGGAAACCCTGGTCCTTCGGCGTCGGGCTGGGCGGTATTTGATGAAGCAAAAAAGCCTATTGCCAGCGGTTCTAAGTATCTTGGGATTACCACCAACAACCAGGCGGAGTACCAGGCTCTGAAGATTGGTTTGGAGTGGTGCTTAAGTAACCACGTCAGGGAAGTCGATGTGCGGATGGATTCGCTACTCGTGGTTAACCAAATGAAGGGTATCTTCAAGGTTCGAAATCGTGATCTGTGGCCGATACACGAATCAATCAAGCAGTTAACAGAACAGTTCCAAAAAATTTCATTTTCTCATGTACCTAGGGAGTTGAACAAAGAGGCCGATGCTGAGGTAAATAAGGCTTTAGACGCAGAAGAAAGCTAGTGCGAATTTTGGCAAAGTGCCTTAATTGTTTAGGGCAAATAGTAAAAGGTGTGAGCTATTCTATAAGCCGGGTTCTGTCCCGCCGTTAGGCGGGGCTGGCCATCTATCTTGTCCGCATGTTGCCATGCGGCTCGTCGCGGATTATTGAACGTACCATCATGGCGAGAAGCCTGCTAGATGATACTACCTTGCAGCCGACAGGGTTTACCTCTCTCCCGTGTCACCACGAGAGACTGTGGGCTCTTACCCCACTCGTTTCACCATTGCCGCGCCTTTAGGGCGTTAGGCTGTGTCGTTTCTGTGGCACTTTCCCTAAGATTACTCTTGGTTGCCGTTAACAACTGTCGTTCTCTGCGCTGCCCGGACTTTCCTCCCGTATGGGCGGTCAGCCGAATAGCTCACCTCTGTATTATAGCAAAAAACCACCGAAGTTTATCGGTGGTTTTTAGTGTTCCTAAAAAAGTGAACTTATTTGCTGGCAGCTTTAACAACTTCGGCAAAAGCCTTTGGCTCATTAACTGCAAGCTCTGCCAAGACTTTGCGGTCTAGGCCAAGTTGATTTTTCTTGATGCCGTTCATCAGTACGCTGTAAGTGGTGCCGTTTAGACGGGCAGCAGCATTAATACGAGCATTCCATAATTGTCTGAACGTTCGTTTGCGTTCTCGGCGGTCGCGATGTGCGTTCTCTAGGGCTTTGACGATGGCTTGCTTACCACGTCTGACGCTTGAGCGGTTTGACTTGGTAAAGCCCTTGGTAGCTTTTCTGATCTTATTGTGGCGGGCTCTGGCCGTAACGCCTCTTTTTACTCTCATTTATTAAACTCCTAGTTTTCTTTTCATGTTGCGTGCAGTTTTACCTGTAACTTCAGTTACTCCGGCAAATGTTCGCTTACGTCGTTCACTTTTCTTGCTCAGCAAGTGATTGCCGCTCGCTTTGCGGCGCAAGACCTTACCGTTCTTGGTAATTCGAACACGGTCTTTGGTTCCGCTGTGGGTCTTTAGTTTGGGCATATATATCCTTTCTGAAATGATATGAAATTTATTAAGATTCTGTGTCTTGTGGTTTTGGTTTGTAGTTTTGGCTGGGTCGAATCTGGAAGCTTAGCTGTTTTCCTGCGAACTGTGGAGTTTGATCAACGCTGATTTTTTCTCCGAACAGAGCAACTATTTTGTCGGCTAGCTTGAAGCCTATGTCTCGATGCGCTAGCTCCCGACCACGGTAAACGACCATGATCTTGACCTTGTTACCTTCGTCAAGGAACTCCTGGATTTTGCGAGCTTTGACACCTAGGTCGTGGTCGCTAATCTTCAGGCCAAAACGCATCTGCTTGATCTCGCTTGTTTTGGCAGTGCGCTTGTTTTTTTGAGCTTGTTTGGTTTGCTGGTAGTTGTATTTGCCCCAATCGACAATTTTACAAACAGGGGGGTTGGCATTTGGCGAAACCTCTACAAGATCCAGCTCGGCAGCTTTTGCGGCATCTATCGCCTCGCGGCGACTAAGAACGCCAAGCTGACTTCCGTCTTCACTTATGACACGCAAAAGTGGCGCGCGAATCGCCTCGTTTATGCGGGTGTATTTGTTAATTGTTCTGTCCTCGCGTCATATTTATTGATAGTTATTATAACAGAGATGGATTTGGGGTGCAACAGTTTGGGGGCAAATTTCTTAAGGTTTATTAGCTTCTCTAATTCCATTTCGGCGCTTGGCCTATCAGCCCTAGCTTTGCCGCCCTACTTTCTTATGTCAATAAGAAAGTAGGCAAAGAAACGACCCGTACTCGTTCCTTCTTGACCTATCTGAATTGTAGCAATGACAAATCATCGTCATTACCTACAACATCTAGTCAGCAAGGAAGGAAAGCGGGACTCAGCTTCTCATGGTAGTTAATATGCCAACGGGCATATTAATAGGTATATAGACTGCTAGAGGCCGGCCACTAGCAAAACTCTGTACTGCGTACTAGACACACCCTTTCTTATCTTTACCCTTATAACCCTTAGCCGATAACACATAGCCTATACTTGCCGTACCTTATACGTCTAACGCTAAGGATTTCATTGCACAACCCGGGCAGTCTGAGGTTAGAAGTTTGTGGTGATGGGGCGGTATTGGAGGGCTTCGCTGATGTGGGCGGGTAAGGTTGTGTCTGAGCCGTCAAGATCGGCGATGGTCCGGGCGACCTTGAGCGTGCGCATATAGACGCGAGCTGAGATGTTTAGTCTGTCAGCGGCGGCGTCGAGCAATTCTTTGGCGGCTGGCTCTAGGTTGACGTGTTTTTTGACCTGGGCGTTACTCATGTCGCTGTTGAAGACGCCTAGCTTGCCAAAGCGTTCAGCCTGAACTTGAGCGCATACCGCAACGCTAGCAGCAAAGTTCTTGGAATTTGATGTTTTGGGAGCACCTTCTAGCAGCTTGGAGTTGTCGATTGAGTCTACCTGAACATGCAGGTCGATACGGTCAAGGATTGGGCCACTCAATTTCTTTTCATATTGAATGATCTGATAAGGGGTACAAGTGCAAGGTTTGCTGCTGTTCAAGTAGCCGCAGGGGCAGGGATTGCGCGTAGCAACAAGAATAAAATTAGCTGGGTATAGAACACTGGTTTTGGCCCTAGAAACGCGAATAGTTTTGTCCTCTAACGGCTGGCGAAGCGACTCGATAATATCGCGGTGGAATTCGGGCAGCTCGTCCAAAAACAGTATGCCGCCGTGAGATAAGCTTATTTCTCCGGGGCGCGGGTTTTGACCACCACCTACGACAGCTGTAGCGCTGGCTGTATGGTGGGGGGCGCGAACCGGGCGGTTAACGACTATTGAATCATAATTATTTTCTGCGAGAGAGTGAAGGTGTGTAACAACAATGCTTTCTTCGTTTGACAATGGTGGCAGCAGAGTAGCCATGGCTTTGGCCAACATGCTTTTGCCAACCCCCGGTGGACCGTTGAGCAAGATATTATGGTGGCCGGCGGCGGCGATTAGCATGGCGCGTTTGGCTCGCTCTTGGCCGACAATGTCGTCTAACAGAGAGGAGTTCGAATCAGTAGGCGCAGGCAACTTACCGTCAGTTACAACTAGCGGTTCGCTATCAGGATTGTTGAGAATGTCATAGAGGTCTTTGAGTTTTTGTAACGGGATGACCCTAAGGCCTTTGATAAGTCTGGCTTGGGGCAGGTTGCCGGCTGGAATGTAGGCTTTTTCAATGCCTTTTTCGTGAGCGGCAAGGAGTTTACCTAGTATTCCACGGACTGGCCGTATAGTACCATCTAAGCCTAGTTCACCGATGTAAACAGCAGCTTCTTCTGGTAGTCTTGCTTGGCCACTCGAGACGTAAATACTGGCAGCAAGACTAAGGTCAAAGCTACTGCCTTCTTTTGGAAGGTCTGCCGGAGCGAGGTTTAGGATAATCCTTTTCTTTGGTAGGGGCGTGCCACTAGAGGTGCAGGCGCTTCTAAGCCTCTCTTTAGCCTCGTCTAAGCTTTTACCTGCTAGCCCTACTATAACTACGTTGGGCAAGCTGTTACTTAGCTGACACTCTATTTCAATAAGTGCCCCGGTAAGGCCGTTGTCTTGAACAGAGAGAATTTTGGTGGCAGGCAAGATGATTTACTCCTTAGCCACCCCTTATTTTGGTTGAATAATATCACAGGGGATTGATGGGAGCAAGGAGATGAGCAGCGGTTAGGTTAGAGGTTAGAGTGATTAGGGCTACGGGCTAGGGACTAGGGACTAGGGACTAGGGACGAGTTGATAGTTGATAGTTGATAGTTTATGGTTTACGGAAGAATACTGATAACTGTTTACTGATGACTGTTTACTGAGGGGAAATTCATACTTTATACATGATACGTAATACGTGATACTTACTTCGTTTAGAGTTTAGAATTTAGAATTTTACGCTTGCTACTTACTACTAACTACTTACTACTATCTGTGTATTCATACTTGATACTCGATGCTTGTAGCGCGCTGATTGGCGGGCAAGTTGGGTGTCCGTAAATTTAAAGGATCCGGCGTATTCGTGGTAGCCGGATCCTTATTTTGATTGTAGTTTTTGTCTTGTTTTCTTATGGAACAACCGCTTGCGAGAAACGGTTGTTATAGGGGGTCGTTTTTGTTTTTGAGCACTTTTTTTATTCAAGTGCTAACCTTATATTAGTAAGCTTAAACACTATTGTCAACAAGTTTTTTATAAATAGCTGTGTAAAAATAACAGCCTTTATTATTAAACTGTTCTTAGGCTAGAGATAGCCAAAAAATAACAACAGTATTTGTGTTTATAAACCGTATAAATAGCATACAAAAATGGTAAAGGGTAGTACAATTTAACCAAATGAATAATGAAAATAATGATGCTGGCAGTAATGATGATGGTGCTGGCGGAGCAGATCCGCTGCAACCTGAAGCTGCCGCCACTGGAATAGTAGGTAGCGATGTTGAGCAAATTGAACCGCAGTTGTCAGAACCGACTATCCCAGACCAAGCCAAAAGCGATGCCCCAATAGTTGTGGATCAGCCTGTCGATATGCCCAAACCAAGCATAACAACTGAGACGTTGGTAGAAACGCTTCCTGTACCGAACCCTGATGTCAGTATACAGCAGCCGATTGGTGAACAGTTCGATCCTAACGATGTAGTAGAAAACCCTAGCTCAGTGTTGCCCCCATCACCACTGCCACAAAAAATAGAAGAAAATTCACCGACTATGGCCAACCAAACCCCTGAGATACGGGAGGAGCCAAAACAACCCCAAGCTGTACAGAGCCCATCTGATGACACTAATGGCTTACCTTCCGCTGTGGCCGCGCTTACCGAAGAGGAGTTAGCAATAGCAGCTAGGTACTATACAAGCCTACGGTCAGTCGAGCTATCTCAATTAGGTGTACAGGCAAGAAAAAAACGCATGATCAATAATTTAACTAAAATCGAGGAGTATATTAAGTCAAACTCTGGAAGCCAAGTGCCACGGATTGCTAGAAAGCTAAACTTAAGTCCGGGGTTGGTGTCACATTATATCCAAGTTCTTGTTAAACAGGGCCGTGTCAGAGCAGAGGGCTGGGCGGCTAGCCGAAGATTTTACCAAAATTAGTCAAGGTGGGTAGATGATATTTTGTTTGTTCGAATACGCTAATTAAGTTTGAAAATCATTTTAAATTACCACCAAGTACCAATTAATAAGTGCTGGTTTTTTCTACGTTTTGATACTAAAAATGTTGGCTTATGGTATTAAAAATCTTAGCAAAAGCACAAAAATTTATACAAAAAAATTGTAGTATTTTAGTATTTTAATGTTTATGAAAGTGCTCCTGATTAGTCTGCTAAAGCCCGATAGTACACCCGGAATCACCTACAATTAACGTAATAATTATAACAACAATATTAACAGGTAAAAATATATACGCGTCGTTATTTATAATCTGTAATGTTGTTATAATAACTACTATAATTAAATGACACTAGCTATTGACATTATTAACACGATCCTATAATATACAGTTATTCAGCTAAAACAAAAACAAGCAAAATTAGCTGAATATAACGCCTCGTAAACTCTCAAAGTTTATGAAGCGGTCAGTCAAAGCCGAGGGAAGTAAGCGCTGCAATAGTTTTAACAATTTAGTCCAGTGCATTTACTTCCACGGCTACTCAGGTCTCCTTTTAAAAAACTAATTAAATAACCGCCTTCACTAAAGGCGGTTATTTAATATAAACTAAGCTATATGCATAAAAAAATAGGCTTATTGCTGTTGGTCTTGGTGGCGCTCTTAACTGGTTTAGTACTGAATACCAGCCCAGAGAACTCGCCAATAATCCTGCTTACAGTACCGGTGATATTGATAGGCATTATCGTCGGCTTGGTTGCTTATATCTTATCTTTTAAGTTGGCATATGGAAAGTTTGGACCCGAAATACACATTTTCTTTGCTTTTACGTCAGGGCTTTCGATGAGTCTACTAGTCGTGATGTCATCTCTAGGGCAGCTTAATTTTGGCACAGGCTTCTTGTTGGTAATATTCGTATCGGTACTAGTCTTCTACTTTAGAAGGTTAAAAAAATAGTTCGAAACGGTGTCATTTCAATCAGTTAAGTGATAGAATAAAGTTTGTATGGATAATAAAGAAATACTGCCAGAAATACTTGAATCTAGCCCAGAAGTAACTGGTGCTGAGATCAGAGGTGAGAGCGATTTAAGAGTGCCCGAACTTACACCCGTTGGTCCAACAACTTCAGCTGCAAGTCCAGTCTTGATACCTGGCAGTAGCGCGGTTGATGATGTCGTAACCATGGCCTCCTCAACAGTAGCGGCACCTAGCGATGATGATTTAGCAGCGGAAGACGTTGACCTGATTGAGCACGAATGGGTTGCTCGAGCTAAAAAGGTAGTAGCTCAGACCATAGGCAACCCACACGCTCAGACTAATGAGCTCAATAAAGTACGAGCGGATTACATTAAAAAACGCTATAATAGGACTATAAAATCGAAGGCTACTTCCTGAATAGGACAAGAGTCAAAGGAATAAATAAGAAGTGAGCTGGGCAATTATTGTTTTTGGACTTTTGGTAGCACTTTGCGGTGTTGGCTTGGCTATAGCCTTTAGAATGCGCAAGACTGCCAGAGAAAGTAAAAATTTTGAGCGTGGGCTCAAGATGGTAACTTTCATAATTCATTTACCACCTCTAAGTGAAGACACGGAAGTCGGCTCAAGAGATATAAGGGACGTAACTAATGAAGCGATAAGTAAGGCCGAGATACTTTATGAGATTATCTCAGCTACTGCCACTAAAGGGTTTAAGAGTAAAATATATGGACAACGTCATTTTTCATTTGAGATAGTCGGCATTAAAGGTTTCGTGCATTTTTATACTGCTGTTCCTGTTGTTTTGGCAGATACAGTTCACCAGGCAATTGTTAGTGCCTATCCTTCTGCTAGGATCGAAGAAGTCGAAGAGCACAATATCTTTAGCCCAGTAGGTAAGATTACCGGCACGATGGGGGGAGAGCTGACCTTAAAAGAACAGTTTGCATACCCTATCGCTACCTACAACGAGATCAAGCGCGATGCGATGGGTTCGATACTAAACTCCTTATCTAGCCTTGATAAGGAGGACGGTGCTGGCATACAGATTCTGATTAGGCCAGCACACGAGGGTTGGCGCAAAACGACAGTTGCAGAGGCCGGTAAGAAACGTAAAGGGAATAAGAAAAAGACAGGTGGGGAACTAGCCTTTTGGTGGGTCAAGCAGCTGTTCTCTGCTGCCTGGAAGCCACCTGAGGACAAGAGCGGCGATGGAGGAGGCAAAAAAGAAGAGGGCTCGGCAGTTGATGTTGGGTTGGCAGAGTCGATGGAAGAAAAAGCCAAACATCCAGGCTATGAGGTGTTGGTGCGGGTAGTGGCGTCTTCAAATATTTCTTCTAAGGCTCATTCAATCATCAATAGCATAGTGGCTTCTTTTGCTCTGTTTAACGCTCAGGGTAAGAACGGTTTTAAGTATTCACCAGCTAAAGATATTGATAGTTTTGTGACGGCCTATATCATGAGGTTTTTCCCGCCAGAGAATAACAAGAATATCCTGAACTCAGTTGAATTGGCTACACTGTTCCATTTCCCAGATCAGAATAATATGCCGACTACACAGCTTCAGCGCCAAGATAGTAAGCAGGTCGACGGCCCGCGTACTATGAGTGATCAAGGATTGGTATTAGGCTATAACATATTCCGAGGTGCAAAGAAGAGAATCGTTTTAGACCCAGAGGATCGTCGCCGTCACCTTTATGCTGTTGGACAAACTGGTACAGGTAAGTCGACTTTTCTGGAAAACTTGGCTCTTCAAGATATGCTCAACGGCGACGGATTTGCCTTTATTGATCCACATGGTGATACGGCCGAACGGCTACTAGCCATGGTACCAAAAGAGAGAACTGAAGATGTGATTTACTTTAGTCCGGCGGAGATGGATTTCCCTTTAGGGTTGAATTTGTTCGAATACACTAGCTCAGATCAAAAGGACTTTTTGATCCAAGAAGCAATCAATATTTTGTATAAGCTGTACGATCCGAACCGACAGGGTTTCATGGGGCCTAGATTTGAGCATATATTTAGGATGTGTTCACTGCTACTGATGAGCGATCCTAAGGGAGGGACATTTATCGATATTCCCAAGCTTCTGGTCGATTCTGATTTTATGCGCGAAAAGCTTCAATATACAAAAGATCAGACAGTACTCGACTTTTGGACTAAGGAATGGCCAAATGCCCAGAGATCTAATGAATCCGGCGAGGTTACAAGCTGGGTTGTGAGTAAGTTTGGAGCCTTCTTAAGTAACGAGATGATGCGTAATATTATCGGTCAGGTGAAGAGCTCATTTGACTTAAGAGAGGTGATGGACAGTAAAAAGATTTTGCTGGTAAATCTGAGTAAGGGTAGGACGGGGGACCTTAACAGTAAGCTTTTGGGAATGATTTTTGTGATGAAGTTCCAGGCAGCAGCTATGAGCAGGGCCAATATTGACGAGAGTGATCGTATTGATTTCAGTCTTTACGTTGATGAGTTCCAAAACTTCTCGACAGATTCATTTGCGACTATCTTGAGTGAAGCTAGGAAGTACCGCTTGAGCCTAATTGTGGCTAACCAGTTTACCACACAGCTAAGCGAAGAAATCCGAGACGCCGTGTTTGGTAACATTGGTACTATAACTTCTTTCCGTGTCGGTACAAACGATGCGGAGTTTTTGGCTAAGTATTTTGCGCCAGTCTTTGATATTAACGACTTACAGCGGACGCCAAACTACAATGCCATTGTTAGAATGCTGATAAGGGGTGTGCCTAGTATGCCGTTTAGTATGGCAGCGCTGCCACAGCTCGGAACGCCAAACAAGAAACTCGGTGACGCGCTTAAACAGCTCTCCTACGCTAAATATGGCCGTCCACGCGGAATTGTAGAGGAAGAGATATTTGAGCGTCTTAAGGCCCCTGAAAAGCCGGTAGGCGGACCTTTGGGGGCGGCTGGGCCAGCGCCTGCTAGACCAGCAGCGCCAAAACCGGGAGGTTCTTTCCTTGATGATTGGTTGGCTAAACGGCAGCAACCCTTTACGCCTCCGCAGACTGGGTTCGGTAAGAAGCCAGCACAGCCAACGGCCAACAACCAACAGCCGCTAGCTAACGGCCAACAGGCACCGGCCACCAGCCAAAACAGCCAGCAGCTGACGGCCACTGGCCAGCAGCTAACAGCCAGCAGTCCTCAGCCATCGGCTAACAGCCATCAGCCGTCTGTTTTGGAGCAGCTAGAGAAGGTCGAAGAGCCGGTTGAGAAGATCGTTGCCGAACAACCACAAGCGCAGAATGAAGACCCAACAACGCTCCGAATTGAACGATAAGTAGAGCCAAGAGTTATGAGCCAGGAGCAAAGAAAAACTTCTAGTATCTAACTCCCTGTTTCGGCGCTCGGCCCTCTTGGGGCCTAGCTTTACCGCCCTACTTTCTTGTACTGACAAGAAAGTAGGCAAAGAAGCAGCCCCAGCTTCGAACTCTTGAAGCTTTCATTGCCAAAAGACACAATGCTCTGACAACTTGCCAATGAATACATTGGCTTCAAACACGTCACTCGCTCTAATTGTGTTTTTGGCATTCAATTCCTCATGAGTTCTCAGAAGGGGTAATAGCTTCTCATAGTGGTTAATATGCTTTTTCAGCATGTTAACGGTTTAAACCAATTATATTTTTTGCAGGTAAATGCAACATAAATTGAATACGTGTGCAAAAAATGTCGACATTTTTTGTAGGGGTCAGTGAGTTAAAAATGCTCATGCTGGGTGATAGTTAGTTGATGTGAAGATGTAGAATAGTGCTTTTGTTTATCCTTATGGAATGGTGTATATTGTCTGTCAAAGGAGAAAAAATATGCGAGAACTGAGAGAGAGATTAAATGTTCCAGTAGGTGAGTCAGGTGTTGATATGGCAATTAGGGCAGGTAGGTATGCTGATATTGCTCAGGGATATGTAGACGATAAGTATGGTGATCAGGTAAGGGCTTGGGGAGTCGAGTTAACAAATGGCGACAGGTGGGTGTCTAGCTTGCAATTCGAGCTAAACCATAAACTAGATAATGCTCTTGCAGGGCAATATGAAGTTGTTGAAAAAGTTAATGGTGGTAATGATTCTTGGGGTGCGACAACGACTGTTCAGGGGGGAATAAGACCAAATGTGGATAGGGTAGCAGGTGGTAGTTATAAAGATTACACTTTGAGGGCTGATCGGGTTCAGGTAGTTACTAGGCATCCTTTCGACGATGCAAGCTATAATTCCTTTCTTTTTCAAGGCCACACAGCAACTGAGCAAGCAGTGAAAGATCTCGAAGGAGTTGAGCATCACTTTTCATTAATGCCAGAAGGATCCTTACCTTCGTGGCAGCCTGATTTACTGACTGATCGTACTATGCATCCTATCGAGCTGGACGAGATGGGAATGCTTGAGGTTGAACTACTTGGAGATAGGCCAACAATATCCATCGATAGTGCAGTTAGACTACTAAATGGTATGCGGCATTATTTCCGAAAAAGTGAAGACCTGCACGATTATATGTTTGTACCCACCCAAGGTGAAGATGAGTCAGCTAATGGATGGGAACGGGAGCCGCATGGTAAGGCCTTTCGGTTTGCTATGGAGGCAGCCGGAATTAGTATCGAGCCCGCCGTAACACAAGTTGACGGTAAGCGTGATATAGATGTCAAATCCTTTGCCTATAAGTATTGGCATATGGCTTACACTATTGTGATGCGTAATACGGTCGAAGTTCCAATTATTGGAGGAAAATCAACGAGTTTTAGTGATGGAGATGAAAACAGAATTTCACAACCAAAACATTATGAAAATAGGTATGCGTACGATGCAACAAGTTTTAGAACGCTTGTTAATAGCTCTCTAGATGCCGCCAAACGAGATTCAGGCTATTCAGACGAAGTTGCGGTTGCTGTTAGGTCATTCTTTGAACACTTGGATGTAAATAATAGAATTGACCTAAAAAGTCTATTGCAAAATAGTATATTCGGTATGGGTATAGGGGCTATGTTGGGGGTAACAGGAGTATTTGAAAAAGAAGATAAAATAGCTGAATATAAGGATATGGTCGGCAGGCTTCAAGCAAAAATTGAAGCTGTAGGCGTCGAAAAGGCCGACTCGGGCATTACTGTAATTAATATGTAACTACCAGCGTATAGCCGCCATAGTAATCGTATCTAGAAGCTAACCCCCTTCTTCAGGCTCCTGATTGACGAGTGTCAAAACGACAATTAGAGTGAGTGACGTGTTTGAAGAAGATTAGTGTAATTCACTAATCTTCTGAGTTGTCAGAGCATTGTCGTTTTTGACTACGAGACAATAAAGAGCCTGAAGCCAGGGGCTGCTTCTTTGCCTACTTTCTTGTCAGCACAAGAAAGTAGGGCGGTAAAGCTAGGCCCCAAGGGGGCCGAGCGCCGAGATGTAATTTGAAGAAACTAGTCGGCTTTTTTAGAGAAAGTTTTGGCGGTGATTTCGGCAAGGGCGCCGATGGCGAAGCCACCGACGAACATCATGAAGAAGACGAGATAGTTGAATTCATAGCCGTACTTTTTGGTTAGCATGAGTACGGTGAGTGTGCCAACGAAAGCCAGTATGCTACCGCCGAGAATGCCCGACGGGCGGGCGATGGTTTTGGCGGCGATTTCGCTTACCTTTTCGATTGCTGGCTGGTGAATAATACGGCTGAGGGTGCGGTCTGGCAAGCGCAAACGGTTTTGGGTACGCTTGAGTGTCCGTTGGTATGTGAGCTTCTTGACTTGCCGGCTAGCGACGTCGTGGCTAGGCTGGTTAGCTTTTTTCTCAGCTATTTTGCTGAGTGTTTCTTGTCCACGAAGAGCTTCGTGTTTGGCTGTGTCGGCCATCTCATGTTGTTTTTGGTGGCTCACCTCATGCTTATTGTGGGAGCTCTCAAACTTCTTGTCTGCCGATTCATGGCGTTCGGGAGAAGGGTGGATTTCACGGCGTTCGTGGCTTACAAATTTTTCTGACATGGTTTCTCCTTTCTTAGTAACCCATGGCGACATGGTCGTGCTTAATAATATCTAACTCTTTGGCTAGTAGGCGGCTGCGGGCAAAGAAGTAGCCGACGACACTCATAATGGTGAAGCCGGCGATCAGACTGGCGCCTGGGCCTGTATTTGGTAGTGTCTCTAAAGACTTAACGAGCGGGCAAGAGACGTTCATAGTCAGTTCGTTACCGTATTTGTTACTGATTTTACAGTCAAAACTCGTAGTTAGCGCCGAAGGCGAGTTGGTGGCCGGAATCGGGTTCTTTATTTTGACTCGGAAGCTATGAACAACTTCACTATGAGCTGCTAAAACTTCCTTTGGCCATTGTATGGTCTTGTTATCTTTGTTGTAAACGGCTTTCTCTTTGGCCATTACTTCTTGGTCTAGATCGGCGTAGTCCAGGATGTCACCAATGTAATCAGAAACAATGTAATCGGTTTTGTTGTAAGCACTGGAGTTGATTGTGGTTAGGGTGTAATCGAGGACGTCACCAGCGTTTACTTTGCTTTCTAGAGCTTTTTGACCTTCTAGGTTCTGGGTAACGTTTTTGACGGTCTTGGTTTGGCCAACTGGTTTTTCGGCCTCGAAGTCAATCGGAGAACTACAGTTAGAGGATTTGGCTGTAGTTTTTGCGCCTTCAGTAATGGTGTAATTAACCGTCACCGTGGCCGTAAAGTCGCCAGTTCCGTAGGTGTGGTTGACGGTGTTGGAATAGGCATTTGATGCAACAGTCTGCTTCTTGCTGCCGTCGCCAAAGTCGTAAGAGTAGTTAACGATTTTAGTCAGTGCTTGATTGCTGGATGTGGCAACTGTAGTAAGCGAAACGTCACGTGTGCCTTTCTTGATGACGCCAGTGGTTAGCTTGCAAACTAGCTCTGGCGTAATACACTCCGGTGAATTGCTGGGGAGACTGGGATTAAATACACAAGGGTTGAGGACGCTTGTACAAACAGTGTTGCTCCAGACGTCTATGCCGGTACCTGTGGCTCGAGCAACATTACAGATCTTCACGCCGTTAGCTAAAGGATTTTTGAGTCTAGCGGTGATTTCTAAAACATGATAGTTGGCGGAGAATGGGACGTTGCCAATCTTGTATGTTAGTAAGCCGCT
Source organism: Candidatus Saccharibacteria bacterium (assembly GCA_016700315.1). Classification (NCBI taxonomy): domain Bacteria; phylum Candidatus Saccharimonadota; species Candidatus Saccharimonadota bacterium. The sequence continues at coordinate 223,519 of CP065013.1, read as the reverse complement.
GGATTTGTTGATATCCAGACCAGTTGGGCTGAGAACATCAAAGTTTTTGAGGTCTAGCTCGTCTCGAAGCTGGACATTCTCGGCTAACGAGTCCGGCACGGGGTTGCGCCACTCGAAGCGGAAAGTCATTGTTTCGCCGGGTTTGAGTGAAGCGGGTGCACCTTTTATACTCTTTTTGATCTCTATTTTAGGGGTTGGCTTGGCAGTCGGCTTGCCTTGTGTATAATTACCGCAATCTTTGAGTATCCAGAATGTAGAACCGTCGCTAGCCTTGACGCCACGCCACGCTGCGTAGGTGTTGTAGGGGTTGCGGATGTCCCAGGCGCGGAGTTGGCGCATGTAGACAGTACTACCGCCGGCGTTAATCGTGACCTCTGTATTTTTGTATTGTTTGGCAACGTTGCTATAGCCAGAAAGCGAATTACGACCAATCGTCCAGTAGTCTGTACCATCATTACTGCGAATTGTCGTGTTGGTGTACTGCGGCAGCTTGGCAATGTCGGCACGTGTAACACCGAATTTGCCGTAGATCTTGCTGACATCGCTGCCGGCGCGGTCCCATTCTTTTAAGATGGTATCGCGAGTAGTGAGACCATTAATAATATAGTCGTCGGAATAAGCTAGAGATTTCTCTGGCGGCGACATAACAGCGAAGAGTTGAATAAACATCGCTAGAGCGATAAACAGAAAGCCTAGCCTTCGCACACTGGCTTCTTTTTTCATGCGGCCGGCGTAAAAGGCCACTTGCCCGAATAGGCTAGGGTTAAATGGGAGATTTGTAACTAGTTTTTTGAACATATATGTTTTGTTTTTAATTTTTTAATATAGCGCTAATGGTATTAAATCACTAAATTATGTGTTCAATCAATAGCTATATGGGGTTCTTGACTGTGGATAAGTAGGGGGCGGGGTTAGGGGGAGGTTATAGGTTAGAGGTTAGAGTGATTAGGGTCTAGGGTCTAGGGTCTAGGAGCAAGTTTATAGTTGATAGTTTATGGTTGATAGAGAAATACCGATGACTGTTTACTGAGGGGAAATTCATACTTTATACATAATACTAGATACTTACTAACTACCTCGCACCTCGTACTATTTCGGTAGAGCCGAGAGACAAGAGTCAAGAGTCAAGATTAGGTTATAGGTTAGAGGTTAGAGTGATTAGGGTCTAGGGTCTAGGGTCTAGGGTCTAGGGTCTAAGGTCTAATTCATACATGATACACAATACTTGATACCGACTATAGTCGTACGCACTTAAAGTCTCTCGTCTATTGCCAGCTTGAGGGTTGTATCCTATAATTAGATTAACTAAAGAGAGGGTAAGTGTAGTTTTAGCGGTGGGCTAGAAAACGCGGAGCAAATTATTTATGCCAAAACAAAACAAGACAGATCAAAGTTACGATGCCAGTTCGATTCAAGTGCTAGAGGGGCTAGAGCCTGTTCGCAAGCGACCAGGTATGTATATCGGTGGAACCGGTGTAGAGGGGTTGCACCATTTGGTATGGGAGATAGTCGACAACTCTATAGATGAGGCCTTGGCTGGTTATGCTGATGATGTTTCTGTGGTTCTGCAGGCTGACGGGGGTGTGACAGTAACCGACAACGGACGAGGTATGCCGACGGATATTCACCCTAAGACCAAGAAGAGTACAGTGGAGACGATTCTGACGGTACTACACGCTGGCGGTAAGTTTGGCGGCGGCGGTTATAAGGTTTCTGGAGGTTTGCACGGTGTTGGCTCAAGCGTGGTAAATGCCTTAAGTTCTAAGCTGATCGTGCGAGTATGGCGAGGCGGCAAAGAGTTCAGGCAGGAATATGAGCGCGGTGTGCCAATGACGCCGCTAAAAGATCTTGGTAAGAGCGATCATGCTACTGGAACGCAAATAACTTTTTATCCTGATGAGACGATTTTTGAGACAGTAGTAATTGACTACCAAACAGTTTTGGATAGGTTGCGACATGCGGCTTATCTGACCAAGGGCATCAAGACGGCAATCGAAGACGAGCGAACTGGCGATAGGTACAGTTTCTATTTTGAAGGTGGAATTCAGAGCTACGTTAAGCATCTAAACGAGGGTAAGGAACCAGTTGACCCGGAGGCTTTTTATGTGGAGCGTGAAGCTGGCAATGCTATGGTTGAGATTGCCATACAGTACACGGAGAGCTTTACGGAGACGGTAAAGGCGTTTGCTAACAATGTTTATAACCCGGACGGTGGAACTCATCTGACAGGCTTTAGAGCGGCGTTAACTAAAGTCATCAACGACTATGCTCGAAAGAGCGGCCTACTTAAGGAGAAGGAAGAAAACCTCTCTGGTGAAGATACGCGTGAAGGTTTGACTGCTGTGATACTAGTGAAGCTGCCAGATCCGCAGTTCGAGGGACAAACTAAGAACAAGCTGGGCAACCCGGAAACTCGTGGTCAGGTTGAGCAGGTGATGACCGAATGGTTTGGCTACTACCTAGAAGAACATCCAGCGATTGCTAAGAAGATTGTTGGCAAAAGCTTACTTGCTGCGAGGGCTCGTAAAGCGGCAAGGGCGGCCCGCGACAATATTATCCGCAAGGGTGCTCTAGAAGGTGCTGGTTTACCCGGTAAGCTAAGCGACTGTGCTACTAAAGATCGATCACGAGCAGAGTTGTTTATAGTCGAGGGTAACTCGGCCGGTGGTTCGGCTAAAGACGGGCGCAACAGTGAGTTTCAGGCGATTTTGCCGCTGCGCGGTAAGGTACTGAACGTCGAGCGAGCTAGGCTCGACAAAATGCTAGCTAACAACGAGATTACTAATCTTATAAAGGCACTTGGCGTAGGGATTGGTGAACAGTTTGACGTTAGCGGTCTTCGCTACGATCGTATAATCATCATGACAGACGCCGACGTCGATGGAAGCCACATTCGAACACTGCTAATGACGCTATTTTTCCGCCATATGTACCCGATTATTGAGGGTGGACATCTCTATGCTGCCCAGCCGCCGCTGTTTGCCCTGAGTAGCGGCAAGAAAAAAGTCTATGCCTACACTGATGAAGAGCGCGATCAAATGCTTGAAGACATGATTGCTGATCGAAAGGCCAAAGGGGTAAAGGTAGACAAAGATGCTGACCGCATTAAGCAGGCTGGTGTGACGTTGCAGCGTTACAAAGGTTTGGGTGAAATGGACGCCGATCAGCTATGGGAGACTACTATGGACCCAGATAACCGAGTGCTTGTGCAGGTGAAGGTGGAGGATGCCGAAAAGGCCGACGCTATCTTTAATAAACTTATGGGGACAGAGGTAGAGTTGCGCAAGAATTTTATTCAGAGCCATGCTAAGTTTGTAAAGGACCTGGACATATGAGCCGCCTAAATGCACTAAAACAATTAACTGGCCTAGGCTCATCGATAATGAATTTTACTCTTGACTCATGGCTCATGACTCAAGACTCGCTGAAAGAAAGGAGCTTGTGATGGACGAAGAAAAGACTATAAACGAACAGCAAGCTATGATTGACCCAAACTCAAAGTCGGTGATTTACCGCTCAGTTGAAAATGAAATGGAGACGAGTTACTTACAATACTCGATGAGTGTGATTGTGGCTCGAGCTTTGCCTGATGTACGTGACGGTATGAAGCCGGTGCATCGCCGAATCTTGTATGTTATGGATAAGAGCGGTCTGCGCTCAACTGGCAAGCATACCAAGAGCGCTCAGATTGTTGGTGAAGTAATGGGTAAGTATCACCCGCACGGTGACACGGCGATCTATGACTCGATGGTGCGTCTGGCGCAGCCTTTTAACACTCGTTATTTACTAGTGGATGGTCAAGGTAACTTCGGTTCGATGGACGGCGACCCAGCCGCTGCTTATCGATACACTGAGGCGAGAATGACAAGGGCTAGCGAGGCTCTGCTCGAAGATATCGATAAAGAAACCGTACCATTCCGCGATAACTTTGACGGTAGTCAGCAGGAGCCCGAAGTCTTACCGGCTAAATTGCCTAACTTACTGCTAAACGGTCAGATGGGAATCGCTGTTGGTATGGCGACCAATATCCCACCGCACAATTTAAACGAGCTTGTTGATGCGACGATTACGCAAATTGATAATCCTGAAGCAACCTTGGACGATCTGATGGAGCACATTAAGGGGCCAGACTTCCCAACGGGCGGCATTATTTATGGTAAGGAATCGATCAGAACAGCCTTTGCCACCGGTAAAGGCGGTGTGGTGGTGCGAGGTGTGGCCGAAGTTGTCGAAGAAGGCAAAAGAAGCCGAATTATTATTACTGAGATTCCTTATGCTGTTAACAAAGCCGGGCTAGTCGAGAAGATCGCCGACCTAGTGCATGAGAAAAAGTTGAGCGGAATAAGTGATATTCGCGACGAGAGCTCACGTGGAACAGTGCGGGTGGTGATTGATCTTAAAAAAGATGCTTATCCAAAGAAACTACTCAATCAGCTCTATAAGCTCACACCGCTGCAGACGACCTTTCACTACAACATGCTAGCGCTGGTAGACGGCATTCAGCCGCGGATTTTGGGGTTGCAGGATATTATTGCTGAGTACATAAAGCATCGTCAGAATGTCGTCCGTAAACGAACGGAATATGAGTTGCGCAAGGCAAAAGAACGAGCTCATATCTTGGAAGGTCTCAAGATTGCTCTTGACCATATCGATGAAGTAATCGCGACAATTCGTGCCAGCCAAACGACAGAAGAAGCCCAAGAGAACTTGATCAAGAGGTTCAAGCTTACAGAGATCCAAGCTAAAGCGATTTTGGCTATGCAACTACGTACGCTTGCTGGGCTGGAGCGCCAGAAGATCGAGGACGAGCTGGCTGAACTGCTGAAAGTAATTGCTAAGCTAGAAGCGATTTTGGCTGACGAAAAGAAAATCCTTAAAATTATTAAAGATGAGCTAAACGAAATGAAAGAACGCTTTGGTGATGAGCGTCGCACCAAGGTGATACCGCACGAGCTTGGTAAATTTAGTGAGGAAGAGCTAATACCAGAAGAGCAAGTGGTGATTACGATGACGAGCGCTAATTATATCAAGCGCAATCTGGCGGCTGATTATAGAAGGCAGAATCGTGGCGGCAAAGGTAAACGCGGAATAGTCACTCGTGACGAAGATAATACTGAATTTTTGGTTCAGGCTAGCACACACGATTATATATTGTTCTTTACTGATCGCGGGCGCGTCTTCCGTTTGAAGGCTTACGAAATTCCAGCGGCTGGTTTAAGTGCTAAGGGCGTGGCGGTGGTGAACTTGCTCCAGCTGCAACCAGATGAAGTTATCACGGCTATGATTCCGACTCTAGCAAAAGAGACAAGTGGCTACTTGTTTATGTGCACGGTCAAGGGAACTGTTAAGAAAACAGCCTTTGAGGCTTATCAGAATGTGAGGGCGTCTGGACTGATTGCTATTAATCTTGATGATGGAGATGAGTTGAGGTGGATAGTTAGAACTAGTGGCACTGATGAAATTATCATCTCAACTTCCCAGGGACAAGCAATTAGATTTGATGAGAAAAATGTGCGACCAATGGGGCGTGTAAGCCGTGGCGTGAGGGGAATACGACTGCGCAGCGGAGATCGTGTGATTGGTATGGATACGGTTAAGGCTGAGAGCAACATCTTTGTGATAAGTGAGTATGGCTATGGTAAGCGCACTAAGGTGGCGCAGTTTACTCCACATGCTCGAGGTGGCGTGGGTATACGTTCGGCGGTGGTTAACAGCAAAACCGGTGCATTGACTAATGTAGCTACTCTGACCGAGGAGAAGAGCGAGATGATTATCATCAGTCAGGCCGGTCAGACAATTCGCTTAGGGCTAAAGGATGTGCCGGAGCTAAGTCGTGCTACACAGGGCGTGCGGGTAATGCGCCTGAACGAAGGCGACAAAGTCGTATCGCTAACGCTACTCGACACAAACTTTGAGGGTGACAACGATAGTGACGGTGAGCCGGAAGCGACTCCGACGGACGCTTAGTTTAGCCCTAGTTCGACATAACAACACATATGAATAAGAATCTTAGCTAGTAACGATTGCTTACATCTGTGTCTGGGCTGCGAAAATTCACATTAAACTGGCTATTTGACCACCCCTGTTAAAAACAGATATTCACATTTTCTTCCCCTGTATAAGGACGGACCTTATATGGAGGGATGAGGGGGAGGGAGGAAGATTGGTATAATGAAAGAGATGAAAAGAGTTTTGGTGGTGAATGATGATGGTTATAAGGCGGCCGGGATTCGGGCGCTGATTAAGCAGTTATCGACCACATTTGATGTGACGGCTGTGGCGCCAGCACATGAGCAAAGCTGGATGGGAAAATCAATCTCGGGTCATCGAGATTTGGTATTTGAGCCGGCAGAACATTATGAGTTCAAAGGTCATACTGTCGACGGTACTCCGGCCGACAGCGCCCAGATAGGTATGTATGAGCTCTTCGATGGTAATTTGCCTGATTTTGTAGTGTCTGGGATAAATCATGGGGCTAATGTCGGGGTTGGTCATATACTGAGCTCTGGCACGGTAGGTGCGGCTTTGGAGGCTGCGATTCAGGGTGTTCCTGCATTCGCAAGCTCTGTGTGGAATGTCAAACATGCAAATCGCGGAGTAGATTTTAATGGCGTGGAATCGGTGCGGCTTTTTGAGACAGCGGCGAGTATTACGCAAGCGATAATTGAAAAGGTGATTGCCAAAGGTTTCCCCGAAGGGATTCAGGTGATCTCGATTAACTTACCGCACGATGTTAGACCCGATGCCAAGTGGGTGGTTACTAGGCCTCACAGCGAGGTGTACGGCAAGCTATTTTTGAGTGAGCAAGGTGTTTTTAGAAACAAAGGTTATCACGAACTGAAAGATTCGGTAGAGCTAGATAGTGATCTAGCGGCGCTTGCGCGCGGGCATGTCTCGATCATCCCGATTTTTATCGAGATTACCTCTCGTGAGAAAAGGGCCGAACTGGCGCGGATTTTGGATGCCGAGTTAGCTTAGCCGACATTGCTTGCGGAATTATTGCTAGTGCTTGCAAGAACTAAGATATTCTGTATAGTCAGTTTAATAGGGAGAGAATAAAAGTGACTAGAGAACACCTTGGGCCAAGAGTTAAAGAATTATCTGGAAATTATGATGAGTTATGTAAGCCTATTGGTGCTATAGACTGCCTCAGGGGCAGTAACATAGCTACAGTTGGAGAAGACAGAACTTCGTGGGATATACTGATGCAAACACATATTAGAGTGACGAAACACGTTGTGCTTACTGCTGCAGTTGGTGAAAATGCACCAGCAGTCGGAAGTATTCTAGAAGTAGTCAAAAAATGCCCGGCTGATTTAGTCGATCGTTGTGCTAATTGCATAATTGGGTTAACTGCGACAGAACTAAACGGTGTTGATCCTAAGCTCGTTCAGGAAGATCTAGTAAATGTTACAAGACCAGTTGTCGTCACTCGGAGTAATTTAACTAAAAGACCGATTATAGTCTCAAGAAATGTGGGATAGGGTAAATTAGTTTTAATGTTTTTACGGTATGTATAGCGCAGGAGAAGAGATATCACGCTGGGCTCTATATAATGAATCATATTAAGATTTTGGATGCCGAGCTAGCTTAGTGGTGTTTTGAATGTTGACTAGGCTACAACATTTGCGGCTTGATTTAAGGGATAAAATGAGCTATATTGAATGGAGTCTTTTGGAGCTTATAATTTAAGTACCTCTGAAAATCAGAGGCTTTTTTAGCCCCAAGACAGATCGTTAAAAATTGAGTCGTGAAACGTCAACGTTAATTTAATTTGTTTTTAAGAAAACAGAGCTAAGGAGTGATGAACGACGAACGATGAACGATGAAGGAGTTTCAATGAAATTTCCCTCGTTCGCCATTCAAAATTCATCGTTCCAAAAATTGATTTTTAATCAATTTTTTTGGAGAGTTTGATCCTGGCTCAGGATGAACGCTGGCGGCGTGCCTAATACATGCAAGTCGAACGGAAACATGTTCTCACTAAGGTTCGGAATTACTGTAAAGTTTTTCAGGGCTTTTGTGAGAATGATGTCGAGTGGCGGACGGCTGAGTAACGCGTAGGAACGTACCCCAAAGTGAGGGATAAGCACCAGAAATGGTGTCTAATACCGCATATGGTCTTCGGATTAAAGCCTTCGGGCGCTTTGGGAACGGCCTGCGTAAGATTAGCTAGTTGGTGAGGTAATGGCTCACCAAGGCGACGATCTTTAGCTGGTCTGAGAGGATGATCAGCCAGACTGGGACTGAGAACGGCCCAGACTCCTACGGGAGGCAGCAGTAGGGAATTTTCCACAATGGGGGCAACCCTGATGGAGCAACGCCGCGTGCAGGATGAAGGCTTTCGGGTCGTAAACTGCTTTTATTTGTGACGATTATGACAGTAGCAAATGAATAAGGATCGGCTAACTACGTGCCAGCAGCCGCGGTCATACGTAGGATCCGAGCGTTATCCGGAATCACTGGGCGTAAAGAGTTGCGTAGGTGGTTTGTTAAGCAAATAGTGAAATCTTGGGGCTTAACCTCAAGGCTATTATTTGAACTGGCAGACTAGAGTTTGGTAGAGGTTATTGGAATTCCAAGTGTAGGAGTGAAATCCGTAGATATTTGGAGGAACACCGATGGCGTAGGCAGATAACTGGACCAATACTGACACTAAGGCACGAAAGCGTGGGGAGCGAACGGGATTAGATACCCCGGTAGTCCACGCCCTAAACGATGGGTGCTAGCTGTAAGGAGTATCGACCCTCTTTGTAGCGAAGCTAACGCGTTAAGCACCCCGCCTGTGGAGTACGAGCGCAAGCTTAAAACATAAAGGAATTGACGGGGACCCGCACAAGCGGTGGAGCGTGTTGTTTAATTCGATGGTAAGCGAAGAACCTTACCCAGGCTTGAAATCCCGAGAAGGCATCCGAAAGGATACTGTGCCGCAAGGAACTCGGTGACAGGTGTTGCATGGCCGTCGTCAGCTCGTGTCGTGAGATGTTTGGTTAAGTCCATCAACGAGCGCAACCCTTATAGTTAGTTGGATTTTTCTAGCTAGACTGCCCCGGTAACGGGGAGGAAGGAGGGGATGATGTCAGGTCAGTATTACCCTTACGTCTGGGGCTACAAACACGCTACAATGGCCGGTACAAAGGGCAGCCAACCCGCGAGGGGGAGCTAATCCCATCAAAGCCGGTCTCAGTTCGGATAGCAGGCTGAAACTCGCCTGCTTGAAGCTGGAATCGCTAGTAACGGTAAGTCAGCACATTACCGTGAATACGTTCCCGGGTCTTGTACAAAATAAATGCGCTTGGCAGCGCGGAAAGCTAAGTGGTGTAAATCCACTCTAGTAGTTGCGAGCAGGACATCTCTGGTAACAGAATGTCTGAAGGGCTCTATATACAAAAAGCAGTCTTTGCAATACAAAAGGCGCTTCGATCTTGCAATGTGTACACAAGAGAAGAGGCCGATTAGAAAAGCCTAGCAAGGAATGTTTGAAACAGTTTTCCAGCGTAACCCAAGGAGATCCTTATGTGAAATTGTGATTTTTCCGCCAGTTGGCGGATAGCATAAGGAAGTCAGCTGAGTCCGTAGTACCTCTGTTATTGTGATATAATAGAGGAAAGGGACGAACTTCATGTTGGATCCAAATTACATCGTTGGTTTTGTTGATGGAGAGGGATGCTTTAGCATTACTATCAATCGAAACGGACCAAGATTACCTGAAGTGAGATTGATTTTTGAAATCGAACTTCGCGAGGATGATGAAGAAATTTTGCATCAAATCAAAGAAGTATTGAACTGCGGTAATATTTACCGCCTTGATTATGAGCGTTACGCCAAATGGCGGCCTCATGTTAAGTACAAGGTCAGTAACTTCCAAGATATTGATGGTAAGATAATTCCATTCTTTAAAAAGTATCCTCCGAGAGCCAAGAAGCTTTATAGTTTTGAAAAATTTTGCTTAGCGGCAGAACTAGTAAGAACCAAAAAGCACTTGACTGTTGAAGGAGTAGAACAGATTTGAGCAATAAAAAACATGAAGACTCGCGTAGTGCGTTAGACGCGCATGCTACGTGGGGAGCAACTGTAATTACCAGATTGCAATCACCGCCCGTCAAGCCATGAAAGTCACCAATACCTGACGTCTGAACTTTGCTTCGGCCTAAGGTAGGGGGGATGATTGGGGTTAAGTCGTAACAAGGTATCCGTACCGGAAGGTGCGGATGGATTACCTCCTTTCTAGGGAGAAATCAGGCGCTATCAGTGTCTCAATTGAACATTGATGGTAGCCAGGCGATCCTCGATTTTTGGCAATAACTCGGCCAAGAATCTATGAGGAACCATGAGTAATCGTTGACGTTCACAACTCAATTTTTAAACTCAGTGCCGCTCTTTTTGAGCGGCGTTTTTTACGTTTTGTTATTCATTCTTCTGGAGAAATAGTGCTATTCTGTTCTTATGAATGACAGTATTTATACCTATGTTCCTATAGTAAATATTATTATCGCTTTCTTGGTACTGAAAAGCGCGTGGAAACGAAGACTCAAGGCTGCTTCGTCTTGGTTTGTAATGTCACTACTGCTGGGGCCTTTTGGTTGGCTCGGCTATTATTTTATGATTGTACGACCTGACAAACACGATTGTTGAGGCAAAAAAGCCGATTATTTGGTGGGTTTTCACTTTTTGCTCTGTAGACTATCAAACTGTGCCCGGTGGGCTTAGTAAAATTCCTTAATCATTTAGCAATAACACTGATCTCATTGTTTCCGCTAGTCATAAAAACGAGTTAATAAAACTTGGCTGGTGGGCGATGGAGGACTTGAACCACCGACCTCGTCATTATCAGTGACGCGCTCTAACCAGCTGAGCTAATCGCCCATCCACCAAGTTTTATTGATTATTAACCTACGTTTGCAGTGATTAATTATAACTGCTAAAGCTAGTAGCTTGAGTATTTGGTGGAGCGACGGGGATTCGAACCCCGGACCCCCTGCTTGCAAAGCAGGTGCTCTAGCCAACTGAGCTATCGCCCCTAAATACTACCGATGTATTTTAACTAAAAAATACCTTTTTTACAAACCGAAAAGGCCTAGTACAAGAAAGTATTATATATTTTTTGGATAACTTAGATAAAAACGCTGCCGTATAACGTACTGCCAGCAGGCGGGCTCTAGATAAAATAGCGTTGCAAGAATTACTACAGTTGGTGCTTGACTACCTCTATAAAAATTGCTAAGATGATAGAGCACTTTTGAGTTTAGGTCGAAAAGCAATCGATTAAAATCAGCTCCTTAAGCCGATATCGAACTTTTTATCGTAAACTCAACCTGCAAGTAGGATAGGCCCCAAAAAGGCTTGTCGGGCTAGCTCGAGTTTCGCAACTTAAAAATTCGGAACGTCAATTTGTAACTCAACTGCCACATTGATAGAGCCGTGGCGTGAGTTACGCAGTTAAATAATGACAAGTTATTGAGTAATAATGGTATTAACCAATAACTAGTCGAATTCTTGGTCGTTTGCCAGCCTTCGAGGTCGTCAGACGATACAAGAGATGCACAGAAATTTACATGTGAGACTTCTTGTCGCTTGCTTTTTCTTCGGGAAGAGCAGCCCAAGCTCGAATTTATTTCAAGCTTGGCGCGATTAGAAACCCGCTTGCGGGCGTCTCATATTTTAGAAAGTTACTAAAGCGCATATAACGAATGCCTTGACACAAATTACCGATAAAGGACGTAGAAGGCTGCGATAAGCTTCGGGGAGTTGCCTCACAAACTTTGAACCGAAGATTTCCGAATGGGGAAACCCAGCTAGAGTCATGTCTAGTTACTTTTCAGCTGAATTCATAGGCTGATAAGAGGTAACCGCCTGAACTGAAACATCTAAGTAGGGCGAGGAATAGAAAGTAAACAACGATTCTCCTAGTAGTGGCGAGCGAACGGGGATCAGCCCAAACCTTTCAAGTTTCCGTCTGTTAATTCAGACGGATAAGTTGACAGACGAAGATTTGAAATGGGGTTGTGACACATAAATTAACCAAGTTTAGGCTCCGTCTTTGACGGGACTTAGGCTTGGTCCAGCTAACGCTGTCACGAGTTAGCGTAAGGTTACAAAGTGCGGACCGAGTAGAAACAGCTGGAAAGCTGTACCAAAGACGGTGATAGTCCGGTATACCAAGGGTCGCACCCTTATCATTTATGTTGTCGAGTAGGCCGAGACACGGGAAACCTTGGTTGAATCTGGGACGTCCACGTCCCAAGGCTAAATATAATTTGTGATCGATAGAGAACTAGTACCGCGAGGGAAAGGCGAAAAGAACCCCGGAAGGGGAGTGAAATAGAACCTGAAATTATATGCGTACAAGGAGTAGGAGCCCCGTACTGAGCTTTTGATACGTCTGCTTTTGGTAGACGATAGGCTTTGCCTGACAAAGCAATCAAAAGTCTAGTACGGGGTGACTGCGTGCTTTTTGTAGAACGATCCAGCGAGTTAATCGTTGCAGTGAGCCTAAGTCATTTGACGGAGGCGCAGTGAAAGCGAGCCTGAATAGGGCGACATTAATTGTAACGATTAGACCCGAAACCGGGTGACCTAACCATGAGCAGGCTGAAGCGTCGGTAAAACGACGTGGAGGGCCGAACCGTAGCGAGTTGCAACACGCCCGGATGACTTGTGGTTAGAGGTGAAATGCCAATCGAACTCGGAGATAGCTGGTTCTCCTCGAAATAGCTTTAGGGCTAGCGTCGTACGGTAGCACTTAGGGGTAGAGCTCTGTTTCGGACTGGGGGTCGCAAGACTACCCACCCTTGACAAACTACGAATACTAAGTGTGGAACTACGGCAGTCAGAACGGCGGGGCTAAGCTCGTCGCTCAAAAGGGAAACAGCCCAGACCATCATCTAAGGTCCCTAACTATATGCTCAGTGGGAAACGAGGTGAGATTTCTTAAACAATGAGGATGTTGGCTTAGAAGCAGCCATTCATTTAAAGAGTGCGTAACAGCTCACTCATCAAGAGATCTTGCGCGGAAAATGTAACGGGGCTTAAGCATATGACCGACGATATGGGCTTGCGTATTTATACGTGAGCGGTAGAGGAGCGTTCCTATCTTGCTGTGAAGTCGAACCGCGAGGTTCGGTGGAGCGTTAGGAAGTGAGAATGCTGGAATTAGTAACCATAAGGCAGGTGAGAATCCTGCCCACCGAAAGAGCAAGGTTTCCTGGGCCACGGTAATCGTCCCAGGGTTAGTCGGTCCTAAGCCGAGGCGCGTAGCGTAGGCGATGGACAACAGGTTAATATTCCTGTACCGGTGTTACTTTGTTTATAGAGCGCGGCATATTAGCAAGAGCGGACTATTGATATATCCGTCTAAGTACGAGCAATGCGTACGAATGAAACGTTTGTATAAAACGAATTCTTGTAAAGGTGCTGACCAGAAAAGTCTATAAACGCGTGGGTAACGCCGTCCGTACCGCAAACCGACACAGGTGCTCAGGTCGAGAAGACCAAGGTGTACGAGTGATTCTTCGTTAAGGAACTCGGCAATACAGCGACCGTAACTTCGGGATAAGGTCTGCCCCATCACAATGTTTGTAAACGTTGTGACTTGCCTTTATGAGTTTTCTTTTAACAAAAACTTGCAACGAAGCTTTTAGTAACGGCTTCTATGCAAGGAGCGAGCTCCGCCTTCGCCAGCCGGCGAATAGCGGAAATGAGAAAGAAAGCTTTAGAGCGCCTTTCACATGCTTTTATGAGTATTGTGATGGGGCCGCAGCTAAAGAACCCATGCAACTGTTTACCAAAAACACAGGTCTCTGCTAACACGAAAGTGGATGTATAGGGGCTGACTCCTGCCCGGTGCTGGAAGGTTAAGGGGATGACTTCACGGTCTGAACTGAAGCCCCAGTGAACGGCGGCGGTAACTATAACCGTCCTAAGGTAGCGAAATTCCTTGTCAGGTAAGTTCTGACCCGCACGAATGGAGTAATGATATGGGTACTGTCTCAACGAAGAGCTCGGTGAACGTGCATTGACGGTAAAGATGCCGTCTGTCCGCAGCAGGACGAGAAGACCCTATGGAGCTTTACTACAGCTTGACATTGAATCGAGCTGCAATATGTGTAGCATAGCTGGGAGACTTTGAAGCTTAGACGCTAGTCTAGGTGGAGTCGCAATGTGAAATACCAGCCTTATTGTAGTTTTATTCTTACGTGTCCCTTCATTTTTGGCTAACGCCTTATGAGACAAACCTTGCGGTTTTTCTCATCGCGCCGGAAAACGGAGTAAATCCGTTTTGTGGGCTGCTCTTTTCCCTTCGCGGGAAAGAGAGTAAGGATTTCGTTGGACAAAGGTGCAGGGATGCAGACAGTGTCTGGTGGGTAGTTTAACTGGGGCGGTTGCCTCCTAAAGAGTACCGGAGGCGTTCAAAGGTTAGCTAAGTACGGATGGAAATCGTACTGATAGTGCATACGCAGAAGCTAGCTTGACTGTGAGGCCAACAAGCCGATCAGACACGAAAGTGGGAGTAAGTGACCCGCTGTATTAACCATTCATGGTTTATGATTGTGGTATCGACAGCGCAAACGGATAAAAGTTACCCTAGGGATAACAGGCTTATCGCATCCAATAGTTCACATAGACGATGCGGTTTGGCACCTCGATGTCGGCTCATCACATCCTGGAGGGGGAGCACCTTCCAAGGGTCCGGCTGTTCGCCGGTTAAAGTGGTACGTGAGCTGGGTTCAGAACGTAAATTACATTGCGTTCTACTACTGTAAAGTAGTAAAGTATCAGTGTACATCGCACTAATGATACTAAATCTGACTGAAATCGGTGAAACCCGAATCTCATTCCGAACGATGAGAAGGGCAATACCGAGGGAAGATTAGGAAAATGTCTGACGAAGTAGCGGCATATATTGCCGGATTTCTAGATGGTGACGGCTCGATCATGGCCCAACTGGTAGCCCGTAAGGACTATAGGCTTGGTTATCAGATTCGAGTTAGTATTGTGTTTTATCAAAAGCACAGCCACCAAGAAATACTCTTTTGGTTAAAAGAGCAGCTCCAGTTCGGTTACATTCGCAGCCGTAATGACGGCATGGTCGAATACACCATCGTGGGCTTGAATGAAGTAGAAAAAGTATTAAAGCTACTTTATCCAAAACTTCGTCTAAAGAAACGTTTAGCTTCAGAAGTCTTGCGACTAATTAGTCTTCATCCTAAGAAGATGACAGCTAAGAAGTTGCTTCGGCTCGCTTCACTGGTTGATAAAACCGCAGAATTTAATTATTCAAAGAAGCGAACCAATACGTCTGAAACCCTGAAACGCTACTTGAACGACAATAGACTTTTCCCCGTAGAGACTTTAGATGAATGTTAGACCACTTCATCTAGGATGGTTGCTTTAACGAGCGGCCATAAAACGTCAGCGCCTTAACTAATACTAAACAGGTTAAGGATGAAGATATAGTCCGTGCCGCCAGTAATGGCGGATGATTTGAAAGGAATAGAACGCCCTTTTGATGACACGCGTGAGACAGTTCGGTTTATATCCGCTGTGGACGCTAGGAAAATTGAGAGGATCTGTCTCTAGTACGAGAGGACCGAGATGGACGCACCGCTGGTGTACCAATTGTGAGATCAACTTGCATTGTTGGGTAGCTACGTGCGGAGCAGATAAGCGCTGAAAGCATATTAAGCGCGAAACTGACCTCAAGATTAGTTTTCCCCATGGAGCCCCCTGAAAGACGATCAGGTTGATAGGCGCAAGGTGTAAGAGCAGTAATGTTTTCAGCCGAAGCGTACTAATAGGGCCATTGACTTTCTAAGATCAAGGAGATAAATCCATTTGCTTGGGTTTGGCTCTTTGATAGTGAAGGTGCATCATTCGACTAGTTATTGGTTCGTATCAAGCGATCCGAACCGTTGTTATTTAACAAATTGACACTCACCGTCCAGAAATGGACATCGATACTTTTCGCTAGGCGAAAAGTGGAACGAAGAACGGAGAACGAAGAACGATGGATTAATTTCCTCATTCCTCATTCCTCATTCCTCATTCTACTTCTTGCCAGTGGCAAGAAGTCGGTGCCCATGGCGCGAGGGAAACACCTGTTCCCATACCGAACACAGCAGTTAAGCCTCGTAGCGGTTACTATACTAGGATTTTCCTGGGAAAATAGCACGGTGCCGATTTTTGCACAAAAGCCAGCGAAAGCTGGCTTTTTGCTTTTAGGTGGGGAACGTCCCCACCTAACGCGCCGGCAAAAAGACGTGACTTTTGTCGGGCTGTTCTCCCCTGAAGCGAGACCTGGATGCAAATACTTGACGAGTATGATATAATAGATTATTATGAGTCTACCTGCCCGAAACCCCCAAGTGCAACACTTGGGTTTTTTAATTCAGGTTTGTAGTAGCTCATTCATTGCCTCCTTTTTGTAGTCATTCATTACTTCAGTTGCTGTTTTAAATCCTAGTATTTGCCTCGGAACCGTATTAATCCAGTTTTCAATGTAAGCTATATCTTTGTACGTAAACCTCGCTATGTTACAACCTTTTGGTACAAATCTTCGAATAAGCCTATTAGCGTTCTCAACACCACCTTTCTCCCATGAGTGGTAGGGTTGGCAGAAATATATTGGCGCGTTCAATGATTTACTTAGGTCCAAGTGTCTTCTGAACGCTATGTCGTTGTCTAGTGTCAGGCTCTTGAACGGTCCTAGTTTACTCACGGCTTCCGCTAACGTATCTTCAACTTGTTTTGCTGTTCTGGCACTGATCTTTCGGATGTAGGTATATCTACTAACCCTTTCGTGAAGTACCAGGAGTGATGTCTTTGGATACTTCTTGCCTCCAACTATGAAATCTCCTTCCCAGTGACCATACTGAGCTCTCACGTTAGCTGCCTGCGGACGCTTATCTATGAAGATACGGTCTCCTAGGGTAGTTATTTTACGTTGACTCTTCCTGGTGCGCTTATTTTTGGCTAGGCTTAGCTCGTATTCTAGCTGTCTACCATGAGGACTGCGAATGTATTTGTAGATAGTAGGTGCAGATACGGGCTCGAACCCAGCTTCGTAGGCTAGTCTTCCGGCTATCTGTTCTGGTGACCAAGCAAGACGTAAGTGTGTGTCGATATATTCCCGAAGTTTCATATCCTGAATTATACGCATTGCTTGGTACTTTGCGTACTTACGACGCACATAAGATTTGTGATGAGCTTTCTTACCTGAATAAACTCCACGCACTGAGTTGATGCGTATCTCCCTGGATATGCTACTTGGGCTTCTGCCTAGTTCCACTGCAATTTCACGAACTGAATATTTTTTTCGAAACAAGATACCAATTTCTAAACGCTCATACCTTGTTATATGTTCATACTTCTTCATAACCAAGAATACTAGCAAAAGAAGTAGGTGTTGCACTTCAGATTTAAGTTTAGGCTAGATTATTCAACAGCAAGTGAGGGTATTAGGGCGCGTGGCTTACGTGAAACAGACGTAGCTAGAATCAGGTATATGTTTGATGGTATCCTGCGTCCTATTGTTACTCCTGAGGAAGCTCCAGAGCTTAGAGTTGTCGAAACGATAAGCGTTGCGGATCTCATCCCTAAAATTCCTCGAAGATAATATCACGAGAAAATTCAAACAGTAGGCTCGTGTTGGCTGCTCTTCCTGCAATATTGGCCTATAAGAGCCCCAAAGTAAACCCGTCTTTGTAGGGGTAATCATTATGCGATCTAATAATGGTTTTCTTAGCTGAAAGTTCTGTATTAAACTGCCTCATCTCTCGGGTCCTGTAAGACGTCAAACAGATTGTTTATTATTGCGCTCGGATTTTCGATTAGCCAGTTTAGTGCATCAAGTAGCCACTTATCTTTTTCATCATCTGTCATAGTATGCAGTTGATCGGGGGTTATATGCAATCGGCGTTCATCATCGTTGACTATAGCCGGTAAATCACCAAGTTCTCGTAGCCTTGACGCCGCTCTTCCTAGAAAGCCTTCTATCCTGCTGTTGCCCATTTCAGATATCGGTTGG
Organism: Candidatus Saccharibacteria bacterium; assembly: GCA_016700315.1. NCBI lineage: Bacteria > Candidatus Saccharimonadota > Candidatus Saccharimonadota bacterium. The sequence goes on along the minus strand of CP065013.1, from coordinate 205,494 downwards.
CCACCAACAGTGCCTTGAGTACCAATCTCATAGTCAGTACCCATTTCTGCAGCCCAGGCCCTCAAAGATTCTTCTTCTGCAAACCATTCTTCACTACTACCTGTGGGCATAATGATTGGATTATAAATTATTCATGAAAAAAAATAAAATTTCTTAAGCACATATCCCTAAAGCATTTGAAGTACAATAAGTATATAAGGAGGCATGATGGCAAAAGAAAAAATGAAAGTTAAAGTAGACAACCCATGGAGTTGGGCTCTGTTTGTGGCCTATATCGGAGCGCTCGTGTACTTTATTGAGCGCAACGAAGGCTTTTGGGGATTTATTCTAGCATTACTCCAAGCCGCTGTCTGGCCAGCCTATGTGATTTACGAAGTTCTAAAACGCTTGGCAGTCTAAACTCCTATCGCAGACTTCTGAGAAAAAAGCCTACAATCAACGAATGAACCACAGAAGAGGCCCAGCTTATTCAGTTACAGCTAGTAAAGCCAAAATCTAACCACGCCTGGAAATCTCCTGAACGACGTGGTACCAAGCTTAACTAAATTTTTGGGGTTCACTATGAGTTTTTGTGTTGCATCATATTCTTTGTGAACACCCGTGCTAGTTCGCCAAGTGCTTCGACGCAGTATCCACCTTCTTGCACGAGCAAAGTGGGTGAGTCTACATAGGCAATGTATTTTGCGATCGATGCGTAGTCTTCTGAGGATAGATTGAAGCCTGCGATCGGATCGTCTCGATATCCGTCAAATCCGAGTGATACAACCAAAAAATCGGCGTTAAATTCATTAATTTTACTCAATGCTTGGTGGAAAGTAGCCATGTAAGGTTTTGTACCGCAGTTTTTGTCTACAATAAAGTTCTGATTGTAACCTAGCCCCTTTCCGCGGCCGCGCTCATGCTCAAAGCCGTGACTGTATGGATAATTCAGCGACGGGTCGGCGTGTACAGAAACATAAAGCACATCGTCTCGATCATAGAATAACTCCTGCGTTCCATTGCCATGATGATAATCGATGTCCAATATAGCTACTTTACCGTGTTTACTGAGGAAATTTGCCGCCGCCGCCGCGTTGTTGAAGTAACAGTAACCTCCCATATAGTTTCCGCCAGCATGATGCCCTGGTGGTCGACATAGTGAGTACACAAGGCTATCACCTTGTGCCACTAGCTCGGCTCCTCTTAGAGCGGTATCGACAGCTTTTCGAGCAGCCGTGAATGTACCCTGCGTTAGCGGTGCGTAGGTATCGTGGATGAAGTTTGAAGGGTATAGGTCGCGGTTTGGAGCTATTTGCTTAGTCGTATCTTTTAGGTACGACACATATTGTTTGCTGTGTAGCTCGAACACAAGTTTGTCGTCGAAAGATTTGGGACTGATAAACTCCACTCCATCAACTTGAGTAAGGCTATTTTTGATTGTCTCGATTCTGTCGGGTACTTCGGGGTAGTTTATTTTTGCCCCATCATAAATTTCATATTCAGGATCATGTAAAAGATGTGAGTTATCATATATGGCTATCATGTTTAGCTCCTTCCGTTTTCAGCTAATGTCATAAATATAAAATCTCGTAGTAGATGAGAATCTGCGCCGTCGTGAACGGCTACGTTTTGTACCAAAATTTGGTCGGCATAGGTCCTGTTTGGGATCACCATTCCAGCTTGATGCCCACGGCGATCGGCACGAGTTGTGTAGTTACATTCGGCAAAGATGAATGGACGGTCGACCTCATTTACAATAGCATGATTGAGCTGCCTGATCACTGGTACGATCAAGCCGCTTACTTGGTCCGGGTGTCGGCGTAGGGTCCGCCACTCGCTATTTTCTACAAAAGGTATATCTCTACTGATGCCTCTTAAAGTGACCATTTCTGCCATTGCGGCACTCACTAATTGCGTCGAGTCGCTTTGGTGGTAGACACCGGCAAACCACAGCCCACTGTTAACTGCGTCGTTTAGACGGCGCTGTAGGACACTAATATTTTCATCTGACCAGTCAAACGTTGGACCCCAAAGCTCTTGCAGGCTATCGAATTGGCTGGTCTCAAGCTGGCTACACAGTTGGTAGCCCCATGCGTTCAAATCAACTTCTGGCGCTGTAGCGGTTTTCGCAAGCGTTTCGGGCGTAGTTTGGCGGATTATGTCCGCTCTTTTTACTAGAGGTTCCGAACGCTTGGCGTTAGCAACTGCAAACATCGCAAAGACAGAACCAGCTTCGTCTACGTGGTCCAGTGGTGCAGCTACTTCAGACCTAAGGCCTTCGGCTGCTAGCGTCTCCAGGGTCGTTTGGTTGGTTATTAGCCTAAAAACAGCCCTCGGCACTCGTGAGCGCTGAGTGACAATGCCTTCTAACCTCGATAATGTATCTATAACCGCACAGACTTCGGTAACTGGCTCACGACCAGTAACATAAAGTCGCTCATAAGATCTTCGCTGCACACCAACTTGCCCAGCACTTGTAACAATCGCACCCATAAAACTCCTTAACTTAATTTTGCAAATAAAAACCGCCCTTTTGGGGCGGTAGTTTGCTTATTGATTAAGGAATTAGCAAACTATCCCCAAAAGGGCATAAGCTTGCACTTCTTAGAATCTATGCAAATCACCATAATCGCTATATTTTATAGCTTGATTACCAATCTGTCAATTATAAACGTCATAGAAGAGAAAGCGCCTGCATCTATCGTGAGATGTTGTTCTACCGTAGCACTGTTACTTGGCCTAGATCGTTGATGGTAATGATTTTCGAAGGCTTTCGGCTGCTTAGATTGCCACCGTCGATGTAGAAGTCGACCTTGTCACCGAAATAGCTTTTAGCTTCTTCGATAGTGTTTGAAGGAGGGTCGTCGGGTGTATTGGCGCTGGTTGTTAGAAGTGGCCCGGTCTTCTCTAGTACATGACGTAGTTTTTCATCTTTAGGAATCCTAACGGCAAGACTTTTTGAGCCCATGCGTAGGTATTCTAAGTTTTTAGAAGGGCAGTCGATAATAACGCTAACTGGGCCGGGCCAGAACCGTTCAGCTTCCTTGAGTTGCCGAGCGTTTAAACCTAGCCCGATCAGCTGGTCCAGCCCACTAGCAATTACAGTTCCAGGCTTATTACGACGGTTTTTTAACGCATAGAGTCTGGCTACTGCTTTTTGGTCAAGAGCACGAGCAGCAAGCCCATAGATAGTGTCAGTTGGTAGAACTCCTACCGCGCCAGCTTCTAGAAGCTCTTGTGCCGCGTCCATCTAAACGATACTACCAACGATCGGTTCAACAAGTTTTCTGTAATCCTCACTATACATCGCTATTGACACGTCGCGGCCAGCATTAAAAATTATCTTTACGTTGTCAAAAACACCACTGTCTGCATAGACTGCGATACCAAACAGGTTGCCAAAAGGCGGCACTCCACCTGGTTTTATGCCCTTAGTTAGTTCCGAGACCTCCTCTTCAGTGGCAAACCTCAGATCATTAGCGCCGCTAGCGATTTTGAGCTTTTTGCTGTCAAATTTCTTGTCACCTGGCAGCACTGCCATAGCAAATCTCTTGCCTTGGTTAGGAATTTTCAGTCGAACAATCAAGGCTTTGGCACCTTCGCTAAGCGTGTAATTGGGGCGCAGGGCAGCGGCTTCCTCGCTAGTGCGTACTGTTTGGCCGTGCTCAAAAGTCTCATGCCAGCAGTTGTCTGTTTTTAGCACATCTAAAATCTGATGAAAAATATCATGCTCTGCCATGTCAGCTAATTATAGCAGTAAAAATAACACTTATTATTAGTCATACTCTTAAAATCTAGGGCCCCTTGAAATGCTACACTCCAAATAATCCATAGAATATTCTACTACAAAGCCTGCTTTTTCTAGCATTCTTAGGGATGCTGTATTATTTTTTAATGCCGCTGCGCGCAGGGTGTTAACTTCATTTTCATCGGCTATCCTTTTGGCTTCAAAACACAGCGCAGTGCCTATGCCTTTTCCTGCTTCACTAGGTAAAACGGCAACATTTTCCAAGCTTGCCCTTACATTAGTCGGCATGTGCATAATGACCAAAGAAGCCATACCAAGGTACTTTCGGGTAGTAGTTTCCTGGGCCACAAGCCAGTAGTTACAGGGATTAGCAACCATAAGCTCCAGGTAGCTCTTCGTAAGAGTAACCTGGTTACTAGAAGTAAGTAATGAAGATAAGTCTCTGGCTGCGCTTACCAGTGCATAATCAATTTCTCTGACTTCTTTGATAACAAACTTGCTCATTAGATTATATAATATCAAAAAAATTTGACATAAGCAATTCATTGTGCTAAAGTTAAAGTAACTTCGAAAGAAGCCAAACAAAAAGAGGGTAAATAGTTAACAATACTTAACTTGCGAGAGCAAGAAAGAGTTAGCTGTTAAAGCCTCTTTTTTGTTTGGCATCCAACTAGAAGCGTGGAGTCAAAATTATTAACTAGCAGCCTGGATTTGGAAGCTAAAAAGCTTACCATTTCCACTGTTAAGTGGTTCTTTGTGCTAGTGCAGGTTTGATGCAGACGAGCATCGGAGGCGTAAGCGTACTATGAAGTACGCTGAGTCCTACGAAGCGGAGCATGCATCCAAGATGTGCAGCACCAAAGGAGCGCGCACGAAGGAGAATATCAAATGGCAGGAACAAAAGCAGGTGGCCGCGCAGCAGCCGCTACAAACAAAGCAAAGTACGGTAGTGATTTTTACGCAAAAATCGGTGCAGCCGGTGGTAAAAAAGGCAAAACCGGTGGCTTTTTCGCTAACCGTGAACTAGCTCGTATTGCTGGCGCCAAAGGTGGCCGCATCAGTCGCCGCAGCAAAAAAGCCTAAGTTATCCAATAAACTAGCGACTCTTTAATTTAACTCCTCTAGACCTGTAGAGGAGTTAAATTTGTCATTTTGCAAAATATGCTTAAAAATGTTAAGCTAAATAATATGGCAACCAGTCCAGAAGCACTCATACCTTACTTTGTCCTTGGCGCAGATGATCCTGAGATGCGCCGCATACGCGATATTTTGGACGGCCAAGGTCTATCCTACGTCGAAGCATTATCTCCAAACGGCGGTCCTGTTAACGGCCAAACTGCATACCAAGCTAGAACAACTGAAATCCCACTAGGGCACAAAGCGGTTTTTGTAGAATGTCAGCCTCAAGGGGTACAAGAATTTGTTCGTATCGATCATCATCGCCCTGGTGATCCAGGCTATGATTTGCCAGCCTCAGAAGCCTTAAGAGCATCCTCATTGGGACAAGTTTTGTTGTATTTAGGTCTTAAGCCCACTCACGAAGATGAGATTCTAGCTGCAAGCGATCATAATTTTGCAGCAGCCTATCGTGGTGAAGTGCCAAATGTTAGTCCTGAAGAAGTGCTGAAGCTTACGATCGACGAAATTGCTAAATCTCACAGCGTAGACCGTTCTACTGTGAAACGGTTAGTCCAAGCTTACAGCGAAGCGCTCAATAACTCTACAAAATTGGATTTTATCGGACAGCCCGTAAGCGATTTGCGAAAAGAACAACTAGGAGATGGTTATTCCTTAGAGTATCTTTCAGCCCAAGTTGCAGTAGTGGTAAAAAATTCAGTGGCTCTGCTTACAACCAACAATGGCGATCCTAATTCAACAAAAGTTGTATTAACCGGGCATGTCAGTGAGGAATCGGCGCAGTATTTTATCGATAATTGGGCGCCCTCGCAAGGACTAAAGTTTATCTATGGCGTACCAAAGCGTGGTTATGCCGGTGGGTATCTGCCAAATCCAGATTCTAAACAGCTGGTTGCCTAGACTTTTCGTCGATACGGCCGACAGAACTTGGCTGAGCTAACTTGCCACTTACTGCCACAGCGCAGACAGCTGTACTGCTTTGATGTGGTCTGTAGGCCCTGAGCCTCGCATTTAGGACAACGACCTCTAGCATGGAGCCAATCACGGTAGGTGTCTAAGCAATCTTGGACATGATTGTTCGGGATTTTTACTCTATAGGCTTTGCTAAGTTTAACTGCTTCTTCCCAGGCTTCCATTTCCAGCTGCAACAGTTCAAAGTCAGAGCTATATTTTTGGTGTGTAAGCAGGGCATGCCCAACTTCGTGCAACAGAGACCATTGACCGCTAATTTGCATATCGTCACCTACAAAATATACCGTACCTCTTTCTGGTGACCAGTAGTAGCTTATTCCTTCCTCAAAGTTTAGGTTAGGGTAGTCATTCTTAAGTTTACTCAGCAGATCCATAACAACAGTATATCTGAAGTTTAATGGCTGGCACACCTTGCGTTTAGGCTTCAGTTAGATCAGTTTTGTTTTGCCATTAAGTAAGCTCCGTAAATTACTGCCTCTTCAGCTCTTACGGCTGGCAGAATCGGTGGTACGCGTAGCATTTTGTCTTCGTATAGTCTCATTTCTTCTTTTAGGTGTTCCTCGAACTTTGCAAAGTGCGAGCCAACCCCGCCGCCAATCACTATGCAATCAGGGGTTTGTGTTGCCACTACATTGATTAGCCCGATAGCAATATTACGTGCGATTGAATACCACAGTGGATCACCAGCGGGTATGTCAGCGGCTCGTTTGCCGGTACGAGCAACTATGGCTTTGCCGCTGGCAAATTCTTCCCAGCGTTGTAGTTTGTCGCCGTACTCAAGCAGCATATGTCCAACTTCTGCATCCAACTCTTCAGGGTCTAATTTTCCCCCTACAACTATGCCACAGCCGATCCCAGTACTAACGGTGATGTATATAACCTTATTATATTTCTTTGCCTGAGCTTCATTTGCCTCCGAAAGACCAGCAAGGTTAGCGTCGTTCTCGATTAAAACCTTGCAACCAACGACTTTTTCAAGATTATCAACGATCGGCAGATTAGACCAAGTCAAGTTGCCAAAAGAGATAGCTATGCCTCTGCTGCGATTAATTCTGCCTGGCAACGCTGTGACACATATCATAAATTTGTTCGTTGTGAGACTGTCTACATTCTTTGCCAATTCAAGTAGAAAATCATTGTAGTCCGGAGGTGTAGGGAACTTAACAGACTGTTTTAACTCGCCATCCTGCGTGAACACTGCCAAAAGCGTTTTTGTGCCACCTACATCAATTGCTAAAACCATAAGCACAATTATGAAGTAGCAAGTAGCAAGTAGCAAGTACCGAGTACTGAGTAGCAGCTCGGCAATTTTTTGAAAATTGAAAATTATGAAAATTGGGATTTGCTAGAACACTTCTCTTGCTTACAGATATAAAACAGAGTATAATTAACTTAAAGTTTGGCGGAACAACACTCTACGGGGTGCCGTAAGCAATAAGGAGGCATTTTATAAAATGTCTAAAGCAGTAACTATGGATGATCTTTTAGCTTCATCCGATATAAAACAACTAAAGTCTGGAGACGTTGTCGAAGGGACAGTCTCTAGCGTACTAAAGCATGAGGTGTGGATCGATCTTGGTTCTTACGGCTCAGGTATGGTCGTTCGACGTGAGTTGGGTAATCAGACCCTAGAACCAGGCCAAAGTTTGGTAGTAAGCGTCGTTGATCCTGAGATGGACGAAGGCTATGCACTGCTTAGTATGCGTCGCGCCGCCAAAGATCGCGGTTGGGATGAGCTTACCAGGGTTCAACAAGCCGGCGAAACTATCGAAGTACAAGCCTATGATGCTAACAGAGGCGGCTTACTGATCGAGCTAGAAGGAATTCGTGGGTTCTTACCTGTTAGCCAGCTTTCACCCGATCATTATCCACGTGTTTCTGGTGCCGACAAAGACGAAATTCTGCAGAAGTTAAATTCCTTGGTCAAGATACCGCTGAGCGTACGTGTTCTCGATGTTAGCAAAAAAGAAAATAAACTGATTTTCAGTGAAAAAGAAGCTATCAAAGATCGCATGCAAGCTCGTTTTGAATCGCTCAAAGTCGGCGATGAAGTAGAAGGCATTGTCACCGGTGTGATTGATTTTGGTGCCTTTGTTAACGTAGACGGTATCGAAGGCTTAATCCATATCAGTGAAATCAGCTGGGAAAGAGTCGAAGACCCTCGTAAATACGTCAAAACCGGTGAAAAAGTAAAAGCCAAAATCATCGCTATCGACAAAGAGCGCCTCAGTCTTAGCCTTAAGCAGATGCAAGAAGACCCATGGCTAGGTGAAGTTAAGCAGTTCAAAAAAGGCGACCAAGTTGAGGGCCGTGTTACCCGCATCACGCCTTTCGGTGCATTTGTTCAGCTTAGCCCAAGCGTCGAAGCACTTGTTCACGTTTCTGAGCTAGGCGACGGCGAAGGCAACGACCCAGAGAAGGTGTTCAAAGTTAACGAAACCAAGAACTTTACTGTCATCGATATCGATGAAGAATCTCGTAAAATTGCACTAAGCCTCAAAGGCAAGGCCGACAAGCCAGCCAAAAAATCAGCCAAAAAAGCTGATTCCAGCAAAGAGGCCGAAGCCGATAAATAACCAATAGCCCCCATGTAAATTTAGCTTAGGCAAAAAGAAAGGAGCGCCACTCAGATGCAACGGACTATCGAAATCGATCAGCTCATTACGGTTGGCGCTCTGGCCGATCTACTGATGTTACCAGTCACCAAGTTGATTGGTGAACTAATGAAAAACGGCGTTTTTGCTACCGTCAACGAAAAAATTGACTACGAAACCGCGCAGATCATTGTCGGGGAGTTAGGCATAGAAGTTGAACTAGTGCGCAAAAAAGCCGAAAAAGATGCGCCCAAGGATCGCTCCGAGCGCCGCAGTAGCGGTGGCGAACAGCGACCACCAATTATTGCTGTGATGGGACATGTCGATCACGGCAAAACTAGCCTACTCGACCAAATCCGCGGCAGCAGTGTCGCCAAAGGCGAGGCCGGTGGCATCACTCAACACATCAGTGCGTATCAGATTGAGCATAAGGGTCGTGGTATCACATTTTTAGATACTCCAGGGCACGAAGCTTTTGCAGCCCTTCGTGAACATGGCGCGCATCTGACAGACCTTGTAATAATCGTGGTAGCTGCCGATGACGGTATCAAGCCGCAGACTTTAGAGGCCATACGTTTTGCACGCAAGGCTGGAGTGCGCATGATCGTTGCCATGAACAAAATGGATAAAGAGGGCGCTAACCCCGACAGGCTAAAGCAGCAGCTTGCCGAACAAAACCTTCTGATAGAAGAATGGGGCGGTGACACGGTCGTTGTGCCGGTCTCAGCTAAAACAGGCGAAGGTATCGACAAGCTTATCGAAATGGTCCTGCTTGTTACCGACATCGAAGAGTTAAAGGCGCGATCAGATGTCCCAGCCAGAGGCCTGGTCATAGAATCACATATGGAAAAAGGCCGCGGTTCTATCGCCGAAGTTCTAGTGGAGGAGGGCACACTCAAAGTCGGCCAATTTATTGTGGCCGGTGGCTCTTACGCCAAAGTTCGCAATCTTGAAAGTACGCTCGGTAAAGCACTAAAGTCGGCTGGCCCTTCAACCCCAGCGGTTATCGTTGGGTTCAAAACTCTGCCACAGTTTGGCGACGAATTCCGCGCAGTTAGCAGTGAGCGCGAGGCTCGTGAGCTTTCGGCAGCCCATACCGCCAAGGAATCTTCCAATGTTTACAACAACCTATCCAGTGGTGAACTTTTGCGCATGATGAATCGCAGCACCAACCTAAGCGAGCGCAACATTATCGTAAAAGCAGATGTCCAAGGCTCTTTGACGAGTGTCATCGACAGCCTAAAGGCCCTAGATACCGAAGAAGTAGCCGTTAGAGTAATCGGTTCTGGTGTTGGCAATGTCAATGAAAACGACGTTTTGATGGCGCACAGTTCCGATGCCATTATCTATGGTTTTCAAGTAGGCCTTCCTAGTGGTGTCAAGCAATTGGCTGCTCGTGACAAAGTTAATGTGCGTCTTTACCGCGTAATTTACGAACTAATTGATGATGTCAAAGCCGAACTATCTAGCTTGCTAGCTCCCGAAGTAGTCGAAACCGTAAAGGGCCGCCTAGTAGTTAAGGCAGTTTTCAAAACCACCAAAACAGAAGTTATCTGCGGCGGTGAAGTCATAAGCGGCAAATTGTCGATGCCAGCCACAGTTCGAGTTAGCCGCAAAGGCGATGAGATCGCCGAAGCCCAGCTCACCCTACTTAAGCGTGGTCCTCAAGAGGCCAGTGAAGTCATCGAGGGTGAACTTTGTGGGATATCGCTGAAGACTAGCGGCAAGCTAATTATTGAGGAAGGTGACGAGCTACAGTTCTTTACGCGCGAGGTAAAAGAGCGTACTCTATAAACTAAAATGGACAGGTATCCGAGCTCCCACGATTCTCACGAAAACAGCTCTAGCGACGACGCGGATGCTAAACGGGCCGAGATTTTAGATAAGCTTGCCAAGAAAAACAGTCGCGAAGGCGGACTCTTCAGCAAAGAAAGTCACGAAGATGATGATGACGATGACGAAGAAAAAGACAGCGACAAAAAAGAAGAAAAAGACGATAAAAAAGACGACAAAAAGTCTAAGAAACTAGGCTCATTTTTTGGTGCTCTAACAGGGGACAAGAGTGAATCTGAAGACAAAAAAGAATTTTCGCTTGGTGCGATTTTTAAGACCGAAGAAAAACCAATAGACGATGTTGAGCAGTCAGATGAAGATATTCAAGAGTCTAACCCAGAAGCAACTATTGTCGAAGAGGAAACGGCTGAGAGCTCTGTGGTCCCCGACAATGACATTGAAGAAGCCGAGGATATTTTTGATTACGAAGCAGTACCGGAAGAAACGGACTATAAAGCAGAAACAGTAATTGAAGATACTACGCCTACTAAGACAATTGTGCCGACACCCGCGGAGCGACCGCCAAAGATTAAACCAGAAGCTGTCGCCCCTGAGACAGAAATTTTCACTGAGAGTGTTGAGCATGTAGAAGTTGATGAAGACATTAGTCCTGCTAGCGAGTTTGACGGTTCTGGCGGTGGAGAAGAGCCACCAGAAGAGCCTCCAGAAGTACCCCCTGAGGAGCCTGAGCCTGAGATAGAATTGTCTACAAGTGAAGTGCCACCCCCTGAGTCGGGCTATGCTGAGACCGCTGCCCCCTCTTCGACTAGCGAAAAAATTGTTGAAACTGAGCGAGTAATAGAAAGACGAGGCGTTGGGCCCGTGGATCTACTCGAGTGGTATGCTATACATCGAGTACACAACAAGGTCAAAAAACAAGCCAAAGAGATCGAGGATTTGCGTAGGTCTGCAGGCGTTGAAGAAAAAGTTCTTTCTGAGGTTAAGCAAGAGATGTTGGACAGCAAAACTCAGACTAACGAGCGGCTAGTACGGCTTGAAACTAAGAGTGATAACAGTGCCAAGACTGGCAGGCCAGAAATCAGACCGCAAGTAGTAACGGCGGAAGATGTAAAGACTATCATCCTAGAAGAGGCAAACAAACAAGAGGTTAATGAAAATCTCGAGCGAAAGGCCAGCGAGGCAGAACAGATTAGTTTGTCTAACAACGAACAGACAATCGAAAGGGTAGGTAATGCCGAAGTCTACCAAAACGAAAACCATGGCTCGGAATACTCGACCCCAGAGAAATCAGCCGTAGCGTCCAATGAACGTAAACCCGAGTTACTCCAAGAAGATACCATAGAAGCTATCGAGCTAGATAGAACCGGCCTTAAATACGAAGAAAGAGAGTCTGCACAGATAGACGAGCAAGAACTTCTTAAGTATGGTCAGATTAACGAAAATTTCAGAGAAAAAGATTATGATCTAAAGCGCGAGATTAAAGACAGCAGCGCCTCGTCTATAGGTTCGATCCTCTCATCCGAAGGCAGCTCCTACCAAGGTATGCAGCCCACTTCTAGCGCACTAAATGATTTATCTGTGGCTGACGATCAGAGCATGGAGCATTCTTCTGTACTAGAGGCGACCAAGTGGATGCTAAACGAGGAGTCAGATCGTATTCGAAAAACCAAACAGCAGAAACAAGCCATACTGAGTGGTACGATAACCGCAGTAGTGATTATGGCATTATATCTACTGTTTAAGCTACTTGCCTAAAGCAATTCTTACTAATTTGGATATTCTCTGGGTATAATTCTTGCCCGAGGAGCGTGCTTAAGAGTAAAATAGTAGTAAATCAGTAACAGGGAAGGGTTATACAAATGTTCAAGCTCGATAATGACTTTTTGGTTTCATTAGGCCTCGGTGCATTACCGCCAGAAGAGAAAAACAAGATGTTGGCACATATCTATGACACGCTAGAAATGCGGGTTGGTATGAAGCTGGCAGAGCAAATGAGCGAGCAGCAGCTCAGTGACTTTGAAAAATTTATAGATAGCAATGACGAATCTGGTGCGCTAAAGTGGCTAGAGACCAACTTCCCTAATTACAAGCAGGTTGTGGCCGATGAATTAGAGAAACTCAAGTCCGAGATTAGTTCCGTAGCACCCCAAATACTTGCCAGCTCTGGCGTAGACCCAAACAGCCCGCCACCAACTCAATCCCCAGCTGCTAACTCAGAAAGCCCGCAGCCAACTACTCCCACCAACTAATATTTGTATTATGCCAGTAATTATAGTATAATTTATATTATGATTAGAGGTTTAGAAGCTCATGAATTTGAGCGGGTACTTAAAAGTGCCAAATTCACCGAAAGGGTCTGCGATCTGGCGGCCTTTACTTTGAAGCACTCCACCGAAGGCGGCCTCGCCGTATACAAGAATCTGAAAACGGCCAAACTTTCAATATCAAAGGTTGATACGCCAGATGTCGAAAAAATGAGGGAAGACGTAGAGCTGGGGATACTCGACATATGGAACTATCAAACTTCTTCTGAAAAACAGTTAACATATTCAGGAGCCGTATTATTCAAGCCCAACACAAGGGTTTACAGGAGAGATATTGCATTGGAGCTACACTCTCATCCAACAGATCAAGGTAAAGATCCACTTTATCATCTAAGACCATCCGCTTTTGATCTTGATGGTACAGAACTGCTCTCTGGTCATAGTCCAAACTCCGTCTCAGCCATTTTAGTGCCGTACAGAGACACAGCCAATGTAATGTTCTATAGACAGACCCCATCCTTCAGAAATGGTGCACCAGTAGAACTCGAATATTTAATTGATGATTCTAGAGAAAAAATTCTTGGTGTAATGGCAAATTATGGCTACTCATTTGTCGATGCCGTGTACAATCTCAAAACTCGACAACTCACCTCCGACCCCGCCAAACTCACCCACCAACTCTTCGTATAAGGTCCGTCCTTATACAGGGGCGAAAAATGTGAATTACCCAGCGATATAGCTTTTTATATCTGTTAAATCGTTTCGCCTATTTTCGTAGTCTTGTGTGAATTCTTTAAACTCAGAAACTGAATTGAATTCTTCCATAATTCTTTCTGGCTGCAGCCAATCTTCATGATCATTATCAACAATAGATCGGTAACTAGAGTACGCATAGTTCTTGTAATACCGCGGATTCAAGTGTATGTAGCGGCTAATATGTGTAAAGTAGCTAGGATCGTCAATCTTGGCTGCTTTGTATCTAGTCTCGAAAACAGGCCCAGTTCTACCATACTTAGTGTTAAAATATCGACTGTAGCTCGTCATTACACATTTCATCAGAGCTGCCATATAGGATTTATCGTTTTGATAGATTAACATGTGAAAATGGTTATTCATCAGACAAAAGCTCAGCAGCTCAACTTTGCCACGTAAGTGCGGGTAGGGACCAAGACGACTTTCTTGAGGCTCTTTAGACAAATATCTAGAGAATAACTTTATAAAAAACTTATAGTCCTCGGTGTTTCTAAAGATAGTCTCTTTGCTCGCGCCGCGGGCGTAGACGTGATAAAAAGTTTCAGGTGTATCAAACTTAATTACATTCCTTGAAGGCATACTATTAAAATATCACATTTTCCTTATCTGTATAAGGTCCGTCCTTATACAGATAAGGAAAATGTGAATTATTGAATTTGATCTGTTAAAAAAGCTATGAATATTAATTTTGGATGCGATTTTTATAGCCCGCCAAAAAGGCCTCGACTGTCATAGGTTTTTTACCGGCAGGTTGTAGCTCTAAGATTTCTAATAATCCACTTCCGCATTGAATCAACAAACTCTTATCTTCAATTATCACTTGGCCAATATTGACTCTTGATTCCTGACTCTTTACTTTTGACCTTGTAATAATCACTTCTAAATCACCAAGTCTGGTGCGGCTCTTTGGCCAAGGCTGAAAGGCGCGAATCTCACGCTCAATTACACTGGCCGGCTTAGCCCAATCAATTAGCCCGTCTGACTTTTCCAACTTTCTTGAGTAAGAGGGGAAATCTGCCGTCACCATACTGGCTTCCATTTGTTCGGCAGGTCCATATTTGCCATCTAAATAATCCGGTAAAATCGCCACCAGCATCGCGTAGCTCCTCCCGATAAGCTTTTTTGTGAGGCTCGACGTTGTCTCACCAACAATTATTTGTTGGTCGCTCTGAGCTAGAAGCTGGCCTTCGTCCATCTTCTCTGTTAAAAGCATTAGGCTAACACCCGTTTGCTTTTGCCCAGAGAGTATCGAATAGGTGATCGGGTCAGCACCGCGCCACTCTGGTAGGAGTGAAAAATGACTATTTACTATTCCAAAAGGAAAATAATCTATAACTTTGCAGCTGACAATTATGCCAAAATCAATTAGTACAGCTACTTTTGACTCAAACTTCTCAGTTTCAAATAAATTATCCAGGTCTTTTTTACTGTTTACTGAGAACTGTTTACTGTTAGCACAGGCATTTAGCATCTCTTTGGCAGTGCTGGGTTTGGTAATAACGGCCTCGATGTCAAAATTACTACACAAAAGCCTCAAGCTTTCAGCGGCTACTGGACCGCTGCCGAAAAAGACTATTCTTATTTTTCCCAAGATTTAACCCCAAAGCTCTTTGTTGCCTTTTATGCTGGCATCATAATTCAGCGGTTCAAGGTGGCCCTTACGGTCAAGTTTGTAAAAAGCCTCTGCGTTATCTTTTATATGATCAATGAATACTACACCGTTGGTATGGTCTATCTCGTGCTGGAATACCCGAGCTAGGAACCCCTCGGCTTTTAAGCGGATCGGTTTGCCATTACGATCAAGTGCTTTGATCCGTACTTTGCTATGTCGAGTAACTTTGCCGTAAACGTCGCGAATACTCAGACAGCCCTCAAAATCTTCTTTCAGAACTCCCTCGTATTTTACGATCTCTGGATTGATGAAAACTTCAAAGTTTCGATTCTCTTTGTCATTAAAGTCCTCGCGGATAATCACCACTCTAGTAAGACTGTCGATCTGAACAGCCGCGAGCGCCACGCCAACTTCATGTTCTCGGCTGTCTTCCCAGGCCAAGGTAGCGGCTTCCATATCGGCAATCAACTTTGTTATGTCATCACTAATGACTGCAACTTTTTTAGAGCGCTGTCTTAAGTGTTTGTTGGGCAAAGTAATGATATCGGCCATTCGTTTTAGTATAACTCAAGCTTCTACCCCTAGCAAAAGCAACTAAAACTAGTCGTGAAACAATTCACAACAAGCTAGTCGGGTCCAGATCAGCCGTCCATCCAGCCGGTAAAGCCCAAGCAATCGCTAGTAGTTTTTTTCTATCCCTAGATTTGACGATTATCTGACGAATGTATTGATTGTTCTCTTTAGCTTTTAGGCCTGGAGCTGGGCCCAGTACGACTACACCCTTAGTCTTTTTGAGTGAATCCGCGAGTGTCGAAGCAGCCTTGTCTGCACCTGATTCAGTTTTTCTTCTGGCCGATAGTTTTAGCATAAAAGTATATGGTGGGTAGTCATGCAGCCGTCTCTCGACTAGCTCGGCCTCATAAAAACCTCTCCAATCAGCACCACGGAGCATAGTAAAGGCCACATGATCTGGTTGGTAAGTCTGAATTATGCAGAGACCATCGGTGTGGCCTCGTCCTACCCGTCCGCTAGCCTGGGCGATTAATTGGTATAGTCTTTCACTACTGGCGAAATCAGGTAGCTGAAGTAGGCTATCGGCAGAAGTAATTACAACCAAGCCTAGTTTAGGTAGGTCCAAGCCTTTAGCTAGTAGTTGTGTCCCAACTAAAATATCTATCTGCCCGTCTTCTAGCTCATTTAGTCTACTACTAAGGCTGTCTTGTTTACTGTTATCAGAGTCAAATCTTGCTACCTTGTAGTCAGGAAAAATCCGGCTAACCTCAGCAGCTAGAGACTTAGTGCCTAAGCTTTTAAGTAGTATCTCACTACTACCACAGTCAGGACAGACAACTGGCAGTCTTGAACTATAGCCACAGGTATGGCAGATCGCCTTATTTTTGTCCTGGTGATAAACCAGATTATTATCGCATTTCGGGCACTCGAATTTCCAAGCACAACTCTCACATAGTACCAGCCTAGCACTCCCACGCCGGTTATGTAAAACCATAACTTGATGTTTATGTGACAACGCATTTGCAATCGACTGAACTACTTTGTTGCTCAGGTATGGGTTTTTAGTAAAGTCTTTTCGATCTTTTTGATCGATAATTTCTATCTGTCTTTTCGTATTATTGCCGGTTGCCAGCAGATTGAGTTTTATATTTGTATACTTTTTAACAACACTAAAGTAGTATTCACGAATCGG
This sequence comes from Candidatus Saccharibacteria bacterium, assembly GCA_016700315.1. Lineage (NCBI taxonomy): Bacteria > Candidatus Saccharimonadota > Candidatus Saccharimonadota bacterium. The sequence continues at coordinate 188,936 of CP065013.1, read as the reverse complement.
TGGAGTCGCGCTGCCATAGATAATTTTTGCACCGTGAATTTTGGCAAGCGCGGCACTTACGTCATTTGCATGATAGTGTATCCCATCGAGCTGTTTGTATGCGTTTTCGTGGAACTCGTCTACGCAAATCAGACCATAATCTTTGACAGGCAAAAACAGGGCAGAACGTGGGCCAATCAGCACCAGTGGTTCTTGGTTGCTTGCTATTTTTTGCCAAATGGAACGTCTAACAGCAGCACTCATCTCCGAGTGGTAATTCACAACTCTATTAGAACCAAAAAAGTTCAGCGCTCTCTTGTAAAGGTGCTCACTGAGAGGTATTTCGGGCGATAAAATTAGCACACTTTTGCCTGCATCAAGTGTTTTCTGAGCCGCTTCAAAATAGATTCTTGTTTTGCCGCTACCTACTACACCCTCCAATATTATTGGCGCTTTCGATTTTTCTATTGATTTTAGAGCTGATAGCTGAGCTTTAGTTAGTGGTGGCTGATCTTGGATTTTAGATGTTGGGGCAGTTTTACCTAAAATCTCTTTTTTTGCTCTAGTAAGCAGGTAGTTTGGTAAAAAAAGTGGAGACAATTCATCGCTTTTAAATGCGTAATAGGACTTGAACCAGCGAGCAAAGTCCAAGAATCTCTCGCCAAGTACAATGGTTTTTTCGAGATTAGTTATTTCTTTTGCCTCAAAGCTTGGAGCCTTAGGGTTCTGTCGGAGCACCACCCCAGGAATTAGTTTTTTACCAAAAGGCAAGGCCACAAGGGTGTTAACAGCGATTTCATTACCTGATGAATAGGTAAATATACTAGATTTTCCAGCAAACTGAATCAGTGTCTCCACATCGTAGTACATAGTTCAATATTAGCAGGGAGAGGTTGTAAGTCGCTAAGAACGTACCAATTAAATAGTTTCTATTTTGACAGAAGATGAATTACTAGAGGCAGTAGCATTAGTAGTATGGCAATCTCGATGTATATCCCGCTAGGTCGTTCGTGTTTCTGAATTCTTTTATGAAATTTGGCGAAAGCACTTCTTGGCTTCATATATAACTTTTTGTTGTTTGTGAAGTATTCGTATACCCACATAAAGTCTGGTGAGTAGGCGACCCAGCCAACCCAAAACATAGACCATTTATTAAGGTAGGCTGATATCGCAGCGAAGCTAAGCGCGAAAAGCGTATCGAATGTAACGATTGTTTTATACTTTCTTGATTTGTCTCTGGATTTCTCTGAGATGCCGTAGTGTGGCAGTGAGTCGTAAACGAAGTGCGATATGAACGCCAGAGGCACCGCAAAGTATGGCGGCAACAGAGCGCCAATAACCATACCTGTTAATCCGTGAACCGAAGCAGTCATAGCTTAAGCATTATATCGGTAATCTAATTAATACTCAAAACTTCGCAAGCGTTACAATGCTGAAGAAGTAAACAAAAAAATCTTGTCTAGGTTCAAACACATCGAGAACACTCTAGAATAAATCTAGAGGAGTCTTTATGAGTAGAAGTACCGGGGTTCATACTCGGATAGGTGCTATGTTTCCAGGACTTAGTAGAGTCCAGGAAACAGTGAGTTTGTCCAAGGAAGCTAAGGTCAGGTTAAAGTGGGTCGACTACTATCTTGGACACGAAAAGAATGCTTCTTTGACGTGTCGACACTTTGGTATAGTTAGGAGTTGTTTCTACAAATGGTTAAACAGATTTAATTCTTTGGGCTTAAGTGGACTGGAGACCGTTAGTACCAAACCAAAGAATACGCGCTGCAGTCTTGTGCCTAGTGAAGTTGTGTCGCTTGTAAAAGCACTCAGAAAAGCCAACCCAGAGTATTCAAAGTACAAACTACAGACAATCCTAAAACGAGACTACGGCTATTCTCTGAGCGCCTCCACCATTGGCCGTATCACAACTCACTACAAGCTTTTCTTTGCTCCTCCAGTTAAGCCCAAGAACCATCCTCGGAGGCTAGCTAGCCTCAAGAAGCGGCGTAAGCCCACTGGGTTCAAGGCAGTAAAGCCAGGACAACTAATCGAGGTAGATGTAAAACATCTACCTAGCATAGGCGCAAAACGCTATGGCTTCGTAGCTATTGATGTAGTCTCCAAGCAGGTGGCTGTCCATGTCAGTTCAACAATCTCAAGCGCTCAGGGAGCGCTTGCTTGGCGTAAGGCAGTCCATAAGCTAGGGTTGCCTGATGCGGTGCTAACCGACAACGGGAGCGAGAACATGGGTGCGTTTACTGCTCTCCTAAGCACTCAGACCACCGAACACTATTGGGCTAGACCCAGAACACCTAAAGACAAACCACACGTTGAGAGGTTTATTGGAACTCTTGAAAGGGAGTGCATCCAGTGGGGTGGCCTAGCCATAGACATCAAAGATCAGCAGGACATCATAAACACCTGGCTGGACAAGTATCATGATTACAGACCTCACCAATCCCTAGGCTATTTGACACCAAACGAGTATAGGTCCAAACTAGAGATAGAGTTGTCCTCGATGTAGTGAACCTCCACAAATCTTTGCAAATTTAATAGCCAGTAGTTATACTAGTTGTTGGAGTAACAACAAAAGACTTATGCTTGATACATTTATCACCTCAAGAGTTAGACGCAAAATCGTTGTGGTTTATGCTAAATATCCTGACTTCAAAACCCATGTTCGTGGTTTAGCTAAGCTTATCAAAGAAGATGCTGGCAACATCCAGCGCGAGCTCAAAAGACTAGAAAAAGTCGGTTTCTTGCTTAGTGAAAAGCAGGGTAATACCAAGGTCTACCACACCAATAAGCACTTCCTTATTTTCAAAGAACTACAAAGTATTGTCCTAAAAAGCCAGCGCACTAATCAACGTAAGTCCCAGTAGGCTAATTAGAAAGCTAATATGTCTACCAGAACTGAACTGTTAAATTTGTCCTTTGAAAAACTTCTACAAAGCTCGGCTGTCGAAATACCGACTGTAAGGAGGGATAGTAGCGCAAACTTGGTCCCATCATGGTCGGGCAATGAAGCAGAGAAGGTCTCAGACAATTTTATCGATATCACAAAAGAAAGGCGTAATTTCCTAACAGAAAACTACAGAATATATCGATCACTTTATGATCATAGACTGCCCCGGCTATCATCATATAAGTACAAGGCGTTATGTTTTGGTGTAGTTGCTTGTGTTTCATGGGTTGTCGAGCAAATTGGTGGCAAGGAATTTGGTCATGGAGCTGCTTCGGTTGATGTGAAGTCATTCTTAGGCTTAAAAGTTGAGGAAATAGATGCCAGCTTGTCTGTGCTCGGCTTACTCGGAGTGTTAGATACTGTCCTAGAATAGAGATTGCCACTAGGCAGCGCTAATGATTCAAGGCAAGTCACTACCTACAGTATTAACCAAGAAGCTACGGGCGTCTTGCGTCGTGGGACAAAGGAATTTTATGGGGTCCAAGCCTTACTAGATACTGCTATCACAAAAACTCGGGTCCAAGTATTGTAAAATTATCAGTCTTAAGTTAAAATAACACCTATGATTCAAGTAAGTAGAAAAGACCCTAAAGAGCCGTCTGAAAGTGTACTTCGTCGTTTTACGCGTAAAGTGCAGCAATCTGGTGTCTTGGCAGAAGTCAAGATGATCCAGTATTTTGAGAAGCCTTTGAGTAAGCGTGAGCGACGCCGCAAGGCAATCGTTCGCCGAGCTCGCAAAGCTGACAAAATGACCGCCCTTAAAATGGGTAAAAAGCAGTAGTCTTTTAGATCTATTGGCTCTGGGTTCACGTACTTAAGTTGCGTGAACCTATTTTTTGTGGTTTTGATAAAGACTGTTTTTAACTATGTCTTTTCTCTCTTAAATCTGTTAAGCTAGTTTTGTTATGAGTTTGAAGGATAAACTGCAGCAAGATTTAAAGCAGGCGATGTTGGCGCGCGATTCAGCGCGCAGCGATGTGATTAAAGGTCTAAAAAGCGCCATACTTTATGCAGAAGTAGCCACCGGTAAGAGGGATGAAGGCTTAAGTGATGATGAGATAATCAAACTTTTCCAAAAAGAAGCCAAGAAACGTAGTGAGAGCGCACAGCTATACATTCAAGGCGGCAGTCAAGAGCGAGCCGACAAAGAGCTGACGGAGCGGACAATAATAGAAGAGTATTTGCCGGTTGCAATTAGCCTCGAAGAGTTAAGTAGCATTACAGATCAAGTTTTAAAAGAAACTGGGCTATCGAGTATGCAGGCAATGGGGCAGGTGATTAGTGCTGTCAAAGCCAAGGTTGGTCCTGCGGCTGATGGTGGTGCCATAGCAAAGTTAGTCAAAGAAAGGTTATTACGATAATGATATTACTTATGGGTGTTGCTGGTGCTGGTAAAAGCGTTCAAGGTCGTCGCCTTGCAGACGAGAAGGGTCTACCTTGGCTGTCGACAGGCGAGTTTTTGCGTATGTTGGTTGTCGGCGAGCGCCGCAAACAAATGCTAGCTGGTAAATTACTAAGTGATAAAGAGATTATTGAGCTTGCAAACAAAATTTTTCATATTATTGATGTCAAAGAGGAGTTCTTGCTGGATGGGTTTCCTCGAACAATCGATCAAGCTGATTGGCTATATGCCCAACACAAGGCTGGCCTAATGGAGATAACCTGCGTCCTGCACATGCAGGCTTCAGAAGAAGTTGTAAGTCGGCGCCTTTTAAGCCGAGGACGACAAGACGATACTAAAGAGTCAATCGTCAAGCGTTTTGCTGAGTATAACGCCGTAACCTTACCGATTATAGATAGTCTTGAGAAAAAGGGGATTAAAGTCCACCATATCAATGCTGAGAATAGTCCCGAAGAAGTACATGCCGAAGTTATTAAAGCGTTGTATTCATAACAATGTTTACCAAAGTTAAAACCAAAAATGAAATCGAAAACATGCGTACCGGCGGGCGTATGTTAGCTGAGGTATTGAATCTTTTGGTAGGACAAACACATGCCGGTATGACCACCTTAGAGGTCAACGAGCTTGCTGAAGCCCATCTTAAAAAACTTGGCGGCAAACCGGCCTTTAAGGGCTATCAGGGCTTCCCGGCAGGCCTATGTATCTCTGTTAATGACGCTGTAGTGCACGGTATCCCTGGAGATTATGTTTTGCAAGATGGTGATGTAGTTGGGCTAGACTTCGGTGTCAACTACAACGGTATGATTACTGACGCCGCTAGAACAGTTATTGTAGGAAGCAGTTCAAATGAAGATGTAAAAACCTTGGTTGAGACTACCCAAAAAGCACTTGACGCTGGTATTGCCAGAGTCATAGCTGGCTGCCAAACTGGTGATATCGCCGCTGCTGTACAATCAGTTCTGGAGGCGCAAAACTTAGGTATAGTTCGTGATCTTGTAGGTCATGGCGTCGGGCACCAACTTCATGAAGACCCAAATATACCAAACTTCGGTCAAGCTGGTCGTGGCCCTATTCTAAAGGCCGGTATGACTATCGCGATTGAGCCTATGGCAACGCTTGGAACGCATCGTGTTTATCAGGATAGAGACAACTGGACAATTAGAACCTACGATGGAAGTTTGGCTGCTCATTTTGAGGACACAGTTCTGATTACCAAAGATGGCTACGAGATCCTAACTCGCTTAATCTAGCCACCAGTCGTGAGTCCTTAACTCCTAGCTTGGTATGAGTCACGAGGCCTGAGTTTTGGGATAGCCTAAAGTCCACTAAGGCATCTTATCCGTACGGGCCATAATTTAGAGTTATTATTCTTTTGTTCATCGAGCTATGCACTTTTGCGCTAGTACGCATATCTAATTGTAGTTTTTTATGCTACAATTGGACTAAGCGAGTGCTTAGTCCTTATCCGAAAGATAATTTTCTACTCTAGACTCTTAATCCAACGGTTTCGGTAATTTAAACATCGACGAAAAAATCTCAAATCATTGTATGTAGTAGAGCTCACCAATGAGCCACGGCTATTTAATATTAATAAAAACTTTTGGAGAAAAAAAAGATGAAAAAACACAATATCAAAGTCGAGCTAGTTTGTACCGATGTGGTGGGGCTTAGTTCTATGAGCAAAAGATCCCGGGATGCGCTACTGCTTTCCTTGCAGAAATGTTGCAGGACGGTATCGCTTACTGTAGTTTCAAATGCCAAGGACCTCAGTAAGTTGACGCAGAGAGCACCTGATCTTATAGTTTTAGGGCTAAAATATATTTATGAATATGGTGAGCATGCGGAGCGAATCTGGCTGTCGGAGTATCTTGATAAACAGGGTCTTGAATACTGCGGCTCAAAAGCAATAGCTCATAAGCTGGATCATCATAAGCACTTGGCCAAACGCGCGGTTTCTGCCTTCAACATTGATACGCCTAAATCGGTCTTTGTTGATAAAGCGAGCTTCGACCATAGCCGAATTAAGTCTTTGAGATTTCCGCTTTTTATCAAACCAGCCTGCTCGGGTGGGGGTTCTGGTATCGATGAAAAATCTGTCGTCAACAATATGTCAGAGCTCAAAGCTCGTGGCGCCTGCATCTTGGCTGACTTCCCATCAGGCTATTTGATTGAAGAATACTTAACCGGCAGAGAGTTCAGTGTTGCAATCCTCATGAATTCTATTCTGGGAAAGTACGAGGCTTTGCCGGTTGAACTAGTGGCTCCGCGTACAGCCAAAGGCCATCGGATACTTGGTCAAAATGTTAAAACTGGCGATCAGGAAAAAGTTCTAGTAGTTACTGACGTAGAAGAGCATAAATACATTAGTGAGTTTGCACTCAGTTGCTTTCAAGCTTTGGGTGGCAGAGATTACGGTAGGGTGGATATCCGTATGGATGCTGCTGGAAACGCTAATTTTTTAGAAGCAAATCTTATACCTAGTCTGATTGAGGGGTATGGAACTTTTCCCAAGGCTTGTCTGCTAAACAGGTCTCTTAGCCACGACAATATGACTGAAAAAATAGTTGCGCTTGGTGTCCGACGCCTATCCAGTAGACTAACTTTCGCTACCGGCAATAGACCCAGGCCTATAAAGCGTTATGAGCTAGTTTAGAGCAAAGCGTTCAAAGCATTTCTGGCACAAAATTTGCGTAAGCGTTATACTATTGTCATGCAATCAAATGATTTGCCACATTTTTGCGGCATAGATATTGGAACTAGCACTGTTCGCTGTGTCGTCGGTGCCATAAATCAGGCAGGCGAACCAGAGATTATCGGTTTCGGAAGCGCACCCAACGGCGGAATGCGTAAGGGCGTTGTTGTGCTCCCGGATGAAGTGTCGCACGCAATTTCTGTAGCTGTTGAGGAAGCAGCTCGGCATTCTGGGCGTACTATTCGTCATGCAACCGTCAACATTAATGGCTCACATGTTACCGGCAGCGACTCAAAAGGAGTTATAGCCATCAGCGCTGCCAACCGTGAAATAACAGCCGAAGACCAAGCACGCGTTGAAGACGCGGCGACAATCATGCAGATGCCGGCCAACCGCGAAATAATCCAGGTTTTCCCAAAAAGCTACAGACTTGATGGCCAAGAGAATATTAAAAATCCTGTCGGAATGCGCGGTGTGCGCCTAGAAGTTGACGCTCATATTGTTACTGCCAGTACACCAAGCGTCAGGAGTGCCGAGACCGCACTACATTCTGCCGGCGTCGAGCCTGCGCACAAGACGGTTTCATCGCTCGCTAGTGCTGAGGCCACAATGACTCGTCAGCAGAAAGAGGCCGGGACACTGTTACTGGATATTGGCGCTGGGACTTCAAATATTGTTGTGATTGAAGAAGGTGAAGTCCAACACGTAGCTGTGCTACCAATCGGGGGGAACAATATTACCAACGACCTAGCAATTGGTCTCAAGACTGATTTAGACATTGCCGAAAGGGTTAAGCTTGAGTTCGTTTCTCTTGGGTCACATCCCGTTAAAGCTATAGCGGCTATCCAATCAGGCGGTAAGCAGCATACCTTCAAGGGCGATGAAGTAAAAATGATCGTCGAAGCCCGTGTTGAAGAACTTTTTGAATTAGTAGACAGAGAGCTTAAGACTATACATAAATCACGCAAACTTCCAGGGGGCATAGTTATTACTGGCGGGACGTCAAAAATCCCAGGTATAGAGGAGCTAGCGCGAGAGAAACTTCAACTTTCCTCAAGGGTTGGCGTGGTTAGAGGCGTTGGCGGTTTAGCTGATGTTTCTGGTGATAACTCATACACCACGGCAATTGGCCTAGTACTATTAGACATGCTTCTCGCTGGATCAGAAGACCATGCCAATGAACAGTCTAACCAAAGCAACATTGGAAGCCTTAAGTCTGTCCTCAAACGATTTGCCAAAAAAAGTTAAAATAACCAAAAGTCCGGAATAACTATTGACAAATAAGCTAATGCAAAACTTATATTGACTGTATTATGACTACCCTTAGCGGTATTGCTTAGTACCGAATAGGTCACTAATTATTACTTGCTGGTTATTTGTCCTACTTTATTATCGAAGCTTGTAGCTAGACCCCCCTTCTTTAGGCTCCTGACTGGTGAGTGTCAAAACGACAATTAGAGCGAGTGACGTGTTTGAAGCCAATGTAATCATTGGCAAGTTGTCAGAGCATTGTCTTTTTTGACTACGAGACAGTAACGAGACTGAAGCCAGGGGTCGTTCTTTTGACTACTTTTCTATCGATATAGAAAAGTAGTTAGGGCAGCCAGCTGTAGGCTGGCACCTAAATACGAATCTAAGAAGGTCTGTAGACTGTTTGATTCTTTTCTCGAACTATTGAACAAAAATAATGCACTAAAATCGCTCAAAATTTTATAGTGAACACAAAATTGGCATGTTTTTACACAGGTCAAAAAAAGTCAAGTTTTCTTGCGAGTAACATTTAGGTTCGCTATACTGTTGGTATAGATTAAGAGGGAAAACATATGCCACAAGTAAGTCCGGCGATTGAAACAGTAGCAAAGATTAAAGCCATCGGTGTAGGTGGGGCTGGTGGTGCAGCGGTTAATCGTATGATTGAAGCTGGAGTAGAAAATGTTGAGTTCGTAGCTATCAATACTGATGCGCAGGCACTACATCACTCTAAAGCGCAAACAAAAATCCATATCGGTAAAGAGACTACTCGAGGTCTAGGTGCGGGCGCCGATCCAACTATGGGTGAGAAGGCAGCCGTTGAATCTATGGACGAAATTCGCAAAGTCGTCGAAGGCACGGATATGGTTTTTATTACTATTGGTGCTGGCGGCGGTACCGGTTCTGGGGCAGGACATATTGTTGCACAAGCAGCTCGTGATGCGGGTGCGCTAGTAGTTGGTTTTGCTACTAAGCCATTTGCTTTTGAAGGCGAAAAGCGTCGTCGTAATGCCGACACAGCCATTGAAAAACTAAGATCAGCCGTTGATACACTTATCGTAATACCAAACGACCGCTTACTACAGACAATTGATCGCACTACGCCACTACTTGAAGCATTTAAGGTTGCAGACGACGTGCTAAGGCAAGGTATTCAAGGAATCTCTGATTTAATCACTGTGCATGGGCTGATCAACCTAGACTTCGCGGATGTTAAGACAGTTATGAGCAACGCGGGTACGGCACTAATGGGTATTGGTCGCGCTAGTGGCGAGAATCGAGCTATCGAGGCCGCAAAGCAAGCGATTGAGTCGCCTCTACTAGAAGTATCTATCGACGGAGCTCGAGGTATATTGTTCAACGTTATATGTGGTAATGATATGGCTATGCATGAGATCAACATGGCTGCCGAGACTATTACTGCTGCAGCTGATCCAGATGCCAATATTATTTTTGGAGCGACAATCAACCCTGAGCTTGAGGGTGAAGTCATTGTGACTGTTGTAGCAACTGGTTTTGATAGCTCTTACTTCGCTAACCGTCAACCAGTTGCCAGAGCTTCTGCGACTATGCAGGTGTCTGAAGATACTTCGGTGTCGTCTGTAAGTGCTTCTAATTCTGAAGTGGACGGAACGCCGCAAATGACTGATCTCGAAGACGACATAGATATGCACGAGATTCGTTCTTTGGACCTCGAGCTAGACAAAAAACCAGACGAATCCTCTCAATTAGGATCCCTGTCTTCGACAACTGCCGAGGAGCCAAGCGGCAATATTTGGACTATGGACTCTGATAACCATGATCTCCAGCCTAGTTCAGGTAGTTTTGACAGTGAGAAATCTGAAGAAGCAGAACTGGAGAAGCCCTCATTCCTTAGGCGACTAACCAAACTACGACACAACAAAGATGATGCTGACAGCAAAGATTCTGATCTAACAGATAAAAAATAGCTATCATTGTCATAAAAAACACAGCATAATTTACTTGCTATGCCACTACTAGTGGGGGTACTATTATAAGCACGAACACTATATATGGTGAGGTACCTTACAGATAAAATAAAGATAAGTTAGATCCAGCCTGAAAAGGCGATCAACAAAGGGTTAAAATGAAGTGCACTCAGTGCCAACACGAAGAAACAAAAGTAATCGAGTCGCGAGACGTTGCCGAAGGCGCGTCGATTCGACGCCGTCGTGAATGCGCAAAGTGCTCGCATCGTTTTACCAGTTACGAGCGAATCGAGAAACCGCAGCTTATAGTCGTCAAAAAGGACGGTACACGTGAGCTTTTTAATCGACAAAAACTGTTAGCTGGGCTGTACCGCGCGACCGAAAAGACCCCTGTTACTAGCCTAGAGCTGGAGAAGCTAGTTGATCGGGTAGAAACTAACTTATTGGCTTGCGGCGATGGTGAGGTTGGCTCTAGCAAAATCGGCGACGAAGTAATGGACGAACTTTCTAACCTCAACGAAGTTGCCTATGTACGCTTCGCAAGCGTTTACAAACGCTTCAAAGACATTGCTAGCTTCGAACGCGAGTTGTCGGAGATGCGCCAACGCAAAAAACAAAAGTTAATATCTCCTGACTAATCTGTTGCCTGAAGTCTTAGTCTTAAAAAACTAAGGCTTCCGGGAGCGGGTTGGCTGACAGTGTAAGGGAATGGAGAGACCCCTTATACTGCAAGGCAAAACCGTAATCCAAAATTAAAAACTAAAAATACGCTGTAACTTTTGTCGGAAGATTCCTGCAAGGCTAAGGTGTGGAGGGTAAAAAGATGAGCGAATTAACAACTTTAGGTATCGGTCGGCGGTTTACAAAGCCAAAGACAAGAGCGTACGACCAGTTGACTTGGGTCAAGCGTGACTCAGTTATTAAAAATCCTATGACAGGCAAGCCAGTTTTCGAGCAGCTTGGTGTAGATTTTCCAGAAGATTGGTCGCTCAATGCTATCAACATTGTTGCGCAGAAGTATTTTACTGGTACACCCGGAACGGCTGAGCGCGAAAGCTCGCTTAAGCATCTGATTGATCGTGTAGCTGATACAATTACTCGCCAAGGTTTGCAGGAAGGCTATTTTGACACCGAGTCCGAGGCTGAGACATTCAAGGAAGAGCTTAAGTACATCTTGGCTACTCAGCGCGCCGCCTTCAACTCTCCGGTCTGGTTCAATATTGGCGCCCCAGAGCGTTCTCAACAGGCCAGCGCTTGTTTTATCCTTGGAATCGAGGATACCATGGGTAGTATTCTTAACTGGTACCGCGAAGAGGGTATGATTTTCAAGGGTGGTTCTGGTTCTGGGATTAACCTCAGCGGTATTCGTTCATCCAAAGAGCCGCTAGGTAAAAGTGCCGGTACGGCCAGTGGTCCACTAAGTTTCATGCGTGGGGCAGACGCCTCTGCTGGTGCGATTAAGAGTGGTGGCAAGACCCGCCGCGCCGCTAAAATGGTCATCTTAAACGTTGATCATCCGGATGTTGAAGAGTTTATCTGGTGTAAGGCAATCGAGGAGCGTAAGGCACGCGTCTTGCAACAAAACGGCTTCGATATGAACCTGGACGGCAAAGATTCTTTCTCTGTGCAGTACCAGAACGCTAACAACTCAGTTCGTGTATCAGACGATTTCATGAAGGCTGTCGAAGCCGATCAAGACTGGAATCTTGTCGGAGTAAAAACCGGCAAGACTATCAAGACGGTTAAAGCTCGCGACCTGTGGCGCCAGATTGCCGAAGCAGCTTGGGAGTGTGCAGATCCTGGATTGCAGTTTGATACCACAATTAACAAGTGGCATACTTGTCCAAACGCCGGCCGTATCAACGGTAGCAACCCGTGTAGTGAGTACATGCATTTAGACAATTCGGCTTGTAACCTAGCCAGTATCAACCTGCTGAAATATCTAAATAACGATGGTAGTTTCGATGTTGACGCTTTTCGTCACACTGTTGATATCATTTTTACCGCTCAAGAAATTTTGGTTGGCTACTCTGAGTATCCAACAGATAGTATTGCCAAAAATGCGCGGGCATACCGAGAGCTAGGTATCGGCTACGCCAATCTTGGTGCGACTCTTATGGCCCAAGGTTTGCCCTATGACAGTGACGAAGGCCGTGCTCAGGCTGCTGCTATCACGGCTCTACTTACGGGCGAGTCTTATGCAACGAGTGCAAGATTGGCGCACAAAGTTGGTCCCTTTGCAGGCTTCCACAAAGATCGAGACGGCATGCTCAAGGTTATTGGCATGCACCGCGCGGCGGTTAACGATATCGATGCTAGTCTAGTTTCTGAGGAACTTCTAAACGCCGCTCAAACTGCCTGGGATGACGCCGTAGAATTGAGCGAAAAGTATGGTGTTCGTAACTCACAAGCTAGCGTTCTAGCTCCAACTGGCACCATTGGACTGATGATGGACTGTGACACAACCGGCATCGAGCCTGATCTCGGCCTGGTCAAATACAAGAAGCTAGTTGGCGGCGGTAGCATGACTATTGTCAACCAAACAGTGCCTCGCGCGCTGAAAACCATGGGCTACACCAAACAGCAAATCGACGATATAGTTGCTCACATCGATAGCGAGAAAACCATTTCAGGGGCTCCGCATCTGAAGCCTGAGCACACTAATGTATTCTCATGTTCGATGGGCGACAACCCAATTCACTACCTTGGCCACGTCAAGATGATGAGTGCTGTCCAGCCGTTTATATCAGGCGCTATCAGCAAAACCGTCAACATGCCAGAAAGTGCCACGGTCGAAGATATCGAACAGCTTCACATGGATTCCTGGAAACTGGGTCTTAAAGCAGTTGCCATCTATCGAGACAACTGTAAGGTTGGTCAGCCGCTATCGATGATGAAAAAAGACGGCGATAAAGAAAATAATTCTCCTGTTGCCGCTGCTACGCAAGAGCCAGCTACGACCGTCAAACCTCGTCGCTTACTGCCAAAAGTGCGCAAGAGCCGAACTTACCGCTTTGAGATTGCCGATCTCGAGGGCTACTTCACCGTTGGTGAGTATGAGGATGGTACTCCTGGCGAACTTTTTGTCAACGTCAGCAAGCAAGGCTCAACCCTGTCTGGCTTGATGGACTCATTTGCCGTCAGTGTAAGTCAGGGCTTACAGTACGGTGTACCACTCAAACGCTATGTTAAGAGTTTTAGAGGTACTAGCTTTGCTCCAAGTGGCATTACCGATGACCCAGAGCTCAGAACTGCTAGCTCCATCACCGATTACATGTTTCGACGTATCGCTAAAGACTACATGAGCTTCGATGATCAGCTCGAGCTAGGGCTTGCCTCATTTGACGATATGCCAGCAGAACAAACAGCACTGCCCGTAGAAGAGCTTGCTGATCAAGCCAAGCCGGCTCCAGAAATCCCAGTAGTCGAGCAAGTCGTTGATGCCCACGTTACCCTTCAGGGTCACGAAACAATCAAGAAGGCTAGCAAAAGCGACAATGCGCCAATGTGCTTTAACTGTGGTAATCAGACGCAGAAGGCGGGGAGTTGCTATGTTTGTACCTCCTGTGGCTCGACCACCGGCTGCTCCTAGAAGCACATGACGCATTAGCCTGCTTTTTGGCAGAGCCAAAAACTCTGCTAATGCTCTTGCGGCCACTGCGTTGTCATGAGCTGCGATACTCGATAGGTGTACCAAAAAGTACGCCTATCTCCGTTTCTCACTCCTTCCTAGCAATAGCTCGCAATCATGCACTCCTAGGGTGCTCTATGACTATCGCAACCTGCTCTTTCGGATGCTCCAGTACGCAGAGGACGTATGTTTAATACGTCCTCTTTGCGTGCTTCGCGCCTTCCTTGCATCTTATCTCTAAATTTTAGCCTAGGCCTTTGCGCTACAATGTGCGCTTAACGTATCTAATAAATACGTTTCATTTACGCTCCTAAGCCCTTCATCCAAAAATATCCTAATCAGCTGGCGCCTATCATTTGTAAATTACCCTAAATATAGTTGAGGCCCGCGTTTTATTAACACATGGTAGAGCTTTGTGTATAATCATAAGCATGAAGGTGTATTTTCTGTATAGGTTCAATGGGCAGGACAGTACTCGGGTGTCTGGTTACATCAGAGAACTGAAACAGCGTTACTCTATGGCCGACACTAACGAGCTGGATCTAAATACTCGTGACGGAGCAGCCACTGCTAGCTTATACGATGCAATGGCTTATCCGGCGATTTTGGTGACTAGAAACGACGGTCAACTTGCTCAGATTTGGCAGGGCGAACCGTTGCCGCTAGTGGACGAAGTTATTTCCTACGCTATGATGTAGTGTGACTGGCCTCGAGCCATAAGTTAGAGTATAATGAGTTTACAATTTGGGAGTTGCGAAGTAGTAGTTATCAGCTATGAAAACCGCATCGAGAAGAAATAGGATTTAACTAGAGTAGACCTCGACGCTATATGAAGTCAGCGTTATGACTGTAATCAAGAGCCACAACTGGAAGCTAGATGGTACCTCCGCAAGCGCGGATCTAGCGAAAGCGAGTGGTTTTATTATTTTAAAGGAGATAACAAGGTTGAAATACAAATCAGGGACAAGACGTCGAGCACTTGAGTATGAAAAGTATTGGGTACAAAAGTGGAAAGATGATAAAACTTTCGAGAAGTCAGTCCAAAACCGAAGCCACGATAACTCCTATGTATTCTATGATGGACCACCGTTCATATCTGGTAATCCGCATCACGGTACGCTACTGAGCTCTATCATCAAGGACATCGTACCTCGTTATCAAACAATGAACGGTAAACGCGTGGAGCGAGTTTGGGGCTGGGATTGTCACGGATTGCCAGCCGAACGTTTCACAGAGAAAAAACTAGGCATCAATTCCCGTGAAGAGGTTATTGATTATGGTATTGAGAAATATATTTTAGCTTGCCGATCCAATATGGTTCAGACTAGTGGCGAATGGGAAGATGTGGTAGACCGCATCGGCCGTTGGGTCGACTTCAAGGGAGCATATAAGACCATGGACAAAGACTACATGGAGTCTGTATGGTGGGCGTTCAAGGAGCTTTATGAAAAGGGCAAAATCTACGAGGGTGAAAAGGTTCTCATGTACTGCACACTAGATGCTACGCCACTTTCAAAAGCCGAAGTTACTATGGATGCTGGCGCTTACCAAGACGTCACTGATCCGAGTGTTTATGTGAAGTTTAAACTTGAGGACGGTCGAGTGCTGCTAGCCTGGACAACGACTCCTTGGACACTCCCAGCTAACACGGCGCTAGCTGTAAATAAGAATTTTGACTATGTTGAAGTGCGAGTTGGCGAAGAGGAGTTTGTGGTCGCCAAAGAATTAGTAGACAAAGTCTTGACGGACGAAAAGCACCAGCGACTCGACTTTCAGATAAACAGAGAATTTAAAGGCCAGGAGCTACTAGGCAAAAGCTACCAGAATCTTCTGGGAGTTGATCGAGGAGAGAATGCGCATAAGGTCTGGCATGCTGATTATGTCGAAACTGAGGCTGGCACAGGCATCGTCCACTTGGCACCAGCCTACGGCGAGGAAGATTTCGTGCTTGCCAAGGCAAATGGCATTCCTATCGTTCATACAATCGATGAAAATGGCCTATTTACTGAAGGCGAATGGGCCGGCCAAAACGTTTGGGAGATTAACAAACAAATAGCCAAAGACCTACATTCTAGAGGTATCGTTTGGAAAATTGACTACATTCGTCACTCTTACCCTCATTGCCATCGTTGTGGTACCAAGCTGATGTATAGAGCCCATCCTAGTTGGTTCATGGATATTGCCGGACAAAGAGAGCTGATGATCGAACAAAATAAGCCAATTTATTGGTTTCCAGAACACGTCAAGTCCGGTCGTTTTCAGAAAACAATCGAACAAGCACCAGACTGGAATCTCAGTCGTGATCGTTTCTGGGCGACAGCAATGCCGGTCTGGAAAGGCAAAGACAGCAGTGGTAATGATTACATCAAAGTCATCGGTAGCTACGCTGAGCTCAAAGAGTTATCTGGTGTAGAACTAGAAGACTATCATAGGCCCTGGGTTGACGATGTAAAGTTTACAATAGACGGTGTTGAATATAGCCGTATTGATAAAGTAATTGATTGTTGGTTTGAATCAGGTAGCATGCCATTCGCTCAGTTCCATTATCCGTTTGAGAACAAAGAAAAATTTGAGGCGAATTTTCCCGGAGACTTTATAGTCGAGTACGTCGGTCAGGTAAGGGCTTGGTTTTATTACGTCCATGCGGTCAATGTTGGGTTGTTTGGTACGCACGCTTTCAAGAATGTTATTGTCACCGGTAATGTTGCTGGCAACGATGGCCGCAAAATGAGCAAAAGCTATGGCAACTATACAGATCCTAACGAGCTGATGGATAAATTCTCAGCCGACTCGCTACGATTCCTGCTAGCTAGTTCGCCCCTGCTTTCAGGTGAGGACTTCGCTCTGCAGGATAAAGAAGTCGGAGACGTAGCTAGAAAGCTAAGTATGATTTGGAATATGTACGACTTCTTTACCATGTACGCTGAAGTTGATGAATGGGAGTGGGACGGATACACATCCGACCCATCAGAGTCGCTTAATAACCCTTTAGATATCTGGGTAGTTTCTAGGCTGCATCAATTGCAGGCAGAGGTCAAAGAATATATGGACAATTACAATCTTCCAGATGCGATGAGTCCAATCCTACCATTCATCGACGACGCCAGCAATTGGTATGTTCGCCGCAGTCGCCGCCGATTTTGGAAAAGCGAAGACGACGGCGATAAGGCTGATGCCTATAAAACTCTGCACTATGTACTAACTAGGCTTAGCGTTATCTTAGCGCCTTTTGTGCCATTCATGGCTGAGGAATTATATAGTAAAATGACTGGCTTAAGCGAATCAGTCCACCTACAAGATTGGCCGGCTTTGGGCAAAATAGACGAAGAAGTAATTACAGATATGCTGCGAACTAGATCGATTATTGAAAAGGGATTGTCGCTGCGAATGCAGCAAGACGATTTTGGTTCAATAAAAGTTCGGCAACCGCTACAATTGGTTGCTTATCCTAGCGAAAAACTCGGTGATTTTTACGAGCAAGTTATTGCTGAAGAAGTCAATGTGAAAGAAGTAGTTAATACCCCGGTGGCTGCGGGTTACGGTGCAAAGGGTGGCGAGCCAGGACTGGTGAGTATGGCTTTTGAGGGTAGCAGTCTTACGATTAAGAAATCCCTTACGCCCGAGCTGAAACGAGAAGGCTTAGTGCG
This sequence comes from Candidatus Saccharibacteria bacterium, assembly GCA_016700315.1. Classification (NCBI taxonomy): domain Bacteria; phylum Candidatus Saccharimonadota; species Candidatus Saccharimonadota bacterium. The sequence goes on along the minus strand of CP065013.1, from coordinate 171,429 downwards.
TGAGGTTATTCGTTTTGTTCAGAATGCTCGAAAAGAAGCTGGGCTAAATGTTGATGATCGTATACGTTTAAGCCTTGCTACTGACTCTGAGCAGCTTCTGCTGGCTATTAAAGAGCACGAAGCTGCCATTAAAAATGAGACTTTAGCAGAGTCGGTTGAATATAGCGCGAGTGATGCATCGCAATTGACAGATGTGAATATTGACGGGTTAAAACTTAAGATGCAGCTAGTTAAGGCCTAGTCACAATGACCCTAGAAATCGACGACAAACAGTTTAACGATATCATTGCCAGTGTGATGGATGAGCTTCCGCAAGACTACATAAAACATATGCAAAACGTAGCTATAACTTATCAGGATAATCCCACTGAAGCTCAAGAGAAAGAACTTAAGCTAAGAAGGAGCAGTCTCTTACTTGGTTTGTTTGAGGGCGTACCCAAAACTGAAAGTTATGGAGTGAGCAGGCTTCCTAGTAAAATTACGCTTTTTAAGAATCCTTTGCTCGAAGTCTCAGCTGATCTAGTCAATTTTCGAGAACAAGTAAAACGAACGCTTTGGCATGAAATTGCGCATTATTACGGCCTCAATCACGCCAGAATTAACCAGCTAGAGAAAAAGAATCAAAAAAGAACTTAATCTGAGCCGTTTACTTTAGTTGTCGTATCTGGTAATATGAGCTAAATAGTAAGTTATAAGTAGGTAAAATGAAGAAAGCAGTTATTAAACTTGGCGCATCACAGTTTATCGTATCAGAAGGTGATACGGTAACGGCTGTCATGGATGTTGCTGATGAAAAAAAAGTATCCGTAGATTGCGTCTGTCTGATTGACGGCGACAAGACTACGTTTGGCGGCGGTAAGGTGGAACTTAGCGTCGAGGATAATGCCGTACGTGGCGATAAAGTTACCGCCGTACGTTACAAGGCCAAAAAACGTGTGATGAAAGTACGTGGCCACAAACAAGCCAAAGTTGAGCTCAAAGTTACAAAAATAGCATAAGCGCTTGTGGATAACTAAAACAGCGACTGTGGCGTCGTTGTTTTTTTTATGTCGTTTTCTTGCTGAAGTCCTATCTGTTATAATCCTTTTCAACGAGAACAACCCCGTAATTATCGTTAACGATGTGTAAAAAACATCAAAAGCAATAAAATTTATTGATTAATATTAGCAAAATTCCTGAACAAATTTATTATTAATTCTTATTGTTCCAATCTGTTTTACGGAGGATAATTTGAATTAAGCACTAAAGCTAAAATAAAAACAAAATCAAAATGCAGCCAACACAACCTCATTACAATAGAGAAGACTACGGTTTCTGGTCCTTTCTTCGTCGTGGAGTGATTATTGTGCTACTTATGATAATTGTTTTCTTACTCAGTCTTTTAGCATTCTATTTTGCTTCCAAGAAAAATTCTTCGCTGAATGTAGGCTATCAAAAAGCCTCTGTTAACGGCTATCTATCAGATGATGGTAAAAGTCTAGGTTTTGCTGGTCAGACTTTGACCATAAATCCCAATTTACAGCTTAACGGGCCGATAACAATTTTGCCGCAGTCCCTACCGGCTAACGCTAAGCCGGGAACTTTGGTTTTTGACTCTGCTACCTCAACCTTACAGTATTACGACGGCAGTAAATTTGTGCAGCTGCCGACTACAGAAGCCAACAACCAGCAAACTGCTGCACCAACAGTCGCCGGTGTCACGAGTCTGCAAGGTCAAACTGGTGCGGTTAGTCTAGTTCCAGGAGCAGGCATTGCTATCAACGGAACTACTATCAGTTCGAGTGGTTTGCTCGGTGTAAACGGTACAGCCGGGGACATAAATGTTAGCACAGCTAACGGTATTGCCTCGATCTCATTGCCTCAATCTTTGAATCCGACTGCAGTACCAACTTTTTCAGGTGTTAATCTTTCGAACGCACTTGCTGTTGGTTCTGGGGGTACGGGTGCTACAAGTTTGACTCCAAACGGGGTTTTACTTGGTAACGGAAGTTCTCCTGTAACAACTGCATCAACAGCCACAGCGGGGTTGTGTTTGCTTAGCACGGCTGGAGCGCCCGCCTTCGGTGTGTGTCCAGGTGGAGTCGGTGCAGGCGTAACTAGTCTTAACGGACTCGCTGGTAACCTAGCAGTAGCAGACTCTTCAGCTTCTGGTAGTACTATCACAATCAATGATGCCTCCACATCAGCTAAGGGAATAGCTCAGTTCAACGGCATCAACTTTACTGTTGCTGCTGGCGTAGCCAACACAGTACAGAACATCGATACAAGTGCCAGCCCAACATTTTCTGGACTTATTTTATCTACTGCTCTCAGCGTTAGTTCGGGTGGTACGGGGCTAACCAGTATCACCAACAACGGCGTAGTGATTGGCGGCGGGGCTGGTGCGCTACAGACTGCCAGCGCAGCAAGTGCTGGTCAGTGCTTGGTCAGTACTTCGGGCGCTCCGATCTTCACTACGTGTCCCGGAGCAAATGGAGTAGCTTCTATCAATGGGGCTTCGGGTGCCTTAACGTTATCTAATGCTACAGTTTCTAGTGGTGTAATAACAATCAACTCGGCATCGAATACAACTACTGGCCTTCTGACTAGTACAGATTGGGTAACATTCAACTCCAAAGAGAATCCCCTAACCTTTACGGGCAATGGCCTATTTTCACGCAGTGGCGATACGGTTAGCGGCCTCAGTTGTAGCTCAAATGGCGAAGCTCCCGTATGGAACGGGGTCGCGTTCGCTTGTGCAGTACCTGTGGGAACTACGTATAGCGCTGGGCAGGGTCTAAGCCTAGTTGGTACGACCTTCAACCTGGCCCAACAAGGCGCATCGTCTGGTGAAGTTCTAAAGTGGAATGGTACTGGTTGGGTCCCTTCTACTGACACCGACACTACCTACACAGCTGGTACTGGCATTAACATCAGCGGCGGTAATGTCATTAGCTCAACACTAGGTACTAGCATTGAATCTAGTGAGATAACTGACGGTGAAGTCAGCAGTGCAGATATTGCTAACGGTACTATTACCTTCGCCGACATTGCTAGTAACTCTTGTAATAATGGAGAAGTAATTAAGTTCAATGGTACTGCTTGGTACTGTGGTACAGATGCAGATTCGGATACTGTTCTAACCGAAGCTCAAGTTGAAGCCTACATCTTCGATGCAGATAACACCGGCACTCTCAGCAGCGGTACTCTAGCTCTAGGTAGTCTAAGCTACACTGGACAATTAACCGACACTAACATTAGTGATGCTCTAACTATTAGCTCATCAGGTAGTGTAGCTGACGGTGCACTAAGTGCTAACGTGACTAAACTAGGTCAAACCATAGAATCTAGCGAGATAACAGACGGTACTGTCATAGGTACTGACATCGCCAGCTCAACCATCCTCTTTAGCAACATCGCCCAGAACGGCTGTAGCACTAACGACATCATGAAGTGGAACGGTTCAGCCTGGGCCTGTGCAACTGATGCAACGGGCGGCGGAGCAGGTAACTCCTTCGAAACAATAGCTGTATCTAACGGCACTAACCCAGTAGCAGATAGCAGTACAGATACTCTAACCCTAAGTGATGGAGCTGGTATTACTATTACTGGTAACGGTACGACAGATACTCTAACCATTGCCGCTACACTAGGAACTAGCATAGACAGTAGCGAGATAGTCGATGGCACCATAGTAGCTGCAGATATTGCTGACGCTACTATTACTAACGCTAAACTAGTCAACAGTGGCATCACTGTTACAGCCGGCACTGGCCTAACTGGTGGTGGCACAGTTAGCCTTGGTGGTACAGTTACTCTGACTCTACTTAATGACTTTGGTTCAAGCATAGACAGTAGTGAGATAACTAATGGCACTAGTTACTGGTACTGACATTGCTAGCTCAACTATTACTACTTCTAACATAGCTACTAGTGCTATTACCTCCACCCTAATAGCAGACAACACTATAACCGCAGCAGATATTAATACTGATGCTGTTACTAGTGACGAGATACTAGACGGCACCATCACTAGCGCAGATATTGCCAACGGTACTATTGCTACTGTAGACATCACTGACGGTGCAGTCACTCTAGCTAAGCTAGCTAACTGTAGCAGTGACAGCCAAATCCTCAAGTACTACACAACTGATCCAGACGGTGCTGGCCCACTAGCTGCTGGCTGGAATTGTGATACCGACACTGACACCGACACTACCTACACAGCTGGTACTGGCATTAACATCAGCGGCGGTAATGTCATTAGCTCAACCCTAGGTACTAGCATTGAATCTAGTGAGATAACTGACGGTGAAGTCAGCAGTGCAGATATTGCTAACGGTACTATTACCTTCGCCGACATTGCTAGTAACTCTTGTAATAATGGAGAAGTAATTAAGTTCAATGGTACTGCTTGGTACTGTGGTACAGACGCAGATTCGGATACTGTTCTAACCGAAGCTCAAGTTGAAGCCTACATCTTCGATGCAGATAACACCGGCACTCTCAGCAGCGGTACTCTAGCTCTAGGTAGTCTAAGCTACACCGGACAATTAACCGACACTAACATTAGTGATGCTCTAACTATTAGCTCATCAGGTAGTGTAGCTGACGGTGCACTAAGTGCTAACGTGACTAAACTAGGTCAAACCATAGAATCTAGCGAGATAACAGACGGTACTGTCATAGGTACTGACATCGCCAGCTCAACCATCCTCTTTAGCAACATCGCCCAGAACGGCTGTGGCAGTGGTGACATCATGAAGTGGAACGGTTCAGCCTGGGCCTGTGCAACTGATGCAACGGGCGGCGGAGCAGGTAACTCCTTCGAAACAATCGCTGTATCTAACGGTACTAACCCAGTTGCAGATAGTAGTACAGATACTCTAACCCTAAGTGATGGAGCTGGTATTACTATTACTGGTAACGGTACGACAGATACTCTAACCATTGCCGCTACACTAGGAACTAGCATAGACAGTAGCGAGATAGTCGATGGCACCATTGTAGCTGCAGATATTGCTGACGCTACTATTACTAACGCTAAACTAGTCAACAGCGGCATCACTGTTACAGCCGGCACTGGCCTAACTGGTGGTGGCACAGTTAGCCTTGGTGGTACAGTTACTCTGACTCTACTTAATGACTTTGGTTCAAGCATAGACAGTAGTGAGATAACTAATGGCACTATTACTGGTACCGACATTGCTAGCTCAACTATTACTACTTCTAACATAGCTACTAGTGCTATTACCTCCACCCTAATAGCAGACAACACTATAACCGCAGCAGATATTAATACTGATGCTGTTACTAGTGACGAGATACTAGACGGCACCATCACTAGCGCAGATATTGCCAACGGTACTATTGCTACTGTAGACATCACTGACGGTGCAGTCACTCTAGCTAAGCTAGCTAACTGTAGCAGTGACAGCCAAATCCTCAAGTACTACACAACCGATCCAGACGGTGCTGGCCCACTAGCTGCTGGCTGGAATTGTGATACCGACACTGACACCGACACTACCTACACAGCTGGTACTGGCATTAACATCAGCGGCGGTAATGTCATTAGCTCAACACTAGGTACTAGCATTGAATCTAGTGAGATAACTGACGGTGAAGTCAGCAGTGCAGATATTGCTAACGGTACTATTACCTTCGCCGACATTGCTAGTAACTCTTGTAATAATGGAGAAGTAATTAAGTTCAATGGTACTGCTTGGTACTGTGGTACAGATGCAGATTCGGATACTGTTCTAACCGAAGCTCAAGTTGAAGCCTACATCTTCGATGCAGATAACACCGGCACTCTCAGCAGCGGTACTCTAGCTCTAGGTAGTCTAAGCTACACTGGACAATTAACCGACACTAACATTAGTGATGCTCTAACTATTAGCTCATCAGGTAGTGTAGCTGACGGTGCACTAAGTGCTAACGTGACTAAACTAGGTCAAACCATAGAATCTAGCGAGATAACTGACGGTACTGTCATAGGTACTGACATCGCCAGCTCAACCATCCTCTTTAGCAACATCGCCCAGAACGGCTGTAGCACTAACGACATCATGAAGTGGAACGGTTCAGCCTGGGCCTGTGCAACTGATGCAACGGGCGGCGGAGCAGGTAACTCCTTCGAAACAATCGCTGTATCTAACGGTACTAACCCAGTAGCAGATAGTAGTACAGATACTCTAACCTAAGTGATGGAGCTGGTATTACTATTACTGGTAACGGTACTACAGATACTCTAACCATTGCCGCTACACTAGGAACTAGCATAGACAGTAGCGAGATAGTCGATGGCACCATTGTAGCTGCAGATATTGCTGACGCTACTATTACTAACGCTAAACTAGTCAACAGCGGCATCACTGTTACAGCCGGTACTGGCCTAACTGGTGGTGGCACGGCTAGCCTTGGTGGCACAGTTACTCTGACTCTACGTACTGACTTTGCTTCAAGCATAGACAGTAGTGAGATAACCGATGGTACAGTTACTGGTACCGACATTGCTAGCTCAACTATTACTACTTCTAACATAGCTACTAGTGCTATTACCTCCACCCTAATAGCAGACAACACTATAACCGCAGCAGATATTAATACTGATGCTGTTACTAGTGACGAGATACTAGACGGCACCATCACTAGCGCAGATATTGCCAACGGTACTATTGCTACTGTAGACATCACTGACGGTGCAGTCACTCTAGCTAAACTAGCTAACTGTAGCAGTGACAGCCAAATCCTCAAGTACTACACAACCGATCCAGACGGTGCTGGCCCACTAGCTGCTGGCTGGAATTGTGATACCGACACTGACACCGACACTACCTACACAGCTGGTACTGGCATTAACATCAGCGGCGGTAATGTCATTAGCTCAACACTAGGTACTAGCATTGAATCTAGTGAGATAACTGACGGTGAAGTCAGCAGTGCAGATATTGCTAACGGTACTATTACCTTCGCCGACATTGCTAGTAACTCTTGTAATAATGGAGAAGTAATTAAGTTCAATGGTACTGCTTGGTACTGTGGTACAGATGCAGATTCGGATACTGTTCTAACCGAAGCTCAAGTTGAAGCCTACATCTTCGATGCAGATAACACCGGCACTCTCAGCAGCGGTACTCTGGCTCTAGGTAGTCTAAGCTACACTGGACAATTAACCGACACTAACATTAGTGATGCTCTAACTATTAGCTCATCAGGTAGTGTAGCTGACGGTGCACTAAGTGCTAACGTGACTAAACTAGGTCAAACCATAGAATCTAGCGAGATAACTGACGGTACTGTCATAGGTACTGACATCGCCAGCTCAACCATCCTCTTTAGTAACATCGCCCAGAACGGCTGTAGCACTAATGACATCATGAAGTGGAACGGTTCAGCCTGGGCCTGTGCAACTGATGCAACGGGCGGCGGAGCAGGTAACTCCTTCGAAACAATCGCTGTATCTAACGGTACTAACCCAGTAGCAGATAGTAGTACAGATACTCTAACCCTAAGTGATGGAGCTGGTATTACTATTACTGGTAACGGTACGACAGATACTCTAACCATTGCCGCTACACTAGGAACTAGCATAGACAGTAGCGAGATAGTCGATGGCACCATTGTAGCTGCAGATATTGCTGACGCTACTATTACTAACGCTAAACTAGTCAACAGCGGCATCACTGTTACAGCCGGTACTGGCCTAACTGGTGGTGGCACGGTTAGCCTTGGTGGTACAGTTACTCTGACTCTACTTAATGACTTTGGTTCAAGCATAGACAGTAGTGAGATAACTGATGGTACAATTACTGGTACTGACATTGCTAGCTCAACTATTACTACTTCTAACATAGCTACTAGTGCTATTACCTCCACCCTAATAGCAGACAACACTATAACCGCAGCAGATATTAATACTGATGCTGTTACTAGTGACGAGATACTAGACGGCACCATCACTAGCGCAGATATTGCCAACGGTACTATTGCTACTGTAGACATCACTGACGGTGCAGTCACTCTAGCTAAGCTAGCTAACTGTAGCAGTGACAGCCAAATCCTCAAGTACTACACAACTGATCCAGACGGTGCTGGCCCACTAGCTGCTGGCTGGAATTGTGATACCGACACTGACACCGACACTACCTACACAGCTGGTACTGGCATTAACATCAGCGGCGGTAATGTCATTAGCTCAACCCTAGGTACTAGCATCGAATCTAGTGAGATAACTGACGGTGAAGTCAGCAGTGCAGATATTGCTAACGGTACTATTACCTTCGCCGACATTGCTAGTAACTCTTGTAATAATGGAGAAGTAATTAAGTTCAATGGTACTGCTTGGTACTGTGGTACAGATGCAGATTCGGATACTGTTCTAACCGAAGCTCAAGTTGAAGCCTACATCTTCGATGCAGATAACACCGGCACTCTCAGCAGCGGTACTCTAGCTCTAGGTAGTCTAAGCTACACTGGACAATTAACCGACACTAACATTAGTGATGCTCTAACTATTAGCTCATCAGGTAGTGTAGCTGACGGTGCACTAAGTGCTAACGTGACTAAACTAGGTCAAACCATAGAATCTAGCGAGATAACTGACGGTACTGTCATAGGTACTGACATCGCCAGCTCAACCATCCTCTTTAGTAACATCGCCCAGAACGGCTGTAGCACTAACGACATCATGAAGTGGAACGGTTCAGCCTGGGCCTGTGCAACTGATGCAACGGGCGGCGGAGCAGGTAACTCCTTCGAAACAATCGCTGTATCTAACGGTACTAACCCAGTAGCAGATAGCAGTACAGATACTCTAACCCTAAGTGATGGAGCTGGTATTACTATTACTGGTAACGGTACTACAGATACTCTAACCATTGCCGCTACACTAGGAACTAGCATAGACAGTAGCGAGATAGTCGATGGCACCATTGTAGCTGCAGATATTGCTGACGCTACTATTACTAACGCTAAACTAGTCAACAGCGGCATCACTGTTACAGCCGGTACTGGCCTAACTGGTGGTGGCACGGTTAGCCTTGGTGGTACAGTTACTCTGACTCTACTTAATGACTTTGGTTCAAGCATAGACAGTAGTGAGATAACCGACGGTACAGTTACTGGTACTGACATTGCTAGCTCAACTATTACTACTTCTAACATAGCTACTAGTGCTATTACCTCCACCCTAATAGCAGACAACACTATAACCGCAGCAGATATTAATACTGATGCTGTTACTAGTGACGAGATACTAGACGGCACCATCACTAGCGCAGATATTGCCAACGGTACTATTGCTACTGTAGACATCACTGACGGTGCAGTCACTCTAGCTAAACTAGCTAACTGTAGCAGTGACAGCCAAATCCTCAAGTACTACACAACTGATCCAGACGGTGCTGGCCCACTAGCTGCTGGCTGGAATTGTGATACCGACACTGACACCGACACTACCTACACAGCTGGTACTGGCATTAACATCAGCGGCGGTAATGTCATTAGCTCAACACTAGGTACTAGCATTGAATCTAGTGAGATAACTGACGGTGAAGTCAGCAGTGCAGATATTGCTAACGGTACTATTACCTTCGCCGACATTGCTAGTAACTCTTGTAATAATGGAGAAGTAATTAAGTTCAATGGTACTGCTTGGTACTGTGGTACAGATGCAGATTCGGATACTGTTCTAACCGAAGCTCAAGTTGAAGCCTACATCTTCGATGCAGATAACACCGGCACTCTCAGCAGCGGTACTCTAGCTCTAGGTAGTCTAAGCTACACTGGACAATTAACCGACACTAACATTAGTGATGCTCTAACTATTAGCTCATCAGGTAGTGTAGCTGACGGTGCACTAAGTGCTAACGTGACTAAACTAGGTCAAACCATAGAATCTAGCGAGATAACTGACGGTACTGTCATAGGTACTGACATCGCCAGCTCAACCATCCTCTTTAGTAACATCGCCCAGAACGGCTGTAGCACTAACGACATCATGAAGTGGAACGGTTCAGCCTGGGCCTGTGCAACTGATGCAACGGGCTCGGGAACTGACACATTTGCTACCTTTGCCACACCAAATGGCACTAACCCTGTTGCTGATTCAACAACGGATACTATAACTTTTGCTCAAGGATCAGGTGTTACTATCACGGGCGATGGCACCACTGATACACTGACTATCGCTGCTACTCTCGGTGCAGATATTACAACAAGTGAGATCGTCGACGGCACAATATTGTCAGCCGATATAGCAGATGGAACGATAGCAAATGTCGATCTTGCAAATAGCTCAGTCACAGTAACTGCTGGGACAGGATTGACAGGAGGTGGTTCAGTTTCGCTAGGTGGGTCAGTAACATTGAATAACTTTTTTGGTTCAACGATTGACCTAAACACAGCTGAGGTCAATGGCGTACTAGGCGCAGGCAATGGAGGCACTGGTCAAAGTACGGTCGCACAAGGTGACTTACTGCTAGGCGGCGCAACGTCAAATACCTGGACAAAGCTGGGTATTGGCTCAAATAACCAGTGTCTTCTAAGCGACGGAACAACGGCCGTTTGGGGCAGCTGTACGGCTGGCGGCGGCGGCTTTACTAGTCTGACATTGGCAGGTAGCTCTGGTACTAGCCAAACAATAAGTGACACAGACACCATTACAATTGCAGCAGGAAGCAACATTAGCACTACTGCTGGCGCAACTGATACGGTAACTGTCGCATTAGTATCTAGCCCGACCATTACAGGACTACTAACAGCTAATGGTGGTCTCACTCTTGAAACAGGAGACACACTGACCGTCAATGGGGACGCTTTTACTGATCTTACTGGTACTGGTTTGTTAGTTTCTTCAGGAGCCCTAGCAATTGATACATCAGTAGTGTGTACTACCAGTGGTAATTGTGCTGGTTCTGGTAACGGGGCAGGCGATGTGTATAACGGCGGGCAGACGGGTCCGCTGACTGTTGGCACTAATGACTCTTCAGCCTTTGCACTCGAGACTAATAATGTAGATCGCTTAACAATATCCAGTGCTGGGGCTGCTACTTTCTCGGGAAGCCTAACCGTAACTGGGCTTACGACATTGAATGGTGGGCTTACTCTAGAGACTGGGGACACCTTTACTGTAAATGGGGATGCCTTCACCGACCTTACTGGTACTGGTCTGACTATTTCTGGCAACTCCCTACAAACAACGCTTGGCACCAGCATCGACAGCAGCGAGATAGTCGACGGTACTATTGCTACTGCCGACATTGCTAACAATGCCATAACCACCGCCCTTATTAACGCCGGTGCAGTCACTACTGCTAAACTAGCTGCCTGTAGCAGTGACAGCCAAATCCTCAAGTACTACACAACCGATCCAGATGGTGCTGGCCCACTAGCTGCTGGCTGGAATTGTGATACCGACACTGACACCGACACTACCTACACAGCTGGTACTGGCATTAACATCAGCGGCGGTAATGTCATTAGCTCAACCCTAGGTACTAGCATCGAATCTAGTGAGATAACTGACGGTGAAGTCAGCAGTGCAGATATTGCTAACGGTACTATTACCACTACAGATATCTCAGCTTCTGCTGGTATCACTAACTCTCAATTAGCTAACAGCGCTATAACAGTTACGGCTGGTACTGGACTAACTGGTGGTGGTAGTGTCAGCCTTGGTGGCACAGTTACCTTACAGTCTTCACTTGGCACCAGCATCGACAGCAGCGAGATAACAGACGGTACAGTTACTGGTACTGATCTAGCTAGTGCTACTATCCTCTTTAGCAACATCGCCCAGAACGGCTGTAGCACTAACGACATCATGAAGTGGAACGGTTCAGCCTGGGCCTGTGCCACAGACAACACTGGTAGTGGTACTAATACCTTCGCTACCTTTGATGCACCTAATGGCACCGACCCAGTTGCAGATAGCACTACAGACACTATAACCATCGCTGAAGGTTCAGGTATTACCATAACTGGTGATGCTACAACCGACACTCTAACAGTTGCTGCTGTACTTGGAACTAGCATAGACAGTAGCGAGATAGTCGACGGCACCATTGTAGCTGCAGATATTGCTGATGGTACTATTACTAACGCTAAACTAGTTAACAGTAGCGTCACCGTCACAGCCGGTACTGGCCTAACTGGTGGTGGCACGGTTAGCCTTGGTGGTACAGTTACCTTACAGTCTTCACTTGGCACCAGCATCGACAGCAGCGAGATAGTCGACGGTACTATTGCTACTGCCGACATTGCTAACAATGCCATAACCACCGCCCTTATTAACGCCGGTGCAGTCACTACTGCTAAACTAGCTGCCTGTAGCACTGATGCTCAAGTCCTCAAGTACTACACAACCGATCCAGATGGTGCTGGCCCACTAGCTGCTGGCTGGAATTGTGATACCGACACTGACACCGACACTACCTACACAGCTGGTACTGGCATTAACATCAGCGGCGGTAATGTCATTAGCTCAACCCTAGGTACTAGCATCGAATCTAGTGAGATAACTGACGGTGAAGTCAGCAGTGCAGATATTGCTAACGGTACTATTACCTTCGCCGACATTGCTAGTAACTCTTGTAATAATGGAGAAGTAATTAAGTTCAATGGTACTGCTTGGTACTGTGGTACAGATGCAGATTCGGATACTGTTCTAACCGAAGCTCAAGTTGAAGCCTACATCTTCGATGCAGATAACACCGGCACTCTCAGCAGCGGTACTCTAGCTCTAGGTAGTCTAAGCTACACTGGACAATTAACCGACACTAACATTAGTGATGCTCTAACTATTAGCTCATCAGGTAGTGTAGCTGACGGTGCACTAAGTGCTAACGTGACTAAACTAGGTCAAACCATAGAATCTAGCGAGATAACTGACGGTACTGTCATAGGTACTGACATCGCCAGCTCAACCATCCTCTTTAGTAACATCGCCCAGAACGGCTGTAGCACTAACGACATCATGAAGTGGAACGGTTCAGCCTGGGCCTGTGCAACTGATGCAACGGGCGGCGGAGCAGGTAACTCCTTCGAAACAATAGCTGTATCTAACGGCACCAACCCAGTAGCAGATAGCAGTACAGATACTCTAACTCTAAGTGATGGAGCTGGTATTACTATTACTGGTAACGGTACTACAGATACTCTAACCATTGCCGCTACACTAGGAACTAGCATAGACAGTAGCGAGATAGTCGATGGCACCATTGTAGCTGCAGATATTGCTGACGGTACTATTACTAACGCTAAACTAGTCAACAGCGGCATCACTGTTACAGCCGGTACTGGCCTAACTGGTGGTGGCACGGTTAGCCTTGGTGGTACAGTTACTCTGACTCTACTTAATGACTTTGGTTCAAGCATAGACAGTAGTGAGATAACCGACGGTACAGTTACTGGTACTGATCTAGCTAGTGCTACTATCCTCTTTAGCAACATCGCCCAGAACGGCTGTAGCACTAACGACATCATGAAGTGGAACGGTTCAGCCTGGGCCTGTGCCACAGACAATGTTGGCACCAACACCTCTGGTTTCACCGACACTGGTACACTTGTCACTCTACAAACCAGCACTGACGATGTAACCATCGGCTCAGCCGTAGCCCTAGCTAAGTTAGCTGTAGATGGAGATAGTGACGAGATACAACTTCTGGTCCAAGCTAACGGTACTCAAACATCCAATATCTTTGTAGTAGAGAATAACGGTGGAACTGACCTATTCACGGTAGACAACTTGGGGAACGCTGTGGTTACAAATAACCTAGCGGTCGACACCAACACCTTATATGTAGACGCTACCAACAACAGGGTTGGTGTTGGCTTGACTAACCCTGCCACACCACTTGAGGTAGTTGGTGCAGTTCGCTCATCATCAACTGCAGGTCAAGGCTCTTTTGAGGTGCGTGACACAGGTACCCTAACCGCCAGTCTTTATGACGGTTCGGGTGTGGGTAACGTTGGTATTTTGGACTTATATAGCGCTGGCACTAACACAGTCAGGCTCAGGGCGGATTCCTCGGTCAGCTATATTAATGCTGGTAACTTTGGCATAGGTGACATGACACCTGCATCGCTATTCACTGTTGGTAACGGTGACTTGTTCCAAATTAACAGCTCTGGCGTCGTTACAGCCGGTACTTGGCAGGGTAGTGTCATAGCTGATGCCTACATCAATGACGCTATTACCATTAGCTCTGCTGGTACAGTAGACTGGACAGCTTTATCTAACTACCCAACAGCCTGTGCAGCTGGTACGGCTGTTACTACTATAGGCGACACTCTAACTTGTACTGCGTTTGCACCATCAAGCGGCGGTAACTACCTTGCAAAAAACGCCGCCGATACTTCAACCCTGTCTGTTACGGCTTCAAACTACCTCTATGGTTTTACGAACTCTAGTAGTGCGGTAGCTAGTGGTGTGCTCAAGATAGATAATGGTAATAATACGGGTACGGCCTTACTAACAACGGCTACAGGAGGAACCTTGTTAGATCTGCAGAATAGCGGTAGTTCGATACTTAGTGTAACTGCAGCACGAGCAGCTACATTCAACGGAGCGAATGCCGGAAGTCTAGTACTGAACAGCGATCTTAGTGGTGGAGCGCGTTCGACAAATCTTCTGAATATCACTCAAGCTAACGATGCAACCAATGACAGCAGTACCGCTCTAGCTAACATAACTAATAACGATCTGGGCTCTACTGCGGCCTTGCTGAGTCTTACTCAAAACTCCACTGGTGCAGCAAACGTTCTTACTATTACAAATGCAGGTACGGGAGCATCTAGTGGTTTGCTCTATCTTGCAACAAATAACGCCGCAACGAATACTTCTGCAGTTAACATCGGAAGTACAGCCAGCAGTATTACAGCTGGGTTTACTGGCAATTGGCTCAACGTTTCACCTGCGCGAACGCTAGCCACGGCTTCTGCAACACAAACAGACTCAGGCCGTTGGCTGAACGTCTCTAGATCCAATACCGTTAACGCCACCAGTGCGACGCTAAACATAACTGGTGATCTGGCCAATCTTCAGTCAAACTGTACACAAACCGTCGGTACTTGTACTGACACCTCAAATATCTTAGAGCTTAACCAACAGTTTACAGGATCAACCGGTGCTGTTCTAAACGTTACCGGCTCAGGCACTGGAAACCTTGCAACGCTCGATGCAGCAAACTCTACAGCTAATGGTGTTTCTATTGACATTCAGTCCTCTAGCTCTAGCCAATATGCTCTTAGAGCCACAGTAAATAATGGAGCTTATACTGGGTTGATAGTTGGCGGAGAAGGTAATGTTGGAATTGGCTCCGCACAAGTGTCTAACGAAGGCTTACGAGTAAAGAGCACTTTTGGATCAACGGTTGCTTGTAACTTCGGCTGTTACGGTGTTACGGGCATACCATACATAGATAACCCAACTAGCCCTAATTCTGGTGTTGGCATATATGGGCGAGTCGATACATCTAACGTAGCATTTACTCTTAGTTCAACCGTAGGCCTAATGGCAGAAAACCCAATTAAGGGTGCATCCTCCACCATAACCAACAGCTATGGCGTATTGGTTAGGAACCAGACTTCGGGTACAAATAACTATGGTGTATATGTTGAAGGGGCTAGCACATACGCACTGTGGGTTGATAGTGGAATATCTCAGTTCGATGGGCAAGTACAGATTGGCGTTTCCGACACAGCAGGGACACTATTAGTTCTCGACACAAAGACTGATGCAACCGACCCTACCGGAGTAAACGGTGCGATGTACTACAACAGTAGCACTGGTAAGATGCGCTGTTACCAGAACGGTAACTGGGGTGATTGCAGTAACAATTTCAACAGCAGAAAGATTTACATGATCCCTGAGTTTGCTGGCGGGACACTTACTGCGGACGGGACCAACAATAGCGGTGTCATGTCCTCAGACTACGATGGTACAAATCGCCACAACTACTACAGCTGGAGCAGTTCTCAGGCATCACTCCAGGACTACGATATAGTGGTGCGAAATCAGATCCCTAGCGACTATCGCTCAGGCTTTGGTACATTCAAAGTCTGGGTTTACGGTGCTTCGACCAGCACGGCTAATAATGACATACAAGTTACGGTTCGTGATAATGCTGGAACAGCATGTGCTACCAGTGTCTCTGTTCTCCCTGGCACGGCTAATACCTGGACTGAACAGTCAGTCACTCTAACTGGCTGTAGTTTTGCGGCGAATGATATAATTACCGTAAGCTTTAAGACTCTATCACTAAGTAATAACGGGGTCAGGGTAGGCGAAGTAAGCTACCTCTACACAAACTAAAATGCGTTATAAAAGAACAAACTATCTTGATGGGGTAAAGCCAAGAGAGGCCGACATATCCTCTAAAGACACTAGTTATTTCTCTCGAACGTCTACGATGGGCAGCTCAATACTGACTAATCTCCCGATCAAAAGTATACAAGTTAAAAAGCCAAGGAGAGTAAAAAACTTATTCGCAAACATTGGGCGGCGTTATAAGCTGAGCCCACTGTTCTTCCGAAGAGTTTCGTCATTTGTTGCAGTTCTTTTGCTGGTTGGGGTTCCACTGCTTAACTTTTTCAGGAGTAGCACTCCTGCGCAAGCTCTTTACACCGCTACAAACAATCTATATCCTGATGGTGACAACACAGCCGGCTGGGAACTATGTACGAATGCAGCCTGTTCTGGCACCAACCACTACACACTTGTCGATGAGACTTCAGCTAACGATGCCGACTATGTTAATACGGGTTTGGCGGGCAACACTACTGGAGAAATAGACGACTACACTATTCAAAATCCAACCATCAACGGAACATTCGTACAGACTACTCAGGTTGTAGTAAACTGGCGCGCCAAAATAGACACAGCTTGTCAAGGCACGGCACCAAATTGTGACTCAGTGAGTGTCAACATCTATATCAATGGTGCTTTGCAGACAGCTCAGACAACTACTCTGACTACAACAATTACCAACTACACAACAACCTTTACTACTGGCTGGTCGGCGATAAACGATCTTAGGATAAGATTCACGCGTAATGCTGTTGGCGTTGGTGCCGCTAGTGTTATAGATGATGACGTTAGGTTGTATCAAGCCAATGTTAGCGCCACCTATACCTATTACAAGAACAAGCCACAGTTAGCGCTCAAAGGTTACATCTGGGAAATGGATGATGCTTCAGGAGATGGTGCTGGCCAGCTCGCACCTGGTAGCACAGCTGTCTCTGCTCGTAAAGGCGAAAGACTGACACTAAGAACTCAGCTCAAAAACACTAGTGGGCCAGTGGACACAGAGAACCTCGCTCTTTTTTACGACACTGGTGATGGTGTCTGGAGGCGGGTTAAGGGCTTTCAAAAACCAGAATCGCCGACCGGTAATTGTTTGGATACTAACTATCAGTGCTTTAACGTCGATACTTCAGCCCAAAACAGCCAGATTGGTCTAGCCCTAGATTCTTCTGGAGGGGCTTGGGTGGCAACACGGAATACTACAGCTGGTAACTTGAGAGTAGATTACTACACCAAGGGTGGAGGTACATCGACAAGCGGTGTTGTGACAACAAACGATGTCGGTAGCTATGCCTCAATCGCGATGAATAGCAATGGCAAGCCCTGGATAGCTTATAAAGATAACACTGCTGGTTCCCTCAGGCTTGCCTACTATGTCGGTTCAGGTGGCAGCTGTGACTCTACCGACTGGCAATGTGTCACAGTAGATTCAGTAGCGGCAAATACCGGCCAGGACACTTCCATAGCAATCAGCCGCTCTAGTAGTGATGCCTGGGTTAGTTACTATGATGTTACCAACACCAATCTACGGGTTGCGGGCAGTAATAATCCGAGCGGTACTGCCTGCACGCTTGCGTCATGGGAGTGCACAACTATTGATTCAACAGGAGATGTTGGCTCATACAGCAAGCTCGCACTGGACAATAACGGTAATCCTTGGATCGCATACTACGATAATACCAACAACGATCTAAAGGTCGCTCAATACGTCGGGGCCGGTGCGGGTACTGGCTGTGCCTCAAACTACTGGACTTGCACTTCTGTTGATACGGGCGGAAACGTTGGTGGTTTTACATCAATTGCCATGGATCCTTCTGGTAATCCATGGGTTAGTTACTATGACACAACCAATCTAGATCTGAAGGTTGCGCAGTACGTCGGTTCTGGCGGTTCTGGTTGCGCCTCATCGGCTTGGACATGTACTTCTGTTGATACGTCTGGAAGTGTCGGAGGCTACACATCTCTGGCTTTTGATCCCATCGGTAATCCATGGGTCAGCTATCAAGATATCACCAATACTGCGCTTAAACTAGCTCGCTTTGTTGGTTCTGGCGGTTCTGGTTGTGCATCAAGCGCGTGGTCTTGTACCACTGTTGAGACTACCAACAGTGTTGGATATTTTACATCATTAGCCTTTGATCAAGATGGGGTACCATGGGTAGCACACGAGGATCTGACTACCGATTCTGTCAGGATGGCTTACCTCAGGCAAAGCTTAGGTGCTATTACGTTGTCGTCTAGTCAAGCTGGAGTTTCTGCTTTTGCGGAGTCTCACGCAGATATGACCACTAGCTCTGATACTTCTAATCGGGACGATGCAGACTGCATCGGAGGCGGTACCTGGAATAATGGTAAAAGTTTTGCTAGTGATGAAGGCACAGGGGTTAGCGTGGCAGATGGTAGTTCGACAGCGCAGTGTACTGAAGTAGCGTGGACGATTGACACCTCTCAGGCAACTATCAATAGCACCTATCGCTTCTTTATCACTACCGATGATGGCGAGCGTGTAGAGAGAGGTAGATGGCGCGGGCCAATCGCTATAGATGCTTTCCCAACTCTTACAATAGAAGACGATACAAAATATAATACCACCCAGATTCTGACCAAAGGTACGATCAGTAATATGCCAGATTGTGCCGATACAAACTGGGGGTGTACGGCTATCGATACAGCCACTAATGTTGGAGGCGCTGCCGAGAACAATTCTTATGCAGTAGACAGAAACGGCGTGGGATGGATTAGCTACTATGATCAAGGCAATGGTGACTTAAGGGTTGCGAACTACGTAGGAACTGGAGGGACGGGCTGCGCCATATCATCATGGACATGTACTTCGGTTGACACTACAAATGATGTTGGTCAATTTACATCAATCGGTATAGACTCTAATGGTAACCCCTGGGTATCCTACCGAGACATAACGAATACTGGTTTAAGGGTGGCCAGATACGTCGGTAGTGGGGGTACGGGTTGCGCTTCGACCGCCTGGACTTGCACAGCGGTTTATAATACAGGAGATTCTGGTAGTAACGGGACATCTATAGCTTTTGATAAGTCTGGAGTGGCTTGGGTCAGCTTTCGTGACTCTACGGCCACGGATCTCCTTGTTGCCAAATACGTGGGCAGCGGTGGTACAGGATGCGTTGATTCTACTTGGAATTGTAACACCATTGCTAGCACCGGCAACGTTGGCTATAACAGCTCCTTGGTTTTTGACCAAGACAATAATATAGTAATTAGCTATCGGGATGCCACTGGCACCGATCTAAAAATTGCAAGATATGTCGGCAACGGTGGTAGTTGTGATGCTTCACCAGCTTGGGACTGTGGGTCAGTTGACAACCCTACTAACACAGTTGGGCATGCAAGCTCGGCTGCTTACGATCCAACTGGGGCTATGTGGATTAGCCACTATGACTACGACGCAGCCGGGCTTAATCTTCGCGTTACAAAATATGTAGGAACTGGCGGGAGCTGTTCTAATACTAGTTGGAGTTGTACGGCGGTAGATACTGGAGGTGACGTTGGCGAAGACACTTCTATTGGTTTTGATAGTACGGGTAATGCGTGGGTCAGTTATTACGATCTAACTAACGGCAATCTAAAAGTGGCTAAGTATGTCGGCAGTGGCGGAACGGGCTGTGCTTCGGCTGCTTGGAATTGTACGGCAGTAGATACTGCCAATAACGTAGGAGCTGGTACGGCGATCGCCTTTGATCCAAATGGTAACCCTAGTGTTGTTTATGGCGACTCTACAAATAATGATTTGCGTATAGCAACTTATAAAACCCAGAACGTTGCTCCAACATTTTCTACAGTTAACATTGCGGCTCCTAGGAATGCAATTCGCTCTTCAGGTCGCTATGTTTTGAGCAATGGTCAACCATCTGCTACTCCAGCTAGCCATCCTTGTAGTGGAGTGCTTGATATGCTCGGATTGTGTGGTGCTCTTAAGGAAGATGGCGGCTATGAAACAATGGTCGCAGGTGTGTATGAAAGACCAATGGTGATGCAAAAAGCTAGATTTAGTAACAACTCAACAGCTCCAACTCTTGCCTGGACTGGGCTAACTGACTATCCACCTAATACTGCTGGCACAGCGGGGGATCTAAAGTTACAGATTTATCGCTTTGGCACTACTAACGCCTGGGAGGATGTGGCGACCGACAACTCTTCGTCTTCTTGTTCCAGTTCAAGTTGCAAACTCAACGGTATGCCCGGAGGCACAATATCTGAATATTTTGAGACGGAAGGATCGAACTACAACGTATATTTCAGAGTGATCCAGATAGAGAATACATCAGGGAGTATAACTTTCAAAACTGACGTACATAAAGCTACGCAGGTAGTCCAACAGCTACGCCATGGTCGCACTTTCAACCGCTCACTTTCCCAGCCATTTGCCACCGAACAGCGCTAATAAATTACCAGCAACTACCGTTCCAAGTTGCCGCTCCAAGGACTATCCTTGGAAAAGATTTAACAGATAAATTCACACAAATATTGATTACTCCAAGGATAGTCCTTGGAGTGTAACTTGGAGAGCGAGAGTAGGGGTTGTTGTGGTATAGTAAAGCAATGCCAAGTAGGAATGTGATTAAGTTTTACGACACAGACTCTTATTACCATATCTATAATCGTGGGGTTAATAGACGGCGAATATTTATTGACGAACATGACTATAAATACTTCCTAATGCTACTTCAGAGGTATTTGGGAAAGAATACCAACGTAGATGATCGAAAAAGAAGGTACCCAAACTATAACGGAGAGGTTGATTTAATTGCTTTTTGTTTAATGCCTAACCATTTTCATTTAATGATAGCTCAAAACGATAGTATAAAAGCGATGGAAAGCTTTATGCGAAGCCTTGTCACCAGCTATACAAAGTATTTCAATAAAAGACATAGGAGGATTGGGCACTTGTTTCAAGGTCCGTATAAGGCCTCCAAGATAACGAATGAACCTTATTTGTTGCACATTTCTCGATATATCCATCTTAACCCTAAAGAATATAAAAGTTGGCCATATTCATCTTGGCCATACTATACTCGGGGATGGATGGTAGATTGGGTTAAGCAGCATAAAGTTTTCGAGCTATTTGAAGGTGGGGACTACGAAAAGTTTGTCGAAGACTACAAGCCGGAAAAAGAAGTTCTGGACGCTCTATATAAACTTATAGCAAACTCAAAATAACCACTCCAAGGACTATCCTTGGAAGGGTGGCTGTCTGCGCAAACTAATCTGTTAAATCAATTCCAAGGATAGTCCTTGGAGTGGTGCTGTAGTCCTTGGAGTGGTGCTGTAAAGAAGCGTGTGGAGTTGCATGAGTGAAGATTTGAGTGGGGGGGGGTAAATTGACGAGACTGAGTAAATAGACTGGAATGGAATGGACTCTACTGGAGCTGTTGCAGTGTTTTACGTATAGTCTTAAACAACAGTAAACAGCATAAACGTAGTGATCTGCTAGCTACGTAGGTAGAGGCTCGATATGTTGCCGCTACATAATTGTATAAAATTGAAATAATATAGTTTCCAAAAAGCCGCAATTACTATTAATAATGTGCATGGCGTCTTAAGGATCGCGCTATTTACAGTGCATACAGGGTTTGGAAGCACTAATAGAGCATTGATTTTTCTGATGGTGGTAGTAAAATCAATATAGGTCTACAAAAACAAAAAGATCTAAAATAAAAACCATAAGCAGGTCGTGCTGCGAAGGAAAACAATATGAGCGCACCGTAATCCTAGCGCAGGATTGGCAGTTTCTTTTTTGCATAGTGCTATTCTCTTGCCTAATGCATGATGGTTGTACCTAGAAAAATCCTCGTATGGGTACGAAGGGCTGTGGATAAATCCTGACAAATATTTCATTTTAGACTACACGTAGTAGCAATCACAACAATTAAAAGGCAAAATTCAAAATAATGAAAGGAAGTTTTAATGTATAAAAATGCAATTCTTACAACAAATTTCGACTACGAAAGTATAGAATCAAGGTAGCTTTGGCTGAATACATTTTGTATAAAATAAGTATTGCTTAAACAATGATCTGCGTTCATACTTAGTACGTTTACTGCAGTCGGCGTCCAGCAGCAAAGACTACAAGTAAAACAAAAATTGGGAATAAAAGCTCACTTCCTCTCGCAAATACCCTTCAAGTAATAATAGGGTGAGGAAGAGCGATAAAAACCAATACAAAAATCAATCAAATCAAAAAACAAAATGCCAATAGAAATCCCCAGCGTTGGCCGACGTTATTATTTGCGTTCGGTACAACTATTGCGCAACTTACGCAGCTGCCGCGCGCGTGTATATACATGTGTGTCTAAACTCCTGGCTGTCTTCTTTATCCTTGCAAGCATTATTGGCGCAGGGCTTTTTGGCGTTTTACCGAAGTCTACCTCTACAGCCAATGCCGCGACTACCTCTAACCTAAACTTCCAGGGGCGGTTGCTAAACGCATCGGGAGGTTTAGTAGACGACGGCTTTTATAACATCCAGTTCAATCTTTACTACCAAGCAAGTGGAGGAACTAGCTTATGGAATGAAACGTATCTTGTTTCTAGCACTCAAGGTGTAAGGATAAAAAACGGTTACTTCAATACTTACCTTGGTTCTCTGACCTCATTTCCGAGCACTATTGATTGGGACCAAGAAATCTGGCTTGGAATGACAATTCGCGGTACTGGATCATGCAGTTTTGGGGCTTGTACTCCTACAGACACAGAAATGTCTCCTCGATTCAAACTAACTGCTGTACCTTATGCGTTTAAGTCGGCCGAATCGGCGAACGTTAAGAGTGCTGCTACTTCGACTGCATCTACTAATTCGAGCAACATAACTGTTCAATCAGGAAACGCAACCGGCGCTACGAGCAACTCTGGTAACATTTCTATCGATTCCGGAACGGCAACAGGTACGACTGGACAACTTTTGTTTGGAACTACTAATGCAAGCGCTATAACACTTGGGCACAGCGGGATAACAACCACACTCCAGGGTAGTGTTAGCCTTACGGGTGCTGGTACAGCCCTAACCGTGACCAACAATGTGCAGGTTGACGGCAATACGACTCTTGGCAACAATGCAGCAGCCGATAGCTTAACGGTGAATGCTGCCGCCAACTTTACTGGTAATCTTAGCGTCTCATCTGGCAATACCTTCACGAATGCCGGAAGTACGGTTTTCACCGCAATAACAGCTGGGCCTTTTGGTGCTGACGGGTCGGTCGGTTCGGCTGCGAGCACAGTTGACGTGGCGACGACAATAAACCTATCAGCTTCAACAACCGGAGTAGACCTTACACTTGCCTCGCCAACATCTGCAACTGCCGGCCGTATACTATATATAAATAATACTGGCGCTAACAGCTTGACAGTCGAAGGTAATCCAATCGCCTCTGGTAAGAGTGCGTCGTTTATTTGGAACGGCACTGCCTGGGTTCAGACAATATCATTTACGAGCACCGGTGTAGATACGATCGGGGCTGTCGACACAACACCGACATCTGCAAACGGCGCCCGAATCTCAGGAACGACGCTGTATCTGCAGTATGCTGATGCAACCTATCCAGGGCTTGTGAGCACAACGTCTCAAACTTTCGCTGGTGCTAAAACTTTCACCTCACAACTAAAAGTTGACGGTAGCAGTGATCAGAATCAATTAATAGTAGAAGCTAATGCTACACAAACAGTACCGCTAGTCTTGTTCCAGAACTCTTCGGGAACAGAATTGGCGCGTATTAACGTGTCTGCAAGTAGCTTGTATTTCGGAAACGCAGCCGGTGGGTCGACGGCTAGCGGAGCAAATAACACAGGTATAGGCGCGAGCGCACTCGGCTCTGTCTCGACGGGGACAGGGAACACAACGCTGGGTTCGGGGGCGCTCGCGTCTGTATCTGTGGGAACTAACAATACGGCACTAGGCTACAATGCCGGCAACCTAAGCACTGGTTCGAGTAACCTATTCTTGGGCCAGGGTGCAGGCTCCAATGCCACGACAGGTAGCAATAACATTATCATTGGCGCAGGTCTCAACGCCTCTGCTGCCGGTGTATCTAATGAGCTTAGAATCGGTGGTGTACTCCAAGGCGATACCTCAACCCTAGCCGCTCAGTTTAATGGGACTTTGGCTGTGACCACACTTGGTACAGCGGACACATCAACATTCCTCTGTCGAAACACCTCAAACCAACTAGCTAGCTGTAGTTCAACACCACTAACGAGTTCCCTCACCGACAACATCACCGATGCCCTTGACCTACAAGAGTCGACAAACAATTATATAAACATAAATACTACTAACGGATCAGAGAATGTATCGTTTGGTAACGCGTCAACCAACCCAAGCTATAACTTCCTGGGTAGCGGCACGCTTGCCGTAGCGGGATCTCAAACAATAGGGGGTACGCTTGCCGTCACAGGCAACTCAACTCTTAGTGGGGACTTAGCAGTAAATGGTGGTGATATAACTACTGCTGCGGGCGATTTGACTATTGCACCGGCCGGCAATGACACCTTAATTACGGGCAACCTGGATGTTTCTGGTACCTTATTTGCGGGCACGGGTGATGCTTTCCAAGTATCTAGCACTGGTGCTGTGACGGCGGTTGGGGTCAACTCTGGTACTGGCTTGATCCAGGGTACTGGCGGGCTAACAATTCTAGGCACTACCAGTATTAACGCCACGGGCTCGTCAAACACGAGTATAGGAGCAACTTCAAACTCAGGGACCATTGCCATCGGGAACTCAGCATCGACTACCAATATACTAGGTGCAACGACTATAAATACTACCGGTACAGCAGCAACCAGCATCGGTAATTCCGGAGCTATAACTACTCTTTCTGGATCGTCAATACTGCTTAACTCAGCCACACTACAGAGAACCTCTGCTGGTACAACTAGCTTTGATCTAGTTGATGGCGCTAACACCACTCTTGCTCTACAGAATTCGGGAGCGGGGGTGCTCAATCTGACAGTTGATGGTTCGGCAACAGTGGGGACAAACTTAACCGTGTCAGGTGGTACGGCAACTCTTGGAACAGCCGCCCAGGCGGGCAGCCTGGTTGTTTCGGACGGTTCATCGAGCACCATTACTATTAAGTCTGCTACTCAAGTTGCTGCTACTAACTACGATGTTACCGTTCCGGCCATCACCGCCAACGACACCTTCTGTCTGTTCACCCTCAACAACTGTGTCAACGCTAATGCTTTCGTCCAGAACGGCAATAGCTTCACCGCTGCAGCTACTCTTGGTACTAACGATGCCTACACCCTAGCTTTTGAAACCAATAACATCACCCGTATTACACTAGACACTTCCTACAAAGCCTACTTTGGTAACGGAGCTACTAACGCAACTCCACAAGGCTTCACCCTTCAAGGTACTTCCGGTTCTGGCACCAACATCACCGGTGCTGGTCTAACAATCGCTAGTGGCCAAGGAACCGGTACTGGCACTAGTGGCAACATTACCTTCCAATACGCCCCAGCCGGTGCTAGTGGTTCATCACTCAACGCCCTACAAACAGCCTGTACTATCTCTGGCACTAATGGCTCACTAAGCTGCCCTGGTGCTGGCTCGAGTAGTGAACGCTTTGGTGCTGGGGCAACAGCCGGCGGTAGTCAGTCGGTGGCGCTAGGTAACGGTGCTTCAGCTGGCGGTAATATCTCAACTGCAATCGGCTACCTAGCTGTTGCAAACACCTACGGCTCTACCGTACTAGGCTATGGCGCAAATGCCCCTGGCACTAATTCAGTCGCACTTGGTGTTAACGCAACCGGCAACACTGATGCCGCCGTGGCAGTAGGCTTCGGGGCTATCTCTGGTCAGGATGCCTTAGCACTCGGATACAATTCTCTCGGTGCATCAGCTGCACTCGCTTTAGGTAGTAACTCGTCTGCTAATAATTACTCGAGTATCGCACTTGGAACCAGAGCCACAACTACGGCCGCCAACCAGCTGGTACTTGGTGGAACAGGTGCAGAGTTCATATCTGATGCCTACTTCGGCTCAGGTGTGACTAGCGCTAACGCTGCCTCTCGCGACTTTGTCCTGCATGCCACGGGTGGCTCCGGCACCAATATCGGTGGAGCTGACTTTACTCTTGCAGCAGGTCAGGGAACTGGTACTGGGGTAGGTGGAGCTATACTGTTCCGGACTGCTGCACCAGGAGCAAGTGGTAGCAGCCTTAATGCTCTAACGACAAGAGCAGAAATACAAGCCGATGGTGACTTGGCAGTGGATACTAATACCCTTTTTGTTGACGCTACGAATAATAGAGTCGGTATTGTGACGGCTACGCCAAGCTATGATTTAAGCTTTGGCTCCGGTGCCTCAAGGACAATACGAGTTGAGAACCAAGCGACACTTAACACGGCTGGTAATAATTTAACCGTGCAAGCAGGTACTGGCAATGGAACTGGTGGCGTGGGCGGCGTGCTCACTTTGCAGGGTGGTTCGGGTAGTACGACTAACATCAATGGTGGAAATGTGGTTATTGCAGGTGGTGCTTCTGGTGGTGGTACCGGCGTGAAGGGCTTAGTGGTGATTGATACCGCAACCTACTCAGCCGCGACAGTACAGAATTTCACGGGTAACGCCAATATTACTCAATCAAATATCGATAGCTTCGGCTCTGTGCTGATCAGTGGTGATGTTGCCGGTCGTATCGCTACGCTCTCTGACCCAACACTGGGTGCATCTGCCGCGGGCCGTGTGATATATGTAACCAACAGTGGGTCGGTAGACATAACACTCTCTGCTAATACGGTGGGCGTAGCTCTGTCAATCACACTGAAGCCCGCTTCAACCGCTACGATGTTCTGGAACGGAACTGATTGGACAGCGGCTGGTGCATCAAGCTCAACAGATCTTCAGGCCGCCTACAACAACACGGCCGCCAGTGCAGGTAATGCTGAAATTGTTCTTAGCTCGACCGGAACTGGTGGTCTAACAATTCGAAACGATGCCACAACTGCCATCACCGGTGGCCTGCTCGAAGTGCAAACTTCCATCGGATCTAACTTATTTACTGTAAATAACAACGCAGCAGAATATGCTAGCAACGGTGGTGCCGAAAGCTCAACCTTCACTGCCTGGGCTGCCCATGGTACTGGCCCTAGCGTAACCAGGTACACCACGGCGGGTAACAATATTGCTACTGGTGTTGGCTCGGTATTTGTCGATACCACCTCGACTGCAAATACTGGCGCAAAAAATACCCTCAGCACGGCCCTAACCGCCAACTTACGATATAAAGTTAGCTATACTGCTCGCCACACCTCTTCGACTGGTACATTCACAACGCTCGAAACATACTTCTCAAATGATGGGACGGCGGCAGCTGTCGAGTGTGGTAGCGATGCGACAATCTACTACAACAAGTGGACTCGTGTTGACTGTACGTTCACACCTACATCTGTCGGTGCTTCCAACGCTATCTTCTTCCGGCATACCGACGCCGTTGAACACGATTTCTACATCGATAACTTTAGCGTTACTGTCGATGCAAGCAGCAACCACGCTGTTGATGGTCAGGTCGATGCTGCCCTTGGCACTAACTGGCAGGCATACGACGCCGATGGTGGTGCGGGTACCTCGGCAGTCACCCGAGATACGACAAATATCTACGACACCTCCGGCGCCGTAGCTGTGACAACAACCGCTGGCTCCGCCCAGGGTGAAGGCGTACGAAACAATATGCAGACGACTCCGTCAGTCAGCACGCAGTACTTGGTCACGTTCTACGCCAAGAGCTCGACAGCATTTAGCGATATCAAAGTTGGCTTCTTACCGGCTGGTGGCAGCGGGTTGCCGGTGACCGCACAACAGTGTGCCGACTACAACACCCAAACTGTTTCGACAACTGCCTGGACCAAGGTGACCTGTATCTTTACCACGCCAAGTTCTGGTATCTCTGATCCAGATGTCGTAATTTACCAGGGTTCAGCAGCGGCTCGTACATTCTACGTCGACTCCCTTACCGTGACTCTCAACACCAACAACTCAAGTAATGTCCAAATTGGTGGAGGCCAAAAAGGTGGCCCAACGACCCTCCTTACTCTTGACCGCTCGTACGGTGCACCGATTGCCGATAACATCGATGCCTACCTCGGCTCCATGTACTACGACACATCAACTGGACGTATTCAGTGTTACGAAGCTGACGGTTGGGGTGCTTGTGGTGCGGCTCCAGACAATATCGTCAACCTAAACCCTGAATACGCTGGTGCGGTGCTCAATGGCTCGGGTGTTGGTACGATGACCGCCGACTTCTGTGCCGACCAATCGGGTGTCCTGCAGGTCAACGCTTCACTCTGTGACGGGACGGGATCGCCGGCCGTCAAAGCCGCAAACTACTACCGATGGACCAGTCCGCAGGCTACCAGCCAGACGTATTCAATCTACGTGACCTACCAGCTACCAGCAACGTTCAACGGCTTTAGCAACGACGATACGGTCAAGTTGACAGGCCGAGTCGACAACATCACAAATGCCACCGTCTCGTATGAAATGTACAAGAGCGTCGGCGGCACTATTACAGCCTGCGGTACCGAAACAACAGTTGCCGGCGCCGGCGCCGGATCAGCAAATACATGGTACACGGTCGGTGTTAACGGTAATGAGTCAACGGGTTGTAGCTTTAGCTCATCGGCGGCCAGTGGTTTCGTGATCTTCAAGATCAACGTCAAGGCCAATAGCAACGCTAATGCTTACGTATCGACACTCAACTTTGTAACCACCGGCCGCTAACCTCTAGCTAATCTCTATATTTGAAGCAATTTTCTTGCTACAATAATGCTTAAGTTATGAGGGGCAAAAATATAAAGTTGACCAGATTACGTGGCTCGGTGAAGAATCTAAAGTTTTGGTCAAAAAAAGATAAAGTTCCAGCCCGCACAAATAGCCAGCTCGAAGAGCATCTAAGACAAATGAGCAGTCGTCAGATGTTGGGTTATTCCTCGCGCTTTGCAGGCTATGCCGTCAAGGCTTACTGGCAAAGACATAGGGTCGCAAGCAGGTTAATTGCCATCTTACTGGTAGCAATCTTAGTATTTAGCATAGTATTTGAGCTGTATGACCAGAAGAAGACGCTGGATGCTTATAACGTAGGAGGTAATGTTGCAAGTTTATTGGAACGGCCAAATGATCTATATGCCGAGAAGCTTACATACAAACCGGAGCAGATGGCATATATATACAATGAAGGGTTTACTACCGCGTTGGGTGAGGTAGCGGGTCAAGTGGCAGGGCCTAGGTTTACGGCCGAGTTCAAAACCGATCAAAGTGGGGCAGTAACAACCAAAGACGTCGATAACCAAGTGTCGATTACACTTACTCCTAAATATAAGATAAAAATGCCAAAACAGGACAAAAACAGACTTGTATATCCGATTCGAGGTCGATCTGCGAGCGTTGTGTATTCAGTAAGAGCCGCTTCTGTCAAAGAAGATATCATCTTGTTTGAGAAACAAAGCGACGAAATGACATTTGACTACAACATCAATTTATCTGAGTCAATGGAAGCACGACTGCTCGACGATAACTCAATAGGTATTTTTGGAGTGGATAATGGACTACTTGGAAATGTGTCTACGGCTAGTGATGCGGATGCAGAACTGTTGCAAAAAGCACGACAAAATAGTAAAAAAACTAAACTTTTGTTCGCTATACCTGCACCTATCGTAAAAGAATCAGGAGTAAAGAAGTCTCAAGTAAAAACTTGGTATGAGCTAGACGGTAATTTGCTGAGAGTACGGGCAAGCGGACTGAGTAGCGCGCGGTACCCTTTGTCTATCGACCCAACAATCTATATAGAAACAGCCGCTAAGCTAATGCGGGGCAATAACGAGACGAATACGGATTTTGATGTTGCGAACGAGCTAATTCAAAAGGCCCAGACAACTGGTGCGCGTATAGATGAGTGGTCAAGCACTACAAACTTAACCAATGCTGTTTGGCAGCAGGGGACTGCAGTTGCCAATGGTTACATATACTCGGCCGGAGGCATAGGCTCTGGAACGACAAACACTACTACGTATAACACGGCTGGTTCTAGTACATACACTGTGCCGGCTGGTGTGAGCTTCGTTACTGTTAAGGCTTGGGGCGGTGGCGGCGCTGGGGGAAATGGTAGTGGAAGTAGTGGTATCGGCGGTAATGGCGGCGGTGGCGGATACGCAAAAGCTGTAATTGCTACAACACCAGGTGAGGGACTAACAGTCACGGTCGGTTCAGGAGGTGCTGATAGTGGTACCGTCTCCAGTGGTGGCGGTAACGGTGGTGGTTTTTCGGCGGTACAAAGGAGTGGCACATATCTAGTCCAGGCGGGTGGCGGTGGCGGTGGCGGTGGATCACGTGGCAACAGCACTGGAGACGGTGGTGCTGGTGGTGCGGGCGGCGGAAGCTCCGGATTACCTGGAAGCGTTGGTGAAGGCTCCTCGGCAGGTGGCGCTGGTGGCGCTGGCACAAGCTCTGCTGGCGGTACGGCCGGCGCTGCTGGCACAAGTGGTACGGCCGGCGCTGCGGGTGTTGCAAATGCCGGCGGTAACGGCGCTGGTTCGGATGCCGCTACCTGTAACGATGCAATGGAGGCTGGGGATACTGGTGGAAATGGTGGTTTTGGAGCGGGTGGAGCCGATGGTAATGATACTTCTAGCTGTTCAAATGGCGGTGGCGGTGGCGGTGGTCGTTACGGCGGTGGCGGTGGCGGTAGTACCACCACCAATAACCGCGGTGGCGGTGGTGGCGGTGGTGGTAGTTCGCTGGTGACTGGTTCTAGCACTGTCGAGACAGCCGGCTCTGGCCAAACCCCGGGCAATAGTTCAGATAGTGATAGGGGTGGGCTTGGTGACGGCGGAACCGGCGGAACTTCTACATCTGGCGGTACAGCGGGCGATAACGGAATAGTGCTTATCTCGTACACAACGCCAGGAACAATTACAGACACAGTTAACTGGGCAAAATTTGATACCGTGAATCGCGATATTGAGTCGCCCGATCCCGAGGGAGATGGCACACAGTGTAGCGGGTGGTGTAACGAAAGTGTCTATAATTTACCTGCCGCTCTTAAGGGCCTGTCGCTTGTCGCCTACAATGGCTATTTGTACGCAATCGGCGGTTCTAACAGTAGTAATGCTCCGCAAACTACAGTATATATAGCAAAACTAGGAGCCAACGGCGAGCCTCAACTCTGGCATCCGTCCGGGGGGACGCCGATATACTGGTACACTGACACAGCTCTATCTAACGCTCGAAGTTTCTTTGGGGCCGTTGCATTTAATAATCGTCTATATATTATGGGCGGGCTCACAACCAGTACGTCGATACTCAGCTCTAATACTGTTCAATACGCAGACATCAAGCCTACTGGCACATTGACCTCTTGGACTTCTACGGGTATGCAGGCCTTATCGCCGGCCAGATTTGGTAACACTGTGCAAGTCTATAACAGCACCCTATATATCATAGGCGGTGATAGTACCTTTAACGGAAGCGGTTCGTCGAGCGGTATCTCGACAGTACAGTATTCTAAACTGAATAGTGACGGCACAATGAACGCTTGGCAGTCGACAAGTAGCCTTATCACATCTGGGAGACAGACGGTAGGGGGATCGTTTAGCACAATCATTGGGGGCTACGTTTATGTAGGAGGAGGGTGTGCGACAGTCAACAGCTCAGGCGAGTGTACTTCTATTCTATCTGATGTTCAGCTTGCCTCGATCAACGCCGACGGTAGCCTGGCGCCATTTAATACAATTATTGGCCTTAGTAATGACAGAATCGGCTACACGTTTATTTCCTGGCAAGAGGGTTTATATCGGCTGGGTGGGTGCCGATCGTTTGCGGGCGGAGCGTGCACGGATACGGCACTAGACGTAGACTATGGGCAAATTAATCCAGATGGCGAAGCTAGTACGGTTGCAACTTCAGTTGCCAATAACACGGCTAGCCCAACATCACCTTGCTCGGGCACCGATCCCTATAGCTGTAGTATACCCAGCGGTACGGTGGTGGTCGGTAATATGCTCAATGCTTCAGTTGTAATGAATGGTCACTTATATATTATGGGCGGCTGTACTAATAATTCCTGCGATACTCAGTCAACTGGTATAACGTATCAGGCGATCGGAAGTGACGGATTACTAAGAAAGCCAACGACTTGTGCCGGTACCTATTATCACTCCTACTGCGTTAGTTCGGTAAGTTTGCCTCAGTCTATAGGCGCTCCAGGGGTTACGACATTTGGTGGTCGAATCTATATCGTCGGTGGTTTTACCGGAACTTCTATAGCAACAAATATTCGTTATGTGACCGTTAACTACGATGGTAGCCTCGGCGACTGGCAAAGTGCAGATCTAACAACAATCGGTGCTTCAGATATCTCCTATGCCTTTGCTTATGCTCGAGCTAATCCGTCTTCGGCTGGATCGACCCCTGGACATTTGTTTATTTTTGGAGGATGTTCCTCAACTACGTCTGGGCCAGGCTGTGGTGGCTACACTGATAGTGTCGTGAAGTGCAATATATCAACCTCAGGAGCCCCCTCAGGCTGTACGGAAACCGGCCAAACTCAGATCGGTACACCATCTGGAGCGGGTAGCCCTGGGTTGGGGGCCCATGCCGGAGCCGTATATGCAAATTATATATATCTTATGGGTGGTCTTGGCGATGGAGTAACTGATCTCACTGAAGTTAGGTATGCCAAATTTGATGACAACAATAATGTCGTTGAGTCAGACGGTGCTGGTACTGCCTCCTGGACGGTATCGGCCAATGAAATACTTGTTGGTAGACGACGAGGATCGGGCTTTGGCTATAATGGCTACCTATATGTGACAGGTGGTTATGACGGAACAGATGCTCTTGCGGACATTGAGTTTGCGCAGATCGATGTAAGCACTGGTGATATAGGTGTTTGGGAGGCTTCATCGGTGACTATTAACAGGCGATGGGGCCTAACCGTTCCGGTTTCAAACTCTTTTGCCTATGTCATTGGCGGCTGTACAGCCGGTGCCGCGCCTAGTAGTTGTTCTAGTCGGACAAACGATATACAGACGTTCCAGATCTATAATAACGATAGTGGTGCGCCTGTGCTGTACTCGGCTAGTGCTAATCAATTTGCTACCGACCGATTTGGTTCTAGCAGTGCGGTCGTTGGCGGCTATCTGTATGTAGCAGGGGGCTGTACATCTACTGCCGACTGTACTACGGCTACCGACAGCGTACAGTACGCGCCCATAGATATTTACGGTAATGTTGGGAGCTGGACAGCTGGAGGCAACCTGCCGGCCGTTAGGGCGTGGGGTCAGCTAGAAGTAGCAGGCGGAACGCTTTACTATGTTGGTGGACAAAGTAGCACAGCTAGCGATGAAAGACCAGAGATTTACTACGCAACGCCTTCGGGCGGTGCGGTTACGTGGAGCACAGTAGGATCGTCGAATGATCTCCCAGACGGTCGTACTCAGCATTCCGCTACAGTATGGAACAATCGTATCTACGTAGCTGGCGGTATAGCAGAAACCGGAGGGGCCGTATCAAATGTGGTCTATGTCAGTCCTGATTTAAGTGCGGGGGGTAACATAGCATCATCTTGGACAACTACAACCTCTTTTGACGTAGCGCGTAGCGGATCGACATTGGTTGCTTACGCAAACAACTTATATCTTATGGGTGGATATGACGGCACTAATTATTTAAATGATGTACAGTTTACGCAGATTAATACTGACGGCTCAGTTGATGCATGGACTTTTAGCACTGCACTACCAAATTCTATTAGGCAAGCGGATGGCTTTGCGGCCAATGGCTATATCTATCTTATAGGAGGCAGAAGCTCAAATACTAACTGTGCTAGCAATACCTTTGTGGCACCGATTAGCGCAAATACAACAATCGCTTCGGGAAACAACCCAACAGGAGTAGGAGATTGGTTTGAGACAAACTCTCGTTATAGTGGCAAGAGATACGGTAATAGCGTTTCATACTACCAAGGTAAATATTACCTAACTGGCGGTGTATGTGACGGATTCCCAACTATTAGCAACCTTTTAACTCAAACTTTTTCTACAGCCGCAACGGCTCACGGAGTGACCATGCCATCGGCGGTTGACTCCGGCGATCTTCTTTTAATGTTATTTACAAACGATATTGCTGCAGCCGGTACAACCACAACCACTCCTACTGGTTGGTCTAATGTCCATGGAACCGCTGGTGTAAGCAATAACCAGGTGCGGGTTAATATCTATGCCAAAGTTGCCGATGGAACTGAAGACGGCGCATCGGTAGATGTGCCTACATCTGTTGCAGAAGAAGCCGCTGTACACGTCTACAGGATAAAGAGTGGCGAGTGGTCGGGCACCCTAGCCGGTGTAGAA
This sequence comes from Candidatus Saccharibacteria bacterium, assembly GCA_016700315.1. Classification (NCBI taxonomy): domain Bacteria; phylum Candidatus Saccharimonadota; species Candidatus Saccharimonadota bacterium. The sequence continues at coordinate 136,758 of CP065013.1, read as the reverse complement.
GCGTCGGTAGCCAGTAACGCTAACACTAGTACCCCAAATCCCGCATCGCTTGACCCAGGAGCCTGGGGCACAGAAAATACTCTATGGATAGCCTACGCGGGTGGGTCAAGTTTCAACTCCGTCACAACCTACCCATCTGGTTTTAATGGAGGCGTGCACAGTCAGTCCAATACCGGTACGGGGGGCGCCACGGTCAGCTCTGCCTGGCAAGAATCGGCTTCGGCTAGTGTGGACCCAGGGTCGTTTACTATGAATGCAGCTAACGATAGCTCGGCTTTCACTATTGCTATTAGGCCAGCAAGTTTTTCATTTACTGGCTCTAACAGGACTCTTCAGACCGCCGTTTATTCTCAGCCACAGGTTGCAATATATTCACGCATGATCGACACGGATACAGATGTATTTCCTAATTCATGGCTGATGAACGGTATAGACAACTCTATCGGTGCGCGTTGGCAGGCAACGTATCGATCAATGCACGACCCAAATGACGGAGCCGTCAATCCCGCCGAAGACTGTGGTACGTCGGCCACCATGGCAACGATGACAACTTGGGGTCAAGAAACTAACTACGGCAATGTAACCCTTGGCGACGTCGCTTCTTACACCCCCAAAGACAGTACCGGAGGAAATATCAACTGCGCCCGGTACTATTACTTCTATGTTTCGATCGATGCTTCTCAGACATTTGGGTATCCAGAAGATGTTAATAGGGGTCCGACCATCTCTGACTTGTCGCTGTTCTTTACATCTGATCCCTCAAAACGCTTGCGCCATGGCAAAACCTTTACTGGTGGCGAGCAGCAACCGCTCGATGCGCCTTGTCGACAGTCGGTCGACGCAAATTGTCCGTTACCGTAAGTACCTACTTTAGGAGTTAGTCTGGGGCTTTGGTAGAATAATAGATGATGGAACACGAAAGAGGTAACTATAGGCTGCGCCCGCGTCGGGCAACAAATGAATTAGACAATGTCAGACGAGATACTCAGTCTACATTTCGTAGAGACATGGCTAGGCTTCGTGAACAGCGTCGTAAGGATGCAGTGCGCATAAAATCAGATCTCCACAAGCCAAAAATCGGGAAACTAAAATCCCTAAAGCTTACGCTTATATCTAAAATAAAGCCTATACAAAAGAGCGCAAAACACTTAAATCGGCGTGAAATAAAAATTGCCATCCCGGTGCTACTTGTCTTAATTGCCTTACCTTTCATCTTTAGAACAAAAAAGGCCAACCCAACGACGGGTACACTGGGCGTAAGTCAGGTAGAGCAGGTGACACCACTCTTGCCCAGTAGTAATAATGTCAAACCAACGGATATTCGTAAGAACGAGACCACCGGTACGCTGTCCTTTATTGATAGCTTTAAGAATGTGGACCTAACTATTACTCAACAAGTTCTTCCCCAAGACCTAAAAGATAATCCGAGCAAAATTCAAGAAATAGCAGTAAGCATAGGCGCAAAAGAAGCTTTTGATTCTGTTTACGGAAAAGCATATTTTGCGACAGCCGATGCTCCAAACGCCGTGGGGCAAAGAGTCGTCTTTGCGACAAATGAAAGACTGATATTCATCTCAGCACCGAGCAAATTTGATGCCGCAACATGGGCTGAGTACATTAAGCTGTACAAGTAAGCTAGTATCATACGGCTAGCACGATAATACCTAAATTTAAGCTGCTTGGTCCCGATGTTTTTAGTATTTTGTGGTACAGAAAGACAGATTTAGATTCCTGTGTATAACTTCGGTCTTTCTCTTGCATTAGCATTTTCGCCTCTGTACAATAAGGGGTGATCTGACTGACAACAAAAACAAAAACAAAAAACAGATCAAAGCCAAAATCATTCGTGTGATTTACGGCACGGGAAAAGCTTATAGTTTTACTCTTTTCGTGAAGAGTACCTAAAGCTTTTAGAAGGGGAACGGGTTTCGCACCAGCAGCAGAGTTACTTGCGCTGCAAGTAAGCAGGCTGGTTGGTGCGGAAGTCGTCCAGAAAACAAAAACAAAATATGTTCAGCCCTCTAGGCTACCGGTTATGCGCCCGTAAGCGCTTCCCACTGAGGGGAAGGGGTGCTCTGTATATTAAGACCATTTTGACTGGTCTGTTTTTGGTTTCGGTCTTAGTAGCCGTACAGGCTAGATATTTTGCGACACAAGCAAGTGCTGCCCCGACCACTCTTAACTTCCAAGCACGCCTCTTAAACGCTAGTGGTGGCCTGGTGGCTGATGGCGATTATAACGTCGAATTTAAACTTTACGATTCGGCAGCAGCGGGGGCGAGCGCACAAGGTGCTTGCTCGCTTAATTCCAGCAGCGATGATTGTTGGTGGCTTGAGACTCGTAGCGGAGCGAATAAAGTTCGAGTCAAGAACGGCTACTTCAGCGTTAATCTCGGATCTGTGACGGCGTTCTCTGCTAACGTTCCTTGGAGCAGCGATCTTTGGCTAAGTATGAACATTGGTGGTACGCCTGTCTCACCAGTCTGGGACGGCGAGATGTCTCCGCGCATCAAGCTGACAGCTGTGCCATACGCATTCGAGGCCGACAAACTAGACGGGATCGATTCGTCTGGCTTTGCTCAGTTAGCCCCTAGCACAATCCAGAATGTCAATAGTGCACTAGCAGCTCTGGCGATTGACCAGACAGGAAGCGGTTTATTGCTTGATTTGAGAGGAAACGGTACTTCAGCTTTCAGTTTGGATAAAACTGGAAATGCATCTTTGAGTCAGGGTCTAACGCTAGGTACTAGCACGAGTACTACAGCAGGAACTTTACGCTGGACAGGCACAGATTTTGAAGGCTATGACGGTACAAGCTGGAAGTCGCTAACTGCTGGCAGCGGCATAACAAACCCAATAATCAATAAAACCAAGACAATTAGCGAAGTGCAGAACAACACAGTTAACCCAACTGCTGCATTACAGCCCGACGATCAGCTCTTCTTCTCTGTTGGCGCTAACGAAACCTGGAACTATCGATTCTATCTTCAGATAACAGGTAACGCAACCCCAGACATAAAGTTCAGTGTAACCGCTCCAGTCGGTGCGACGTGTGTAAACTCAGTTAGTGAAGCAGAAAATGCCTTGGCAGTTGGAAATCTTGGGTGTGGTGTTTCGTCTGGTGCTGTGCCAATGAGTACTGCAACAGATGTTTTTGAAGTAGCGGGAACGGTAACCAATGGTGCTACTGCAGGTATCGTAACTTTGAACTGGGCACAGAATACTGCTAATGCAGCCAATACTACGGTGCTCGCTGGTAGCTTTATTGAGGCACAGCGTTCGGTAGGTGGAAGCGGTATAGCGCAAGCCTTTATACAGGGTGGCAATAGCTTCGGTGCGCTAGCCGTAATTGGCACGAACGACGCCAACGATTTGAGTATCGTAACAAACGGTGTTGAGCGTCTTAGAGTAAACTCGGCCGGCAATTTGTCGATTGCTGGACTAACGACTTTTAACGGTAACTTGGTAGCCGCTGGTTCAGCAACCGGTACAGCAGGTACGACTAGCGGTAGCGGTACTAACTCAACTACTCTGACCCTTGCGGCCGACAGCTTCAACGTCAATGATGTTGTGTTCATAGACAACGCTACGCAAGACTATTACACACGTATTACGGCTGATCCAGGGACTGGTACATACACCGTTAGCCCGGCCGTAAGTTTCACTAATGGTCGTACGGTTACCAAGTACAACGTTCAGAATATCGGAGCAACCAGCACCGACTACACTAGTCAAGCCAATCGCTTCTTCCAAGGGTACTTCTTGGGCGGAATTGTTGTTGGCGCAGGCTCTACACACATCTCGGACGGTAGCATAAGTCGTACGGAAGGCGATCTGGTACTCACCCCTGGAACTGGTGGTATTGTGAATGTCACCGGCACTCTTAATGCGACAGCGCTAACTGGTGATGCGTCGGGACTGACAAACATCAACACTGCGGCTATTGATGGCTCAACGCTTACCGGTCTAAACGCTAGCAACATCAGTTCTGGCACTCTGTCTGACGGACTGCTAAGTAGCAATGTTACACTGCTCAGTGGAACCTCGACGTTCACAGGTGTAAAAACTTTCGATGCTGGCTTAACGATTACTACAGGACAAAACCTGACAATAAACGGCGATAACTTGAGCGATCTAACTGGCAACGGTTTAATTAATACGGCCGGCGCTCTGAGTGTCTCTTATGGCTCAGTTGCCAACACCGCCGTACAGGGTAACACTACACTTACATGTGCTTCGGGCAGCGGCAATCTGAGCGGCGGCGGTGACACAATTACACTCGGAAGCGGTGGTACTTGTTCGGCAATCTCTATCTCAGGCAGCCCAAGTTTCGCTGGCACAGTTACGGCTACCGATTTCAGTGGTAGTGGCGCCAGTCTAACTAGTTTGAATGCCAGCTCGATCAGTAGTGGCACACTGGCCGACGGACGACTGTCGACTAATGTAGCGCTTCTTACTGACAGCCAGTCGTTCTCTGGCGCCAAAACTTTCGGTGCAGGCTTAACTATAACTACTGGACAAACACTGACTGTAAATGGTGATGGATTAACTGATCTGACGGGGACAGGCTTAACGAATGCTGCCGGTGCACTAAGCGTTGCTTACGGCTCAGCCGCTGGCACTGCTGTGCAGGGAAACACCTCGCTCACAATTACCGCTGGTGCTGGGCTTTCTGGCGGTGGTTCTATCACATTAGGCGCTGGCGGAAGTGCAACGCTTTCAGTTGCTTACGGCTCCGCAGCAAACACGGCTGTACAAGGCAACATCACACTAGTTTGTCCATCAGGAACAGGCAACTTAAGTGGTGGCGGAACTTCAATCACACTTGGCGCTGGCGGCACTTGTGGCGGCCTCGCAATCTCTAACAGCCCGAGCTTTAGCGGTAGTGTTTCGGCCAGCAGCTTTAGTGGCGATGGTTCATCTTTGACGGCACTTAGCGGAACCAACATTACAAGCGGAACTATCTCTGACTTGCGACTTTCGGCAAACGTTTCTCTGCTTAATGCGACTCAAACGTACTCAGCTCTTAAGACTTATAGTGCAGGGCTTTCGATCACTGGTGGCACAACGCCGTTGTCAGTAGCGAGTGGAGGAGTAAGCTACCTAACGGTAGATACTGCGGGTGCGTTAGTTCGAGTTGGACCGACAGCTGGCGATACTACAGGAATACTGCTTGTTCTTGATACCAAAACTAATGCTGGAGATCCAACCGGTGTTAATGGTGGCCAATATTATAACTCCGCTAGCGGTAAGTTCAGATGCTATGAAGGTGGTCAATGGAAGGACTGTCTCAGCGAAACCTCACTCAATAAGGCGGCTAACCAAACAGTCACAAACAACGCTGCCTTCCAAAATGACACCGTACTTGTTCAAGCTTTAGCGGCCAACACTTCTTACAGCATAGATGCAACTATCTCATATATGACTACAAGCAACACAGCAGATTTCAAGTATACCTTTACTGTTCCGACGGGCGCCACAGTTAGTATTTACACCGATGCGGCTACCTCCGCAACAACCAACACAATTTGTAACATAACAGTTTCGGGGCAAACGTGCTCTATCCTCAATAACGCAAACTACCGAGGAATTATTAATGTTAAGGGCGTCGTTACAACGGCTGCCACGGCCGGCAATCTTCAGTTCCAGTTCGCCCAGAATACCGCCACAGCCGGTCAAAGTGTGACTATCTACGCTGGCAGCAACTTGTCGTGGCGTAAACCTTAGATCGGTGGTCTACTTCTGTATTTTTATTAACCACTTATGCTAAGCTTATATTAGATAAGAGGGAAAACAAAAGTGGCTATTGTTGCAGTACTAAATCAGAAGGGCGGGGTAGGCAAAACTACTACTACTATTAATGTTGCAGCTTACGCCGCCAAATCTGGTCGGAGAGTCTTGGTTGTTGATCTTGATCCGCAGGGCAACGCAACGAGTGGTTTGGGTGTTGATCGCTCCAAAGTCGAGGCCAATCTATATACCTGCCTAAGCGGCAAAAGCGAGCTTTCGAGCTCTATTTATGAGACTAGTCAAGACGGAGTTTACTTACTGCCTTCGAGTTCTGATCTCGCTGCCTTAGAGCTAGAGCTAGCAGGCTCAAGTAACAGAGTAGGGCAGCTCAAAAAGCTGCTTGCAAGCTCAGCTTTCGACGTTGTGCTAATCGATTGTCCGCCTTCACTAGGGATACTGACGATCAATGCCCTGACCGCTGCTAGTGAAGTGTTGGTACCAGTTCAGACAGAGTTCTACGCTCTTGAGGGCTTAAGCCAGCTTGTCAGCGTTATCCAAAGAGTAAAGGCCAGCTCAAACGCAGATTTGAAACTACTAGGAGTCGTACTAACAATGTATGACAACCGTACCAGTTTAGCTGAACAGGTTGTGGCCGAAGTCGAAAAGCATTTTGGCGGCAAAGTTTTCAAAACCAGAATTCCGCGCAATGTAAGACTCGCCGAAGCGCCAAGTTTTGGTCGTTCTATCTTAGAACACGACAAATGGAGCAAGGGCGCACGCGCCTACAAATCTTTAAGTAAAGAAATTTTGGAGAGGTTAAAATGAGTGAAAACAGAGGTCTAGGCCGTGGCATAGATGCGCTTTTTGGCGGTGACCTGGCGAGCGTGCTAAGCGACGAAGACAAGTCTAGAGTCAGGCAAATTCTAATTCAAGATGTTACGCCCGACCCCAGACAGCCGCGCCGGCAAATCGATGAAGTAGAGCTGGCTGGTCTCGCGGCTTCAATTGAGCGGCACGGCATTTTACAGCCACTTATAGTAGTCAGCAGCGACAATGGCAAATACCAAATTGTTGCAGGTGAGCGACGTTGGAGAGCTGCACAAAAACTGGGGCTTAGCGAGCTACCAGCAATTGTGCGTACTCTCAAAGAGCTAGAGAGGCTAGAGATAGCCCTGATCGAGAATGTCCAGCGAGTTGATTTGTCGCCGTTCGAGCAGGCTTTGTCGATCAATCGTCTAAAAAGCGAGTTTAACGTCGATCATAAAGAAATAGCCAAAAGGCTGGGTAAGGCAGAGACTACGGTCTATAACTTGGTTAGGCTGCTAAACTTACCCAAGGCTGCTATCAAAGCTCTGCAAGATGGCAAAATTAGCGAAGGGCACGCCCGCGCCATATTGTCGCTAGACAGCAACGTCAAATCACAGGAAGAGCTGCTAAGTCTAATACTTAAAGGCGGCTGGACAGTCAGGCAGGCAGAAAAGTTTGCGGCTGAACACAAAACTAAACCTTCGCGTATTTCAAAGAACCGCATTGACAATGAATTGAGTAAAAAACTAGGCTACAAGGTAAGCGTAGAAGCCAAAAAACGCGGTGGGATAGTAGCCATTGCATACAAAAATGATGCCGAACTAGCCAAGCTCAAAAGGATGCTCCTACGGTAGCGTTCTATCAGGATAATTTAATTTACATTTTACCTATAATGAAGTATAATATTATATATGTTTGCTATTATTCCAAACCAGACTCTGGACAGAGTTGAGATTTCTAAGCTTTATGGTCCAAGTAGTAATGAGGCTGAGATTGCAGGGCGTCTTTTTGGGCTGGTTTTAGGTAACCCTTGTGAAATCGTAGAACTTCCGTTTTTAGGCTCACTCGAGCCAAGTATTTTTGAGAGAATGCATGGCAATAGTGTGCAGCACCCACCCCATACTCCAAGAGCTTTTGTAGATAATGACGCTGTACATTTTTTTCCGAACTACGAAGGGAACCTTGGTGAAATTATTGATCACCAGCGAAAGGTAGTGTCGTCAGCATGCATATCGGTAGGGGCTGGAATGGCTGTGTCATCACTAGTATTCTTGCAGCCACTTACAGATGATCTACGATACCACACAGCAACTCTGATCTTATCGAGCTGCAAGGACTCGCCCGGAGCTAACCCTCGACTGGGAGTGTACTAATTTTACTTCGGAGCCAGTGATTAAGCAATGACCATGACATCCATATTGCCATCAATCGAAGCTTTGACCCCTGAGCAGTTAGCATTCCTAGGTTCGGTTGAAAAACTTACAGATGAAGTAGTTGGGACACTGGCTGAGCGCGACCAACTCGTAGAGTACACTGCGCAGCGCAATATGACATATGTTGGTGAGTTCCTAGGCTCAGATAATAACGGAGAAACAAAAGGTGAGCGTAGAAGGCTGCTAGCTCATAAAATTGCGCAGTACTTTATCGAATCAGTCCTTGACGGTAGTCAGGCAAATGAGGATGTAGCCGATTCTTCAACTATAGCCGACTCCATAATCGAAGGGCTACTAGCCTATGTAAGCAATCCTGCTGCCACCAGCAAGAGCATCGCCAAAAAACGAGCAAGCGTAGTTGAGTGGTTCAAAGTTCCTTTGACTGAGCTGAGTTCTGAAACTTTAGGTTGCATCGCCCCAGCCACTGCTCCGAAAGCAGCCAAAAATAACGGTGGCATAGGCAAGCTTATAGCACGCCACAATGCGGTAACCGAGCAAAGGATTGCCGAAGCTAGGCGCAATGCCGCCAACGCCGAAGGTGCCGAACCTAGCTTAATCCACGAAAGTGACTCATTCAGTCTTGTAGAGCTTACTACTAAAGAACATTTAGCCCAAGAGTCGGTTGTAACCGGTCACTGTATCGGTACGTCTACCTCCTACTCTAAAGCTCTTGAAGTTGGCAAAGCAAGGTTCTTCTCGATACGAGTAAATCAGGCTGATGCTTCTAGTCAGCACTATTCTATCGAATATGTCGTTGCAAGCCACAGCATAAAGCAGATCAAGACTAGCGACAATAAAGCTGTGGTTGTTGGTGGCCAAAATTGGGAGGAGGTTTTTGCTGGTCTGGGGGTACTAATGAGCAAGCTTGCGAGAGATGAAAAGCCTCCTAAAGTGCTGGATATTAAACTACCAGAAAACACGTTACTCACGCGGCAGGGTCAGCTGGTCGAACTGGAAAAGCTAGCAAATCTCGATGCGTCAGACGTATTGTTTGGCAGCCTTAGTTTCAGTGACGAATACGATCTATCTAGTCGGCCAAGTAATTTAGCAGACATAATCAATAATTCAAATGTAGATGTTAATTACTTTGGTAATAGTAACGAGCTTCTTGCTCTAATACTTGAAGGAGTTAGAACGATAAACGGCTATGCCAACTTCGCTAGGCTCAACTCAGCCGAAGGTCTAACTAACCTAGCTCACATCGGCGGCGATGCCAACTTCGATAGGCTCACCTCAGCCGAAGGTCTAACTAACCTAGCTCACATCGGCGGCGATGCCTACTTCGATAGGCTCACCTCAGCCGAAGGTCTAACAAACCTAGCTCACATCGGCAGCTATGCCAACTTCGATAGGCTCACCTCAGCCGAAGGTCTAACTAACCTAGCTCATATCGGCGGCTATGCCAACTTCGCTAGGCTCACCTCAGCCGAAGGTCTAACTAACCTAGCTCACATCGGCGGCTATGCCAACTTCGCTAGGCTCACCTCAGCCGAAGGTCTAACTAACCTAGCTCACATCGGCGGCGATGCCTACTTCGATAGGCTCACCTCAGCCGAAGGTCTAACTAACCTAGCTCACATCGGCGGCGATGCCTACTTCGATAGGCTCACCTCAGCCGAAGGTCTAACTAACCTAGCTCACATCGGCGGCTATGCCAACTTCGCTAGGCTCACCTCAGCCGAAGTCTTAAATAGGTCACTTGATTCAAACAAGGTATTTTTAGCGTCTCGTTAAGGCTTGCAAGAGGCAGAACCGTACAATCAAAGTAGTCATCGTAGAAAAATGATTATAATAGCTGCTAGAAGCTACGGTGCTTGCTGAAAGGAAAAAGGCGATACTCGGCGGTCCCAACGATGTAGCTGGTTTTGATTGAACCAAACGAGCGTGAATCTAGCGAGTTTTGGCGATTATCTCCACTTACATAGACTTCGCCCTCAGGTATTATACGGTCGTCATTACCTTCAGTTTCTGGAATTTTATCTCCGTAATCAGTGTCTTTATCTACGTCATAACCCTCTGGGTGATCGTTGTTATAAACAGTAATCTTACCACCAGCGACAACAACTCGATCGCCTGGCAAACCAATCACTCTCTTGATTAATTGTTTACCGTGCTCTCCACCAATAAGCAGGTCGGGTTTGTCAAAAACTACAATTTGGCCGCGCTTCGGCATAAACTGCTTACCGGTAATCTTAGCCCACGTACGGGGAGCTTTTAGTACTATTAATCGATCACCTTGTTCAAGTGTTGGTTGCATGCTTGGGCCAAAAACTTCATAGGAATGAAAAACGTAAGATGTTAAGAAAACGGCCAAGAGCGGTGCCAGTACAAGTGCCAGAACCGTCGAAATAATATTTTTCTTACCCTCGCGGCTAGTTTTGTTACTAGCAGGTGGCTGCGTTTGACCATTAACAACTGGTGTCATCTGTGGCGTACTGTGTATGTTTTGCTGATCCATTGACTTATTACTATACTCCAAAGACTCTGATAAACGGAAATAATTTGGTTTCGTTAGCTTAAAACAGCTATAATATTACTTACATAAATGGATAATTTCAGACCAAAAAAACGGCCTGGTCGCGTAGCTTCTGGGTCAATTGACGGCTTTAGTTCTGCAAATCGTCAGCCGACGAAGCGTTTTAATCGCAGCTACCTTAAGGATCGTTCTAGTTCTGATCCTTCGTTTGATCGTACGGAGGGCTTTTTAACCAATAATCAGAAGCAAAATGCCTCCAGCTTCGATGAAAACATTCCGCTAGAAAATTTTAAAGAGCCGCGTCCTAAAAAGCGGCTTTTTCGTCGCAACAAAAAAGAACAACTGGTCAAAAGAAAACGGCGATTTACTTTAAAGCGGGCAATGGTCAGTTTTTTGGTATTAATACTTCTAGCAGGTGGCGGCTTAGGCTATGTTTATTTCAAAGTGAAAAATGTTTTTCGTGGTAATGCAGAAGGTGCTGTAGCCCTTCAGAAAAATCCCGACCCTGCAAGGCTTAAGGGCGAGGGCGATGGCCGCGTAAATGTTTTGATTCTAGGCAAAGGAGGGCCGACGCAAGAGGATGGCCCCGATCTGACAGACACGATTCTGTTGGCCAGTATTGACCCTGTCCAGAATGAAGCAGCTATTTTGAGTCTTCCTCGCGATCTTTGGGTTAAAGACAACGGTTCCGCGACCAAAATTAATGCAGTATACGCCTTCGCTAAAGAACGGGCACTAAATAATAATCCTAAAGATAAAGAGGCAGCCGAGCAAGCCGGAACTGAGGCTATTTCTAATCGTGTCGAAGCGGTACTTGGAGTGCCGATTCATTACCATGTTATGGTAGATTTTACTGCTTTCCAAAAAGCTATAGACACCGTTGGCGGCATAACAATTGACGTTAAGCAGGCTGTCAGCGAACAGATGCTACTAAACGGCAAACCTTATTTTCTGAACGTCGGTACCGGGCAGCAACAGTTTAACGGTTTGCGTGCGCTTGGATATGCTCGTTGTCGCCATTGCGATGCTCGCTCTGATTTTGGTCGTTCGGAGCGTCAGCGCGAGATTCTAATCGCCCTAAAAGATAAAATATTAAGCAGCGGGACCTACTCAAACCCTTATAAGCTGCAACAATTGCTGGCAACATTCAGCGGTAATGTGCGTACCGATATAGGTACTGACGAGATAGGCCGGATGTATGAAATTGCTAAACAGATTAGCTCAGACAAGATCGCATCAGTCAGTTTAGTTGACGAACCAAACGTCCTGCTAACAACGGGCATAGTAGGCGACCAATCCGTTGTCTATCCTAAAGCCGGGACCTTTGATTACAGTCAAATTCAAAGTTATGTCCGAAACAATGCTCTCAAAGATGCATACCTAAAGAATGAAAACGCTAAAATACTCATTTTAAATGGTACGACAACAGTCGGCTTGGCGAGTAAAACGGCTACAGAATTAAAATCTTACGGCTACAATGTGCTTAGTGTTGGCAATGCGCCAACCCAGGATTATGTCAATAACTTTGTCATCGACCGTACAAACGGCGCTATGAAGTATACTCTAAGCTACTTGGAAAGACGTATGCAGGTAGTGGGTCGGACAGACCTGACTGATCCAAACATTAACCCTCTGGATGCAGATTTTGTTATAATAATCGGTAAGAATGAAGCAAATCGGCAGGCTAATTAAACCTCAAAGGGGTTTTGGACGTCTAGTTCATAGCGTTGGATTGATTTTGCTACCAGCAATACTATATATTTTGGCTCGTGTCGGCTTTACCGAGCTCTCGGTAGCAGTTATCTTATTAAGCAAGTGGCGAATATTTGCAGTTCGAGCACGCTATTGGCCAGCGCACCTTAGAAGTAACTCAATAGATATCTCTGTTGGGCTATCGGTAGTACTTTTGATGTCATCAACCAACTCCATGTTGTCCCATTTGTTACTGGCGGCGCTCTACGTCATATGGTTAGTAGTTATTAAACCGCGCTCTAGTCTGGTCTGGGTATCAATGCAGGCACTGATCGGCCAAACCATTTCACTTTATACAGTTTTTCATATTTGGGGTGAACACAGTGTGCTGTTTTTGGTTGCGGCTACTGCTCTAATTTGCGTTCTTGCAGCTAGGCATTTTTTGAGCTCGTTTGACGAGAACATGTCGCGAATGATTGCATATACTTGGGGTTACGTGACGGCTGCGATTGTCTGGTTGTCGACACATTGGCTGATTTATTTTGGCACCATCGCTCAGCCAGTCTTACTAATCTCAGTGATGGGCTATGGTACGGCCACACTATACTATCTGGATCACAAGTCAGCACTTTCTAAGCATGTTTTAAGGCAAGTTGTGATTACAATATGCGCATTGGCTTTTGTAATAATTATGTTTTCAGGTCGCTCCGACAACATAGTACTTTGAAGCTAAAAATATGGGTAAAAAAGCAGAAAGGCAATAATGAAACCAGAGCAGAGCTTATCTTCATCAAAAAAAACATTAGAAATATCACGATTCGGAATGCTAGCGCTAGCTGTACTGGCTGGTTTTGGCGGCGGACTGTTAGCTAATAACACTAAAGTCCAGCAGGCAAGCAACACCCAGGTGCAACGAGAAGTCATCAATAGCGAAGGCGACCTTATCAGTCAGATTAGTAAAAATATGGGTGATAGCGTCGTCTCTATCAATGTGACTGGTACCGCTACTCAAAACAGTGTCTTTTTTGGAACTCAGAGTTTTGAGCAGGAGAGTGCGGGCACCGGCCTTATCCTAACCAAAGAAGGTGTGGTCATCACTAACCGTCATGTGGTACCTAATGCTAACGATAAGGTCAGCATTACTTTGTCAGATGGAACCGAACTAGATCAGGTTGAAGTCTTGGGCAGAACCAATGCAACCGATCCTCTGGACGTAGCGTTTCTGAAGATCAAAGATGCCAAAGGTAAAGAGCTGAAGCCGGCGGCTCTAGGCAAATCAGCCGATGTAAAAGTTGGCGACCGTGTGGTAGCAATCGGTAACGCTCTCGGCCAATTTCAGAACACGGTTACTAGCGGCATTATTTCGGGTTTTGGACGCTCTATCCAGGCTGGCGATAGCAGTGGCAGCGCACAGACCGAAACCTTACTAAATCTTTTTCAGACAGATGCATCTATCAATCAGGGCAACTCTGGCGGGCCTTTGGTTAATCTAAAAGGTGAAGTTATTGGGATCAATACCGCTGTTGCCGGCGGCGGGGCAGAGAATATAGGGTTCGCAATTCCGATTGATGATATTCAGCCGTTGATTAAAACAGTTCTCGATAAGGGTAAGCTTGAGCGGCCGTATCTTGGTGTGCGCTACGCTTCGATCACCGCAGATCTGGCCTACACATATAATTTACCCGTTCAGGAGGGTGCTTACATTATTCCGAGCCGAAACTCAGCCTCGATTGTGTCGGGCAGCCCCGCAGAAAAAGCAGGCCTTCAAGAAAAAGACATCATCACCAAAATTGCAGGTGAAGCAATTACTCCCAAGAGGAGTCTGGTGAGTATTTTGGGCAGTAAATCAGTCGGCGACAAAGTTGATCTGACAATTTTACGAGACGGCAAAGAGCAAACTATTACTGTTACTCTCGAAGCCGCCCCAAGCAATTAGTCACTTTTTCACCTTGTTTCGCCACCCGGCTTCGCCTGGCTTTGTCGAGTCCATTTCTTTTGTCGCAAAGAAATAGACGAAAGAAACGACCCCCGCTTCAAACTCTTGATGCTTTCGTAGTCAAATAAGACAATATTCGGGCAACTTGCTTGACAAGAAAAATACACAATAATATTTTTCTTGATTAAGCTTTAATAGTGGCCCCCACGAAATGATATTTCGTGGGGTATTAAAACACTCCCATCATTCTGATTGTCTATTTGGCACTCAACTCCTCAGGAGTTCGAAGAAGGGGGCTAAGTTTCAGTAAGTTACATACTAAAGTCTGGATATAGATTTTGCTGACATGCGTTTTTTGTCATCTCTAACACTAATGCTGATTTTGGGACCGTCAGGTCCAACGATGTTCATATAGTGGGTAATAGAAGGTAAGCCTCGTCTTGTTACAACAGACAACACCGTTCGGCCATTTGATGAAGTCCCAAATGCTAGTAATCTTGCATGATTAAGTCTCGTCTCACCACCCCTCAGAAAGTGTGGCACAACAGACAGTGTCCCCCAGGGTGCTCTTGCTGCTACAATTTCTTGATCGAGTGGTATTACTTGCACCATACTGCCCAAAAAACGGTTGTTAATATAACTTTCTAGTCTAGTCTGAGCTCTGAAAAACTTGGCATTAGTTATAGTAACTGGGTCTAAATCGGCCGATTCGATAGGGTCTTTGCCCTCAATAAAGCGTAGATTGCCTAAAGACCACCCAGCTGTGTACGCTCCTTCGATTTCTCCGTCTGTTACCTCTTCGCGTATGGCTTCTCCTTGCCGTGCTACTTGCTGAAGACTTTCAAAATATCTGCCTAATACTTCTGGGCTAGACATCGTGTCCAGCTCAGTACGTTGAGTTTTACTAATCCCGACATTCATTATTGCAATTATACACAAAAAGTATTACTTTTTTTCGAAAACTTGGATAAAGTCTTGTTCGGCAATTTGCTTGAAGCCAGCTTGTTCGGCAATCCGAGCTAATTCTTTATGCTGCGGAGGTAAAGATTCTGTAAACAGGATAGTTGATAGTTGATAGTTGATAGTTGATAGTTGGTCGAACATAGTTCTATACAAATCGAGGCCATCAGTGCCGCCGAAAATAGCGTGTTTTGGTTCGTGCATGGCGGCTTGATTGATTGTGTGGCTGTCTGGCACATAGGGCAGATTAGCCAGAATTATGGCAGATGGTAGATGGTAGATAGTAGATAGTAGGGGACCTAGTAAATCTCCTTGATAGAATTTGATATCAGCATCGTACCTCTTAGCGTTTTGACGGGCGATTTCTAAAGCAGCTGGGCTGATGTCGGTAGCATGGAAGTTGATAGTTGATAGTTTATGGTTGATAGAGAGCTCTAGGAATGCAGAGATAATAATTGCGCCAGATCCAGTGCCAACATCAACAATACTGTTTACCGACAACTGTTTACTGTTTATTGTGTCGAGAAGAAGCTCAACCATGGTCTCTGTTTCCGGGCGCGGCTGCAGAGTATCAGCCGAAACCTCAAACTCACGCCCATAAAATTCACTGTGGCCGATTATGTAAGCGATCGGTTCCTGAGATTTACGGCGCTGCAAATACCGATCTACTCTTTTCAGGGACTGTCCTTGAAGAACGTGCTCTGGGTGAGCCAGCAGCCAAACTCTATCTTTGTCTAAAACGTGCGCTAGCAATACCTCGCAGTCTAATCTTGCGGTAGCGGAGTAGGGGCTTAATAATAGAGTACTATCTAAAATCCATCTTTTAATAGTCATAGAAGTATTGTACTCAACAACGGCCAAACTAACTAAAAATGGTATACAATTTTGAATATATCAGCTAGGTTGATATCATAAATGCATGGGACCGTACAGAAACGCAAACTGGTAGTACTGGCTAAGTAGTACAATCTAATAAACATTTGTTTAAGTACAGGTGATTTTTTGGAGGCACCTTTATGATAGGTGCTTTTTTTTGCTGTCTTACTGACTAGGTATCTAATCTCAGTTGCTATGTTGTAAATATTCGCAAAAACTACGATGTTACATCGTATAAGTAACACATGAGACAAGTTCTAAAACGTTTAAACTTCGGTTTTTAGCAAGGAGAGTTCGGCTTTTTTGAGCTCTTCAAAGAGGTCTTCGATCTGCCCAGCAAGTGCTGCTGGGATGTTAGAGCGCGAGTAGCCAATTCGGTGGTCAGTAATGCGGTCTTGAGGGAAGTTGTAGGTGCGGATTTTTTCGCTACGATCGCCAGAGCCAATGAGCGCTTTCCGTTCAGCGCTGAGCTTAGCGTTTTCAGCGTCAATTTTGGCCTGAAGTAGGCGCGAGCGGAGCACGCCCATAGCTTTTAGCTTGTTTTTGATCTGGGACTTTTCATCTTGGCAGGTTACAACCACTCCACTTGGTAAATGAGTAATACGTACCGCCGAGTCGGTAGTGTTGACGCTTTGGCCGCCATTACCACTACTGCGGTAGACATCTATGCGCAGGTCGTTCGGGCTGATTTCGATGTCTGTTTCTTCGGCTTCAGGCAGTACGGCAACAGTGACAGTCGAGGTATGAATCCGGCCCTGACTTTCTGTAGCAGGGACGCGTTGTACACGGTGCACGCCGGCCTCATATTTGAGCAGGCCATATGCGCTGTCGCCGCGGACGGCAAAGATTATTTCTTTGAAACCGCCGACTTCACTTGGGCTTTCGCTTAAAAGCTCGATTTTGAGGGAGTGAGTCTCGGCGTAGCGTGCATACATTTTGTATAGCTCAGCTCCGAAAAGGCTTGACTCGTCACCACCAGCGCCAGCCCGAATTTCAATAATGCAGTCTTTGTTATCATTCGGGTCTTTGGGAAGCAAAGCCTCCTCCAGACTCGAGGTTATAGTGGAGAGGTTAGAGGTTATAGATTTAACTTCTTCCTTAGCTAGTTCGGCAAGTTCATCAGTACCATTTGCTAATACTTCAGCTTCTTTGAGATCTCTAGATAGTTTCGCTTGTTGCTCAAAAAGCTCATTTAGCTTCTCTATTTCACTTTTTCTTCTAGCGAGTGCAGGGTATTTAGGCGACGAGTATATAGAGCTATCGCTTAATTGTAAGTCGATTTGCGATAGTTCTTCTTTTAGTTTGCCGTGTTTATCCATAAGTATATTATAAAGCGCTAAGTTTATTTGTTAATACAGTAAGCATTCTTTGTACTTCGTCTAGTAAGCTTAGTTCTTTTTCGCAATCTAAACCGTAGATACTCTCAATAAGTAGTAGTTGGGTATCCAGTTCTGCAGCCGAGCCTCTTGCTATTGCCAGAAACTGCAGATACTCTTTTCGGCTATGTCTTTGTTGTCCTTCAGCTATATTACTTGGTATCGAAACTGCACAACGTCGAATCTGGTTAGATAACCCAAACTGCTCGTGTTTAGGCAGCTTTTCTGTCAAAACATACACTTGTCTCACTAGTTCGAAAGACTTTTGCCATACGGTAAGTTGCTCGTAAGAAGTTATAGGCATTTATCTATAACCTCTAACCTATAACCTCTAACCTATTTTCTTGGATTCGTCTTTTTCGGCTTTCGCAGCTTTTTTATCTGCCTTGCTGACACGAGCGGCAGCGGCTTTGCGGGCTTCTTCGGCGGCTTTGCGGCGAGCTTCAAACTTGTCAACGCGGCCTTCGATGTCGATTAGCTTCTCTTGACCAGTGAAGAATGGGTGAGAAGAGCTTGAAATGTGCACTTTAACTAATGGGTAGGTGTTGCCATCTTCCCATTTAGTTGTTTCCTCACTGGCAACACATGCGCGTGTCAAAAAGCGCGTGCCGTCGTTCAAATCTTCGAAAACAACAAACTGATAATTGGTCGGGTGGATATCTTTTTTCATAAAACTTAACAATAACTATACATGAGCCTAACTTCTTAGTCAAGGAGTTAGTTTTTATGCAGTCATCTTAGTATAATGAATTCAATGGGAAAAAAGAAAGCACTAGCTGATTATCGGCTTGTTTACGGCTTGCTGTGGTCTACTTATGGTCAGAGTTGGAAAGTCCGTGCTTCGTATCTGACTTTGATGTTGAGTAGGGTTTGTAAACTGATAATGCTCCCAATTATGGTTAGTCGCATTGTCTATCACTTGTCGCGGTATGATTTTGCGGCCGCAGTTAAGTTTAGCTTTATGTATGCAATCTTTTCTGCACTGCTTGGGCTTCTTAACCCTGCAACCAAGTTTTTGTCACTGAGAGACGAAAACCGAATATATGCATCTGCCGTAAAGGACTACTTCGCCAAACTGCTGTCGACTGACATGAAGTTTTTTAACGACAACATGGCAGGCTACCTTACGACTTCTGTCAGGCAATTTTCTGATAATACCTTGAATCTTGAGAGGAGTTTGCGAGATAAATATATCAACGCCGTCATGGCTATCGTCATGCCGGTGGGGGTTATAGCTTACTATGATATTCCACTGGGTTTGGCGACCGCTATCCTTGCTGGCGTTCAGATAGTCTACTTGTTTTGGGCTTCTAATGCCTTATCTAGTCTACGTAGCGAGTCACGTGAACAATACAGGCTAGGCTCTGGCTTCATTTCAGACACTATTTCTAATATCTTGGCGGTACGTTCAACAGCGCAGGAAGACTCCAAGTCGGAAGATTTGAAAGTCAAGTTGCAGCGTGAAACTAAACTATTTACAACTCGTTATATCAAGCAGGCCAAACTAGCTCTAATACGTGAAGGTATAACGGTTGTGTTCTTTCTGTTGACATTTCTTCTCACCGTTTCACGAATGAAAAGTGGGGCGATCGGTGTGGCCGAAGCTGTGTTGATGGCGGCTTACAGCTTGTCGATTATGACAGCTATTTATGAATTGTCGGACAAAGTAGAAGAACATGATGATTATGTAGACAAAATTTTGCCAGCGCTTGAGGTATACTCTTATAAAAGCACAGTTACCGACCCGGCGGAACCGGCAACAGTAGGGCGGATAAAAGGAGATATTGACTTCTCTGATGTGACTTTTGCCTATGAGCCTGGTGCTGCGAAGGTTTTTGATAAATTCAATCTCAAAATAAAGCGTGGAGAAAAGTTGGGTGTTGTTGGTATAAGTGGTGCTGGCAAAAGTACACTAACAAAGCTACTCATGCGCTTTGAAGATGTGCAAGAAGGCAGTGTTTTGATTGATGGCTTTGATGTTCGGAGTTTGCTCCAAAAAGATCTACGCTCGCAAGTTGCTTACGTGGCTCAAGAACCGCTACTTTTTCACGATACAATTCTCAACAATATCTTGATCGGTCAGCCTGATGCCTCGGTGGATAAAGTCAAAAAGGCTGCTAAAGCTGCGCACGCCGCAGAGTTCATAGACGTGCTACCACTGGGTTATCAAAGTGTAGTTGGCGAGAGAGGAGTAAAACTTAGCGGCGGCCAGAAGCAGCGTGTAGCGATCGCGCGCGCTGTACTACAAAATACACCAATTGTCGTTTTTGACGAAGCCACCAGCGCGCTCGATAGTGAGAGTGAGCAGATTATAAAGGACTCATTTGTTGAAATATTTAAGGGTAAAACAGCCATTGTAGTGGCCCACCGTTTGAGTACACTTTCTCACATGGACCGCATCATAGTGGTTGACAAAGGTAGGATTATAGAAGAAGGCAGTCATGAAGCTTTGCTTACGAAAAACGGGCTTTACGCCAAGCTTTGGAACCGCCAAAAGTTGCACAAAGAGTATTGAAGTACTAGGTTTTATCTGTTACAATAACCTAGTAATAAACTAAACAGGGCGGTAAATACTAATCCTCCTGCTTTGAGTCATGTAGGCTTTTAGCGGGCTAGTACCGAACCGAAGAGAAAGGATTTATAACGATGTCAGACGTCGATATAAAAGCGCTATTTGAGGCCGGCGCACATTTTGGCCACAAAACTAGCCGTTGGCACCCTAAAATGGCACAATATATTCACAGTAAGCGTGGCGGAGTTCATATTATTGACCTTGCTAAGACTGTGCCAATGCTCGATGAGGCGTTAGCCTTCATCGAAAAAGAAGTTGCAAGCGGTAAACAGGTGCTGCTAGTCTCAACCAAAAAGCAGATGCAAGAGTCGCTACTTGAGGTTGCGCAGTCTACCAAAATGCCATATGTTACCAATCGTTGGTTGGGCGGCATGCTGACTAACGCCAATACCATGAATGCACGCGTCAAGCACCTCAAAGATCTAGAGGCACGCATGGAGAGCGGTGAGCTTGCAAACAAATACAACAAGCTTGAAGTACAGCGTTTCCAAGAGGAAATCGACGCCATGAACGAGCTTTATCTTGGTGTGAAACACATGGCTGCAAGAGTGGGGGTAGTTTTTGTGCTCGACATTCTAGCCGACAAAAATGCAGTTGCTGAAGCGAACAAACTAAATATACCTGTCGTGGCCCTAGTTGATACCAACACCGATCCTTCAGATATAAAGTACCCAATTCCATGCAACGACGACTCGCTAAAGGCCGTTAAACTTATACTTGACGAAGTCAAAAAAGCTATAGAAGCAGGACAGGGCGCATCCGCCAAAAACTCCGACGAAGTTTCTGCGGACAAGCAAGCCAAAGCGGAAGAAACAAAAGAGTAGGCAGTAGTTAGTATTTGGTAGTTGAGAGCTACCATCTACCATCTTCTATCTACCAACAACTAAAATTTACTGAAAGGATTTTTTATGGCTGTAGATATCGATACAATCAAAAGACTAAAAGAACTAACAGGTGTCGGTTTAACTGATGCAAAGCAGGCGCTAACCGAAGCTGGCGGTGATTTCGACAAAGCTCTAGAAGCAATGCGCAAAAAAGGCATGACCAAAGCCGAAAAGCGCGGTGAGCGTGAAGCACGTGCTGGCTTGATCGGCAGCTACGTTCACGACAACCGCATTGGGGTGCTCGCAGAAGTAAACTGTGAAACAGACTTTGTTGCCCGCAACGAAAAGTTCACCGACCTTGTAAAAGACATTTGCCTCCATATCGCTGCCAGTGCACCGATGTACGTGAGTATAGACGATGTGCCAGCCGAAGAGCGCGCAAAGCAAGCGCATGAGTTTAAGGAAAAGGTAATTACTGAAGGCAAGCCAGCCGACAAGGCTGACATGATTGTCGAGGGAATGCTCAAAAAGCATTATGCAGAGCGTTGTCTTCTTGACCAACCATTTGTCAAAAACCCCGATATTACGGTTGGTGATGTTGTTAAAGAAGCCAATGCTCAGCTCGGTGAAAACATTGTTGTGCGTCGTTTTAGTCGTTTGCAGTTAGGCGAAGTTGCATAAATTATGTCTAGTTTTAGGCCAGGATTTACTATGGACGTGCCTTTGCGTAACCCAGATGAAGTCTGGCGAGGGTATGTCAGGTATACGTGGGAACACGACCCAGAAGCGGCAAAAAGAGCGCACTTACCTAAGGTTGATTTGGGTAGGCCGTTCATTGGCGCAGTAGGCTCGCTTGTGCTACAGGCTAATCAAAACAATAATCATGCTAAAAGTAATTAAACTTGGTTCTAGTAGTCTGCATAACGGTGAAAAGCCCAGGCTGCAAATCTTTGAATCCATTGCCGCGCAGATTTTTGATGATCAGAACCTTGGCAAAACGCATATTCTGGTTTCGTCCGGAGCGATTGCTTTCGGGGCAGTAGCTTTGGGGCAGTCAATTGATCGAGCCGACGTGCACGGTTCGCAAGTTCAGGCTAGCGTCGGCCAGCCGCTGCTGATGGCCGAATGGGCAAAAGCCTTTACCTTATTTGGCAGACGTGTTGGTCAAGTTTTGGTCACACCGCAGGAGCTAAAAGTGGGTAGCAAGAGAAACGATCCCATGGTAAAAGGCGTGTTACTGGGCATGATAAAGCAGGGTATAGTGCCTATCGTCAACGAAAACGACTCTGTTGCGGCAGATGAGATAAAGTTGGGCGACAATGACCAGCTTGCTGCAAGAGTTGGATTAGCGGTGGGCGCCGGAAGTGTCCATTTGCTTGGTACTGCGGGGGCGGTTTTTAGCGATTATCCAAGCAATCAGACTCGGATCAAAGACATAAGTTTAGCGAACTTTGTTGGGGTGGAGGATGTTTGCCAACCAACTAATGATCCGCAAGCCGTAGGCGGTATGACAACCAAGCTCGAAGCTGCAAGGCTCTTTCTTGATGCTCCGCAAAAGGCGCTTTACGTGGCCTCTGCCGAAGAACCCTATGCATTAGCCGAAGCCGAAAAAGGCCAAATCGGTACCAAATTCACGCTCTAAAAGGCGTATAATGAGTTAGTAAAACTAAAGGGAGAATCAATGAACCCAAATTCTTATCTAGAAACAGCCAAAAAAGAGTTCGACAAAGCTCGTGAACGTTTTGAGGACGAGGCCAAGAAGCTTCGTACTGGCCGGGCCCACCCGAGCATGGTTGAGGGTGTCACTGCGCTAGCCTACGGCACGCCAATGCCACTGGTTCAGCTGGCTACTATTACTACTCCTGAGGCTCAGCTGATTCAAATTTCTCCTTTTGACCCAAGTAACCTGAGTGCCATCTCTCAAGCAATTCGTGACAACCAGAGTCTGGGCTTGAACCCCTCGGACGATGGTCATGTGATACGCCTGCAGATACCGCCGCTCACAACTGAACGCCGCGCCCAAATCGTTAAGCAGCTCCATGAAAAGCTTGAGGAGAGCATGATTGCTATGCGCAACGCCCGACACGAAGCTAGGAGTAAAATTACTCAAGCCGAAAAAGATAAGCTTGCAAGTAAAGATGACGTAGCCCGACTAGAAAAGCAGATCGACGAAGCTATGGCAAAGGTCAAAGCCGAAATTGAGTCGGTAGCCAAAGCCAGAGAGCAAGAAATAATGACACTTTAGTAAATTCTAAGTACTAAATCCTAAATTCTAAAGTAAGATAAACTAGTAATTTGACAGATTTGTTAAACATTTGTTAAACTTAGGATATGAAAATTATTGAATCTAACCCAAAAAAAGTACGAGAAATAGGCTTAAGACAGCTAAGGCTAAATGCAGACGAGGTTGTTGAGGCAGTTCGAAGTGGCCAAAGTTATTTGGTGCGGCGAAAAAGCGAAGCAGTTTTTCGTATTGTGCCTGTCGAGGAAGAAGTCTGGCAAACAGTAATAGATTTTACCAAGGTCAACCACGAAGGTGTGGAGATCAAAGATATATTGGGTGCTATGGAAAAGGTCAAGCGAGATAATCCTGATAAGTATGGCCGATAAGATCGAAAAGTTTCTAAATAAACTATCCCGCAAAGAATTTGAACTTTTCGAGTCTTTGCTTCTAGACATTCGTAATGATCAGTTGGACAATCTTGACGTAAAACCTTTAAAAGGCCACAAAGATATTTATAGAGTTCGAAAAGGCCAAATTCGAATTATTTTTAGCAAGAAAACAACAGGCACTGTCATTATTTTAGAGCTCTCCAGACGAGACGATCAAACGTATCGTAATTTTTAGCTACAATCAGCGAGTTAGCTAATGTATACTGTAGCTAATGTCATTGTTTCTAATCATTTTGGGGTTGGTGCTTTTCATCTGTTTGGTGTTGGTGCACGAGTGGGGACACTACAAAGCCGCTCGTTCTAGTGGAGTTGATGTTGAAGAATTTGGTCTAGGCTTTCCACCACGAATTTGGGGCAAAAAACTCAAAAGCGGCATGCTTTTGAGTGTTAATTTGTTGCCACTAGGCGGTTTTGTAAAACTCAAAGGCGAGCACGATGCCGACCGCAGTAAGGGGAGTTTCGGCGCGGCAAGTGATGCCGATAAGATTCGGATTATGCTGGCCGGCGTGGTAATGAATTTAGTGGTTGCGATTAGCCTCTTTACCTTGCTAGCGATGACGGGGTTACCGAAGTTAATCCCACATCAATTTAGTATAAAATCGGACACAAAAATTGTTCGAAATGACGTGTATGTCGGTTATATTGAGCCCGACAGCCCGGCTAGCAGCGCGGGCTTAAGGGTTGGAGATAGGCTGCTAAGATACAGCAGCGATGATTGTTCGGAGGCCCAGACCTGCAAACTTTTTAGTTCTGCCGATGGCCTGAGAGCCGCTACTAGCAGTAATGCCGGCAAAACTATAACTGTCGAATACGAACGTGATCGAACTATAAAAACCGCAAGCGTAAATTTGCGCTCCAATGAAGAAGTTGAAGCTAGCAATAGCACCGATAACCCCAAAGGATTCATGGGAGTTTTACCAAGCGAGTTTACGCAGACTCGTAGCACTTGGAGCGCGCCGATCCAAGGTGTGGTTTTGAGTTACCAGATCACCAAGGAGACTTTTAAGGGTATAGGAAGGGCGCTAAGTAGTCTGGTCAAAGGAGACACGACAACGGCTAGCGAGCAAGTTTCAGGACCGTTAGGAATTTTTAAGATTCTTCAAGAGGGCAGTAGGCTGGGAATAAACTTTTTGCTAGTGATCATTGCCGTAATCTCTCTGACGCTGGCGATTATGAACGTGCTGCCGATACCGGCGCTCGATGGTGGTAGGTTATTTGTGATGATGCTGTTTCGTTACGCCAAAAGACCTCTGAGTAAAGAGACCGAAGAGAGAATTCATGGTACTGGTTTTGCAATCCTTATGTTATTGTTCATTCTTATAACTATTGTCGACGTAAAACGGTTTTACTAATGTCTATCACAACCTCTAAAAAAAAGAATCCGCAGCAGGGTACTTTCTCACTACTTAAAAAGCTAACTGAGTCATTAAAAGTTGTAACTGGTAGCGCTGCGATATTTGTAGGTGCACAGTTTCTGGCAATGATATTGTTAGGAATATTTCTAAGTGCTGCCGGTGGGTTTGACGCTGCAAAAATTGAAAATCTACTAACTGATTCTATACTGACGCAGTTTGTTCTCGTACTAATGATTGAAGCATTAGTTGTTGCAGGTGTCTGGGTTATGGTGCAATTCTATGATCGTAAGCTAAAAACTGTTTTTAATCTTCAGAAACCTACGTTATCGCTATTGTGGAAAGTAGTAAAAGTTTTTCTCCTTTATCTACTGGTTTCGTGGGCCGCAATGTTACTAATAAGCCAGACTCTACCCAGAGTTGATACCGAAATGGAGCAAGACATAGGATTTAAGAATGCGGCAGGCTGGCAATTATCAATTGTTTTTCTTGCGCTATGTGTGGCTGTGCCAATCGGTGAGGAGCTAATGTTTAGAGGTCTGCTTTTTAAGGGGCTAAATCGGTACGTTGGCTATCTAATTGCCGCAACTATAACTACCTTACTTTTTGGAGCGGCTCATCTAGAGTTTATTGGCGGAAAGCCGCTCAACTGGGCGGCCGGGATTGACACGGCGATTCTGTCTGTCTTCTTGATTAAGCTGTATAAAAGAACTGGGACTATAACAGCCCCGATTATGCTACACGCTCTAAAGAACTCGCTAGCCTTTGTGTTTCTCTTTCTCGTAAAGTAAAATAACACTTATATGAGACGAAGTGAATTATTTACTCGCACTTCCAAAACGGCGCCAGCCGACGAAGTCGCAAAGAATGCCCAATTATTAATTCGAGCAGGCTATGTTTTTAAGGAAATGGCCGGAGTCTACGATTATTTACCGCTGGGACTTAGAGTAATAGAAAAGATCAAGCAAGTTGTCCGCGAGGAAATGAACAAAGTTCGTAGCCAAGAAGTCATTATGAGTAGTCTGCAACGCAGAGAAATATGGGAGAAAACTGGCCGCTGGGATGATAAAGTGGTCGATGTTTGGTTCAAAACCAAAATGCAAGACGGCATAGAGCTTGGTCTGGGCTGGAGTCACGAGGAACCAATTGTGGAAATGATGAAGCAGCACATACATAGCTACAAAGATTTGCCTGCAAGCTTATATCAGTTCCAAACCAAACTACGCAATGAACTGAGAGCCAAAAGCGGCATTATGCGTGGTCGTGAGTTTGTCATGAAAGACATGTACAGTTTTCATGAATCTGCAGAAGATTTGGACGATTACTACAATCAAACTATCGAAGCTTATAAAAGGGTCTACGAAAGATTAGGGCTTGGCGGCGATACTTATGTGACCTTCGCTAGTGGCGGCGCGTTCACTAAGTTTAGCCACGAATTCCAGACTATCTGTGGTGCTGGCGAAGATGTTATTTATCTTCATCGAGAGAAGAATATCGCAGTCAATGAAGAGGTTATCGACGAAGCCATCAAAGAGCTCGGGATAAACCGGCAAGAGTTAGAGCCTATAAAAACAGCCGAGGTCGGCAATATTTTTAATTTTGGTACTCAGAAAACGGATGAAATGGAACTGTTTTATACCGATTCAAGTGGTACCAGAAAATCGCTCTATATTGGTAGTTACGGTATAGGTATTACTAGAGTTATGGGAGTGATTGTTGAGAAATTTGCAGATGAAAAAGGCATTGTTTGGCCAGCAGAAGTAGCGCCTTTTAGGGTCTATCTTGCAACGGTAGGGCAAGCAGAATCGGTCTCAAAAGCCGCCGAAGAAATCTATCATAATTTAGAAGATGCTGGTATTGAGGTGCTTTATGATGATAGAGATGAACGCCCTGGTGAAAAATTCGCTGACGCCGACTTGCTGGGCATCCCTTTCAGAGTTGTAATTAGCGAACGTACACTGTCGGGGGGTTCGGTTGAGCTAAAAGAGAGAACAAGCTCAGACATACAAATGGTCAAAATTGAAGATTTAGTAGCGGCGATAAAAGTCTAGCCAAGTCCTTTTAAGCTTGGTATAGTAAAGACTAGTTGGGCGTTATGTGCGGAGGAAACTCCAGTAAGTTCAGGCAAAAACCAACAAGCGACGGTAGATAAATCTAGTAACCTAAAAAGGATATTTTATTTCATGAAAAAGCAGTTTCACTTGACCAAAGAAGGGGTGGCCGAACTTGAGAAAGAGCTAGAACTACTTAAGAGTCAGCGAACGGCGGTAGCCGAGCGTATAAAGACCGCTCGTGAATTTGGTGATTTGGCCGAGAATGCTGAGTATAGCTCAGCGCGTGAAGAGCAGAACAAAGCCGAAGGCAGAATTTCTGATATTGAAAATATACTTCTAAATGTTGAAGTGATTGCAAAACCCAAAGGCGATAACAAAGTTGCCATGGGTAGTAACGTGAAGCTCAAGAGCGACGACGGTAAGGCGAAAGAGTTCCAGGTAGTAGGCACAGTTGAAGCTGACCCTCTTAAAGGTAAAATTAGCGATGAATCGCCAATTGGCCAGGCATTAATCGGTAAAAAAGTTGGCGACCAAGTAGAAATCAAGACGCCGGCAGGCATTGATAGTTACAAAGTAGCTGAAATATCATAAGTTAGTAGTTAGTAGTTAGTAGTTAGTAGTTAGTAGTTAGTAGTTAGTAGTTAGTAGTTAGTAGTTAGTAGTTAGTAGTTAGTAGTTAGTAGTTAGTAGTAGTTCGCTGCGGGTAGATTTTATGTCTATTTGGGTCAGTGCAACTTAATGGTCCCACAAAATTCGGAATTCTATAATCTATAATCTATAATCAATTACATATGGCAACACTAAAAGATTTTCGTGATGAGCGACTGCGCAAACTTGAAGAGCTGAGAAAGCTTGGCATAAACCCATACCCGGCAGATTCTAATCGTACACACAATTTAGGGCAGATATTGAATGACTTCGACCAGCTAGAAGGTGCGACGGTCGGTGTGGTTGGTCGCATAGTCTCAATCCGTAAGTTTGGCAAAATAGCGTTCGTGGTCATAAAAGATGCTAGTGGTGAACTGCAGCTTTTTGTTAAGGCGGATAACCAATCTGGCAACCCGAAACGGGCTGATAGCGAGCTGGCAGTGCCAGAAGAATTACCACTGCTCGACAGTGGCGATTTCGTTGAGGCTAGAGGCGAAGTGGTTAGAACCCAGACCGGCGAAATATCGGTCGAAGTAAAAACTATGCGCTTGCTTTCCAAAGCTTTGAGGCCGATGCCAACACGTCAGGAGGGTTTTACTGACAAAGAACAGCGCCTACGTCGTAGATACATAGATACCAATGTCAATGATGAAGTAAAACAGCGATACATTAGGCGTAGTAAGTTTTGGCAGGCTACCAGAGATTTTATGAATGAGCGTGGGTTTTTGGAAGTAAACATCCCAGTACTTGAGCACACAACTGGCGGGGCTGACGCGAACCCATTTGTTACTCACATGGATGCGCTGGATCAGGATTTTTATTTACGCATTAGTCATGAGCTGCCACTTAAAAGATTGATAGGCGGCGGTTACGAAAAAGTCTACGATATCGGGCCGCGTTTTAGAAACGAAAATTATACAGAAGAGCATCTGCCAGAGCATATCGCAATGGAATGGTATTGGGCTTACGCTAGCTGGCAAGATGGTATGCAGCTGATGGAAGACATGTTTAGCTTTGTGCTAGAAAAAACTTTTGGAACCAAGAAGTTCAACCTTCGTGGTTTCGAGGTCGATTTTGCAAAACCATGGGCCAAACTCGATTACGCAAGTGTTATCAAAGCCGAGTACGGTATAGATGTTTTTGATTGTACGTTGGAGCAGGTCCAAAAAGCATTAAAAGAACACAAACTTGAGGTCGAAAAAACCGATAATATTCCGCGGTCTATCGACAAGCTTTGGAAACGAATCAGGGCAGGTGTGGCGGGGCCAGCTTGGCTAATCAATACGCCGTTATTTATTAGTCCGCTTGCAAAAACTAATCTTGAAAATCCCGATACTGTGCAGCGTTTTCAGGCAGTGATTGCTGGCAGCGAATTGTGCAACGGCTATTCTGAGCTTAATGACCCAATTGATCAGTTAAATCGCTTCCTAGAACAAGAAGCGATGCGCGCCAGCGGCGATGCAGAAGCTCAAATGCTTGATATTGATTACGTCGAAATGCTCGAATATGGCATGCCGCCAACTTGTGGGCTTGGCTTTTCTGAACGTGTTTTTTGGATTTTTGAAGGTGTTTCGGCCCGTGAGGGTGTGCCGTTCCCACAAATGCGCCACGAAATAGACGACGTAACAAAGTCTATCTACTCAGAACTGAAATTTTAGAGAAATAAGATGAAGACTCTGACGTAATTTGGGCGGTAGTTTTAATAACCCCCAGCTCGACATTAGTCAACCCAAGTAAACAGGAATTACACGTTTGCACCTTTTTGATGAAAATCTCCGTTACGCGCTCACCGTACGTTGAGTACGGCTCGGCTTGCGGTACTCTATTTTCATCCGAAAATGCACTAAACACGTAATTCCTGTAGTTCTCGGAAACATTATAATAATATTGTAATATTTTGCGGAATTTGCTAAAGTCATAGTATGACAGTAACAACAATCCAAAAAATTATAAAAATTGGCACATCCGCAGGAGTCACGATACCTGCAAAAAACCTCAAAAGCCTCAACCTAAAACCGGGCGATGAAGTTAGTGTTACATTTAAAAAGCTAGAAGCGCCTGCTAATGAAGTAGCACTAAACTACAAAAAATTTAAACAGCAATACGGCCAGGCGCTCAAAAATCTAGCAGGTAGATAATAGTGAAGTATCTTAGTACAGAAGATATTCTGTTGATACATTTTCAGCTAATTGAAGACTATGGCGGAAGTCATGGTGTTCGTGATGAGAGAAGTCTGTTTTCGGTTATAGCTGCACCACAACAAAGCGTTTTCGGGCAAGAGCAGTACAATGGAGTTTTCGAAAAAGCTGCGGTTTACGCGCGTATCGTTATTTCTGATCATCTTTTTGTTGATGGGAACAAAAGAACAGGTATCACTTGTGCTGCTTTGTTTATGATGCAGAATGGCCATCTGTTAAATGCTATGCCTAAAGAACTAGAAGATTTTGCGGTTCATATAGCCTTCTCGAAAGCGGATATTCCCGAAATAGCTGCTTGGTTTAAATCACACACCTCCAGTATCTAGACATCAGAAAGCTACAACAAACTTTGCACATGTGCGCAAAGTTTGTTGTATTTAAGGTCTTAACTGGCCAGATGGGATACTGCAAGCTTGCTGCGAGTGTATACTAGAGCAGATGAAGCAAGCTATGGCTCTGGGGATTTTGAGTGAAGGTAATTCTGTTTTTTTGACTGGGCCCGCAGGTAGCGGAAAAACGTACGTTCTTAACGAGTTTGTTAAGTGGGCGAGGGCCAATGGAAAGAAAGTAGCCGTTACCGCGAGCACAGGCCTTGCTGCAACTCATCTTGGAGGAAACACGATACACTCCTGGGCGGGTATTGGTATCGCTGATGAACTTAATAAAGGGCAGATCGAATCGATGAGTAAGAGCCGAAAGGCACAAATCCAAACCTCCGACATTTTGATCATCGACGAAGTTTCTATGCTTCATGATTTTAGGCTAGATATGGTGGAAAAGGTTTGTAGATTGGTTCGAGAAAACGATTCACCGTTTGGTGGTTTGCAGGTTGTGCTGAGCGGTGACTTTTTCCAATTACCACCTATTAACCGAGATGGTAGTAGGCAGGGTGATTTTATTTTTGATAGTTTTTCATGGCAAGAGCTTGATCCAATAGTTTGTTATCTGGAGGAACAGCATCGTCAGAACGACGACATGCTTAGTGAAATTCTGACGGCCTTTCGTGAGAATGATTTACGTCGTCGTCATGTTGAGGCGCTAATGAATAGACGTTTAAGCACTGAATTACCGGAGGGGACAACAGAACTCTACACTCACAATATAAATGTAGATGTAATAAATAACGCTAAGCTCGGCGCAGTGGAGGGTGAAGAACATGAGTTTTTTATGAACTCAAGTGGGCGCAAAACGGGCGTAGCTACGCTCAAAAAAAGTTGCCTAGCGCCAGAAGTTTTGAAACTTAAAGAGGGTGCATTTGTGATGTTCGTCAAAAACAGCCAAGAGCAAAAATATGTTAATGGTACGCTTGGCGAGGTGGTCGGTTTTGAAGAAGATTCGGGATTGCCAATAGTCAGAATCAAAAACAGTAAGCAAGTAGTTGCCGACTACGAAACATGGGAACTAAGAGACGGTGAAAAAAAGATAGCTAGCATTAGTCAGATCCCGCTGCGCTTAGCCTGGGCGATCACCATTCACAAAAGCCAGGGTATGACCCTGGACTCTGCGCACATTGATCTATCAAAGGCCTTTGTCCCGGGCATGGGTTACGTAGCGATCAGTCGTGTTAGGTCGCTGGATAGTTTGAGTCTTGGTGGGCTTAACAGGACGGCCCTAACAATGAATGAGCGTGCGCAGGAAATCGATAAACAATTACGAAAATCATCTCTCCAAAATGACGCTTTGTATAAAACCCTAGAGAGCGCATGGGAAAAAGCATGTGCTCAAAAGAAGCTCAAAAAGACTAAATCAGGCGGAACTTGGGCAGAAAAACTTGCCAAGATGAGACTTGAGTATCCGAATGCCTATACTCCATGGACAGGGCAAGATGACCAAAAACTGCTCAAACTAAACTCAAAAGGCAAAACATTCCGGCAATTGAGCCAGCAGTTTGGCCGTCACGAAGGCTCTATAAAAGCTCGCTTAGAAAAACTGGTACTTTAACCCCAGATCGACATAAGGCAACCCAAGTGTTGTGTTGAGCTGGGGTTATCTAAAGCAAAAGCTTCCTAACATTAAATTTTGTACTTGACATTACTTACTACCTTGTATAACATAGTAGTGTATGAATCAGACTACTGACCAAAACGAATTCGTCGAATCAAGTGCCGTACAGATGAAAAAGGGCGCTTTAACCTACGCCGTGCTACTGCTTTGTTCGCAAGGAAAAGTGTATAGCAGTCAAATAATTGTCAAACTTCACGCCAGTGAGCTAATCGTCGTCGAGGGGACGCTCTATCCGCTGCTAAACCGATTAGCTGGAATTGGGCTTTTGGGCTATGAATGGCAAGAGTCAGAGCAGGGACCGCCCCGTAAATACTACTGGTTAACAGATGAGGGAAAAACGGTAATGAAGGGTCTAGCGGCCGCCTACAAGAATTTAAATAGTGCGATAAAGAAACTGGAAGGAGAAAAAAGCAGATGAACGAAGTGAAACGCATCAACCTTAACCGTTCGCAATTCGTGATTGCGCACGATGCCTACAAACACCTGCAAGTGTACCTAGAGGCTGTCAAAAAACACGCCGAAAGTGAAGAAGTTGTTAACGAAATTGAAGCACGAATGGCCGAACTACTAATTGAGAATCGTGGTATCGCTAATGAAAAGGTTGTTCTAAAAGAAGATATTGAATACTTAAAAAACCAGCTTGGTCAGCCGGTAGACTTTGAAAGTGACGAACCGGTAGGTGACAGGTATAATAGTAGATCAAAAACAAACGAAAGCCGTAAACTGATGCGAGACCCAGAGGGTCAGATAATCGGAGGCGTGGCCAGTGGTTTGGGTGTATATTTTGAAACCGATCCTCTGTGGTTTCGACTACTATTCATCGCACTAGCATTTGGTAGTGGTTTCGGTGTCATGCTGTATGTTGCGATGTGGATATTGCTCCCTCAAGCAATAACCGAATCAGACAGACTCAAGATGCAGGGGATCCCCGTGACAGTTGATAATATAAAAGAGAGAATCGAATCTCTAAACATCAACGATAAAACCACTCAGGCTAGCAAGAAGTTCACAAAAGCTGCATCTTTTATCGTCAGCCTAGTTGTTAATTTTTTCGCCTATATCTTACTTGTAGTTTCTTTATTGTCTTTGTTCGGGGTTTTTACAGCGGCAAGTTATATATATTTTGCAAATCTGAAGTTAAACGGAGTCGATATTTTCCCACTAACCCTAATTGAGAAGTTTGGTTTTGGGTTTACGATACTGTCGGTATTGCTGTTTTTCGCAGGCATAGTAATGGTTAGCCTGAGAATAATTCGTAAGAAAAGGGCCATGTCAGAACGTAAGGCAAACTGGTTCGGTGTTATTATGGCATTCAGCTTTTGCTTGGGATTGAGTATGATTGGTAGTACTGCGCCAAAGTTGGAAGCGCGTTATCGTAGCACGTATAGCGTTGAAAGTAGAACACTGAAGCCGTTCAACTCCATAATTGTAAGCGGTAAGCTCGAAGTTAGTGACAACAGCAAGATCAATAATCATGTTTTAGACACTTGGTACAGCAACGTCAAGCTTACTACCCATAAAAATATTGATATATCCAAGATAAAGACGGTTGTCAACGAAAGTGGCGTTTTGTCTGTCGACACTACGGCGGTCGATACTAGCGAAGACAGTTGTCCGGAAATATGCACGATCCCAATCCCCATAATTGAAGTATTAAATTAGTGTACAATAATAGTAATGATTGAACTAAAAAATATATCCAAGACTTATGGCAAAAAAGAGACTGCCTTCACTGCTCTCTCAGAAGTGAGCTTTTCAATTCCTGATGGCGCTAGTGTGGCGATAGTGGGTAAAAGCGGCTCTGGCAAGAGCACTCTGATGCACGTCATGAGTGGGCTTGACCCTGCAACAGAAGGCCAAGTGATTGTTGACGGTGTAAATATTGCTGGGATGAAAGCCAAGGCCAAAGACAGTTTTAGAAGCAAAAAAATGGGTTTTGTTTTTCAGTCGTTCTTTGTCGAGGCCAACCAAAAAGTTCTTAGCAATGTCAGCTTACCTCTAGAAATTTCCAATGTCAGACCAAGGGCTCGAAAGGCAAGGGCACTCCAGGCTTTAACGCAAGTTGAGCTTGCCGACAAAGCCGATTCAAGAGCTCGTAATCTATCTGGTGGCCAGAAGCAGCGCTTGGCGATAGCCAGAGCAATTGTTAACAAACCAAGCATAATTTTTGCCGATGAGCCTACAGGCAACCTCGATAGTGAGACTGGTGACAAAATCATGCAGCTGCTCTTTAACATGAACAAAAAACTGGGTGCAACTTTGGTTATGGTGACCCACGATCATGACCTGGCTAGTATGTGTGACATAAAAGTTTACATCAAAGACGGACGGCTAGAAAAGATCACTGGCGCCGCCAAAGCTGGAGGCAAAAAATGAGATTGCTTGATACAATTGCTCGAAGTGGCCGAAGTTTGCGGAGTGCTAAAGGCCGCACGATTCTAACGGCACTCGCCATTGCTGTTGGAGGTTTTACGCTTACAGCAACTTTGGCAGCCGGTAATGGCATTAGGCAGTACACCTCGAATCTTATTAAGAGTAATTTTGACCCATCTGAGCTGATAGTTGGCCGCGACCCGGAAGTGGCTAATACCGGCAGCCCAAACACCGCACCAAAAGAGTATGACGAGAATACATCCAACCTAAACTTCGGTGGCGGTGGTGGCGGTTCGAGTAGCATCGCAATAAAACAAGTTAGCAGCACCGATCTAGCTGAGCTAAAGTCTCTACCTTACGCTGAAAGAGTCAGGGAAGAAACGCAAATTTCAGCTCGCTACATTACCCGCGAAGGCCAGAAAAAGTATGCACTAAGTTTGATCGGGTTTAACCCGGCGCAGCGGCCAGAAATAACAGCTGGCAATCTAGACCAGGACTCACTAAGCCCGGGGCACATCATTATTCCAGATAATTTTTTGGGTGCTTTGGGTTTCAAAGATGCTAACGAAGCTCTTGGCAAAACCGTGAATCTGAACATTCAACAATCTTTTACTACTGCAAATGTACAGAGTTTAGTTGATAGTTTTAAAAGTGGGCAGCTAAACCCGCAGAGTCTGGCTGAGTCACAAGTTGCCAGCAAGGATATGGTGTTAACTATCTCAGCAGTTAGTCGAAAATCACCAACTAGTTTTAGTTTTGGTGCGCCACCATTCATTGTTTCCGAGAAAGATGCCAGCGACATATACGAATATACCTCTAAAGATACGTCTGGCTATGGTAAGTATATTTACGCATATGTACGTATACGAAATGGCCAAGATCAAAAAGCAATGGACGAAGCCCGAGACGATCTCGGCAAAAAAGGCTATTACGTCATCGGTACAAGAGAAATCCAGAAATCAGTCACACAAATAGTTGATACACTTCAGATTGTCGTGGCGGTTTTTGGGTTCATAACCCTCATCGCCTCAATCTTCGGCATTGTCAACACGCAGTACATTAGCGTGTTAGAGCGTACTCGCGAGATTGGCTTAATGAAAGCATTGGGTATGCGCAACCGTGATGTGCGAAGGCTGTTCATGCTCGAAGCTGGGTGGATTGGTTTACTCGGCGGTATCTTAGGTGCGCTGATAGCCTTTGTTGTGGGGACAATGATGAACCCATGGATTAGCAAGAAACTCGATCTAGGCAATGATCTATTGATCTTTAGAATTGAGCAGGTAGTCATGCTGCTTTTGGTTCTCTGTTTTGTAGCAATAATGGCAGGTTATTTGCCGGCCCGTAAAGCCGCCAAGCTTGATCCTATTGAGGCTCTCAGAACAGAGTAAAGCTAAAAAAGGGGCATTATGAAGGCCATTTGGAAAGATAAAATAGTTGCCGAATCTGTGCAAGACGACCTAGTTAATATTGAAGGCAACTGGTATTTTCCGCCTAGTAGCGTCAATCTTAAACTTTTGCGAAAAAGTGACACACCATACACATGTCCGTGGAAGGGTGCCTGCCAGTTCTTCGATGTCGGTGAAGGCGAAGACTGGTCAGAAGACAACGCCTGGTGCTATCCAGAACCGATGGCCTCGGCTGTTCAGCGAGTAGGCAGGGAATTTGCTGGATACATAGCCTTCTATGGCAATGTAAAGATTACCGACTAACCAAAGAGTATGACAAAAAAGACTAAAAAAACCATTGAACAAAAAAAGGTTGGTGGTAATAACTTGAAATCTAAATACAGGAATCTATTGTTACTAATTCTAATATTCTGGTTTTTTATTTCAATTGCAGCTTTGGCATTACAAAATAGCTTGCTAGTCACTGTTTCGCGTGACCAGAACGACGTCTATGATAGAAGCTTTGCTGCACAAAAGGCTAGTCTAGGTTTTGGCTGCGGGCTGTTAACCGACAAAAAAGCTAAGCAATTCTTAGCAGGTGATGTAAGCAAAACCATCATTAACACACCAAGTGTTTTCTATGCCAGGATAGACCACAACAAGCCTGATCTTGAGAGTGGTTTAAATGAATCCTGTGTTTATCACAACAAGGATAACAATCAAAAGTTTGTTAGTCTGAGCTTGGTCAGCTATAGCAGTCCTCAAAAAGCCGCAGCCGTGTTTGACTACTTTCTAAAAGCTGGGCAGAATCAAGCCTTTGAGCTTGCTCAAGTACAGAACCAAAGAGTTATATACTCGAACGAAGGCTTCATGACATTACAGCAAAACCGGATATTTTCAGTTAATGCGAGTAATGGTAATTCTAGCGAAAACGAAGCGTTCACGAGACCGATTTTTGAGCAGTTGATGTCAGAAATTCAGCAGTAATTTGTATGTTTGGCTTGCCGCTGTTACACTTAACTCATTATGGCTACAAAGAGGAAAAGTACAACCACAAAGCGGACAGCTAGTACCGTTAAACAAACTGGCAAAAAAGTTAGCTCTAAAACAACTAAGAAATCTAGCACAAAAACAACAAAATCGGCAATTGCCAAAGCATCAAAAATCGCTTCAATTAAGCCTGTAAGTAAAGTCGAGAATTCAACAAACAGCAAGAGTAAAAATAAATCATTGTCGGTCATGGAGAGGCTTCGCCGCTGGAATATGGCAGCGGGCTTATTGCATTTAGCTCAGGCTGTGGCAGTTGTACTGTTGGCAAGTAATCGAACCTTCCCAGTTACAACTAGTTATTTGACAACTGATAGTCTAGCCGGAGGCAGCGCACCAGTATTGGTCAATGCATCAAGGAGCTTCTTTGATTTAAACCTTGCT
Organism: Candidatus Saccharibacteria bacterium; assembly: GCA_016700315.1. Taxonomy (NCBI): domain Bacteria; phylum Candidatus Saccharimonadota; species Candidatus Saccharimonadota bacterium. The sequence continues at coordinate 99,959 of CP065013.1, read as the reverse complement.
TATGTTATTGCGGCATTTTTTGCCCTATCGGCGATCGCTCACTTCTCAGTTAGCACCTGGTATCGTAAAAAATATGAAAGCGATCTAAGCCAGGGCATTAACCGTGCTCGTTGGTATGAGTATTCGCTTAGTGCCAGCACTATGATTGTAGCGATTGCCATGATTGCCGGTGTGGCAGACTTAGCGACGCTTCTGATGATGTTTGGCCTAACGGCAGTCATGAATCTATGCGGTTTGGTAATGGAGCTACATAACAAGCGGAGCGAAAAAGTTAATTGGTCAAGCTACGTTGTAGGTTGTGTGGCCGGCGCGTTACCTTGGTTTGTTTATGCGTGGTACGTTTTTGGTTCAAGCCGCTACGGTGAAGCTAGCCCACCAACTTTTGTCTACGCAATACTAGTTAGCATATTCTTGATGTTTAACTCGTTTGCTATCAACATGTGGCTTCAGTACAAGCGCAAAGGTCGCTGGGCAGACTACCTTTATGGTGAAAAAACTTATATTGTGCTCAGTCTTGTAGCCAAAACTTTACTGGCATGGCAGGTCTTTGCCGGCGCCCTCCGCCCGTAGTAAATGACCGAGTTCGTTACAATTGAGAAGCTGGTTCATGGTGGGCAGGGGTTAGGCACGCTTCCTGACGGCCGTAAGATTTTTGCATGGAATGCGCTGCCGGGTGAAGAAGTAGAAGTTGAGATTAGCAAATCCAAAAAGACACACGCCGAAGGTTTTGCTACCAAGATAATCAAGCCAAGCCCAGATCGCATAAGTGAGCTAGGTCGAGAGGACATCGAGCTATCAACCCAGCCGCTTAAAATAATGAGCTATGAGGCAGAACTGTCCGCCAAAAGGTCGATAGTCACAGAGATATTTGAGCGTGAGTCAGTTATCTTGCCAGATTTTGAGGTGCAAAGCACTGGTCCGGTTAATCACTATCGAAACAAGGTTGAATTCTCGTTTTGGGGTGACGAAGCCGGGCTTCATTTTGCGCATTACTTGCGAGCAACTCACCGCAAAATATTCTTAGAACTGCCGTACAATGATCTTATTTACCAGAATATGTCTGACCAAGCTAAAGCCCTTTTACAAGAGTTAAATGATCAAAAAATTAGAGCGGGCAGTCTAAAGTCGGTTATTATACGCAGCGAAACGGCTTCCAAAAACGCAAAAGTGGCACTAGCTCTATTCGTCAAAACCAAAACTTTTCCCAAGCTCAAACTAGATAACCTTGTTGTCTACTACAGTGATCCCAAAAGCCCAGCATCGATTACAACCGAGAAGATTTATCAGAACGGTTCAACAATCTTGAGCGATCGGTTACTGGGCTGCGCGCTAAGCTATGACGTGTTATCGTTTTTCCAGGTTAACTTACCAATTTTTGAACTGGCGCTTAAACGAATCGACCATTTAACTAGCGGAGCAACCAATAAAGTTGATATGTACTCAGGTGTCGGCTCGATCGGCATACCTATTGGCGGCACCAAAGTTCTGGTCGAACTCGACCCAGTAAATGCAAAAATGGCTCGCGAAAATGTCAGTAAACAACCAATCGAAGTAGTTGAAGCCAGTACCGAAAAAGCGCTTCGCTACATAACAAAAGACTCGGTAATTATAGTTGATCCACCTCGGTCGGGTCTGCACAAGGATGTTGTCGCAAAAATTATCAACGAGAAACCGGCGCAAATTGTTTACCTTTCTTGTAATCCAGCTACTCAGGCCAGGGATGTGCGGCTACTCGTTGACGGCGGTTACAAAATCCAAAACTTCGATGCCTACAACTTTTTTCCACGCACTCCACATATCGAAACACTTATCAGCTTGACTTTAAGTTAAACTTCATGTTAAACTTCAACTATGAAAACAATTACAGCATTAGAACTTCGCGAAGATCTAAAATCTATTTTAGCAAGGGCAAGTCGTGGTGAAACTGTACGCATAACTTACAAAAATAAATTTCAGGCTCAAATCGGGCCGGTCCAAACTCCCAAACAATCAAATGCATCTCGTGTGTTTGCTGCTAATAGCGAAGTATCTAACTATCTTTCGAGCCAGACTAGGGGCAAACTTGACGATTTAGAATACCGAGAGAAAATCAAAGAAGAATATAAGGACCATAGGTATCTGGGTAATTTGTAGTGGCGGCGCAACAAGCTTTTTTGGATATTAATATCATTATAGATATTATCATTCAAAGATCTAGGGCAGAGAAAATCCAAAAACTACTAAAAGACTACGATTTATTCATTAACCCTTCGATAATTGATACGGTATATTACATAATCAATAAAGACTCAAAGATTCCGAATCATGTATTTAGGAAAGCCATGGGTAGCTACCATATCTGTAATGTTAATGGCAATACAGTAGAGCTTGCATTCGATATTGCTGCTGAAAACGATCTAGAAGATGCATTGCAAGTAGCGTGCGCGCTTGATAATAATGTGGAAAATTTTGTTACTGCCGACAGACAAATAAAGAAGCTCTATGGCAAAAAAATAAATGTCATAGAAGTTTAAGTTCTGAGAAAGCAATAATTTAAGCTAGAGTTATATAGATGAAGTTCGTTGATTACTACAAAGTTTTAGGGCTGAAGAAATCAGCGAGTTCGGCCGAAATCAGAAAGGCCTACTTAAATCGCGCCAAAGAACATCATCCTGATCGTGGTGGCCAAGAGCAGCGTATGCACAAAATCAATGAAGCCTACGAAACTCTGAAAGACGAGAGAGCCAGAGCACTGTACGACGAGATACACCGCGCCAAATATAGCCCGGCGCCGGACGAATCGATTTTTTTCACAGAAATGGCCAGCGATCATAGAACCAGAGAGCAGCTGCTGGAAGATACCAATAAGAGTCTGCGCCAAAATGGTTTAGTGACAGCTGTATCGAGTGCGGTGGCCGTTTTAATTTATCTTTACACTAACAGCAATATCTACTTAGCAGTTCTGCCGCTGATGTTGATTGCGACTTTGCGTTTTTCACGCGCATTTTATGATCGTTTAAGTTTGCGCGCAAAACCAAAAACAACTTTTTTGGAAACCAGGATTCTTTTTACCTGTTATGCTATGGCTGTATTGGTAGTGGGTTTTGGGACTTACGGAATTCTAGCGCGGTATCGTGGCGAAAAAACCGGCGTAGTTTCGTCGGCAGTTTTAAATGATGATGCACTCTCCAAGATCAAAGAAGCGAGAAACTCCTACGAATCATGTCAAAGTGACTTTACTCAAGTTAGTACTCAGTTGCAGCTAACAAATCAACAGATAGATAAAGCCTTCGTGAGTGGAGACCAAGTTGCATACAGTCAATTAAAAAATGAGCGTGAAAGTTTGGTTACTACATTCGCTAATCAACAAACAAAATGCTCAGAACTGCAGGTCGCATACAACCAGCTTCTCAATAAATATAAAGTGGAAAATGGAGTAGCAAAATGAAACAACACCGTTTTTTTGTTAAAGATACTGAACTTGGCGAGTCGATCTGGGTAGATGACAAAAACTTACTCAGGCAATGGCTTAGCGTCCTAAGATATCAGACAGGATCTCAACTCGTGCTGTTTGACGGAGAGCGAGAAGACAGACTATACGAACTTACAAGGATTGGTAATGGGGCTGTGCAGCTAAAGTTGGTTACTGAGCTTGAAAGGCGTATACCAGAACGTGATTTGTATCTGCTTTTTTCTTTGCTCAAAAAAGACAAAAATGATTGGGTACTCCAGAAGTGCACCGAGCTTGGTGTGCGACATTTTGTGCCCATACTTAGTTCAAGAACCGAGAAGACCGGCTTCAACCTTGAGCGAGCAGCAAAAATAGTTGTCGAGGCGGCAGAGCAGTGCGGACGCTCCGACGTCCCGCGCGTGCGTGAGCCAATTCATCTCGAAACAGCTCTCAAAGAATTTGAAGGTAAAATTGATTTATATTTTGCCGAGCAATCAGACCATCTACTATCTACTACATCCCATCTACCAAGCGCCGTAGGGGTTTTCATCGGTCCTGAGGGCGGCTGGACCGAAGAAGAAAAAGAGCTATTGGCAGCCAATTGTGAAAAACTTAATCTCGGTCAATTCACCCTCCGCGCCGAAACCGCCTCAATTGTTGCAGTTAGCAGCCTAACGTGGTATAAATAACTTCAATAGCATTCAAATCTATAGGAGTATAAAGTCATGACTAAACTGATTAAACAAATGTTAGCTTATGGAGCTTTAGGGGCCGGCATGGGGGGTATGGTGCCTTTGGCAATAGGTCTTACTGAAGGACCTGAGCATTCCCCAAAGGTCGACAAATGCGTACAAGCCTTACCAACTCCAGGAACTAAAATTTCCGAACTACCCGATTCGTGCGCAGCCTTGTCTGTCCTAATAACCAGGACTGAAGTCTATACTCATGAAAACTCCAATACATCCAAAAGAGTTACTTATGTTGTACCGACAAAAGAAGACCTGACGCGAATTGCTGAAAAACAGGATGCCACAAACGACGCACGTTTTAGAAAAAGCTTATTAGTTTTTCCGCTAGGCTCGGCAGTTTTAGTAGCAATAGTTGGTCCGATTGTTTCTCACTTAAATGAGAAGCAAAAAGCTAGGCCAAACATTAAATAATCATCCTAGTTGTAACTTTAACCCTAGACCCTCTAACCTAAAACCTATAACCTAAGTACATGAGTTACATGAGGGAGAGATCAAAACCGTATCAGTCAGGGCAGAAAGAGCCGTTTAAAGTAAGCCGTAGTAAGATCGAACTTTTCATGCAGTGCCCACGTTGTTTTTGGCTAGACGCCCGGCTTAAGATTAAACGGCCCAGTAGCCCGCCGTTCAATATCAATAAAGCCATCGACGAACTTTTTAAGAAAGAGTTTGATATGTATCGGGCCAAAGCTGAGCCGCATCCTTTGATGCTTGAACACAAAGTAAGAGCGGTGCCTTATGCTCACAAAGATCTCGATACTTGGCGAGAGAATTTTGTTGGGGTTGCGACTCTGCACGAACCTACGAACTTACACGTTTTTGGCGCAGTAGACGACATCTGGGTGGATGATGCCGGCAAACTGATGGTCGTTGACTACAAAGCTACTGCCAAAGATAAGCCCGTTAAAGAACTAGGCGCTGAAGGCGGCTGGCAAGACATGTACCGCCGGCAGATGGAGATTTATCAATGGTTACTACGAGCCAATGGCTTCGACGTCAGCGATACTGGTTACTTTGTTTATGCTACCGGAACGACTGATCGTGCCGGCTTTAACAATGTTGTTGAGTTCGAGACTCATGTTTTCCCGCATAAAGGCAAGAGCGACTGGGTGGGCGATACGCTTGTTGCCATGAAAAATTGTCTTGATAACGACAAAATGCCAGAGGTGGGTACGGCTGCCATGGGCGGTCCTTGCGAATTCTGTGCTTATGCCAAAGCCAGAACAGAGCTAACTCTAAAAGCACTAAAATCTATATCATAAATCCTAAAAAGCAAAAAATAATAACTAAAAGCTGTAGACTGTAGACTGTTAGTTGTATAATAATTATAGATGATTGATATACAAATACTCAGGGATAATCCCGATCTTGTTGCTGAAAAATCAAAGCAAAAAGGCTACGAAGTTGATGTGCCGAAAATCTTAGAGCTTGATAAATCACGTCGTGAGTTGTTGCAAGTTGTTGAGGCGCTTCGCGCAAAGCGCAACGAACTAACCGAACGAATGAAGCAGTCGGTTGGCGGTGGTAAGCCAGACCAAGCCTTAATAGAAGAGGGCAAAAATCTTAAGATCGAGCTTGCAGAAAAGGAGAATTATTTAAACAGCATCGAGCAAAATCTAACGCAGCTTTTAAAGCAGGTACCAAACATGCCGCTCGATTCAGTGCCGGTTGGCGCAAGCGAAGACGAGAATCTTGAGGTAAAAGTTTGGGGGCAAAAAAGACAGTTCGATTTTCAACCGTTGAATCACGCAGTTTTTGCCGAAAATAGAGGCTGGCTTGACAAAGAGCGCGCTGCCAAAGTTACGGGTGCACGATTTGCTTATATTAAGGGCGATTTAGTAAAACTTCACTGGGCACTTTTGCAGTTTGCTAGCGACATCTTAACCGATGAAACTCAACTTAGCAGTATCGCAGAAAGTGCAAGCCTTAAAGTGAGTAGTAAGCCATTTACTTTGGTGTTGCCGCCGCACCTTTTAAAAACCGAAATCTACGACAAGATGGATCGACTAGAGCCACAAGAAGAACGCTACAAAATTGAAGGTGATGAGCTGTGGCTGCAGGGCAGCGCCGAACACGTGCTTGGTAGTATGCACGCCGACGAAATTCTTGCCGAGGCAGACCTGCCAATTCGCTACCTAGGTTATGCCACAAGTTTTAGGCGCGAAGCAGGGACCTACGGCAAGGATATGGAGGGCATAATCCGTATGCATCAATTCGATAAGCTGGAAATGGAATCTTTAACGGTAGCTGAAGATGGGTTAAGCGAACACTTATTTATGGTAGCCATTCAAGAATACCTGATGCAGCAACTTAACCTGCCTTATCACATATTAGAAAAGTGTACTTTCGACATAGGCAAGCCTGATGCTAAAGCTGTCGACATAGAGGCCTGGATTCCAACCCAAAATAAATACCGCGAAACCCATACCGCCGATTACATGACAGACTATCAGGCCCGCCGCCTCCAGACCAAAGTGCGGCGTAGTAGTGGTGAAACTGAGCTTGTTTATACTAACGATGCTACGGCCTTATCCATGCGTCCCCTAGTGGCAATTATCGAAAATTATCAAACCTCTGACGGCAAATTAATCGTGCCAGAAGTATTAAGGCCCTATATGGGCGGAAGGGAAGTTCTATAAAATGAACAAACAAATTGACATAGATGGAGTGCATTTTGAGGCTGACGAAGATATCAAAAAGTATATCGACAAAAAACTTTCTAAACTTTTCAAATACGGCGGCCGCCGCAACCGCGAAGCGATGCACGCCAGCGTTAAACTCAAGCAAACCCCGAGCAAAGATAAGCGCAAATTAACTTGCGAAGTGATTTTTAAGTTACCAAACGAAACGATTACTGTAACTGAGACCGCAACCAATATGTATGCTGCATTTGACATTGTCCATGCCAAACTAAAGACACAGCTAAGCAAGTACAAAGAGACAAAAGTTATGCGTCATCAAGGCCGTAAGCAGAACAGAGTGCGTGCTGCCCTAGGCAAGATTTTACCAAAACGCTAGGTTATTTATTATTTTCAAGTTTTTTAGCTCAAAACTAGCGAAGGTCGTGTTATAATTACTCCTATAAACGGGCGTTAGTGTATGGTGGAAACAGCCCAAAAATAGAAGGGTAATTATTACAGAATGAAAAAATTTTTGAAGCGTGCGCTTGGTGATCCTCAAGCAAAGACTTTGAAACGCTATAAAAAGCGTGTTGTGCAGATTAATGCTCTCGAAGATAAATACAAAAAAATGAGCGATAAAGAGCTAGCTGCGCAAACAGCTATTCTGAAGGATCGTATCAAAAACGAGAAGAAGAACCCGCTTGACATCGTGCTTAATGACGCTTTTGCGCTAGTCCGTGAAGCGGCTAGCCGAACAATCGGACAACGCCACTTCGATGTTCAGCTGATCGGCGGTATGACGCTACATGAGGGTAAGATTGCCGAAATGAAGACCGGTGAAGGAAAAACCCTTGTGGCAACACTGCCGCTTTATCTGAACGCTCTAGAAGGTAAGGGCGCGCATCTTGTTACCGTCAACGATTATTTGGCTCAGCTGCATGCTGGCTGGATGGGGGAAATTTATAACTTTTTGGGACTTTCTTGTGCTGTTATTATGGCCGATTTGTCGTATATTTTTGATCCGACCTTTGACAACAAAGATCACGATGACCCACGCTTCCGCCATCTAATGCCTTGTACTCGACAAGAGGCATATGCCGCTGATATTACTTATGGAACAAACAATGAGTTTGGTTTTGATTATCTTCGTGACAACATGGTGCGCGAAGTCGATCAGCTGCGCCAACGTGATCTAAACTATGCTATTGTCGACGAAGTTGACTCAATCTTGATTGATGAGGCCAGAACGCCGTTGATCATCTCGGCGCCAGCCACCACAAGCGGTAGTTCTTATGCGCAATTTGCCAAAATTATCCGCCAGCTCAAGCGCGATAAGCATTACGAAGTTGACGAAAAACGCAAAGAAACTGCTTTGACCGACGAAGGTATTGATCAAGTTGAGAAAGCTCTCGGCATCAAGAACCTCTACGGTACAGATAATATCCGCAACATCTATCACCTCAACCAAGCTCTAAAAGCCCAGGCGCTCTTCAAGCGCGACAAAGACTACGTTGTCACTAACGACGGCGAGGTGGTAATCGTTGACGAATTCACTGGACGTCTACTCAAAGGTCGGCGCTACAACGAAGGTTTGCACCAAGCTATCGAGGCCAAAGAAGGCGTCGAAGTTCAGGAAGAATCAATGACGCTTGCGACAATTTCTTTCCAAAACTATTTCCGTCTCTACAACAAGCTAGCTGGTATGACCGGAACAGCCGAAACTGAGGCAGAAGAGTTTCACCAGATATACAAACTCGATGTCGTCCAGATTCCGCCAAACCGCAAGGTAGTTCGTGATGATCGAGCCGACAAGATTTACAAGACCGAAATGGGCAAGTTTAACGCCATAATCGACGAAGTAAAAGTTCTTCATGCCGAAGGCCGGCCCGTCCTAATTGGTACCGTTTCAATCGAAAAAAACGAAGTGTTAAGCCGCTTGCTCAAAAAAGCTGGCGTACCCCACCAAGTCTTAAACGCCAAGAACAACGAAAGTGAAGCCAAGATAATTATGCAGGCTGGCCAAAAAGGTGCGGTTACGCTTGCTACCAACATTGCTGGTCGTGGCACCGACATTATGCTTGGAGAAGGGGTGAAAGAAGTCGGCGGTTTGGCTGTGATCGGAAGTGAACGCCACGAATCCAGACGTATCGATAACCAGCTGCGTGGTCGTGGTGGTCGTCAGGGCGACCCAGGTACAAGTCAGTTCTTCGTTAGTACCGAAGACGACCTAATGCGAATTTTCGGTGGCGAGAAGATACAGGCCGTCATGGGCAGACTAAAAATTGACGACTCGATGCCGCTTCAGAACCGCTTCGTAAGCAAGAGTCTAGAAGGCGCGCAGAAAAAGGTCGAAGGTTTTAACTTCGATACTCGTAAAAATGTTGTTCAATACGACGACGTCATGAACAGACACCGTAAGGCAACATACATAATGCGCAAACAAATCTTGCACGAGGCCGACATTCATGGACGCATAAAAGTATTCATCAACGATGAAGCGCGTCAGCTTTCTCGCAGCCCAGAAAGCATCACTGACAATTTTGAGCCAATGGTCAAGGAAGTTTTCCCGCTTAGCGAGAAGACTTTAGATAAACTTTTTGATTCAGATACTCACAAATTCGAGAAGTCACTCGAAGAGGCTGCGCTAAAACAATACTCAACTCAAGAGACTCGCTTCGGCGCAGAAGTTCTGCGAAAAGTGGAGCGCGATGTTTATTTGCAGATTTTGGATAATCTTTGGATGCAACACCTAGAAAACATGGAGCACTTGCGCGAAGGTATAGGTTGGGTTGGTATTGGCCAGCGTGACCCGCTGGTTGAATATCGCCGTCAAGCTCAGCATTTGTTTGAGACGATGCAGCAAGATCTCAGGCATGATACTCTGCGCACGCTTTTCCACGCCGAGCCGATCGAAGAAGATGCGCTTGATAGGCCGGTCGAAACCGAACTGACTCGAGCTGCTCGTAGTTCGGTTGAAGGCAGCGACGTAGTTGTTGAAATCGAGGATAATTATTCCGAGGAAGATTTCTTGGGATCGGATAAAGCTAAGCATGCAGCTACAAGGCCAAGCCTAAGTCATAAGAAGAAGCAACAATCACGCAAAAAAGAACGCAAAAATAAGGCCAAAAACCGTCGTCGGAAGTAAGAGGCAGCGTCTTAAGTAAGCATCTTAAAGAATGAAACATACAATCACAGAAGTGAAGTTCAAAAGCGGCCTCAAGGGTTTATTCGTTGATGTGCCAGATGCAGATGTTCTATATACAGAGATAAACTTTCGCGCAGGTGAGTACCTTCTAGAGCGTGGTAAGTGGGAGACTGCGCATTTGATGGAACATGTGCTGCTTGGTGCCAATAAGCGCTATCCAAAAGCTCGCGAATTCCAGGCTGAAATAGAAAAAAACGGTGCTTACTGCAACGCTTCTACAGGTGTTTATGACATAACTTACGAGTCGGAGTGTGCAGATTTTGAATGGAAGCGGGTGCTAGAGCTGTTGTTGGTAGCCATTGCCGAACCGCTTTTTTTGGAGGAAGAATTTGTCAGCGAAGCCGGTAATGTTCGTGAAGAATTAGTCGGTCGGAGCAATAATCATTTTCGCCATCTCAATATTGCTCTTCGGGAACAGATGGGGCTTATAGCAATGACCGACCAAAAACGCCTGGAAGCCATGAAGGAGGTGACCCTAAAAGACGTCGCCGATCATTATAGAAATACCCATACAATCAACAACGCTCGATTCGTTGTTGCCGGTAAACTGAAGGGCCGCGAGCAGCAAATCGAGGAAATGTTCACTAAGTTTTTGACTGTGCCGACTGGCGGACCTAGATTTGAGCTGCCAGTGGAAGTTCCAAGGAAGCTAGCTAAGCCTTTGGTAGTGAGACGTACGCATGTGCCAAATATGTATTTTTATCTCGACACTTACACCAAGAAACATCTCAAAAACGAAGACCGCGATGCGCTACTTGTAGCGAGTACGCTCCTTACCGAGACACTTTATTCGAGGATTTTTGGCTTAGCTCGTGAGCGTGGATTGGTTTATGCTATGGGTTCAGGGCAGTCGCCACTCAAAAAAGGTCACGGTTGGTGGCTAGGTGCGCAGGTTAGCCTTGCTAACGCGCCAGCACTTTTCAAAATGATACGCGACGAGCTGGCCAGTGTTCATAGCGGGATTTTGGCAGAGCATGAGATCAAAGCTGCTACCCAATACCTCATCGGCCGGTATCAGCGCTCAGGCCAGACAGTGAGCGGGATCGTCAACGGTTACACACCCTCATACTATTTCGAAGATCAACTAGAAGATTTTGCGCATTTTACTGAGCGTATGAACGCTGTGACAGTAGAAGATGTGACGAGGGTGTTCAAAAGTATGTTTACGGAAAATATTTGGGGGCTTGCAAGTCTAGGCAACATAAAACTTAGCTTTGTACGTGAGTTAAGCGAAACCCTAAAGCCCGTTTGGAGCAAGTAATGCTGTCTGAAATCAAGCTGCTTTATGAAGACATCAAAAAAGCTTCCGCCCAGCTTAAAATTACTGAAAAATCTGAGAGTTTAGCCAAGTTGGAACAGTTGATGCAGGCAGCAGATTTTTGGGGTGATCCAAGCAGCGCTGAGGCGACCAGTCGTCAGGCTGCTAGCCTAAAAAACGAAGTAGAAACATGGGCCAAGCTCACCGAAAATGCCAAAGATCTGGCGGAGCTAGCTGAGCTCGGTGACGAGTCGCTGAGTAGCGAAATAGAGCAGTCATATAGCAAGCTTAAATCGGAGTATGACATCTTAAAAACGGCCTTGTTGTTCAATGGGGCACACGACGATTATCCAGCAATTATTAGTATTCACGCTGGGGCAGGTGGGACGGACGCGCAAGATTGGGCAGAAATGCTGGAGCGGATGTATCTAAGATGGGCAGAGCAGAAAGGCTTCAAGGCGGTGGTGATTGACAGAAGTGCCGGCGAGGAAGCGGGTTTAAAGAGCGTGACTTTTAGTATTGCTGGGCCACACGCCTACGGTCTTGCCAAAGCCGAGCATGGTGTACATCGTTTGGTGCGTCTAAGTCCCTTTAATGCCGACAGCCTGCGCCAGACTTCTTTTGCCAAAGTTGAAGTCGTACCAGCTATTGAGCAAGATAGTGAAGTGGTAATCGATGAAAAAGATCTCAAAATTGATGTTTATCGAAGTGGTGGCAAAGGTGGCCAAAGTGTCAACACTACAGACTCGGCTGTAAGGATTACGCATTTGCCAACCGGGATTGTCGTGGCGATTCAGAATGAGCGTAGTCAGGTTCAGAACAAAGACATGGCCATGACGATTCTGCGCTCCAAGCTCGCGCAATTACTTGAGGAGCAGCACAAAGAAGAACTAAGTGAGCTACGCGGTCCGAATGAACAGGCGGCGTGGGGCAACCAGATACGAAACTATGTCCTTCATCCATACACAATGGTCAAAGATACTCGAACAAAGCACGAGACAACTGATGCACAGAGTGTCTTAGACGGTGGGCTTGACGAGTTTATGCTCAGTTACTTGGAGCTTTCTACATCGTAGCTTAAGTCTAGGAAAAACATCTCACTGTTTTTAACTGCGTTGATAAGATCACACATACTAGGGATTAAATCTAACGACATTAGTTCTGAGTACGTTACCCACTTGTTCTCCCCATGCGCGTCTTTCTCTATCATTTCACCCTTCAAGTTAACTGCTAATAGCATGGTAAAATTTACATATGAAACGGTTTCATTATTTTCTGAGATATGTATGAAGCCCGAGCCAATCACGGTAAAATCTGCAGTTAGGGAAGTTCTGCGTAGCAGTGCGTACTTAGCCGCCTCTATTATGGTTTTCCCAGCTATCGGTTCTCCGTGAATAAATCCGTACTTTCCAAACATCGGTTGGACAAGTCTTTTTCTAACCAACCATAGTCCGTCTATAAGTGAGTATATAAGTATGATTGAATGAGCTTGATAAAGGGTGAATTTTTTGTTTTGGCTTGAGTTTATGCAGTATAGCTTACCCTCGCTAGTAAGTGAGTATAAGCTATCTCTATCTTTCTGAACTAGTTTTTGTGATATCAATGATTTCAGATGGTAAGTAAACACGTTACCCTCCAAAGTCTTCGGCTTCAGATCTGAATAACGAGCGCCTGATGTCTCTACTAGTTTCTTAATTACATCTCTTTGTACGTGGTGTAAGTCCATCAAGGTAATTTTATTCGACTAGAACATGCTTTGTCTATGCTGCAGAATTCAGTTACTAATAATAAGGAGATGAGAAATGCCAAAAGAAGTAAAATTTTTTGCAGAGAAAGAAAAAAAGATTTGGGCTCTAACCCCAAAGGCCGATAAATTCGAAAGCTTTGCTGACGTAGCGGCAGAGTTAGAGAAAATGAATCGCGCAGTTATTAAGGCTCTTGGTGATGCTGAAGAACCAAAAGATTTCTCAGATATCGGTAGGGACAACCTATTAAGATATTTACAGAGTTGCGATATTGGCCTGGCTCATAATAAGAAGCTTGCTGCGGCCAGGCTTGAAGAACAGATTGCAAATCCTAGACTAAGTCAAGAACGTCTATACCAGCAAAGCTTTATTGAACTAGGCTACAGCGCGGGTGTATTAGCAGTCGTAGCTTTCACAGCATTCGACGATAGCCAGCCAGAAGAGTGGGTTATTGAGGGGTTCTTAGGTGATGCTATTGTCCCACAAGTGGAAGTGCTGCCCATGATTCATCCTACGGTTTTCGGTATTGACGTAGAAGATCAGGCTAGGCTCAATAGATTCACGGACAAATTGTATCCAGTGTAACAGTTACTAGAGGCCAGGCCTCTGGCAAAGGGTGTTTATTATTTCTTTGACAAATCGAGAGAGAGAGTAATATTCGTTTTGTATTAATCAAAAAATAAAAAAGGAATACAAAAATGAGCGAAGGATTTCCAACACAAACAAATGAATCATTACCGATTGAACAGGCATATCAACCACAATTCTCTAAAGAAGAAAGAGTAGACGACTACCTGCAAGCACACCCCAATGCAGTACAAGACCCTAGAGAAGCCGAAGTAATGGCACACGCAAGCTAGTTAGCAGAGGAGGCCGTAGTAAAAGCGGTAAATAAGGCAGAGGACGACATGATAGCAGGTAGAAATACGCACTCGCCACTCCAGCATGCTAGACTAATGAGAGAAAGTGCTAATGTGAGTGCTGCTGAGGCATCAAGGGTATTTCGGGCAGGCCAAGTAATAAAGGGTAATATCAGATAAAAACCGCATAAGCTTTATACTTATTACTCGATACTTTATACTATAAGAGTATGATACTGCTCGATCGGGTAACAATGGCTTATAGCAAAAAAGCGGGGGCGGCGCTCGATCGTGTCTCTTTACACGTCGAACCCAAAGAGTTTGTTATTATTATTGGCCAGAGCGGGGCGGGTAAGAGTACGCTTCTACGGCTACTAACCCGAGAAGAACGCCCGACTAGCGGCAAGATCGTGATCGGCGGCGTTGATTATGACAAACTGAAAAACAAAGATATTCCATACCTACGACGTAAAATTGGCGTTGTGTTTCAGGATTTTAAGCTGCTGCCAAAGCGTACAGTTTTTGAGAATGTAGCCTTCGCGCTAGAGATAGTTGGCATGGGCAACAAAGAGATCGCCCATACAGTGCCCAAAGTTTTAGATATCGTAGGGCTAAAGGGCAAAGAGCATTTTTACCCGGCCGAACTATCTGGTGGAGAGCGTCAGCGTGTAGCGATTGCTAGAGCAGTTGTTAGACAGCCCAAAATATTAATAGCCGATGAGCCAACGGGCAACCTCGACCCCAAACATGCGTGGGACGTCATACGCGTCCTCGAAAAAATTAACCGTTTCGGAACCACCGTGATCTTGACTACTCACAACCAGGAGATTGTTAATAAACTGCGTCGCCGAGTTGTGACAATTAAGGACGGCCGCGTAATAAGTGATCGGGCTGGATCGGAGTACGTCCAGAGATGAAAAACCTCAATACTCTCCGTCGAGTGCTCAGTATGGGCGCCAAAAACCTTTTCCGAAACTCATGGCTGACTATCGCAGCTATCGCAGTTATGATTGTTTCTTTGGTCATAATCCAGCTAGCAGTTGTTTTGAATGTAACTGCCAGCAACGCCATCAACCAGATCGCCAAAAATCTAAAAGCAGCAGTTTATCTCAAAGACGACGTTAGTGATAGTGACAGGCAAAAGCTGTTTAGCGCCCTAAAAGCAAACAATAATGTTGATAGTATCGAATACATCAGTCCAGAAAAAGCCCAGAAGGACTTAGCAGGTAGCTTCAAGAATAATGAAGAGATTCTGCAGGCCTATGCTTTGGTTGGTGGCGGGGTACTGCCTGCCTCATATAAGGTCAGCGTCAAAGATTTATCAAGAATCTCAGAAGTCCAGACAGTTGCAGAAGCAAACGAGTTTAGAGACATAGTAAGTAACGTTTCACTTGGCCAAACAGACGCTAAAAAAACGATAGATCGTGCAGCCGGCGCGCAGAAGTCCATAACAGTTGGGAGTATTGTGGCGGCCGGTACTTTGGCGATTATCTCAATCATGATAATTTTTAACACCATTAGAATGGCCATTTTTACTCGTCAAGAAGAGATAAGAATTATGAAGTTAATCGGCGCTACACCTAACTACATACGTGGACCATTCCTGGTTGAGTCGGCCTTATATGGGATAATTGCAGGTATTTTGGCTAACAGCATTGTCTATGCAATGGTCGTTTCAATCGGAGCTAAAGTAGCAGAACAGGCAGAGTTCGCTGCAACTTACCAACTTTTTACAAAAACTTCTATCATGATTGCTATGTTACTTGGTTCGATTCTCATAGGGGTAATGATAGGAGTATTCTCGAGTCTTTTGGCGATGGAACGACATTTGAAGCTGAAGCATTGGTAAGGGCTAAAGCTTCGGGTTTATAGTTGATAGATGAAGACTGAATACTCGTGAATGAAGACTGAAGACTGTTTGCTGATAACTGTTTATGAATTTTTTTTAGATTTTCGACTTCCTCGTTCTTCGTTCATCGTTCTAGGCCCGCCTTCGGCGGACTTACTGCTTGCTGCTAATCCCTAATCACCGGTTGCATTTGCTACAATATAGTTACCTCTATAAATAAGACGGAGGTATTGCATTATGTGGTACAATATAAAAGTTGTGAATACAACACAAAAACTTTCTAAAACAAAACTTTTCACGGCGATTCTTTTAGCAGCCGTATTTGTCGTTGGAGGTTTGCAGCTAAAACCGACTAGTAAAGCCGATGCAGCCAGTAGTGTTGAACTTCGCGCTCAGTCAAGCGCACTTCAGGATCAGATAAATGCCAGCAAACAACGTATTAAAGAACTGCAAGCACAAGCGCAAACTCTTCAAGTTAAAATCGAAGGCTTAACAGCAGAAATCTCGACAGCCAATGACCAAATACGTCTCACTCAAGTTAAGTTAGAAGAACTAGCTGATCGTTTAGTCAGGACTCAAGCAGAGTTAGATCGCCAAAAAGGACTTCTGAAAGCATCATTACGAGCTTTGTATCAGAAGAAAGGTGCATCGCCGGTTGAACTTCTGATTGCCAGCGAAAGCTTTTCGGATTTTATCAGCAATCAAGAGTATCTAGATCGTTTGCAGACTTCAGTCAAAGATTCGGCCGACGAGGTTGTCAAACTTAAGCAACAAATTCAGGCCGAGCAAGATGAACAAAAAGCGCTTTTGGTCGAACAAGAAAATCAACGCAACATTTTAGCGACCAAGCAGCAGGAACAACAGCAGCTCTTAGAGCAGACAAAAGGCGATCAAAGAACCTACGAAGGTCTAGTCGCTGGCCTTCTAGCACAACAGCAGCAGGTAAATGCGGCACTTTTCGCGGCAATTCGTTTGGAAAGCGGTAACGGAAACAACGGTGGCTATCCATATAACGACTATGCCTTTAGTATGACGCCTGGCGGCTGCGGTCCCGGCGAAGGTCCGGACCGCTGGAACTACTGTACTCGACAATGTGTTAGCTATGCCGCATGGGCGGTCGAGCGTTCCGGTAGACAAGCGCCAGTCGGCTACGGTAATGCCAAAAATTGGGTGAATGTAGCACCAGCTTCATGGCAGTTCAATACTCCACAAGCTGGAGACGTGGGCGTTGCAACAGGTGGTGGCTACGGGCATGTTGTATACATAGAACAAGTCTATGGCGATGGTACAATGCGTATTAGCCAATACAATGCGCAGTTAACAGGTAGCTACAGCGAAGCAACAGTCTCAATCTATATGTTCAATAAATACATTCGCTTCCCATAAGCGATTTCTATAATATCCCCAGCGTGAAATAAAGCAACCTAAGTTAATATAAATTTGTATCTGTAAATCTTATCACTGCGGCGTATTTTACGTGTTAACGGCTACGTAAAATTACTTAAAACCCACATATTCCTTATCTGTATAAGGTCCGTCCTTATACAGATAAGGAATATGTGAATTATGATATTTATATCTGTTGATTAATGAAGAGATTCATGTGAATTTTATTGTTAGTAAAAAAATAAGAGCCGGTAAGATCTTTTACACGAGCTGTATCTAGGCAACTTGATTCAAATCTTAGTTCAACTAACTATAATTTGCTAAACTGTAATAAAGCATAAGTAAAAATGGGAGAGAAGATTGGAAAATAGCGAAGACGCTTTTGCTAAGCGAGCTAACAACAAAACCAAATACGGAAAACTAGCACTGACCTTGATTTTGGCTTCTGGCTTGTTTTTTGCAGGCTGGGGTATTGGCAGCGGTCGCATTAGTCTAGATGGTACAAAAAAAGTAGCCGTAAGCACTACGCCAAAAGAGCTAGATTTCTCAAGTGTTGATGAGCTCTATTCTGAGTTGAAAGAAAATTACGATGGTGAACTAGACACAAATAAGCTAATTGACGGTATTAAAATAGGCCTAGCTCAGGCAACAGGTGATCCTTACACCGAATATTTTAACGAAGAAGGCAGCAAAGAGTTTAATCAAGAGCTTAGCGGTACATTCAGTGGGATCGGGGCTGAGCTTGGTAAAGATGGCGAAAAACTCGTAGTTATTTCTCCGATTGCAGATAGTCCAGCTTCGAAGGCAGGCTTACTGCCTAAAGACGTAATTGCTAGCATAGATGACCAGTCGGCCGCAGGCTTAAGCGTTAGCCAAGCCGTAGACAAAATCAGAGGTAAAGAAGGTACGAAAGTGAAGCTAGGAATCGTGCGCGGGGAAACCGAAGCACTGAGCTTCGATATTACTCGTGCTCAAATTAACATTCCTAGCGTAAAGTCTGAGATCAAAGGCGATGTCGGCATAATAACTGTTTCTCGTTTTTGGGATGACACCGCGAGTTTGGCCGAAAAAGCTGCAGATGATTTTAACCAAAAAGGTATCAAAAAGATCGTACTAGATTTACGTAACGATCCAGGTGGCTCACTGAATGCAGCGGTTGCGCTATCTAGTCTGTGGCTTGATAAAGGCCAGACTGTGCTTATGGAAAAACAGGGTAGTAAAGTTATACAAACCCTCAAGGCCAGCGGCAATCAGAAGTTTAAAGATGCAAAGACTGTTGTACTGATCAATGAAGGTAGCGCCAGCGCTAGCGAGATTACGGCTGGAGCACTAAAAGATAACGGCAAGGCAACTCTAATTGGTGTGAAGTCCTATGGTAAAGGCAGTGTGCAGCAGGTTATCCCCCTAAAGAGTGGTGGCACACTTAAGGTCACGATTGCTCGTTGGTATACGCCGTCAGATAAAAATATCGACAAAGAAGGCATAAAACCAGACCAAGAAGTTAAGCGCAGCCTTGATGACATAAAAGCCAAACTGGATCCGCAGTTGGATGCAGCTTTCAGTGCGCTAAAGTAGCAAGCCCACCGAAGGCGGACGATGAACGAGGGGATAGAAAATCTAAGCTCTAGATAGTATTAAGTATTATGTATAAAGTATAAGCCCAGAGATAGTAGCGAGTAGTTAGTAGTAAGTAGCAAGCGTAAAATTCTAAATTCTAAGCTCTAAATTCTATAATAGACCCTAGTCCCTGGACCCTAGACCGTAGTCCTACTAATCACTCTAAACTCTAACCTCTAACCTATAACCTAATCATTGCTCTTTTATAAACCATCAACTATAAACTATAAACTCGTCCCTAGTCCCTAGACCCTAGATTCGAGTCCCTAGCTCTTGGTTCATGACTCTTGACTCTTGACTCTACTTGAGCGGTAGGCAGTACGGGGTAATACTTGCTAGCTACTAGACCCGGGTCCGTAGCTCCTAGACCTTGGTTCCCAGTCAGTCTAACCAATAACCTTAAGCCTTCTTATTTCTCTTGTCTATTGTCGGAGCAATGTGTAAAATATATCCATAAGCGTGGGAGCAGAAGGGGTTTTTGGAATTGGTTAAAAAACCAACGAAATTTATATTTGTTACAGGTGGTGTGCTTTCCGGACTTGGGAAGGGTATTACTGCCGCCTCGATTGGCAACCTCTTAAAAGCTCGTGGCTTGAAAGTGAATCTACAAAAATGTGACCCGTATCTAAACGTTGATGCGGGCCTTTTAAATCCTCGGGAACACGGTGAGTGCTATGTTACGTATGACGGAGCAGAGACCGATCTCGATCTTGGCCATTACGAGCGTTTTATCGATGAAGAGCTAAACACCAGGAGTAGCCTGATGAGCGGCAAAGTTTTACTCAAGCTCATTCAAGACGAACGGGCTGGCAAGTTTGACGGAGATGATGTGCAGATCATCCCGCACTTAACAGGTGCGATACAAGAATGGATCCTAAAAGCAGGTGAGGGCTATGATGTACACATTGTAGAAATCGGCGGTACAGTTGGCGACTATGAATCGTTGAGTTTTATGGAGGCGATAAGAGAACTTGGGATTAGAGTTGGTCTTGAGAACTGCGCCTATGTACACGTTGTTTACTTGCCATATTTAGGAGCGAGTAATGAATTCAAAACCAAGCCAGCGCAGAATTCTGTTCGGGACTTGCGTGGGCTAGGTATTGCACCAAACATCTTAGTTGCTCGCAGCGAAAAACAAGCTAGCGAGTCTGCACGTAGCAAGCTGAGTCTATTCTCTGGTGTCTCTGAGAGTGCAATTGCGCTTTTGCATAATGCCTCCACTATCTATGAAGTTCCTCTTACTCTCGAAGAAGATGGTATTGCTGAAGCCGTTATTTCTAAGCTAGGTTTAAAGACTGGCAAACCAGACCTCAAAGAATGGCGCAAAGTGGTAGATCGAGCCAAAATGCAGCATCCAAAAACTGTCAAAGTAGGCTTTATCGCAAAGTATATGGACAACACAGATACTTATATGTCGGTTTTTGAAGCGCTTAGATCGGCCAGCTGGCAAGAAGGTGTGAACGTAGATATTACATGGGTTGATGCCGCAAAACTGAACAAAGCTGTGGGGCTTGCAGATTTTGACGGCATTCTGGTACCTGGAGGTTTTGGGCAGCGCGGTCTAGAGGGAAAAATAATGGCTGCGCAGTACGCACTCCAGAATAAAAAACCATATCTAGGAATTTGTCTAGGACTTCAAATGGCTGTAATTGCGGCTGCGCGTAACGCAGGCGTTCACGGCGCTACTACCTTCGAGTTAGATCAAGCTTCAAAGAACCAAGTAATCACAACTATGCAGGATCAAAAGGATAAGCTCCAAACTGGCGGCACAATGAGACTAGGAAACTACGCTTGTCATATCGAAAAGAACAGCCTAGCTCACAAGACTTATGGCGCAACTGAAATTGTCGAACGTCATCGACACCGCGGTGAATGTAACAATGACTTCCGTAGCGAATACGAGAGCTGGGGTATCAAAGCCAGTGGCCTAAACCGCGAAAACAATCTTGTAGAAATGATCGAAGCCATAGATCATCCTTTCTTCTTAGCTACACAAGCGCATCCAGAGTTTAAGTCACGCCCTAACCGCCCGCACCCAATGTTCGTCGGTTTCATAAGATCTATGCTGTAGCTTGTTCATGCTACGCCGACTCCTCTCATATCAAACACTTTTCTATAGCTCCAAAATTGAAATAATAAAATTGCTTATGGTAAGATAGGGTTATGGATAATCAACAACCACTTAAACCTTCAGACCTAAAACCAAAGAAAATTCTACTTGTCGAGGACGATGACAGCTTAGCCAGTGTCTATACGACGCGCTTGCAGGCCGAAGGTTTCGACATCCAACGTGTACCAAACGGCGAAGAGGCACTAGCTGCTGCGCTTAAGTTTGATCCAGATTTAATATTGCTCGATGTTATGATGCCAAAGGTTAGCGGATTCGATGTTCTAGATATACTTCGTAATACCCCAGAAACCGCCAATACAAAAGTCATTATGCTAACAGCTCTAAGCCAAGACAGTGACCGTGAAAAAGCCATGAGCTTGGGCGTAGACGATTACCTCGTCAAATCTCAAGTTGTTATAGCCGACGTTGTCGAGCGTATACGTCAACACTTGTCCTAAGTTGTGATTTTGCCGTTTTTTAAGTAAAAGATACTGCAACCTCGTACGCATGATTGATTTATAATGTTAGTATGAAGTCTAATGAATTTACAGTCCTGGATAAAAAGATCGATCAGCTAACAGATATGATCGGTAATTTTGCGAATGAAGTTACAGACAGGTTTGATAAAGTAGATGAGAGGTTCGGTGGTCTAGAAACCCGCATGGACGGCTTAGAAACCCGCATGGACGGTCTAGAAACCCACATGGACGGTTTGGACAATCGCATGGACGGCTTAGAAACCCGCATGGTTAGCATGGAATCAACGCAACGTGATGTTGTTGATAGGCTCACCCGAGTTGAAGGTAGATTGGCTGCTATCGAAACAGATATCAAAGAGTTATATTCTATGGCAAATATGCCGACGCCTAGTTTTAAGAGTAAAACCCAAAAGGGTAGAGTGATAGAGATTTATAATCTAGTTATTGAGCTCGCCAAACAAAGTGGCGTAAAATTACCTCACGAAGCATAATTTAGCGCAGCGAACTCCTACGAAGCAGCCTTCTAAAAATGCCAATCTAGGACAATAATAGCTTCTTATATAATTACTGCCTATTCCGCACGGTTCTTTATTATAAGGTGCTATCCAAAAAACATATTTTTGGTAATGTTATAAAAATTACATAATACCTTTCGTTACTATAGCATTGCAAAATTATAAAGCTTATGCTAAGATAATATTATTATGATATTCAAAACAAAAACTAACAAACCGGTCGAAACAGAACAGACGCTGCAGGCTACAGGGCCGCTAAACCTTGACCTTGACCAAGTCCCAGCTGCTACTCGCTTTGGCATCTTCGGCGGAAGGTAGCGATGTCAATTTTAGGACCAAGAAAAGGGAAGGTTCCTAATGAAGTAAGCAGGGCTACCATTGAATTTCTAAGATCAGAGACGGCAGCCGCAGAACAATCGGCAAGGCACAATTTTAACCATTTAGTAACAACTCATCTAGGCCTCGTCGCTTTGTTTGGAGAGGTTCGAAGTCCTGCTGCTACTCAAGCCGACAGACAGCCTGAAAAGCCAACTAAAGTCGTGAAAATAACGCAATAGGCATCAATAAAATATGTCATACGAAGCAAATAAACAAGCAAATACTATAAATCATGAACCAATCGGCCCGGACAGTTTCAAGTCTTTTGTAGAATCATGGGGCGTCGTCGGCGATAGTCCGTCAGAAAGATTACAAGCAATGTTAGGTCTTGGTCTTGATGGTCTGGCTTTGTTTCTGACTGATATAAATCGATGTATTCAAGGGGAAGAAGAAACTCAAATTCACGACTCGACAATGCAGGTGGGTGGCGTAGATATGGTGCCGATTAAAAATCGATATGATTTGTTTAAGGATTTTTATGAACAGCTCAACCTTGCAGCTAACAATATCAATCCGGAAAGAGCGGGCGATGCGTTAGCAATGGTAATTACTACGCTACATCCCTTCAAGGAAGCTAATGGTCGGACCGGACGAGCAGTTTCTTTCATGCTACATGATCTTTACGACGATCAAGCTGATTATGCCAAGAACTTCAGCTATGTAACTGCTAGTAGAGATCAGGCAAAGGCAAAGGGGTTAGCAAGCCATGAGTTGGCAGCACCTTTTTTGAAGCTTTCGAGTCTAGACCTAGGTCAGAATCTTGATTTACAAAGTTTTGGTAGCGTTAAAGACTATTTTACGAGACTACTAAGTGAAGAAGATGGCAATCTGTACAGCGGTACTTTTGGTTACGCAGCACTACGTAAGGAATGAATTATAGAATACCAGTGAACTGAACGAAATCAGTGTGTACAAGGGCGTTATTAGCTATAGCAAAAACTGTATCTTCTGGAAGTTAGACAAATATTTTTATTGAAAAGTTACTTAACGACGACTTCGGTGCGGCGGACGGTTTTGCCGGTGTAGTTTTTCTTGCGGCGTGTAACAAAGCTTACAACGCCGTCACGAGCAGCATGTATGGTGTGATTACGAGCTTTGTAGGTGCCGTCTCCAGCTAGTTTAGTGACACCAACTTGGCGCACCAAGACTTCGCCTGCGCGGACTTTTTGGCCGCCGCTGCGCTTTAGACCAAGTCTTTGGCCGGGACTGTCTTTGACATTTTTACTGGTGCCGCCAGCTTTTACCTTGGACATTTGTTATAGACTCCTTATTGCTTAGTGATAGTTACGAGTTGGCGGGCAACAAACTGATCTTCACGATCATAAAACAAATTTTTGCTGTCACAATGTTCGTATTTCACCCAATTATAGCCGATTTGCTCTAGCTTTTCAAGCACAGGTAGCTTTTTGTACCCCCGTACGCCGCGCCGCCAAGCCGGTACTGCTAAGCAGAGGCGAGTGTTGGCACTAATCTGGCTGGCAAGGTTAATCAAAAACTTCTCGTGCAGCCTATCTACGGCTGCAACCATTTTGCTGAGTTCGTTGTCGGAAATCTGCTTAGTTAGAGGAGGCCCAAGGTAGGTCTCGCAGGCAATCGCAAGCTTTGAGCCTTGTGCTTTGAGCTTTGAAAAATCCCAGCGATAGTAGTGGTTGCATCCCACCAGGAACGAAACTCGTTGATAGTTGATAAGCGATCATTCCTCTTGATCGTTCACGTTCTTTAGAGCCAGTCTAAGTTGTCTCTTGAATAATCGATCATTCGTGGTTCTAGGTCGCTGCCATAGGCGCTGTAGCCCATCAACAGAGCTTCTTGCAGCACCACGCCAGTTCCGCAGAACGGATCTAGCACACAGACTGCGCCAGCCGGCCTGCTTTCTGGCTGAGCCAGAAACTCTGCCGGCTTCTTGGGCATTTCCGGCTTCAAGAGTCCAGTGTTCACTTCACCGTAGTTTACTACGGCTCGTTGCGCGCTTCCTCTTGGCACCGAAACTTCCTCAAGCGCAGGCCGTGTGCCGTTACTTGCGCCAACCAGCCCGTTGTTATCGTACCGCGTACCTTGCACTCCGTACTCGTCAACTGCAAGGTTGATGATGGTCTGAGCCAGTTTTGGTGGCAACATACCAACTCTGCTGTCGCGCTTTGGTCGGCCGCGGTCGCGGGCAACGTAGCTATCAATATCTTGAACAAATTTAGTTTGGGCTAGGTATGTTTGCTTGCCGCTGCTAACTATCAGTAGCTCCCAAGCATTCTGAGTTGTCAATTTATTGTGATAGACTTCGGCGGTTGAAAGTTCGAGGTTTTTGTTGAGGATTACTCGCACAGGCTTGCCGCTAGTTTTGAGTAATTTTTTGAAGCCTAGTATCGACCGCTGGAGTTTGGGCACGGGGACTCTGAGGCCATATAGGCTTATGCCTAGCGTTAGCTTGCCCTGGGTGTAGCTAGCATGTTCAGGTAGGGTGCGGCTTAAGTACTGCTCGATTGACGGCCAATCGTTTGGGAGCTCAGCCAGTATTTTGGCAAGCTTAAGACTGCCGCCAAGCCGTGCGTAGTCGGCGGCGGTGACCTCGCTATTTATTATCGCCGCTTCGCTCGTGAAGGGCTGGATATTTTGCGCCCCAAAAACGGCCTCTAGCTCGGCTAGCGAGAGCTTTGGTAGCCTCCCAAGAATTGATATGTACTGTTTCACTACTCAATTATAACTTGTATGGCGCAAATCATTGTGCTTGTGTTTTTGTTATATATAAGTAAAAATAAGATAGACAATAAATCAAACGCTGAAAGGATAGCTGATGTACAAAAATATTAAACGAACATTGAGCCTGCTGAGTAGTACTCTTCTTGCATTATTCGCACTAGCTCCTATGGCAGCTTCGGCGCAACAAGGTGGAGGGTCACTTTATTATAGTGGCGTAGAAAAGAGCTTCAGTAGCCCTTATCCCAGCAGATTAAATGTTAGCCTTAATAGCGTGTCAGCTTATGTTAGCGGCAGGGTATCAGTTAATATAAACACGGCAATATCGTCTGTTACAAATAGCTCTGGTTCGATCAGCTTCACTGTATCACCTACAAGTCTGGCAATGACTTGCTATGAAAATGATAACGCCGCAAAACCCAGAGCAAGCTATAGCTGGTCGGCAAGCGACTACACTAATCTTGCGAGCGGAGTGGTAGGCAGAACAGGTGTTGATGGTATAGGTACAGGTTGCGGAATTACATATACCCATAATTTTGCTGCTGGTACAGAGTACATTGTGGGATTTGATACTTCAAGTCCTGGCGTAGTTAGTATGTACCTCAAAGAAGGAGCAGGAGCTGATGCGAAGTTAGCCGACATTGCTATGGCTGAAGACCAGCTGAAAAGTGTAAATGTAGGTCGGGGCACTTCTGATGGTGAAGGCACCTGCACAAGTCTTGCTGCAAACGAAATAAACGTTCAGGTGCTCAGTGGCTCAACAGCCGAAGACCTAAGTCTTAGTAAGGACGCTGGTGCTTGCTCGGCAGTCGATCAGTCTACGTACAATTCGTCTACCAAGGTTGCTAATATCAAGAATATTGCGGGAAACAGTAGTGGAGTAGTGGTTAAACATAGCGTAGTTGGTACCGGCACGACGGTTATCAATGTAGAGGGAGCGTATTTGGAGGCTTCTACTTCTTTGACGTACAACTCGGGCGGTTTTCCGACTGATTATCTATCATTCAGCGATAGCGCAGCCCAGCAAGTTTACTTTTCGCTGGATACAGTTTCTGATGGTAAGGCTATACCAAAAGACGCTGCTTGGCCTATCGCTGGCGGTATCTTCGACATGTTGGCGGGGGATATAGACTTGGCCGGTAACAGCGTCAAACTAGATACTTCGGCTACAGATTTCAAAGCTTTAGCTCATAATCTGAATACTGTCACAAAAGATGGCTCGTTTACGCTATTTGTACCCTATAAGACAGGCACGAGCTTTGTTGGTATCTGTGCTGGAGCGAGCGAAATGGCTGCTGTTAACGATAAATGCTCTGGTATCTACTACCTGAAAGATGGCCAGACAAAAACTGACGCCGACACAAAATCTATACCTGCAGGCAAGAGTGTCAAGGCAACCATAATAACTCTGAACGGCAATAAGTTCTGGCAAATAGATGGCTTGACTGGTTCTGGTGGCTTTAGTGCCGGAATCGCCAGCGATCCAGCTACGGGCATCAGCGTTAGTACCATGTCTATGCCAGTTGTGATGGCTCTAATCGCTGTTACAATTTCTGCCGCGCTGCTGTCCAGAAGGTTTGCAGGCGCACGCAACAAGCGCTAGAATGAACTAGTATCTTTAACGAAAAATAAAAATAACCAAAAAAGGACGCGCCCAAAAATATGGACGCTCGGACGCAAAGACAATCTGTTTCGACTCCAGCTGCAGTACTGGACTATTCTTCGAGTGCGCGCCGCCTTTTAGGCGATCAAAGGGTTAGTCGGGCAGGGCTAGTTTACAGTTTGCCAAAATCCAGGCCAACTCATCACCTTCAGGATATTGTAGTCAGCAAAAAAAGACTCAACAGTAGCAGTGAAAACTACGCCCGATTTTATCGTCAGCCAGCCAAGCTCGTGCCAGCGGCGTTGCCAGCAACAATGCCTGTTGGAAAAACAGCATCCAAAACTGTTCGGCGACCTCAACCCATTCAAACTGTAGCAGCCACCGAGTTAAGCACAACACCAAAAAAACCAAAGCGCAGTAGGTCAAAAAAAGTTGCAAACCTGGCGGTGGTACTGGCATTCGCTATGAGCGGGCTTCTGGGCTTTACGGCTCTGCAATACCAAAAGGCTTTGCGAAAAGTTGAGGCAGTGCCAGAAGTTGCTTATGCCACAGAGGATCAAACAGCAGTTCTCGGTGAATCGACGGAAACAGAAGACGTCCAACAGAACGAAGATCTGAGCCGCAGTAAAATTGACGAAACAAAGCCAGCTGGGGCTTACAAGTCAGCAGATGGTTCTCGTCCTAGAAAAATTAGTATTAAAAAGTTAGGTATAGCTGGTTACGTGCAAGCTGTTGGAGTTACAAAATCCGGCGCGCTAGCCGTACCGGGCAATATATGGAATGTGGGCTGGGCAAATAACAGCGCCAAACCGTCTGAAGATAAGGGAGTTGTGGTGATAAACGGGCATGTGCACGGCCCGACTAAACCAGGAATATTTTATAATCTCGGCAAGTTAGCTGCGGGCGACCAGATAGTAGTAACAGACGTCACAGGGCAAACGTACACGTATGTGGTTGTTAGAAGTCAGACATACAAGGCTGGAGAGGCAAACGTCGATCTATATAGCTCTGTATCTCGGGATAAACAGGGATTAAATTTGGTAACTTGTACAGGAAAAATTAGTGGTGATCATTATGAGGACAGGCTTGTAGTTTTCGCAGAAAAAATATAGCTCCGTGATAATCAAATAGAGTTTTGATTGAAGTGGTAGAGGGTGTGGCTTATAATTCAAGCTGATGGATATCAAAGAAACCAAAAAAACAAAAAGGATTAAGCTCCTACTTAATCTGCTGACTAGTCTGGCGCTGCTGGTACTTATTTTTGTTAGTCGGCACGCCATTGTCGATGCCTTCAGTAAGCTTGGGCAGCTCGATACTTTTTCGTTACTGCTAATGATCCCACTCCAGTTTTTGGGTTATTACGCGGTCGGTAGGTTGTACGGCGACTTCTTCAAAGCTCGAGGTGAGGCGCTAAAGCCAAAAACGGCTTTCAAAATTGCCATGGAGCTAAACTTTGTAAATCACGTTTTCCCAAGTGGCGGTGTCAGTGGTTTTAGCTATTTGAGCTTGAGACTCAAAAAAGAGGGTATTGGCACTGCACAAAGTACTTTGGCGCAGCTACTTCGGTTTGCTCTCACTTTTATTTCGTTTCTGCTTCTTCTGGTTTTCGGCTTATTTGTGCTGGCGCTCAGACGAAAGACCAACCCGCTTACAATCTTGATAGCTAGCAGCGTGATGTTTTTGACAATTTTTGGTGTACTGCTTTCGATTTACATTATTAGTGACTCAAACCGCATAAAAGCTTTTGTTCGTTGGCTGCCGCGCTTCGTTAATCGAGTCGTAGGGTTATTTAGAAAGAACAAAAAGGATACGATCAGCATAGCTAAAGTCGAGAAAACGCTCGATGAGATGCACCGAGATTACATGAGTCTGATGGCTGACAAGAGTGCTCTAAAGCGTCCATTTTTGTGGGCGCTTTTGATAAATACTACAGAAATATTGACGATTTATTCAGCTTACGTTGCATTCGGAGAATACATCAACCCAGGTGGACTCATAATTGCCTACGCCATCGCCAACCTAGCTGGGTTGGTAGCGATTTTGCCTGGTGGTGTCGGCGTTTATGAAGGCCTAATGACGGCGGTCATGACGGCCAGTGGTGTGGACAAGGCTTTGGCACTATCGGCGACAGTCGTCTATCGAGTTATCACGATGCTAATCGGTCTGCCAATTGGCTACTATTTCTATCATCGCAACATGAACAACCGCCAAATCTATGAGCTAGAAAAAGATATTGAATCTCACGAAGAGGTTTAGCAGGTGCAGGGAATAGAAAGCATTATTTTAGGTGTTAGTGACGCTGTAGGTTTGCTTAACCAGACTTTAGAAATGGTCTATCCGCAGATGACCATAGTTGGTGAGCTGGTTAACTTTCGTGTTGCTAAGGGGAAATGGCTGTACTTTGATGTGCGTGATGAATATGCCAAGCTACACTGTTTTGGCACAGTCTATATGCTGCCGGGGCCGCTGGAAGACGGAATGATGGTTGAGGTTACGGTTGCACCGAGGTTGCACCCACAATTCGGCTTTACGGCCAACTTAAGTTCTGTCAGGCCGGTTGGCGAGGGTTCGATTGTAAAAGCGGCAAGTTTGCTACAAAAAAAGCTAGAGCGCGAAGGTCTTTTTGCTGTCGAGAGAAAAAGAGCGCTGCCACTGCTGCCGCAGAAAGTAGCACTAGTGACATCCGATGAGTCAGCCGCATACAGTGATTTCATAAAAATAGCTCGGAGTCGCTGGCCGCTTGCAGAAATCGAGGTTTATTCTGTTTTGGTGCAAGGCGTCGATGCGCCGGCACAAATTATCGAGGCCATAGCTTTATCTAACTTGGCCGAACAGCCTGCGGATGTTGTGGTGATCACTCGCGGCGGCGGTAGTGCCGATGATCTGGCTGCATTTAATGATGAAAGAGTTGTGCGGGCTGTGGCCTCAAGTCGCATACCAACCTTGGCGGCAATAGGGCATGAACGTGACTTTAGCTTGGCAGAGCTTGCGGCTGATGCACGGGCAAGTACTCCTAGTAATGCGGCCGAGCTGCTACTACCCGACAAGAAAGACTTTATCCAAAATCTTGCAAACAAAAATGACTGGTTGAGACAAGGTTTAATTGGCTGTATTGGCGCTAACAGCAGCTGGATCGGTGTTAGGACTGATGTATTGAATGCGGTTGTCGATAGGATCTTTAGCAACAAAAGAAAAGCTATAGAGTCTAGCACCAAGGCGCTTCGGGTTCTTGACCCGGCAGCGGTTTTGCGGCGCGGCTATGCTCTGGCTAGAAAAAACGGCAAGTACATTGTCTCCGCGGTCAAAGCTAAAAACGAAAAAAGTTTTGATCTTAGTTTTGCAGATGGTGATGTGTCGGTTACAATTAGTTCGACATGAAGAGTTTTTCGGAATTGCAGGCTCAGCTAGACCAAATAATTGAATGGTTTGAGTCAGATCAGGTTGATATAGACGAAGCAGTTGATAAATTTAAACAGGGGCAGAAGCTCATTGCCGAGCTTAATGAACGGATCGCGAAAGCCGAGCTACAAATCAAGAAGATAAAGAAGGCCTAGGGGCGATATGCCGGCATTGATATTAATAATAGTTTTGGCGGTCATATTGCTTTTCGGAATCGTGGTTTTTGTCGGAGCACCGTACCTGCCGACCCTTAGGCCACAAGCTGAAGTGGCGCTTAAAATGCTTGATCTAAAAAAGGGTCAAACATTATTTGATCTTGGTTGCGGTGACGGTAAAATCCTGAGCTTAGCTGCACAACAAGGAATTAAAGCCGTAGGAGTAGAAATAAACTTGTTTCTAGTGATAATCGCGTGGCTCAGAACCCGCCGTTATGGCCAGCTCGTAACTGTAAGGTGGGGTAATTTTTGGACTACCAGCGTCTCCGATGCAGATGGCATATTTGTATTTCTGCACACAAGGTTTATGCAGAGATTGCACAAAAAAATTATAAACGAATGTAAGGTTAAGCCGGTTAAACTTGTTAGTTATGCTTTCAGGATACCTGAAAAAAGCATATCTGATGAGAGGCAAGGCATGCTGCTTTACATGTACAACTAGCTTGCATAGCGATTTAAACTCAAGTAATATTACAGATATGCACAAGCGTTATTATCGTGGGGAAGTAGCAGCTACTTTAGTCGTAGCTATTACTTTAGGTGTTTTGTTTGTTGTCAGTAGCGTTTTTGGTGCTTTTACTTTTGCTCGCAAGCAGGATTTACAAACAAGTGTTGATAAGAAAATAGCCGAGGCCGTAGAAGTTGCCAAGAAACAAGAAGCTAGCAAAAAGGAACTAGAGTTTGCCGAAAAAGAGAAACAGCCTACACGGCAGTTTCAAGGCGACCCAACCTATGGCCAGATTACTTTCTCTTATCCCAAAACCTGGAGCGGCCTTACCAATCCAAGTGCCTCAACTCCTGTCAATGCCACTTTTCATCCAATCTTGATACCGTCATCGGGAGTTAGCGATAGTTTTTCTTATGCTCTGAAAGTTAGAGTAACGAATCAGAACTACGATAAAACACTAGAGTCGTATAAATCCTCGATTAAAAGCGGTAAGCTGACAGCAATGCCGTACCGGGCCAAATTAGTGCCATCGATACTGGGCACAAGACTAGACGGGGAAGTCGATTCTCGTAAAGTGGGATCTATGGTAATACTGCCGCTACGTGATAAAACGATATTTATTTATAGCGAAAGCAAAGAATTCGCCAGTGATTTCGACAACATAGTGCTAGAAAGCCTAACCTTCGTACCCTAATTAAAGTATAATTAGTAATAATTGAGGGTAAGGTGAACAAGATTGATCAAACTTATATAGTAGGGGCTTTGGCGGATGATTTAAAGACGCCGCTGATGCAGATTGCCTACACTGCCGAGTTGGCTAGACATACAAAAAACCTTGATTCTTTTGGGCAGATAGAGCTACTGGCTCGTAGCGCGATGAATGACATAGATAGTTTGTTGCTGGGACTGCGCAGTGGGTTGAATCAACTAGAGCTACCGCTGGTTGCTCAATCACCTTCGGCAGCTGTTTACGATGCGATCAATTTGAGCCATAGCTTTATAAGGCGCTATGGCTGCCAAGTTACTACCGACTTTAGGGTCAAAAACAATGCCATGCTCAATCCTGAAGCGCTAACCGCCGTACTCAGAACATTATTGAGAACGATTGCAACCATTGGCTATGGTTTTAGCAAAGTTCAAAAAATCATGATTTATGTTGGCCAAAAAAATAACTGTCCGAACATTAAGATTATAAGTTCTGCCGATATTAAACAGGCGCTTTGGCAAATAAGTGTTGATGGCTTGAAGCACAAAAACAGTGCGGATTTGTCTCACATTGCTGGGGGTGGTCCTACGGCAAGTATTTATGTTGCGAACCAACTTCTATGCGCTATGAACGGTAAGTTAAAACTAATCTCATCTACTGCTGGGTCGGGTTACAGCATGACATTAATGCCAAGTGCTCAACTGAAAATAGTATGACAACCATTTTGTTTGAACCAGACCCAATTCAAGCTGCGTCAATAACCGAGTATATCGGTTCTAGCGTAATTACAGTGGAAAGCGTTGAGCAACTATTTGAAACATTGGATAATCAAAAAGTTGATCTTCTGATATGCGAGTATCAACTTGGTGATCACAATTGTTTTGACATCTTAAACGAACTTCGCAGCTACTCTGATCTTTCTGATCTAATAGTGGTGCTACTAACTAACACATTTATTAGCTCAGCGGTTCTACAGTCCAAAAACTTCAAACGACTTAGAGTGGCAAGATACTTATACAAACCCAATACTACGTTAGCAGACCTAAAAAGAGTAACTGCTGAGCTCCAGGCCTAATAGAAGATGCAACGCGAACAAACTGAATCAATTGTTTTGTCGAGACGAGACTATGGCGAGGCGGATAGGATCGTAGCCTTTCTTAGCCCCAAGTTTGGAAAAATTAGCTGCCTAGTAAAAGGAGCAAGAAAACCAAAAAGCAAAATGGCAGGTGGAATCGAGCTTTTTTGCGTGTCCGACATAGTATTCATTAACGGCCGCTCAGAACTTAAGACTCTGGTAGGAGCGAGTAGTAAACGAGTTTATGACAATATCTCTAAAAACCTAGAGAAAACAATGTGGCTGTATGAGGTGCTAAAACTGTACAATAAGCACATCGAGTCTTCTGCTGACGGCGACCTGTATGAGCTACTTAAAAACACAATTAGTTTTTTGAACGAGCAAACTTCTAAATTGTGGGCTGCTAAGTTATATTTCTATTCACGCTGGCTTAACTTGAACGGGCGAAATGTTGATGCATACAAAGAGGCTACCGGCAAAGTACTTGAACTGAACAAGACATATAATTAT
The DNA here is from genome assembly GCA_016700315.1 of Candidatus Saccharibacteria bacterium. Classification (NCBI taxonomy): domain Bacteria; phylum Candidatus Saccharimonadota; species Candidatus Saccharimonadota bacterium. The sequence continues at coordinate 67,113 of CP065013.1, read as the reverse complement.
GATCTTCTAGCACAGGCTTTTGTATTAAGTAGTGCCGGTGATTTTACCGCAAAAGATATAAAAATCATCAGGCTGGCTCAAGAATACGACGTTCAAAGATTAAATCGTTTAAGTATTAGCATTGATGAAGGCTTTAAGGCGACTAATTTGTTCGAAAGGCTAGTAAGTCTTTCATTATAGCAGTACGAATAATATAATAGTGCGAGTGTCGGATAGATGTTGTGTAAAATTATTAGCAAATTGCGAAGGTGCCAGGCCTGATCTGGTTGCTGGCTTATTCGACCCAGAGGATTTCGAAAAGCGAATGCCGCCTATTGAACATGTCGGTGAAGAAAATCCGCCCCGGATTGTACGACGAACTGGCTTAGAGAGACTATGTGTGATTGATCATGCGGTTGAGAGCAGGAGACTTTCTAAGCTTCGCGCACAAGAGCCAACCTGCATCATAGGGCCTCCGCAGAGTAGTTTCTGTGTTCATGAAGTGCCAAATGTCTCCATACTGCGTCGTATAAAGTTTGCGTTTGGTTTATAATACACCTTAATGAATGATGTAACTCTAGAAAAAATAATTTCCTTATGCAAGCGTCGCGGCTTTGTATATCCGGGCAGTGAGATATATGGGGGTGAGGCAGGTCTATATGACTTCGGACCGTATGGAGTAGAGCTGCTAAACAACATTAAAAAATCTTGGTGGAAGAGTAATGTTCATGACCGCGAGGATATGGTTGGTATCGATTCCGCAATGTTTAAAAACCCAAAAGTCTGGGAGGCAAGTGGTCATGTCGGCGGATTTAGCGATCCGCTAAGCGAATGTAAGCAGTGCCACACCCGTATTAGAGTAGACAAAGAGCTTACTGTCGTTGGAGTTGTTGCCGACGAAAAAATGACCGAAGACCAGCTAAATAAACTTTTTGATTCCAATCGTGAAAAAATAAAGTGCCCCAGCTGCGGCAAAAAAGATTTTACAGAAGTTAAGGCTTTTAATCTTTTAGTAAAATCAAATCTTGGGGATTTTACTGGTCATGACGAGCGGCCAGTTTACCTACCCGGAGAGGCTTGTCAAGGAATTTACTTGAACTTTAAAAACGTCATTGATACTACGCGCATGAAGGTGCCTTTTGGCATTGCCCAGATAGGTAAAGCTTTTAGAAATGAGATTAGTCCTAGGAATTTCTTGTTTAGAACGCGCGAAATGGAGCAGGCGGACACCCAATATTTCGTCAAACCAAATCAGAATAAAGAAATTTACGAAAAGATTAAGCAGGACAGATGGAACTGGTACCTAAGTCTGGGAATAAAGGAAGAGAATCTGAGGCTAACACAGCACCAGAACCTGGTTTTTTATGCAAAGGATGCTTGGGACATTGAATACAATTATCCAAGTCTAGGCTTTGACGAGGTAGAGGGAATCCACGACCGTAGTGATTACGATCTAAGCCAGCACACGAAGTTTTCTGGAGTTGATCTGAGCTACACTGACCCACAAACTAAAGAAAAATTCATTCCATGGGTGCTAGAAACGTCGGCTGGAATGGGGCGCATATTCCTAGCTGTACTAAGTGACGCTTATACAGAAGAGACGCTCCAAAACGGCGAAGTTAGAACACTGCTTAAGCTAAAGCCAGAGCTTGCGCCTGTTCGGTATGCTGTTTTTCCGCTGCTTAAGAACAAGCCAGAACTTGTAGCTAAGGCCCGCGAGCTGTACGAGCTTTTAAGCGAAAAATACATATGTGAGTGGGACGACAACGGTAACATTGGGAAGCGCTATCGTCGTCAGGATGAAATAGGCACACCTGCTTGCGTAGTGGTTGATTTTCAAAGCCTTGAAGATGGCAGTGTCACTGTTCGTGATCGTGATTCTACAGAGCAGCAAAGAGTTAGGCCCGAAGACTTAACTTAATTAGGATAGCCAGTTAAGGTAACGCTATAGGGCTAAGCCTATATCTGTTTATGTGTGTTGTATGCTCCAACGTAAGTCGACGCGACTAAACGCGTCATAATGGATAAAGAAAACCCAACGCTATAGTAGGCAAAAACTGTGGCTAATACTAAAATATTCTAAAGTTTTTGTAGATTTTTTTACGTGGAATTGTTTTTTATTAGTTTCAACTTGATATCTATAATTATTTGGAGTATTACATAAGCATAACTACTAAAATAAAGGATAAAAAATGAAACTTTACGACAGGCAAGCACCTAGGAGTATGATAACTAGTGTCTCTATGGGCGCACACGAGTGGTTAAACTTTTGTCATGAGCAGGGTATTGTACCAGACTGATCCCAAAGAGATGTAAGGGAAGTAAAAAATGCCTGGGAGGTCGGAAAGTCAGCAGAGATAATTATATTCCCAATTGGGCCAAGGTCGATCGGACATACTGCCATTGCTGGTTATTAAGATGTTAAGCTGCTCGCCTGAGCTTATGATATTAGACTTTAATAATCTGTTATAAAAACCTTTGAAAAAAGCAATCTTTCCTGTGGATAAAGTTTGACCATCGATAATTAGTGATTATAATAATACTGAGAAACAGTAAAAATCAAAAAGGCTTAAAAATGAGAATGAAAAAAGTTTTACGTTATAGCGCCTTGTTCGTGGCAGTTTTTTCTGCTGCGAGCATTTTTATATTACAAAAACAACATAGCAGGGGAGACGCAGGCCCTTTTAGTTCTCAACCGGCGTGGTGTACTCCTGGGTCGCCGAACGCTAGCTCAACCTATTGCGCTGGTCGAAGGTTGACAGTAAAAGACAGTGCAGGCTGGAATCAGTCTAGATGGATGGGTCAATACTCTGTGCGAACAACTGCTACGTCATGGTGGTTGACTTATTGTTTGCGAGATGATCTAGGTCACCCGATTGCTACAAGCAACGGCACGATCATGTCAAATCTCATAGACAAGAATGGCAATACGGTAGCGCTTACGCCAAAGTATTCATACATTCTGTGGAAATGGGGTGATACCAGTGATAACAACAGGGCTGCAGCCGTGTGGATGCTGGGGCATTACTACGCCAAAGATCGCACTGACAGCGGTCATATTATCGTGCCGAATCTGAATGCAAGTTCAAGTTCTACAGTAAATTCTCTAGCGCAAAGTATGGACGCCGAAGCCGCAACTCAGTATGGCGCTTGGAAATTAACTGTAAACGCTCCAACACCTCCAGGCTGGTCCGGTAGCAGTACTCCAGGTAATGTGATGTTAAAATCGGCAACTAACGCAGCAATCGCTGGCGCAACAGTTACTTTATCGGCGAGCGGCGGAACAGTCACGCCATCTAGCGGCACTACAAACGCTAGCGGTATCCTAAATTTTAGTTTTACCTCAAGTGGCGGACCAGTCACGATTACTGCTAACGTCGCTAGCTCACCTGCCACTTATAAGATTATCAACCCACCAGGTGGGGCTGACCAATATGTCGGTAGTTCTGGCGGTAATCGGGCGCTGTCAGCTAATAGAACTGCTGAGCCTTTATACGCAGTAGGTGACTACGTTTGGTATGATACTGACCAAGATGGAATTCAAGACGTAGGCGAAGCCGCTGTAGTCAGTGCAACAGTTGAGTTACTTAGTACCTCAGACGTCGTGCTTGACAGTACCGTAACCGACGCAAATGGGCACTACGTTTTTGACGGACTCTCAGCTGGTACTTACAAAATTAAGTTTTCAGATATGCCGGCTGGATATGTCTTTACTACACAAAATGCTCCTGGAAGCACTGTTTCAGACGACTCGAATCCAGCAGGCACTGGTATTACAGCTAATTTTACTCTCGATGATAGTCAACCAAATATGCGCGCTCCAATACCGGCTGATGGCGTAATAGATGCTGGACTGATAGACCCAACAATAGACGCTGGCATATACGAAAATAGTCCAGAGATGGATCTAAAAATTACTAAATCTTTATTCAATGCGGGTCCGTACATTAGAGGGGATAGTGTTCGGTACGACCTAGTTGTAACAAACAATGGCCCTAACGCGGCTGCTGCAAACTGGTCAATAACTGATTTATTACCTACAGGATTAACTTTTGCAGTCACTCAACCAAATATCGCATCTGACGCAGGTTTTACCTGCGGCGCACCGAGCAGTATAACTGGTGGAAATTCGATAACTTGCACCAACAACGCTAGCCTTGCTCCAGGAGCTCAAAGAAAACTGGCTCTAGATGTGACAATAAATGCAAACGCTCCACTTAATTCTGCTCTTAAAAACGTTACTTATGTCTCTCCAGCTCCGGGTGATATTGCCGAGACTAATCCGCTAGTAGTGCCAACATTTGCCACAAACACGACGACTTCTACAACCAACAATGACTCCGAAGAAGATCTAATAGTTTCAATGATTTTTGGGGTTGGTGATTATGTCTGGTATGACGATAATCATAACGGTATTCAAGACGTTGGAGAATTACCAGTTAATAATGTAACTGTTGAGCTTTTAGACACTGCTGAGAACGTGATTGCAACTACTGCAACTAATGCTAGCGGACACTATGTTTTTGATGAAGTCTATGCAGGGACTTATTCGGTCAAATTTAGTAATCTACCCGCTAACTATTCATTTACGGCTCAGGAAGTGAGCAGTGGGACAGAAGCAAACGATTCTAATGCTGATGCAGCAACTGGGCTAACAAATACATTTGTAATTGGCGAGAATGAAACAAATATGCGAGCTGTCGTACCTGGAGACGGGGTAACACTAGCTCAGCAAATTAACCCCACAATTGATGCTGGATTGGTGGTCGGTGAAATCGATCTGACCATTACCAAAAGATTGGTCACAGCAGGGCCATACAAACGTGGCCAAACTTTGCAGTACGAACTGGTTGGTAAAAATAATGGTCCTAGCGGGGCAGTGGCTGGATGGTCAATGACTGACTTGCTGCCAACTGGTTTGAGTTTTAGTGCTACACAGCCTCACGGTGATTCAGACGCTGGCTTTACGTGCTCTCCGCCTTCGAGTGTTGCTGGCGGATCGTCGCTGACTTGTACAAGTAGTTCAAGCTTAGGAGTTGGTGCAGAGCGAAAACTGTACCTTACCGTTAAGATTGACGACAATGCAGCAATCGATACGAGTTTGCACAATCTTGGTTACATATCGCCGGCCACTGGTGAGAAAACAGAGACAAACCTACTTCAAGTACCAACTTTTGCTACAGTGAATACCGCCTCTACCTCGACAAATAATGATAGCGAAGCTGTGCTTAGCCTTTCAGTTGAGTCTGTAGCAAATACTGGCTTTAAGAACATTATTAAAGATACTAACACTTTCATACCACTGGGTTTACTGCTAATTGTAGCGGGATACGCCGCTTACAATCACTCGTTCAAACGTCAGTAAAAAACAAAAGAATTAAAAACAAATAAAATTAATGGATATAAAAAGTAGCGTTCAGTTAGGCCGTAAAAGGGTATACCTAGATAGCCCTGGTCTTAAGCGTCGTGTTTTTACCAATGGCAATGCTAGATCCGATTATGGTTTAACTTTAAAACCAGAAGTAAAGCGCCCGAACCCTGATAGTAATGTGACAATAAGCATGGCTGAATCAGCACAGCGGATAGTCGGTGTAACACAAGCGCAGCCGGCTATATTGAGAAAAACTAACGCGTCATGCGAACCGCCGACAAAACTTGCTGCAGAAAGCGGATTAAAGACAAGGAAATTGTCCTCAAAAAAAGCCACAAAGGTTTTATCTGCTGGTGTAATGATAGCTGGGCTATTAATTGTAGGATTGTCTTACAGGCAAAGCAATGAGCTAAAGGCGGAGATAGCCAAAGTTACTAATAGTGCAGTTCTCGGTGACTCGACCGAAGGCTTAACCAGCGATGCCAAACCCGATGAGTCGCCCATTGGTAATGATAAGTTAGCATCATACTCTGTCGCCGCAAATATGCCACGCTACATCACGATAGAAGGTTTAAGGGTGAAGTCTAGGGTAATGCGGGTAGGAACGACAAAGGAAGGTGCCGTTGGGTCACCACGCAATATTAATGATGTTGGTTGGTACGAAAACTCCGTTGTGCCGGGACAGGAGGGATCATCTCTATTAGTTGGGCATAATCAAGGATGGACAGCCCGAGGCGTGTTTGCAGATCTTGGTACTCTTGAGCAAGGCGAGACGATAAAAATTACCTACGGTTCTGGGGTAGAGTCTAGTTTTCAGATTAAATCTGTTGAAAAAGTTCCGCTCGAAAAGGTTGATATGGCAAAATACTTAACGACAGAACGGAAGACAGCCACTATTTTTGTAATGAGCTGCTCTGGCAAGTATGACAAAACTAACGACGAGTACCAAGAGCGAACAATCGTAGAAGCCGTAAAACTTTAATAATGTCGTTCTCTAACAAAGGGTATTTATGATATTTGGAAATTTTAGAAGTTGTGTCTATAGTTGATATAGATGTTTAGACGCAAGAAAACACAAAAACAGCTCGCAAACTATGCCTTTATTGACAGCCAAAACCTTAATCTTGGTGTTCAGAAATACGGCTGGAAGCTAGATTGGAAAAAGTTCCGAGAAGTCCTGCGCACCCGTTTCAATGTCGAGAAAGCCTTCATGTTCATTGGCTATATGCCGGAAAATGAGGATCTGTATCGTCAAATGCAAGAAGCAGGTTACTTGGTGGTATTACGTCCAACGCTTGATATGTATATCGAGGAGAGTCAAGAGCCAAGAGTCAAGAGTCAAGAAAAAGGCGCAAAAGAAGATAAGCCTGCCACCAAAGGTAATGTTGATACAGATTTAGTTTTATACGCGATGAAGGAAATCAATAATTATCATAAGGCTGTAATAGTTTCAGGTGACGGAGATTTCTACAGCTTAGTTGAGTACCTGAGCCAGAAGGGGAAGCTGCTGCACGTGCTTGCACCCAACATGCGGTGGTCTAGTCTGCTAAAACCCTTTGAGCAGTACATAGTCAGAGTAGACTCCTTCAAACGTGATGTATTCTACGCCAGCATCAGACCAAACCGACAGTTACGACGATCACCGAAGCTCTAACCTCTCACCTCGGGACGCACGCCCAGGCTGTCACCACGAAGGCCGACATCGCCGTGGTCCAAGACCACCCGACCGTAGTCAGGATACCAGCGGACGGCGAGCCCGTCCGCACCATTGTCTATGGTACCTTCAGCCCATGACCAGATGCCGCCTATCTTGCCATCAATAGGATCTTGTTTGTTGAATTGTCTCATAGCATGGATAGTAAGTAGCGTTTCAGCCTTAGGGTTGGTGATTGTATATATGTCTGGGTCAGTGTTGCTATTGTCTGGACCAGTTGGCAATTTGTCTAGAATGTCACGAAGGTTTTCAGGGATAGATCTGTCAGCTGCGGTGCCATTGTGGGCAACATTGGGGACTGGGACTTTACTACTGACTGGTACAACACTGACTTGCCACTGTGGGGCATTAGGATTAGTGTCTATGACACTAATCCATTGTGTAGCAACTTCATTGTTTATCCATAATCCATCACCATCTGCTAGGTTATGGAGCTTGTGCGCAGAGTCGGGATGATTGGTGTCTTGCCAAGCCCTTAGTCCTGAGAATAAGGCTCGCCAGCTTCCTGGTGTGTAGTTACCATCTGCGAGCTTCTCCCCAAGTGGCCGATTGATGGGAGTAAACACCAATTGTGAAGGTATATTCAGTTCTTCATAGGCTTTAGTAGCCTCAAGAAGTCGTTGCCAGTTGGTGTTAGCAAACTCTGGGCTGTCTAGATTAGGTATATCACTGAAGACGTGGCCTGTTTCTTCTATCATCCTACCCATTTGATGATGGGTTTGTTTTACTAATTCTGCAAAAGCTCTACCTTCAGGAGATGATGACAGCGAGTCAAGACTGCCGTTGTTAGTAGAGTCAGAACCCATACGCTCAACAGGAGCAAGTGAAGGAAGTCCAAGATTACCAAGAGCAATTAGTGTTGCCTGAGTAGCTTCTACTCCTTGACCTACAGAGCCTCGAGCTTCTGGGCTTGCCATAGCACCAAGATTAACTAGTGCTTCGACTTGTTCTGGGGTGAGGGGTTTAGGCATTGAAATGTCCATCTTTTAGTAACTTATCAACAGCTTTTTTAGCTGCGGGGCTAACGTAGTGTCCGTTGTCAGAATTAACTATCTGCTGCACAGCATTTCGAATCGCTATACGAGTGTTTTTCGCGACTTGGTCGGAGTTGCTATGCGTAAAGGTTACTTCTAGTATCCTATCTAGCTCCCTTGGCGATAGACAGCCTGCAAGTTCTGGTCGGGCTTGTGCCGATACGCCACTACCGACGACATTAACAGGAGGCTCAGTAGCTTTAACGACAAGCTTAGCTACGAGCTGCTTTACATCAGTAAATAAGTTCATGATGTCAGCACTTGGTAGTTTCCAGCCGAAATTATCTACGTATCGAGCAAAAAATAATCTTCCGATTGTCTCATCACCTCGTCTAGTAGTTTCATACGCATCTGAACCAGTTGAACTCTGGTAAGGAAGCGGCACATCAATACGACTTAGTCGTGCGTCACCAGCGCTATCTTGTTGTTGGCGTCCCTGACGACGATTTCCCTGCGTATCGGTCATTGCATTACGCGTGGCTATGACACTGAATCCAGGTTGGATAGTAATAACTTCACCAGCAACCGTTATGGTTTGTCCGGGTTTCTTCAGTAGTAGGTCGTTGAAGAATATTTTCTGATCAGCTGTCAGTGCATTATCTTCGTCAAAGATTACAGCTATACCTTTTCTTGCGGCTTCAGCAAGTTTGGCGGGTGCCTCTCCGAGAGTGCCGTCTTCAAAGGTTTGCTGTACTAATTGAGCTTCGGCCTCTGATGTTGAAGAGAATGATATCAAAATGGGCTCTAGATCTGTTTCTTCTAGGTCAGGATGATTAGCGCGTGCATTTATGCGTCCAATAAACTTGGCCACACTGGTCTTTGCGACTCCTGGCTCCCCGACCAACCTGATATGGTGGCCTACAGCAAACTGACGTGCCGCTTCAACAATAACTTCTTTTATGTTGGCATCCAATACCACTCCGTGCTCATCAAGGACTGTACGGTCAAAGAATCCTCTAAGGACTGATTCAAAACCGGCTATGGTAGCTCTAACTTCATCGGTATGTTGTTCGGTCTCGTTAGTTGGGTGAGATTTAGCTGAATCATACTTTTTTTTAGCTAGAGCGACTATCGACCTGGGAAGCTTATCCGCTTTAAGAATGGTTTTAATATAATCCTCAAATGCTCCTTTGTCGTCGCTCAAATGCTTTAGGTATCCACCAGCCTTTTCAACTGCTTGGCTGGGCGTAAAACCGTCAATAACAGGTAGTGTCGTCGCGTCAAGTAGCTCTTCTGCGATAGTAGGATCTTGGTTCTCTATATTGTCTAATATTTCACAAGACCTTTCACCTGGTAGACCCCACGATGGGTCCGCTGTTGCTATTGTTCTGCCACTATCTACAAACTGGCAAACACGACGACAGGCATTCGCACCCATACAGGCAACCAAAGGAGAATTACCAGTTGGGACAACTAATGACTCAAAGCTCCGTTCAACTTCACTCATAGCACTAAGTATAACACAATAAGTTTGAAATGTCTATATTTTCATGCTATAATACAATCATGACGGCTGTGTTTGAGAGAAGAGAAGTAGCCACTACACCGACTTATACAGGTGAGCTTGCTATAGGGGACGATGTGGCCGACTTTACCAGGGACTTTTCTGATGCTGTTGATGCAACTTTGGCTGCAGAAAACGTAACAGCTGATGTCCGGGTAGTAGACGGCATCGATACATCTGTTACAACCTATAATACTGTTTCTGGAAAAATAGACATTCAGATCAGCTTACCGCTCGTACTGCTTGCATCTGAGGAGAATAGGCTAGCTTTTTTAGGGTTCAATGTTTTACATGAAGTCGGGCATGCAAAACGATTTAAACATCAGAGACCTACTAAGGTAATGCCGAAAGAAGAAGCATACTTTAGTAATATTACCGAAGACACAGCTATCAATTATGACAATGCTCGAAAAACTCGTTATATAACTAATATTACAAAACTGTCGTACGATGACTACCTATATCCACTGGACAAGCGTGCCGGTATAGCCCAGCTACCACGGCACCAACAATTTATGGACAGTATGCTCGTTCTTGCTATGACAACTGGTATACATAGCCTGAGAGACCCAATAGAAATTGGCGAATATATTGAAGAAGCGGGCTTAGTGGGTTTGAACGATGCTGTTTTAAGTGCTCTAGCGAAAATTGTTCATTTCGGGCAGTCGGGTAAGAATTATAATCTTCTGGGGCAACTTCGTGAGTATGGCGCAGAATACTCTGATTACAACAGAGTATATGCATATATTAAAGCTTTGTATGATGAGTTATTTGAGGAAGATTTGCGCGATCACAAACAACAGACTCCACAAAATGGCCAAGGAGAAGGTGGCGGACAAGCAGGACCTCAACAGAATAAGCAAGCAGAGGGCGATCAAATTGAGAATCCATTTGACTATTCAAAATCCGGTGGCTGTAAGCACGGCGAGCATAGCAGTGAAGAAAAGTTAGGTGAAGAATCTGGTACAAAAAACAATCAGCCCGGATCCCCAGGTGACATTGGTGAAGCAATAAAAGAGGTTGCCAAAAAAATAGGTGGTGAGATTATTTCTTCAATCAACGATGCCAAAAACGCTAAGCAAGACCAGAAGCAGCAAAGCCAGTTAAGTCCAGAACAAATAGCTCAGCTCAAAAAGGAGCTCGGTCTGTCTGATAATGATTTTGACGGATTTATGAGACTATCAACGCTCTACTCCGCAGAAATAAACGCCATAGCAGATATGATCAGGATGCTGAGACGTGATAGGCAAAACGAGTTCCTTGCACCAAGTCGAGAAGTGGCTGCTCGTGGACATCGGGTGCATATCGGAAAACTCCTGGGCTACCTAGCAGGCGGCTCGAACAACCCATATCCGGATGTTTGGAAGTCTTCTGAGAAAAAAGAGAATATTGAGCATGAGTTTGATGGTGCAGATTTTATATTTATGTGCGATGTTAGCAGAAGCATGGCCGGCGATAAAGCTATTCAAGCAACGGCCAGTGCGGTTACTCTTTCGCAAGGTGTACAGCTTGCTGGGCTCGAAGTCTATGCCGATGAGCCGCCGATTCGAATACAAATTCAGGCTTTTGGCGCAGGCGACGAGATACTTTGTCCGCTCAACGATATGCCGGATAACGCTAGTCTAGGAAAAATGTATAAATCTCTTGCTCACCCAAACTCTAACAGTACTATTGTTTCGGGGGCACTTGAAAAAGTTGAACCTGCTGGAAGGCGTTTGACACTAGTAGTTATCCTGAGCGATGGGCAGTTCCATGATTTAAGTGCCGCCCAAAAGCAGGCCACACGTCTTGAGCAAGAAGGTGCGACGATACTACAGTGTGTTTTCGGCAATGCCGAAGTCGGATCTTTATCTGAAAATAGTAAGCGTATTAATATTGCTAATGCCAAAGATCTTCCTAACTTTCTGCTCGGAATTATGCCAGAACTAATTGATGTGCTTAGGAGTAGCTCTCATGCCTAAACCCCTCACCCCTGAACAAGTCGAAGCACTAGTTAATCTTGGTGCTATGGCAAGCCCAGAAGCTCGAGGCTCTGTAGGTCAAGGAGTAGAAGCTACTCAGGCAACACTAATTGCTCTTGGTAATCTTGGACTTCCTTCACTTGCTCCTGTTGAGCGTATGGGTTCTGACTCTACTAACAACGGCAGTCTTGACTCGCTGTCATCATCTCCTGAAGGTAGAGCTTTTGCAGAATTAGTAAAACAAACCCATCATCAAATGGGTAGGATGATAGAAGAAACAGGCCACGTCTTCAGTGATATACCTAATCTAGACAGCCCAGAGTTTGCTAACACCAACTGGCAACGACTTCTTGAGGCTACTAAAGCCTATGAAGAACTGAATATACCTTCACAATTGGTGTTTACTCCCATCAATCGGCCACTTGGGGAGAAGCTCGCAGATGGTAACTACACACCAGGAAGCTGGCGAGCCTTATTCTCAGGACTAAGGGCTTGGCAAGACACCAATCATCCCGACTCTGCGCACAAGCTCCATAACCTAGCAGATGGTGATGGATTATGGATAAACAATGAAGTTGCTACACAATGGATTAGTGTCATAGACACTAATCCTAATGCCCCACAGTGGCAAGTCAGTGTTGTACCAGTCAGTAGTAAAGTCCCAGTCCCCAATGTTGCCCACAATGGCACCGCAGCTGACAGATCTATCCCTGAAAACCTTCGTGACATTCTAGACAAATTGCCAACTGGTCCAGACAATAGCAACACTGACCCAGACATATATACAATCACCAACCCTAAGGCTGAAACGCTACTTACTATCCATGCTATGAGACAATTCAACAAACAAGATCCTATTGATGGCAAGATAGGCATCACCTACAACTGGTCATGGGCTGAAGGTACCATAAACAATGGTGCGGACGGGCTCGCCGTCGACTGGGATCCTGGCCGCGGTCGGGTGTACTTGAGCCGCAGCGGTGTCGGCCTTCGTGGTGGCGACCTGGGCGTGCGTCCCGAGGTGAGAGGTTAGAGCTTCGGTGATCGTCGTAACTGTCGGTTTGGTCTGATGTTTGCGTAAGAAGAACAGAAAAGCTTAGCATTAATTTTGATTTTTTTTAGGATTTAAAATTTAGGACTTAGAGTTTTTATTTTAGCTTATGCTAAAATTAGCTTAAGGTATGGATCAACACAAAAATTACTTTCCTAAAAACTTTTACTGGGGTGGCAGTACCTGTAGCTATCAAGTAGAAGGCGGTAATGTCAATCAGTGGTCGGTTTGGGAGCTAGAGCACGCTTCTGAGCTAGCTAAAACCGCAGAGAAGCGACTTGGCTGGGTACCAGCTTGGGACCATGTAAAACACAAGGCAGAAAGCCCGGCGAACTATATTTGCGGCCGTGGAATTGAGCATATCAAGCGGTATTCTGAAGATTTTAGCTTGGCTCGTGAGCTCAACTTAAACGCTTTTCGTTTTGGTATTGAATGGAGCAGGGTAGAACCAGAAGAAGGCGTTTGGAACAAAAAGGCTTGGGATCACTACAAAGCCTATGTGGCGGAAATGCGCAGATCAGGTCTTGAGCCATTCTTGAACATCTGGCACTGGACTGTGCCTGTTTGGTTTGCCGAAAAAGGTGGTTTTACTAAAAGGTCCAACCTGAAATATTGGGACCGCTACGTTGCTAAAATCTGCGAAGAGCTGGATCTAGAACACGTCCGACATATTCTGACAATTAACGAGCCAAACGTCTACGCTAGTTTTAGCTATATGACTGGTGAGTGGGTACCACAGCACAAAAATCCGCTTGAGTTGGTTAAAGTCTACTACAACTTAGTTCGTGCGCATCGCCGAGCGTATCGGATCATCAAAGACAAGTATCCGAATATAAAAATTGGTATCGCTCATCAGATGGCCAACATACAGTCGAAACGCCCCCATAACCTGATTGACGTTGTCACTACTAAATGGATGAGGTATTCATGGAACTGGTGGTTTTTGCGCAGAATACGCCGCAGTCAAGACTTCGTAGGCATAAATTACTATTTTAGTGATTATTACAAAGGTTTCTGGCGAGCTAACCCCAAAACACCACTGAACGATCTGGGGTGGTACATGGAGCCTGAAGGGCTTTATCCTCTCGTATTACGGGCTTGGGCTCACTTCAAGAAACCAATCTATATTACTGAAAACGGAGTAGCTGATTCGCGGGATGAGTACAGGCAGTGGTGGTTACAAGAAACGATGATTGCGCTAAACCGCGCCCTCAGCGAAGGAATAGATGTAGCCGGTTACTTCCACTGGAGTCTACTTGATAACTTTGAATGGAAGTATGGTTGGTGGCCAGAATTTGGCTTGGTGCATGTTGATCGCAAGACCATGAAACGTACGATTAGACCAAGCGCCCTGTGGTGGGCTAAAGAAATAGCCGCCTCAAGAGAGAAGTGATTAGCAAACTATTTAAGCTTATTGACAAAAGCATAAGCTTTTGCTATAGTTAAATATATGTCCAAGCATTCACGCAATAACAACAAACGAAATCCTTTTACCACCCATCCTGATGGCAGTATGCGAAAGGTGGGCGAAACTCCAATACCTCGTTCAAAAGATAAACTTAGCGTACCTAACTACAATAGGCGTAGGGTGACATCTGCCTTAGTAGGATTTTCTGCATTGATGCTCGCAGGAGCTGGAATAAAAAGCCTTGTAAGTGATTCATCTTCGCCTGAAGCACCGCCAGCTACTACAGTGGTAATTGCTGAAGAAGGTGATAGTCTGTGGGAACTCCAGTCAAAAGAAGGTAGCCCAGCTGGAAAAACTCTTGGCGAAACAGTTTACGATGTGGTGAAGATGAATGGCGGTAGCGAAATTTATCCAGGTCAGCCGATAAAACTTATCGATGGCCCAAAAAATCCTACACAAAACTCGTAGTGTCCGGTAAGAACAAACTACGCTACATGTTGTGTATAAGTAACATAAAAAAATTAGTACTGTGGATAACCGCTCATAAAGGAGCGGTTTTTACTTAAAAAGTACTTGATTGTGGGTGTGTGTGGGTTGTAGACTCATGTTAGTGGGTAAATGTAGGTAGCCAAAATAGCTGACCTACCAAAAATAAAAACCACTGATTAAAAAACATATGGGCAGGGTAGATTACTTCGAACGTAAGTTAGACGACAAACGTCGTTTGACGATTCCGGCAGATCTCCGCGAGGAGTTGGCCGGTGGAGTTGTTGTTACCCGAGGCTTCGGCCAGTACCTGCACCTTTACCCAAAAGGTGTGTGGGATAAACTAGTTGAGCCAACCCTTGACGGAGATATCCTTGATGAGCGGATTGCTGATCTAAACGTCCAATTTAGGACGGGAAAGGTCGAAGCCGTTTTGGATGACAAGCAGGGCCGTGTCACGCTGGAACAGCACCACTTGGCTTATGCTGGAATTGACAAGGATATAAAAGCTATCGCTATCGGTAACAAGAACCGATATTGGCGAATAATGGCTAAGTAGCACTTTAAAAATTTGGTAGATAGTAGTTGATAAAACTACTCTCCGCGACTAGCCAATTTAGGAAAACTCAAGCGACATGCGATGAGAGTACCGAATTGGCAATCAACACGTGGTTTTTAAGGTAAACACGCTAAACCCTTCGCACATTTCTTAAAAAAACACCTCCCAAAACTCCACCTCACATAAGTCTCTCAATGTTTTAAGCAGGAAAGAAGCATTACTAAGATTTTTTAAATCTAAACAAAAAAGCTTCAATAAATTCTTACTTGAAACAAACAAAAACAAAAACGAACCAAAAATAAAAAGTTGATTGCTAATTCGGTGACCTTGTCATAAAACAAACACCAAAACAAAAACAAATAATTTGTCTACTTTCGTGAGTAGGCAATAAGCCTCAGTAGCTGAGGCAAAAAAGGTTCGATACGAGCCAACAAAATCACATACCTGTGCTTGCGGCAGAGGTTATGCGGATTCTAGCTCCTAAAGCAGGGGAATCATATGTTGATATGACTGCCGGTTACGGCGGACATGCGGCAATGGTGCTTACTGCCACAGGGAACTACGAAGAAGCGTATCTTGTTGACCGCGACAAAAACGCTCAAGTCGTGTTGAGCGGTTTGTTCAGCGCGCAAGGGTGCAAGCTCCTCCATACTGATTTTTTGGAAGCTTCAAAAAATTTAGTAGACGAGGGCAAGAAGTTTGATGTGATTTTGGCTGATCTCGGAGTTTCGAGCCCGCACCTTGACAACAAAGAACGTGGTTTCAGCTTCAAAAGTCCAGCACCGCTTGATATGCGCATGGACCAAAGGGCTGAGCTGACCGCCGCAAAAATCGTTAATGAATACGATGAAACCGAGCTGGCAGATATTATCTATGAATATGGTGAGGAGCCTAAGTCTAGATTGATTGCTAGAAAAATAGTTGAGGCTAGGCCTATAGACGATACGGCTAATCTTGCGGAAGTTGTAGCTTCAGCGTACCGCGGCTGGTCAAAGCGCCATCCGGCAACCAAGACTTTTCAGGCTCTTCGAATTGTCGTAAACAACGAGTTGGGGCTTTTGAGCGAAGCTTTGCCACTTTGGCTGAAGCTATTAAGTCCTGGCGGTCGTTTGGCTGTAATCACTTTTCACAGTCTGGAAGACAGAATAGTGAAAAACGCGTTCAAAAGTGTGTGCGAGCCTGGCTACGAATCGGAATTTATTGATTTGACTAAGCATCCGATTGTGGCCGACAAAAATGAATTAGTTTCAAACCCGCGTGCCCGTAGTGCAAAACTGCGAGCCGTAGTGAAAATAAAAACAAAAGAAAGGGAATAAACTTATGCCAATCAAGGTAAAAAGCGACTCCCGCAGTTATAAAGTAAAAGTTCGGGTAGCCTGACTTTTGCGCAAAAAGGATGCTCTCCAAAATAGAGAGCATCCTTCCAAAAAACAAAAATAAAAAGGAATTAAGTTGGTAGAGCTGCTGTCTAAAAAACAGTTGGCAATACTAACGACTAATATGACGTATTCAGCATCAGTTACCATGAGTAGGGCACGGTTTTCGCATAAGGGACAGAACACAGTTACTTTTGTGCGCGAAGATCGGCGTATGGGCCCAGTCACAAACAGCATAGTTTTGGTTGTGCTTGTTTGTTTACTTGGCATGCTGTATCTTACTCAGGTAACGCACACAAACTCACTTAGCTATAAGATAAATTCGCTTCAAAAGAAGCAAGCCGATCTTAAGGACGAGAAACAAAACCTGGAGCTAAGCTCCGCTCGTTTGCAGTCAATTGAGTCTATCAAATCAAGTCAAGCCGCATCAAAGCTCGTATCCGCAACTCCTGTGGCCGTAGCACCTTAATCTGTTTTTGCTTAATAATTGGCATAAACATTGGTGTTAGTGCTTGTGATTTAAGCTAAAATATTTATATGACCAGCTCAAAAAAACATTTCGGGATTTTAGCCCGTGTAAGGGTAATTGAAGTAGTACTTTTTTTAATATTTTTGATTTTTACATTTAGGTTATTCTATTTACAAATTTTACGCGGTTCATACTATTCAAAATTAGCGATTGCTAATCAGCAAAAACAGTATGAGATTGCGCCAGAGCGGGGCACGTTGTATGCCCGTGACGGCGATAGGACAGTGCCTCTAGTTCTAAACGAAAAGCGATATCGTTTGGTTGCTGATCCGACATTAATTAAGAAAATTGAACAGACCGCCGACGCATTAAAGAGTTACGGCGACTATAGTGAGATCAAAAAGCAGCTCGAAAATAAAGATTTGAGGTATACGGTACTGGCCAAAAAACTGACCGAGGTACAAGCAAGCGAAATCAGAAAATTAGAATTGGCTGGAGTTTTCTTGGAAGAAACTTCCCAACGGATTTACCCGCAGGGCAGTCTGGCGGCATCACTGCTTGGTTTTGTAAATGATGAAGCAGAGGGTAAGTACGGTGTAGAACAGGCGCTTAACGATCGGCTAAAAGGTACGCCGGGTAAGGTAAAAGCTATTACCGATCACAACGGCGTACCGCTACTCGCAAACGGTGATAATATAGAAACTCCGTCAGTCGACGGTGAAGAGGTTGTGCTTTCTATAGATGTTGGCATGCAGCAACAAGTTGAAGAAATCCTCAAAAACGGCTTAGCTAACGCCAACAGCAAGTCTGGTGGCCTGATAGTCATGCGGCCCGATAACGGTGAAGTAGTAGCTATGGCTTCTTACCCAACTTATGATCCAGCAAAAATTGAAGAGCAAAAAGATCCTAGTGTCTTCATAAACTCTAATGTCGCCTCGCCTTATGAGGTTGGGTCAGTCATGAAACCTTTGACCGTAGCTGCTGCGCTTAATAGCGGCGTTGTCAATGCAAACACAACCTTTTATGATCCAGGGTATGTGATAGCAGATGGAAAAACGATAACCAACGTTGAGGAAGACGGTGGAGCTGGCACCAGAACTTTGGAACTGATTATTACGATGTCGCTCAACACGGGTGCTAGTCAGATGCTTAAATACATGGGGGGCGGGGATTTCACTAAGGCAGGGCGAGAGAAGTGGCATGATTACTTAGTCAATCATTATCGATTTGGACAGAAAACTGGTATAGAGCAGGGCTACGAAGAGGGCGGAATTGTGCCAGATCCAAACGAAGGTTTTGGCCTCAATATACGTTATGCTAACACGACTTTTGGTCAAGGTACCAGCCAAACACCAATTCAGATGGCAGCTGCGTTCAGTGCGCTTGTAAACGGTGGTACATATTATCAACCAACTTTGGTTCACTCTATAAAGCAGGCCGATGGCAGTCTAAAGCCTCATCAGCCAACAGTTCTGGCGAGAGATGTTTTATCTTCAAGCGACAGTCAGCAGGTGACGGGCTACATGCAGACTTTAGTAGAGAGGTTTTACTCTGCTGCTGCTCGACCGGGCTATCGTGTTGGCGGTAAAACTGGCACGGCACAAATCGCCGATCCCAATGGCGGTTACTATGCCGATCGTTTCAACGGCTCATTTGTAGGGTTTATTGGCGGTGACAAAATTGAGTACGTTGTTTATGTTCGAGTCGATGACCCGAAAGTGCAGGGCTATGCCGGCCTTAAGGCTGCTGGACCTATCTTTGTTACTGCTGCACAAATGCTGCTAAATAACTTTAATATACAGCCCAAAACGGCCAAATAATGCTATAATCATAACGAAGCGAGAAAAGATAAAAACATGACAGAACTACTCATAAACTTTCAGGCAAATGAACTCATTCAGATATTGCTTTATGGATTCTTTGGGTTCTTGATGGCCATGGGGTTGACGCCACTTTATACTACCTTGGCATACCAAAAACAGTGGTGGAAGAAACCTCGCAAAGATGCGGTAACAGGCGAGAAGGCAAAGATCTATACCAAATTACATGCTCAAAAGCATTATCGACAAATTCCAACCATGGCTGGCATTATTTTTGTGGCTGCAACATTTCTGATTACAGTTGCGACCAACTTAAGTCGTAGCGAAACCTGGCTGCCGCTTGGTGCTATGGTAGGCGCAGCAGTGGTTGGTTTCGTCGACGATTTGATAAATATCGGTAGCGGTGGTCGAGGAGTAGCTGGTATGCGTGCGAGAATTAAGTCATTACTGCTGCTGATGGTTGCGGCAATAGGGGGTTGGTGGTTTTACGCGAAACTCGGGGTTCACACTATTGATATTCCACTGTTTGGGTTATTGTCGGTCGGCTGGCTGATAATACCCCTGTTTATTTTTGTGGTTTATGCAACCGCTAACGCTGTTAATATCAGTGACGGCTTGGACGGCTTGGCTGGCGGCTTAAGTGTGAACGCTTTTGCTGCTTACGGTTTAATATGTTTGACTCAAGGGCGCCTAGGTCTGGCTGGATTTTGTTTTACAGTAGTTGGGGCGCTGCTCAGTTATACATGGTTTAATATCTACCCGGCCAGGTTTTTTATGGGCGACATAGGTTCCTTTGCTCTTGGTACTGCTTTAGCGGTGGTAGCTTTGATTACCAACACCGTGTTCATTTTACCGATTATTGGCGGCATGTTTGTTGTTGAGGCTGGGTCTTCACTACTTCAGATTACCTCCAAAAAACTTCGCGGCGGCCGCAAAATTTTTAAGATTGCTCCGATACATCATCATTTTGAGGCTAGCGGTTGGCCCGAAACAAAGGTAACAATGCGCTTTTGGATTCTTAGCCAAGTCTTAGCGGTTCTTGGTTTGATCGTATATTTTATCGGCCTAGGCAGGTGAGGTAGGGGCGTATGGTTGGCTACTCACAGCGTGGCAGTTTTGCTAGACAGCGAGACGCGTTAGCTGGCTGGAATACTCCAGAAAAAACTGAACTAAAACGTAAACATAAGCCAGATTATATTTTGGCTCTACTGGCGTTGTTTTTGGTGGTAACTGGTCTGGTAGTAGTATATGCAATCAGCCCAGGTATTGCGATTTCTAAGCAGACTAGTGAATCAAGTATTGTGTTGAAGCAGTTCTTGTCGGCCGGTTTAGGCCTTGTGGCTTTCTTTGCAGTTTCACACGTGCCAACTACCTGGTGGAAAAAGGCCGAAAAACCGCTAATCATTGCTTCGATTATTACCGTGATTGTTGTTAAGTTGTTTGGCGAGACGGTCAATGGTGCTCAAAGGTGGATACAGATCGGTGGTCTGTCTTTTCAAGCGGCCGAGTTAGTAAAACTAACTTTGTTAATATGGGTAGTAGGCTTTATCGTAGCTAGGTTAAATCGCGGTGAACTATCAAATCGAGACAAGAGCTTAAAACCCCTGATCTATGCCCTAGGCGCCATTGGGCTAGTTATAGCAGGGCTAGAGAGCGATCTAGGCTCTGCTGGCGTTATGGTGGCCATGGTGGCAGGTATAGCATATACGGCCGGTATGCCGATGCGGCGTCTTGTAATTGTTGGAGCGGCTATATGTCTGCTGTTAATTTTGGCAATTGTATCTAGCCCTTATCGGCGTTCGCGCGTTGAGACTTTTTTAAATCCTGAGAAAGACTGTCGTGCCAAAGGATATCAGATATGTGAGTCGCTAAAAGCAATTGGTTCTGGCGGTATGTTTGGCAAGGGTTTGGGGCGTAGCGTTCAAGCATATGGTTACCTGCCCGAGGCTTCTAATGATTCAATTTTTGCGATTGTAGCTGAAAAGTTTGGATTTGTCGGCTGCGCTACGCTTCTAGGGGTTTTTGGGTTACTTTTTCAGCGAATAAAACGTATCGCCGAACTAACAGCGGATAGCTATGACAGGCTTTTGGTCATCGGTGTATTAGTGTGGTTTAGTTTTCAGACTATCGTCAATATTGGCGCGATGATGGGTTTATTGCCACTAAAAGGTATAACCTTGCCGTTTATCAGTACTGGCGGGACCAGTTTATTCTTTGTATGTTGTGCGCTCGGCATTGTTTTTCAAATTTCGCGCTATACCGCGTTCCGACCGATTGATAGCGAAGTAGTTGAGACTAACAATCCAGAGGCACCATCTAGGCCCAGACCAACTATCTTGAGGAGAAATGTATGAGCCAAGAAGACGAGCTATATTTTTTTAGTGGTGGTGGCTCCGGCGGTCACGTCACTCCTCTAGTAGCTGTAGCTGAAGAACTAAAAAAAAGATGTCCGCAGGCTCGAGTTCATGCCGTGGTTCACAGAGGTGATAGTGGCGGTGTTAACAGGGTAGTTAAGGACTCAGGTGCTATAGATGAAGTACATGAGATATTCGCTGGTAAACTAAGGCGTTATCATGGTGAGGGGCTTAAGCAGCTACTCGATATCAAAGAAATGCTAAAAAATTTACGCGATGTATTCTATGTCATAGTAGGTTTCATGCAGTCGTTATATCTAGTTTTACGTTATAAGCCAAAGGCTCTCTTCATGCGAGGCGGCTATGTAGGTGTGCCTTTAGGCTTTGCTGCAAGACTTCTTCATAGGCCCTACTTAACGCATGATTCTGACGCGGTTGCCAGCCTGGCGAACAGATTAATAGCCAGAGGCGCTTCGGCTCACGCTGTTGGCTTACCGAAAGAAAACTACCGCTACAATCAGTCGCGCACGCACCATGTCGGTATACCCGTTAACAAAGCCTACACAGTAATAAACAGCGATCTTAGAGAAACTGCCAGACAAGAGCTCAAATTGCCTCATGACGCCGAGGTAGTACTTGTGACGGGCGGTGGGCTAGGCGCACGGAGTCTTAATAGGACCGCAGCTGCGGTTCTATTAAGACTCCTAAAGTCAAGACCGAGACTATTTATTATCCATATTGCTGGCAAAAAGCTTCAGGAAGAAGTCGAACATCTATATCGAAACACTAGTCGGTCGTTGGTTTACGGCTTTACTAATGAACTTAGACTTTTGAGCGAGGCTAGTGATGTCGTTATAACTAGAGCAGGGGCGACGGCCTTAACAGAATTCTCTATTCAAAAACAAGCCATGATAATTGTTCCCAACAACCAGCTAACGGGGGGGCACCAACTGCAAAATGCCCGAGTTTATCAGGAAAACTCGGCAGCAGTTTTGGTTGATGAGGACGAAAACACCCAAGAAGTCTTGTATAAAACTGTCAACGAATTACTTAACAATCCAGCAGAGCGGGGGAGACTGGGTGAAAGTGCTGAACAGCTAGTCAAGAAAGATGCTGCAGAAAATGTGGTTGATATACTGATAAAATTACATCATAAAAAATAATGACAGAAGAACGAAGACAACTAAAAACAGTAACGAAAGCTCCGACCTTCCGTTATTATAAAGCGACACATAAGCCTGAGTTGAATAGGCGGCAGAAACACACAAACCAAAAATTGTCGCTTACTAAACCTAAGCTCATTAGGCTTAGGAATCTACCAAGCATTATTGCCTTGATGATAGTTTTTGTCGCTGTGGTGTTCAACGGGTTGGTCGATACAGCAGCCAACTACAAGTATGCTGCTCACAGTGGTGTGTTGCCGGCAGAAAGCTATTACACAAAGTCTATAAACGAGATATTGAGCAGGAGTCCGCTCTACCGTACAAAAATAACTTTGTCGACGCGTGATCTCGAAAACAAAATAATCCAAAAATTTCCAGAGATATCAGCGGCCACAGTTTCACTGCCGCTAGTTGGCACGCGGCCAATTATAGGTATAGTTTTTAATAAGCCTGTACTAGCTGTTCAGACAAATCAAAAAATGTTACTTCTCGGAGAAGATGGTCGTGTTTTAGCTGAAGCTGAGGGTGTCACCGATCTTCTGCCTAAGCTATCAGATGACAGTGGTTTAGACTACAAACCCGGGCAATGGCTGCTACTTGAAGATGAAGTCAGATTTATCTTAGATCTAGTAAAAGAGGTTAAATCCCAGGGCCTTACTGTTCAAGAGATAATCATAGGCACATCGCCTCAAGATGTAATAATTAAACTTTCGGGTGATAGTTATACCGTAAAGTTAAACTTTGGTTTTGATGTTCGACAGCAATTAGGTGCGCTTTGGGCTACAAAACTACAAATCAAAAACGAAAATAAAAACCCGGTTGAGTATATAGATGTACGGCTAGGTGAAAGAATATTTATAAAATAGTCACACTACAGTAGTGAAAGCGCACTGCTTAACAGGGGCCTACCTCTGTTAAAAAACTATTTTGCTGTACTAATGGAGCGGGGGAGCAGGGGAATGATGAGTATTTTCAATTAGTAATTACCAGTTTACAAATATTGGTTAACAGTTACAGATGAGGAAAGCAAAAAAACTATATAAATAAATAAAAACAACAAAAAAACAAATAGTGCTTGTTCGTAGATTGTTCGCCCTACTTCGTTCGTAATTTGTTCGGCTGGGGATAAGTGCTTTTCGTTTCATCATAAAACTATACAATGCTGCAGAAACTGTACAATGTCAAAAACTGATATTTCGCGGTATTTAGTTTATATGGGCGGTTAAACCTTTTCTGCGCCTAAAATCTCCTGCAGGCGCGTGAAATGATTAATTTGAGTGTGTTTATGTAGTACTTCTGCACCGCTAGGGCACAATCCAAAGAGCCATAGGAGTTAATCGCAAATATCCCCCGCCTAGCAAAGGTATAGCCAATCAACTATATGTGGAATAGTAGAGTCGTAAAATATACATTGTGCGACATTCTGTCTATACTCCCTTTTGGGTGTTTGTATGTGTCTTCCGGTACTTCGTTTTTTATTTTTTGCTTTGCTTAAATAATTTTTTATTTTCCCTATTCTATTTCCCTGTGCCAAAGCCCATATGTTCTTAAGTATTATTTAATCAATCCATTGAAGTATATATTGCTTGTTCGTAAAATGTTCTTAATATAGCACATAAACTTTTTTTGATGAATGAGCAGATATCACTAATTATGCCAATTGGTCGCAAGCCGCCAAATAGCAAGCCTCGGCAACCTTGAATACTAATACTGGGCCAAGCCCTCTCGCCACCTGGTTGATCCTGTTTAAAGACGGATTAAGGCGGAGTCCATCAACTATATTATTAGAGATAGAATCGGACGAATGAGACTCAATTACCGAACCCACTATAACACCTAGAGAAAGTGGGTCCATAGCCATGCCCAGCTCTGCAGAAATAGTGGAAGCTCTCTCTGCGGCGGCACTGCCTGCATTTCGTATCTGTTGCTTGGCATAGAAATTTTCTCTTTTACTATTGATACCCGCAACTCTTAGCGGGGTCTCTTTGCTTCCTGATAGAGGGAAATCTCTCGCAGTATTCCGAATCATTTTGACCCATTCTTCAGTTTCTAGGAATTCACGACTAGTTTTAAAGCCGTAGGGTGTTGTTAAAGAGGTTGGTCTTATAGTTATCATCTCATTTTCCCCTCTCCTTTTGTTTACTCTGCTAGTGCGTAAGTGGCTTTGGCGACGCGCTTGAACTGCTTTTTGCCTTGTAGGTTCAGTAGGATTGTCGTTTCTTTGACAAAGCGCTTTTTGAGCACTCTTTTAACGATTTCATCGCGGTGTAGTGGCTCTTTGGCATCCTTGAGGATATCTGTAATAACATCGGCGACTGTTCCCTGCTTGAAGCCCCATTCTTTAAGGGCATAGATACCGCGTCCGACAAGTATGAAGCGGCTGTCTTTGATAAGCTCGTTATGGATAGCTTGAGTGGTAACGTTCTTGCGCTTAAAGTCACTGTCTTTGATAGATTTGGCGATCTCGCCAAAGTGCATGTGTTTGCCGTTTTCGTAGAGGATCACATAGATCTTGTCTCGAATGTTCTTAGGATTGACCATTGGCCAGCGAACTAAGCCGACACGGCCATTTAGCTGAGCAAGTGCCTTACTAACAGTTGCTAGGCTTTCAACAGCCTTGACATCTTCGTTGCCAAGCGCACCGGCCAACTCTGCGGTGGTGATAGGCTTGCCGATTTTTTTGATAGTTGAAATTATCTCTTCTAGATATTTTTTGAGTGATTTCTCTGTTTGCTTTGGTGCAACGCTTGCGGCTGTAAAGTAGTGGTCGTTTTCATCGATAAACACGACTCCAGGTGTCATTTCGGCCAAAAAACAGAGGCGAGCCTGGGTGATTTTGTCTTCACTAGCGGCGATCATCTTTGCTAGTTTAAGAATGCGGGCGGTGTTGCCGGTCTTAGCAAGCTCACTCCTAAAAACAGCCTCAACGAGCTCTATGTTTGGTAACTCATCGGCCGACTGTTTCATCTTAGTTACAGTAGCCTTCTCTAGCTGCCTTACTCGCTCGCGAGTGATACCAAGTAGCTCCCCAATCTGCTCAAGGGTTTCTCGGCGTTCGTAAAGACCGTAGCGACGTGCTACGATTTCTCGCTCACGTTCTTTGTCAATCGTTGCCAAAATATCGGCGATTATTTGCTCTAGGTTAAATGTCGAGTCAGTTTCTTTGACCATTTCCCTACTCTACTTTCATTTAGTTTGTATTCATTGTAAAACAATAAAATATATATGTCAAACAAATTGTTTGGTATAACTCATTGTACCATGCTTTGGCTGTAAATGCACAAATTTCTGTTCATAGCTTATGATGTATAAAAAGCGACAAATTGGCAACAAGTTAATGAAGATTAGTGATTAAGGATTAATGATTAAGGAATGGGATCAAGGAACTTCGTGAATTATCTTCTTTAATCCTTAATCTTTAATCGTTTTTCGCTATTTCTTCTTGCGGCGAGTAAAGCGCCCTTTTTTGGCGGGTGCTTCGTCAAGAATTTTACGAGCCTCCGCCTCTGTTAATTTTGTTGGATCCTGTGTTTTTGGAATGGTTGCATTCTTCTTGCCGTCTGTTACATATGGGCCGTAACGACCTTTTAGCACCTGGATATCGCCAAACTTTGCAATAAACTTCTCTTTCTCTGCCTTAAGCTTGGCTTTGTATAGCTCCAAAGATTCTTCTAGTGTAATGTCGTGCGGATCATGAGGCTTGATGCTTACGAATAGCTTGCCTATCTGTATGTAGGGGCCAAAACGGCCGATGTTGGCCTTTATTTCTTCACCTGAAGCGGTGTGCCCCACTAGTCTAGGTAGTTCAAATGCTTTAAGTGCCTTTTCTAGTGAAATAGTCTCGATTTTTTCACCACGTGGCAGGGAGGCAAACTGCGGCTTATCAGACTCATCGCCTTGTTCGCCTAGTTGAAGCATTGGGCCAAACCGACCGAATCGGGCGTAAATCGGCTTCTTGCTCTTCGGATCTTGACCGACTAGGCGGGCTTGAGCGGCTTCAGAACGGCTAATGTCGTCACTTGCCTTTACTAATCGGCTAAACGGCCCATAGAAGTCGTTTAGTACCTCTAGGCGTGTTTTTGTGCTGTCAGCAACGTCATCTAGTTCCTGTTCAATGCTTTTGGTAAAATCGTAGTCTACTACTTCGCCAAAATGTTTTACCAGAAAATCGGTTACGACCTGGCCCCTGTCTGTTGGGACTAATTTGTTGCTATCTTTACCATATTCAAACGTCTCTGATCGGTCGCTGATCGTGCCTTGAGCTAAGGTGATATGACGTATTTCACGTTGTACGCCCTCAACATCAGTGCGCTCGACATATTCTCGACTTTGAATGGTGCTAATAATGCTGGCGTAGGTGCTAGGACGACCAATCCCCCGCTCTTCCAGAGCTTTAACGAGGGTAGCTTCGGTATAACGAGCTGGCCCGCGACTTAGAGCCTCGATACTTTCGGCAGAGTTTAGTATTAATTTGTCGCCAGTTTTTAGGTTTGGCAGCAGCGTGTCGTCACCAGATCTTCCATAGACCCTAATAAAACCATCAAATGTTAGTACCTCACCCTTGGCTACTAGTCTTACTGGCTTTGAACCCGATGATTCGACAACTACCTCTGTTTTTTCAACGACAGCGGGCGCCATTTGTGAGGCCAAAGTTCGACGCCAAATCAGATTGTACAGTTTGTTTTGCTGCTCATCGGCACCGGCAGTTTTGCGGCTTGGGTCTGTTGGTCTTATGGCTTCGTGGGCTTCTTGGGCACCCGAACTCTTCGTTTTGAAAGTGCGGAATTGATGATAATTATCGCCGAATTCTTTTTTGATATAGCTAGTCGCAGCACCCAAAAACTGCTTGCTAAGATTTAGAGAATCGGTGCGCATGTAAGTGATATGGCCGGCCTCGTACAGTCTCTGTGCAAGTTGCATGGTGGTACGCGGGCTATAACCAAGTCTAGCCGCCGCTTCTTGCTGCAATGAGCTTGTGATAAATGGGGCGCTCGGATTACGGCTGCCGGGCTTTTTAGCGACGTCCACGACGCTAAATTTGCTGTCTTTATAGATGTTAAATAGCTGTTTCACTTCTTCGGCAGTTGCTAGTTTACCACTTGCTTCGGCCTTCAGCTCGTCGCCATTAACAGATTCAAAGTTGGCGCTAATCTTGAATGAGCTTTCCGGCAAGTGAGACTCGATTTCTCTTTCTCGATCAACAATCAGTCTGACTGCAACCGACTGAACTCGGCCGGCGCTAAGCTTGGGTGCGACTTTGCGCCACAAAACTGGACTTAGTTCGAAGCCGACTAGATAGTCTAGGGCTTGTCTAGCCTGCTGTGCCTCAACTAGTGGCATATCTATAGTTCTAGGGTTAGAGATGGCGCCGTCTAGTGCGTCCTTGGTTATCTCATGAAAGACTATGCGTTTTGTAGTGGCTGGATCAAGTTTTAGCACCTCACTTAAATGCCAAGCTATTGCTTCTCCTTCGCGGTCTTCATCACTTGCCAGCAGTACGCTTTTGGCGCTCGCTACGGCTTTTTTGAGCTCTGCAATGATCTTCTTTTTGTCTGGATCGATCTGAAAAGTCGGCTTAAAGTTGTTGGCCACGTCAATAGAGCCGTTTTTGCTGGGCAGGCTGCGGATATGGCCGATACTGCTTTTAACGACATAGTCACTACCGAGATATTTCTCGATTGTTTTGGCTTTGGCCGGGCTTTCGACGATAACTAGATTTTTAGGCATATATAATTAATAAGATTGTAACAAACTGCTTATGCATTTAGCTAAATCTTTATCAATGCATACCCTAACAGAATTATGGTGGATAAATCAAACGCAAAAGATCTTTTAGGCGGTCTTATTCCGCAATTTTAGAGGGATTTTCGTCGACTTTGGGTTTGACACATAGTAATCCTGCCAATCCAGCGGTAGTTGTCCAGGCGATATCCAGAGGGTCATGCGTAGATGGTCTATTCAAAACAAAATCTCCAATTGAAGTTTCCATGGCGGCGCTGACTGCCATCGTGGCACCAAACGAAATGAGGTTGCGAGTGGCAGAGCTTAATTCTTTGAGCCCCTCGCTGCTAAGTCGCAATACGTAACCCAAAGCCATGCCTCCAAGTAAGTGCTTAGAATGAGCCGGAAATTTAAAGGGTTCAGCGAAGTCCAAAAACTTCGAGCTTTTCTGCCGATTCATATCAGCTATGAAGCCGCTAACACCAATACAAGTAGCTAAAGTCTTTATCCTAGTTCGATCTATAGCTTCGCCCACAATGTGCTCAAAGCGCTTTATAGTCTCCCCCACTGATCCCCTCCTAGAGCCTTAATAATTCCCTTTATCTCAAGCATTGTTAGGGTTTGGAGATAAAGCTCAGGGGTGAGGCCGCTGGCGAGGCGGATTGCAGCGCCGTCAGTAGCGCCTTGATTAAGCGCTTCCAGAATTTTGCTTTCTGCTTCTGTATCTGGCGCGTAATCTGTTGAAATTGGATTGTCGATCTCTAGCTCGCGCAATATGTCTTGTGCGCTTAAAATCGGCGTCGCTCCTTGTGCGATCAATCGATTACAGCCCTCGCTTAGCCGGCTAGTTATGGGGCCAGGTACGGCCATTACCGGAATACCCATCTCGAGTGCAAATCTGGCTGTGTGGAGACTGCCGGATCGATCGGCTGCTTCCGGGATAACCAAAACATCGCTTAGCGCGGCGATAATACGGTTTCGAGCGATAAACTGGTCATGTCGTGGTGATCCATCGCCGCTGTATTCGCTAATCAGTAGGCCGCTATCCTCGATTTGTCTGCCTACGCTTGCATTGGTCGATGGATAAAGCCGATCTATGCCACTCGGCAGCACAGCAATGGTTTGGCCGTTTGTTTTTAAACAGGCCTGATGTGCCAAGCAGTCTATACCCAAGGCTAGACCGCTGATGATCACGATATTGTGGCGAGTCAGCTCGCTGACTAATTTATCAACAATGCTTTTCCCGTAAGCCGTAGGTGTACGGGTGCCAACTACTCCGACGCATGGGCGGCTGAGTAGTGCCTCTATATCCAGGTGGCCGCGGTAATACAGATGAGTTGGCTGGTCGAACAGCCTACTCACCTTTATCCCTAGCTGACCACTTATGTTTAGTTCTTGAGACTTCATGTTGATAAATTCACAAATCCATTAAAAAGTATTGACACAATGAAACTTATTTGCTAAAATAGCAATTCGTAACCTCCTGTGAGGAAGTTATGCACCTTATACCGCTGATTGTACGAACAAAATTGTTTTTTCGCAAACAATCAGCAATAAACACTTATCTTTTCTGAGACAAAGCTTCGGCTTCAATCAGTAGAGATGAAGTGTAATAGATTGATTTAGAGCGTGCTGTAGACAGTTGTTACCCTCCACTTTCTACGAGCCGTCTCCCTTGTTTATTCTTTGGGAAAATATGCGTTCTAAATCATCCTATTCCCTTTAACCAGTTCCCCTCCCTCGTTTTGTTTGAGTGTGAGTTTAACGGAGAACGTCAAAACCTATGAGTGGGCCGTTTTAGTCAGTTGAGAGACGACTAAATCGGAGGCCTTCAAGGTGGGTTGAAGGGTGTAATTAAGGCTCAAAATCTATTTGAGCCCTAAATTGAGCTTCTAGCGGTGCCCACCCCCTCTAGAAGCTCTATTTAGTTTGTGCCCAGCCACATTCTGTGGCCTCAGAACTTTCAAACTATAAGCAAGCTTATAATCTGAAAGGTTCTCTTGCGCCAGTCCACCAGACTGGCTCACCCTCAGTAGGCTTTTTATATCACTAAGAAGAAAGCAAAAATCGTGGTGCCGCCAGCCATGGTGTTTTGAAATAATTATAATGTAGACCATTATGCTAAATTATGCTATAATCGGATATAAGAAAAATGTTGTAACGGAGTTAGAGAAAATCATGCGACCACGCCTAGAGGAAGAAGCAAGCTTTGATTATAGTGATTGGAAGATCGCAAATAGACTAGCAGCAGGTATTACGCAACCTGAAGTGAGCTCGTATGTAAATCTTGCTAGTTTTATTGAGGAGGTAGGCAAGCTCGCGGTAATCACTGCTTGTCGTGAGTTGCAGGCTGCAGAACATGGCGAAACAGATCAATCAATCAGCAGTATAAATAATAGTCAAATAGCCCCAAGCGATGCAAGATTGTATAAGCTGAAAGTTCCTGGCAAAATTATCGACAGATCTTTAGCTGCTAGACAGGAAGCAGAAAAACGACTATCGGAGTATGAGAAAGCCGTGCCAGAGAGTTTGCGAGCTAGGACGGCAGATGCACATACTAAATTGGACAAAGCTAAGAAAACTATTCTGGATAAACTTGATGGCGGAACTTTTGGTGCCATGATAGACCTTGATACGGCTGAAACTTGTAATCTAGATGCAGTGGCAATACGGCGTTCCTTACTCAAAAAACAGGATCCAGCTTTGGCTCAGGTTGAAAATCGCTACTATCCTAACGATAGTTCCGAATTCAATGAACTTGTTTATAGAGAAGGAAGATTTACAGTTGTGAATTATACAGGTGAGAGACGCAGAATAGTTGAGCCAATTTCTAGCTTAAAAGATGATATGTACTTGTGCTTCTGGTATGATATGCCTGTTGAAAAAACGAGATGGCTGAAACGTAAAGTAAATGTTGATGATCCTTCTGTGTTGTCTGAATTGCCGCTCACAGTAGGAATTTCAACGGTCTATGGGGTGATACCGCTTCTTTCTAGTATCAAAACGAGCACTGGCTGTAATGTTGTGAGGCCTGATGACGAAGAATTTGCGAGTGAAAACTTTAATAAGCCCGACTTACTAGCGCTTGTGAGCGACCTTATCGATCGGCCAAGCATTACTAGCCTAAATACACTACTGATAATGTTAAGTGACAGCGTTGTGGGTGATATGGCCTATAGGGAAGCCGTGGCCCTCACAAGTAGATTAATGGGTAGGGATATGAATGTCAGTCAGCTTTTGCAGTCGATAGAAGGTATGGCGGTGAAAGAGAGTGTACGTACTGACCCAGATAACAGCAAAAAAACTGATCTCAATGTTATAGCGAAGTATAAAACAACTGTTGTTGTGAAAGAGAATGACAGGCCGAAGTCTGCATGCTTGCGACTTTGTTTTAATGAGGCATTAGATAAAACTGGCTTGGCTTCATTAAGCCTTACAATTTATAGTGGTCTTGACCAGGACAAGTATGGTGATGTAGTAGTAGCATATCCTAAGTTTTTGTTAACTAATGATGGTGTTAATGAGCCAACCATAGCCGCGTACGATTTGGGGGGTATCATTACTTTTGCTACTAGCGAGCAGCTGGTAGAATTTGAAGCCCTGTTAGGGCCGCTTTTGGGTGAGCTAAGGCAGGGTGGAGCATATTAAAGATACAATCATTGTACGCTAGTTACCTAATTTATATTTTTAAATGTTAGCGGTGACTAACTAGGCTCTGGCTAGCCCGAACTTTATGTCGTTTTTTCCTTATTGACAAGTTGCTTAAAGAAGAATATAAAACTACTTAGATGCGGGTGGTAGTGTCTATAAATAGTAATCTAAGAATTTACAGGAGTACGTGCATGAAAAGATCAGCAATAAGAAGTTTAATAGTGGCGGCCTTGCCGCTTTTTGTTTTTGTCGTCATTTTGATGTCAAAAACCAATAAGGTCTATGCGGCTTTGCCTGGCGAAGACGGGGTTATAGTGAGTGTTGAAGTGCCAGCCGACTCTGCAGGTAGTGTCACTCAAATTGTTGCAACAAATCCAGATACGGGCACCACTACCACAGTGGCGACTGTCGATAGCGAAAATGCTGCTATAGAATCCGTAACCGTCTCTGCTCCTAGCGGTACAAGCGTTGCAAATCAGACCAACGACGTTGTTTTTGGACAGGTTAACTACACAGACAACGAAGATGCACGGTATGAGATCGATCTAAAAAAAGTAACCATAGACGCAGAAGGTAATCCAACAACTTCTGTAACAGATTTAGCGACAATACCTTCACAAAATGGCTATGTAGAATACGCGGAGTCGGAAGATTTATCTTACTCTCCTGATTCTAGTAACGTTCTAGCGACCAGCTACTTTGAGGGTGAAGGCAGTTGGACACAACTAGACAAGGTAGACACCGCTACAGGTGCTGTGACCAATATCATTACTGATAATACTTATAACCCAACGTTTCTAAACGGTGGTTATGCGGCAGACGGCACAATTTATTTTTCACAGTGGCACCCATTAAGTGGAGGAGAATTTCCTGATTATGGCTCAGATATTTTCAAAATTACGTCCGGCAAGACCTACGCAGATCGAGAGCAGGTAACTTTTACGGACGAATATGACGAAGTCTACCTAGACGCCGCACCAGACTCCTCGACACTACTTGTATACTGTTTTGCTGACTGGGAGAGATCTTCTAGTATTGTCGAAGGCTATTACAAGGTAGACACTGCTACTGGAAATATTACCTACGTCGCTACAGATGACAGCGATCGACTGGCGTTCTTTTCTCCAAAGGGTAACCGCTTCGCAGGAGTACAGGACGACTACCGAAATTTTAAAAAAGTTACTGATGACGAGATGGTTATGCCTCAACTTGCAACTTTTAGTACGAATGGAGCACGTTTGAGTGGCCTGCGCGCAATCAACGCTATGCATAGCTATTTAGGTTTTGACTCAACATTTCCACAGATGGAATGGGCTCCAAAACTAGCCGTAGCCACGCCACCACAGGTGCTTGGATCGTCTACTACTGTTAGCAAAACCCCAGTTCTTCAAAACACTGGCTCTACTGCTGCCCTACCTAGCTTAATAGCTGGCGTGGTGGTTGCAGGCGGCGCGTTAGCAGTTGCCAAAAAACAAGAGAACTAAACAAAAGTAAAAACAATATTTCCTCCGTTTTGGTTGGTCCTGGCGGAGGATTTATATTTTTCGGGTTTCGGGCTTTAGCGATCCGAAAACAAAGTCATTGATCATAGTTAGCGATTCGTTGATGATGGGCTTTAGCTTTGACTGTTCTTCCTTCGAAAACTTTGCTAGCACGAAGTCGGCGCTGTCGATTTCTGCTGGGCTCTTTGGCCCAATCCCAATGCGTAACCTTTGGAAGTCAAGCCCTATTAGTGTAATTATCGACTTTAGTCCGTTGTGCCCGGCGCTAGAGCCGCCGAAGCTGGAACGAATTGACCCAAAGGCGATATCTAACTCATCGTGTAGCACTAAGGTATCGGAGCTAGGAATTTTATAATATTGCTGTACGGCAATGAGGCTCTCGCCGCTATTGTTCATAAAAGTTGTTGGTTTGATAACAATTACGCGCTTGTCGCCCAGCTTGAGCTCGGCAATATGGCATTTTAGGGTCTTTTTCTCATGCCACGAGCCCTTTTCGGCCTCAACAAGCTTGTCGGCGACGGCAAAGCCTATATTATGGCGTGTTTGACTATACTCTGCTCCTGGATTGCCCAGACCAGCCACAAGCAAGGTCTTCTCTGCCCCAATTCGGTATAGCGGTAGATTATTACCAATTTCACTGCGTTTTACAAATAAACCCATAATAAATAGTATCTAGTAGCAAGTAGAAAGTAGCAAGTCCGCCGAAGGCGGGCCTAGAACGATGAACGAGGAACGAGGGGAAAATTCTAAACTCTAAGCTCTAAAATAGTCCCTAGTCCCTAGTCCCTGGACCCTAGTCCCTAGTCGGCACGGGGTAATACTTACCAACTACCAACTACTAACTACCAACTACTAACTTAAACTCGTCCCTCGTCCAATTCAAGGGTCAATAATTGGCGCTGACTTTTTGGCTTAGCCTGAGCTCATTTTTTCTTTTTGCCATGTCATAAGCTTCAGCCAGGCGGCGGTGGATGCTGGCACAAAACCTTCGGCCCAAAGGATTAGTTTGCCCCCCCTCGCGCAAAATGCTAACGGGGCCGCCGAAGTGAAATTCGACAGGGCTCTTGTAATACTCGAAAACGAAGCCGTAAATTGGCGGGAAATCTTGCTTCAGGGCGATGTTGGTTGGGAGCGGCGCCTCAGCCGGAGTTGGCAGGAACTCGATTACAGTTAGTCCCGTTTGATTTAAGCTTTCGGAGACTAGTAAGCCAAGATGTGTGTTGCGAGGTGTTTCATGATCTCCTAGGGGTATGTAAGTAGTATCTTCTGAGTTCCAAAGTAAAGGTATAAATGGTATGTACTGCCTGGCAGTTTTGAAGTCGGTGCGAACTTGCTCTGGGTCGTAGAAGTGACGGAATCCTTCGTTAGTGTCAACGTACTCAGGAAGTCTCATGCTACTTGCCGTATGGGTTACTTAGGTGAGGCTGCTTTTTGGTTTTGTAGTCTGGGTCGTCGGGATCTTTGGCGCCATTTTCGATAAACCAAAGTTGAATCGGTGAGCCGATGTAGTCGAAGGTTTCGCGCATTGCGCTTTCTAAGAATCGGCGGTAACTCCAGTGCACGAAGCGGGTGTCTTTGCCAAAAATCTTGAATGCGGGGATGGGGTTGTCCTGCTCTTGGACCATGTAACGTAGTTTTGGTTGTCGATTTTTGAGGCCAGCCGGTGGGTGACGGTCAACCTGGTGACGTAGCCAGCGGTTTAGCTCGGTAGTAGCGATTTTGCGCGAGCGCCTCTTCATGATCTGTAAGGTTAGATCAAAAATTTTGACAGTATTCTGACCAGTGACGCTGCTCGTGAATATTAGTGGCGCCCAAGGCACAAAGTCGAAGTCGGTGGCAATGAGCGGCGCCATGCTGTCGCGGGTGTAGGCTGTTTTATCCTCTACTGCATCCCACTTGCTTACGACAATCACCAGACCTTTGCCGGCTTCTTTGACCATGCCGGCGATTTTTTGATCTAGCGCTACTCTAGGTTCGTTGGCGTCAATTAGCAGCAGACAGATGTCGGCTTGTTCTATGGCGCTCAGCGCCCGCAGAACAGAAAAATGCTCGACTCCGCGTTCAATCTTGCCACTTCGACGTATGCCGGCTGTGTCGAGGAGTTCTATTTCGCGTTCGTGGTACTTTACTATGGCCCGGTTGATGTCGCGCGTAGTGCCAGCACGATCGGCAACGATTGCCTGCTGTTTGCGAGCAAGGTTGTTAAAAAGACTAGACTTGCCAACATTTGGACGACCCAGCAGTGCTAGGTGAATGCGATTGTCGTCTTCGCGGATCGTTGCTGTTGGCAGAAGCTGCTCCAGTTCGTTTTCGAGCTTGTCAAAGCCAATTTTGTGAATGGCGCTGGTACGAATAGTGGTTTTGATACCAAGTCGTTCGTACGGGGCGTCAGCACCTCTTACCTTACGGTCGGACTTGTTTATCAGTAAGATCACTGGCTTCTTACTCCGTAAAGCGAGCTTGGCGACGCGGCGATCTTCTTCGGTGATTTGCCCTGCGGCCTCAACGACTACAAGAATTATGTCGGCGTCAGTAGCTGCCTGCGATATCTGTTCTTGGATCGAAAGTTCAAAATCGTCCTGGGCGCTTTTGAGCCCGGCCGTGTCGACAAGCCAAAAATCATGCTGATCATCGAGGCTGACTTTGCCATAAATAGCATCTCTGGTTGTGCCCTCTTCGTCGGCGACGATCGCCTCGCGGCGCCCAAGCATCGCATTAAAAAGACTAGACTTGCCAACATTAGCGCGCCCAACAATTGCAACAATCGGGACTCTACTCATAGCGACTTACCGAACAGTTTCCTAGCCCTAAAAGGCAGGAACACGGCGTAACTTTTACTGGTACTCATTACTGCAAGTATAACAGAGGTGAAAGAATTTGTAAAATAGTAATAATTGTTACAAAACACTTGACTTTTTATTATATAATGAGTATTATACGCACAAATTAGGAGAGAGTATGAAGAAAATTGCAGAAATGGATAATGTCGAACTAGGGATATTCGTAGCCGCAAGAATGGCATGTAAAGATGCTCCTAAAGGCGTTATAGCTAAGGAACTTGAATCTGATCTGACTAAGGCGGAAAGAATTTTACTAGCCGCACCTTACTGTGGTATCTGTACGGTTCGACCAGCTTGCCTAGAACTTGGCAATAGGTTCCCAAATTCACAAGTTGCTGGCGATATATATGGTGGTGTAATGTTCGGTGCAAGAAAGACCAACATCTTAAGAAAATAATAGATGAACCCCAATAAGAGTAGCTACAAAAATTACGATCTGATGGAAGTCTTATTTAGTCATGGCGAGTGTATTAAGGCAAAAGACTTCAAGCCGTCTTCTTGGAGATCATTATCGGTTTGCGCGAGCTGCGCTGTAAAAGAGGTCTGTGCTGTTTCTGCAGTTGTGAACCAATTTGGCAAAGCAGGCGGAGATGTATCGGGGATGGATGTAATGGTAGGTTCTAAGAGACGTGAAATATCTGATATGCTTAGATCGAAAAATGGCTTAGATCAGTTCGTCCAAGTAACGTTGGCAAAATTCCCCCCAACGAATTAGGATAACTCCTCCCAGTTCTTATGTAGGCTCTGCTTTGTATGGTCTGTCTTAGACTAGGCGCTCGTAGCGTTAATTAGATAGCGGATTTTGGTGGTTAGCTACTAAGATTGATCTTGCTAATGCCGAGTTGTTTGACGGTAGATAAAGGTAAGTTGGCTAGCTCATAAGGCCCCTGCCTTGTTCGATGCAGCCTAACTACTTTATGTCCGATTGCTTCAAAAGAGCGACGAATTTGGCGGTTTCTACCCTCGGTAATTATCACTACATAACTCTTGTTATGAATAGGCTTTACTTTGAGTAGGCTAGGTCTAGCGTCGTCTATATTAACCCCTGTTTGAAGCTGGTTTAATTGACC
This sequence comes from Candidatus Saccharibacteria bacterium, assembly GCA_016700315.1. NCBI lineage: Bacteria > Candidatus Saccharimonadota > Candidatus Saccharimonadota bacterium. The sequence continues at coordinate 30,080 of CP065013.1, read as the reverse complement.
AGGGGTCAGTATTTCTTGGAGCGTAACTTCGTAAACTTTTTCATGATTATTACTAGGGTGAGCCAGTTTGTTTAGTAATTCTCCGTCATTAGTCAAAAGTAAAAGCCCAGAGCTGTCTTTGTCGAGCCGGCCAATTGGATTGAGGTGGTGTAGGGGCTTAGGCAGTAAATCATAAATTGTTTTGCTTCCCTGCCCACTTCGACTGCAAACATACCCCACAGGCTTGTTTAGCATATATAGCTCGCGCTTTATGGGCTGGCTAGCTACTTCTGCGCCGTCAAGGCAAACAGTATCGTTATATTCGACAGTGTCACCCAGTTTGGCTTTCTTGTTATTAATTGTAACTCGGCCTTGTTGCAACGCTTCGTCTGCCTTTCGGCGCGACAATGAAGTGTGTTGAGAGAGCCATCTATTAATTCGCATACTGATAAAATTCTAAATCAAAAATAATAAATACTAAAATCGGAAACAGAAGCCAGCATTCCTTCACTAATCCTTAATCTTCAATCACTAATCTGTATTTGCCCTACAACGCTAATGAGTTGGGGTCAATAGTGTCGTTTGGTTTGGGTGTTTCTGTTGCTGGAGTAGTGTGTGCAACTTCAGTATCTAGCGGCTGGATAGGAGCATCCGGTGTGGGCTGTGAAGATTCGGTAGTCACGGGGTTTAGGATGCTGGCCGCAGTAGACTCATCTTCTTCTTTTTGTGCTAAGGCTTGTAAATCAACAGGTGGTTTCGATAAATCGTTAAGAGGCTGAATTACCTTGTGGCCGGGCATACTCATGCTACTTGCGGGTGGAGCACCTGGAACGTTTTCGACTGTAGCTGAGCTTGGTGATGATGGAGCGGTTTGATCTTCCAAGACCAGTTTGTGTGGTGTTGGTTCTGCTGAAGAGCTAGTGGCTGTGTCAACAAATTTCATTGTCTCGAGACCAGATTCGGCTACAGGGGCTGGGGTGGCTGTAGCCTCAGTTTGGACGGCAACTGACGGTGCGAGATTTGGGGTGCTCACAGCTGTTTCCTTGGTGGACAGGAACGACTCAATGGATTGAGCAATTTTAGATGACTCATCAGCTTCGGCGGGAGGTATTGGTGTTGTGCTGGCTGGAACTGGGGTTGGCCCATCAACTAAGAAGCCAGGGGCTTCACCAGCAGGTTTAGTATCGGTACTGGAGTCAATGGCAGGAGCGGCCGTCTGGGCAGGGGTTATGTTTGTGCTGGTACTTGTTTGGGCGGATGTGTCGGCAATTGGCGTAGCACTAGCCGAAGAATCATCGTTTGAAGTTGGGACAGTTGTGTCAACAGTAGTGTTTACAGTTGGCAAAGGTACGCCAGTAGCGTCACTGCTATCAGCTACAGGCGGTGAGTCCGAAGCGGTTGTAGGCTGTGGTATGGTCGAAGCTGCAACAACAGGATTATCTGCGGCTGGTTCACTGGCTGCACTTGCTGGCGAGGAGCTAGTGGGCTGGGTACTACTGTCTGGAGTTGCTGGCATGGAGTCACCTTCAAGTACCTCCTTTGCGACTTTGGCAACATCTTCAAGTGTAACTTGTGATTTAACTAAATAGCGATCGGCACCGAGCTTGTCGGCTCTTGCTTTGTCTTCGGCTTGGCTGAGAGCAGTCATCATAATCACCTTGCAATTCTTGGTCTCAGGGGTACCTCGCAAGATGTCAAGCATATCAAAGCCGCTTATTTTGGGCATCATTACATCGCTGATGATAAGGTCTGGTTTCTCTTTGACGGCTACTGCCAACGCTTCTTCGCCGTCTCTGGCCGCGATAATATCGTAACCTTCTGCGCTCAAGCGGGCTTCATAAATCTCCCGCAAGTTATTATCATCTTCGACCAAAAGTATTTTTGCCATTACTTAATTACCCCTTCATTCTACTTACGTTTAGTATATCATTTTTTGATTTTTTCATAATTTAGCTCCATTTGCACTAACATCCAAAGGTGATGTGATCGTAGTAGCTTTTAGGGCCTCTGCCCTGTCGTTGTTTAGACGAGGTAGATTGATGTAGAAAGTACTACCTTTTCCGACTACGCTTTCTACCCATAACTTACCTTGATAAAGCTCGATTATTTTTTTGCAAATGAATAAGCCAAGGCCCGTGCCGCCGATAGTACGAGTGGCTGAATTATCGACGCGGTAGAACTTTTGGAAAAGGTGAGGTATGTCTTCTACCGGTATGCCTGGTCCTGTGTCTGCAACATGAACTTGGACATTATGGTCGTTACCAGTTATGCCTAGGCGTACAGCCCCAGATTCAGTATACTTAACGGCGTTATCGAAGAGGTTGGTAATTACTTCTTGTAAACGATCCGGATCAGCGTAGACATAGTAAAGTGGTCTAAGAGTTTTCATGCCGGCCTGTGTGACGGTGGCATCTATAATTGCAGATTGTGAACCAACTACATATTCCATTTTGAGACCTTTTTTTGTGGCGGCGAACTTGAGGCTATCGGCCAGTTTCTCTGTTAATTCTCCCAGCTCAACTACTTGAGGGTGGTTTGTTAGGCGGCCGTCTTCGGCTTTGGCGCTTGTTAGAAGGTCTTGAAAAAGTTGCCCAAGGTGTTGTGTGCTGGAGTGGGCCTTCTCGAGGAAGCTACGGGCTTTGGGGTCGATTTTACTGACGTTTTCATTTAAGGCTAGCGCTAAGTAACCTTCAATTGCGGCAACAGGCGTGCGCATTTCGTGGCTAGCTGTCGAAATAAAATCTGCTCTTCGCTGCTCTTCCGTGTGTTTTTCGCTGACATCACGAAAAACTGCTATAACGCCTCCAACTTTGCTGCCGTCCATCAACGGCGAGACACTAAACTCAAGTAGTATGGTAGTGCCCGTTTTGGTTAAGAGTGAAGCTCTGACACCGGTCTGCGGCTCCCCGCTCTTAAAAACTTTATTTATTGGGTGCATACCTGGCTGTAGTGCTTCACCTTTTTCGTCTACAATTTTTATAACCGATCTATAATCTAGGCCGATAGCTTCTTCACTTAGCCAGCCACTGATACGTGCTGCGGCAGGGTTAAATATATGGATTACTCCTTTTTCGTCGATCAAAAATACGCCATCTATGATAGCGTTTATGATTATGCTAGTTTTAGCCTGCTCGCTTTTAAGCTGGCTTATTAATGCGGAATCATTATTGTCTGTCTTTTTTCTATTGAATAAACCCACCGGTGCCCTTCGATTTACTTAGTATCATTATCTGACAAAACAAGCTTAAGCACAATATATTCTTTTTAATCTTATTGCAATTTGTACAAATTGTAGTATTATTAATGCATTATGAAGAAGTCTAAGTCCGTAAAGTATATTATTTTAATAGTCGCGCTATTAAACGCAACTCTAATTAGTAATTTTAATATTCAGCCTACTTTTGCACAGGAAGCTTCGCGCACTGGCGCCTCAACAGGACTCTGTAAATCTAGTCGACGAATAAATGGAATAGTCACTAGTGAAAAAGTAATTTCATTCACATTTGACGATGGCCCATGGCCAACCAATACCAATGCTGTGATGAATTCTTTCGAAAAGTATGGATGGAAGGCAACCTTTTTCATGGTGGGTCGGAACATAAAGGCTAATCCAGCTATTGCCAAATCCGTTGCTAGCCGCGGTCACGAAGTTGGAAATCATTCAATGACGCACCCAACGACACAATCAGCAATCGCAAAAGAAGTTGTTACAACGAATAACGTCGTCAAATCTTATACCGGCGTGGCACCAACTTATTTCAGGGCGCCGGGAGGCAACTTCGGTAGCAGCTACAGCTCCCCTCGTGAGGTTGCATTTAGAAATGGTCTTTGTAACATCTGGACAGACTCCGATCTGGGGGATTGGCGTAGCCCACGAGTCAGTTCATCGACCTTGTGTGCCCGTTTTAAGTCTAAAGTGCGACCAGGTTCAATAATTTTGCTTCACGACGGTGGTTCTCACTCTCAGACAGTCAATGCTGTACCCTGCATGTTAGCATGGGCAAAGGCTAATGGTTACACAGTGCTACCCCTAAAAGAGCTATTGTCCCGTGGCTATACGTCAGGCTATCGTTATAATTACATTTATTAAGCACTAACCAACTCCTAGCTCGACAAAATAACACCGATAAATATACGTTTTAGCGGGTCTAGAAGAATTCAAGCAGAAATCAAATGATCCTGAAATTGTCTCTGCGAAATACCCTATTTAAATCCTAGCCTTTTTGCCTCGTCACTTGAAAGAAAACCACGAGCAAAGAGGAATGCAAAAACGATATACCAGACAATGCTCACAGCCAAAACAACAATCCTGTTATTGACATTAATTAAAGCAAGAGCCTTACCAATTGCAAAATATGTTAAGTATGCGAATGCCGGTTGTAAAACTAATATAAAAGTTAGAGCAAAAATCTTGTCCATATATTTCATTATAAGTCCTCTTAATAAATGTGTATACAAGATTGCACTTACTCACTACATCTTGGATACTTGCAGCCTGCGAATGGTTAATCCGAGTGTATCACAGTATTCACTTGGAGTGAGATAGTTTAAGGCATGCGAGCACTGTATAACCGTATCGGATTCGGTTCCGTCGAGCAAGGCTTGCACAAGAAAATAGTCCAACCGCTAATGGGTTGGACTATTTTCTTTGGTGATCTCACCGGGAATCGAACCCGGATTGCCAGGATGAGAACCTGGTGTCCTAACCGTTAGACGATGAGACCAAATATTAACTAAGCAGTATTTGCCAAATTAAGACAAACAAAATTATAGCATAACAGAGGTAGATAAACAATGTCTAGTCAAGACGTTGCAAAAATTCAACCAACTGCTTGGGGGTGATTTCGGCCTTCACTAGATAACCATCGGCAATACTTTCGATAGCCTCACGTTTTTGATCTTCCTGGTCCAGATTGGTTGCGATAATTATTTTTGTCTTAAGCGGCTTATCTTTAGTACGCTCGCGGATATTCTTAAGCGCATCAATGCCATTTAGGTTGGGTAGCATTATGTCTAGCAGCACAATATCGTATTGGTCTGTCATGATCATCTGGAAGCCATTCATGCCATCGGTAGCAGTTGTGACGTTATAGCCAGCTTTTGTCAGTGCGCGGGTATACAGCTCGCTTATAAAATGTTCGTCTTCGACTATTAATACTCTTTTTTGTGGTTGCATACCCTAGCCCTTATATATGTTATGATTTTTGATCCAACCGTGTGCACCTCTAATAATACCATCTTGTCCTTGGTCTGCTTCAGATTTAACCATGCCATACGGCAGGAGAGTGAAGCTGAAAGTGCTCCCCTTACCTTCATGGGATTCGGCAGCGATTGTACCCCCATGGGCCTTAACTATGGCTTGGCAAAGGTATAACCCCAACCCAGTGCCGCTAGCTGTACCCTTGGTTCGATGGCTACGATAGTACTTTTCAAAAAGATGTGGCAAAATCGATTGTGGTATTCCGACGCCAAAATCTTGGATACTAGTAACGACCAAACCTTGTTTATTCAGGCCGGCTCTAACAAGAATCTGGTTTGCGCCGCCGCTATATTTAATCGCGTTTTCGACTAGATTATTAACAACTTCCTGTACACCCATTCGATCAACAGCCACCTTCGGTAGCCCTGGGTCAATAGTCAGCTGGATCTGTTTTCCATGAACCTGAGCTCTCAGATTCAAATCGTTTATTGCGTTCGTTAAAATGGGTGTCCACTCTTCCTCTCTAAGAGACAAAGTTAGTTGATTTTGTTCGACACGCGCCATGTTCAATATGTTGCTAACAAATGCCGTAAGCTGCTGGGCAGAGGCATGTAACTTACCCATAAAGCCTCTCATCTCTTCGTTAAGCGTCGGAGTTACTTCCTCCTCAAATACTTCAATCAAGCCGCGCATTATCGTCAAAGGCGTACGCAATTCGTGAACAGCAAGTGCCAAAAAACTGACGTCTTGGTCGTCGTGATTGTAACGATCGCTCTGATCAAAAACCGCCAACAAGGTTTCCGCTCCGGTAGAATCGCCTTTACTAAAGTATGCGATCATATCAAACTGCTTAGGAGAAGATTGATCGTCTAGTGTCAATCTTACGCGTGTCCAGCTTTTTGTGTCGGTGACCTTATTATTTCGGCAATCTGCTAGCCAGTTGTCGAAAGTGTCTTCGCTAGGAAAAGACAAGTTCGCAATTTCGGTAAAGTTACTATTAAATACCTCTCCCTTTAATTCAAAGTAGGCCGCAGCAGTCTTGTTCGCGTAAGCGATTCGGTTATCGCTTTTAATTGCTATGACAGGCATCGGTAGATTACTGGCTATGGTACCGACCAAATTGCCAGTAGTCTGGGCAGTATTTATAGTCTCAACGGCAGATGTCTTGCCAACATCGACTGATTTCAGTAGATCTCTTAGTGCTTCAACCAATTCACGGCCGGTAGTTATCTTGGATGTGTCTGGCTCGCGTGCGTCAAAAGTTGGACGGAATTTGTAAGAGAAAATATCTTGCAAAGTCCTAACTGGTGCAGCAGCACTTTTAGCTAAAGCCAGAGTAATGAGAAAACCGCCGGTAATGGCGACGCTAGCCATTGTCATGAAAAAGAACGGGCTGTATAACGGCCATATACGGTAGCAAACAAATGTAGCAGTACCTAAAATTACAAAATAGATTATCAAGTAGCCAAAAATCTTAAAACTCAACTGGTCGACATATTTTTTGTAGTTATCCACCGCTATTTCTACCTAAGGCCCTCTAAAGCCGATTAAATCTGAGCTTCCGACGGCCGTGAACCAGGTTTGGCCTGGGTTGAGGGCAACAGCGCTGCCAGCAGCGTCGGTAAAAGTAACCTGCTCAGTCCTGCTGGCTTTATGCCAAGTAACCTCGGCAGCTACGCCATTTTGGAATACTATAGCCTTGCCTGAACCGATCGTGCCGTAGACGCTGTGAACACGGTCGGGGTGAATAGAGTAAGGCACTACCCACGCAATGACGACTTTTGGCATGATTTGGGCACCACTTTTTTCATCGACATGTGGCTGACCAGCTAAAAAGCGCTTATATGAATTTGTTGTAGCGTCATAATCGTAATGAACTCCGTAAAGTTGGCTAGAGGGGTTTATATCAATTGCTGCTGCAGTAACCGGAGAAACCGCTTTTTCCTCGCCTCTTTTTAATGAGGTAAAACTGCTGCCACCATAGCCTTTTCGGCTGCGAGCGGCGTCTAGGTTAGCGCTAGATGTGTAGAGGTTATGAGGAGCGTAGCGACTATTTATTCGCCAAAAAGTCTGGTTTAGCCCATCGTCAGGTATGTCTTTTAGTCCTAGTTGAGCTATTAGTGAAATTGCTTCTGGGCTACCGCCAGCGTGGGCGTAAGTCGGGTCAAAAGCGCTTAACCAATCAATGTAATAAGGACGGGCGCTACGAACTGGCCCGATGTAATCTGGCTGAGCTTCTTGAAAAAGTGCCAAGAATCTAGTGATTCCACCCTCGGCTATTGCTTCGAAAACCACCCCAGCATCTTTAAGTCCAGACTGAGGACGCGCATCAGGGCTGTTTTCGATCATTACGGCTGTGATGCCTCTTTTGTTTAGCTCGGGGGTGATTTGTACCCCAGTAAGCCTTGAGGCTTCAGTCGTAGGTTTTGGTGGCTCAACAACAACGGGTTCTGCCTCTTGTTTGTTAGATTGATCTGTTTCTTGAGCTGGTTCGTTTTTTATAAACAAAGCGTAAGCTCCATAACCCGCACCGCCAAGTATGACTACTAAAACAAAAATCATAGCGACTTTTTGCAGTCGGCTGGCGCCGCGCCAGATTTTAGTGAGCTTTTTAAAGGGGTTTTTAGATTGTTTGCTGGCTTTCACGATTGGCTCACGTTGGTTGTAGCGATCTTCGGCTTCAGCCATTTTTTCCGGCTCAATAAATGCTGGCTCTTCGAATTTTTCTTTTCTATCCATAAGCATAAGTATAAAGAGTCGAGAGTCAAGAGACAAGAGTCGCGAGGCATGAGCAGTGAGCCATGAGCCAAGAGCTAGGGACTAGGGACCAGGGACTAGGGACTAGACTAGCAAGTATCACCCCGTACCCTGTACCGCGTACTGCGTACTGTTCAAGCAGAGCCTAGAGTCAAGGGTCATGAGCCATGAGCCAAGAGCTAGGGACTAGTAGCCAGTGTCTAGGGTCTAATTCATACTTTATACATGATACGTAATACTTGATACTATCTTTGTTTAGAATTTAGATTTTAGGATTTAGAATTTTACACTTACTATCAACTACCAACTACTAACTACTACCTACTACCTACTTACTACTATCCCCCCTGCGCCCTGTACGCATCTCTTATTACCCTGTACAATATGCTTAATGAAAACGGAGTTAGTGGAAAAAATTACGGCCAAGCTTACCGAGGGTTTGACGGTGCCCGCGCGCGCAGAAGTCGAAGCCGCAAAACCTTTGCGTCATTTGCCGGAAGGAGCCGAAGTTACAAGGGTAGCACCAAGCCCAACTGGCTTTGTGCATATCGGCACTATTTATACTGCCCTGCTCTGCGATGAATTAGCGAAGCAAACCGGTGGCGTTTTCTATCTTAGAATCGAAGATACTGATAAAAAACGTGAGATTGAAAACGGTGACCAAGTAATCCGAGCAGCTCTCGATAATTTTGGACTAACTCCGGCGGAGGTCTACAAACAAAGCGAACGAGTCGAAATATATCTGGCATACGCGGTTGACTTGCTAAAGAGCGGTCGAGCTTATCCTTGTTTCGCTACGCTTGAAGAGCTCGAGCAGAACTTCAAAGCTCAGCAGGCCGCCAAAGTTCGGCCTGGCTATTACGGTCAGTGGGCTCTATGGCGCGATAAGTCCGATGCAGAAATTGAGGCCGCACTTGATGCGGGTAAACCCTTTGTTTTACGTTTTCGATCAAGCGGCTCTCACGATAAAAGAGTTGCTTTTTCTGATGAGCTTAAAGGTCAGTTAGAGCTTCCAGAAAACGACCTAGATATACCACTAATAAAGGCCGATGGTTCTCGTTTGCCTACCTATCATTTGGCTCATGTTGTAGACGATTTTTTGATGGGCACGACTTTAGTAATCCGTGGTGATGAGTGGCTGCCTTCGTTACCGCTCCATATCGAGCTAGCTCAAGCTCTTGGCATAACCCCTTTTAGATATGCGCATATTGCGCCAATCACTATCCTCGACAAAGCGACCAATAATAAACGCAAGCTTAGTAAGCGTAAAGACCCGCAAGCGAATGTGGCGTTCTTTTACGAGTTGGGCTACCCGATTGATGCGCTGAAGCTCTACCTTTTTGGGCTTGCCAATTCAGATCTCGACGTTTGGTTTAAGGAGCATGCAGAAGAGCCGATATCCAACTACGGCCAGTTGGTAACAATGGATAAACTAGCTAAGTCGCGTGCCCCGCTGTTTGATGAGTCAAAACTGGATTTTTATTCGAGAGACATGATAGGTGTTCTGCCGCAGGAAACATTCAACCAGAAGATACAGCAGTGGTTGAGTGAATACGGAGTTGAGTACTGCAGAAACAATAATCTAGACCCCGAAGTCCCTACTTTACTATTGAATCATTTCGAAGAGCTAAAACCGGCGCTAGCAATTGAGCGTAGCGGCGAAAAGGTGCGCAAAGACGTGGCCAAATGGAGCGATGTAATTGAGGAATATGGCTACTTCATAGACAGTGTTTATGACAAAATATTCGCTGGCCGAATAGACGAACTTTTGCAGGATTTTGACACTCAAACTGTATCTTCTGCTTGCGCTAACTTTCTGTCCAGTTACTCTAAAGCCGATGATCAGCCGACTTGGTTCGAAAAGCTAAAGATAGCAGCCGAGACCAGCGGCTTCGCGCTAGACAATAAAGCTTACAAGGCTAATCCAGAAAACTTCAAAGGCAATTTGGCAGACTTTGCTCGTATCATTAGGGTTAAACTAACCGGCAAAAACCGCACCCCCGACATGCACTCGGTAATGCGAGTTATGCCGCAAGACACTATAGGTAGAAGAATAGCCTAAAAACTGCTGGCGAGGCGGGATATTTGATCACTTGTCAGGCGAGAGTCACCCTCAATCTGATACCAAACGCCGTTTTTTACCCAGGTGGCATTGCTACCGTCGTAGAGGTAGATTGTTTGATTTCCGTCTTGTAGAGTTTGGTAGTTTGGCTTGCTAGCTACAATGTTTGCAAGTAGTGCGTCGTTGTTCCAGTCGCTTGTTTTTTGGGTTAGCTCGAATTCCCTGCCATCACCAGTTTTGCTGCCAAAACTAACTGTTACTTCTCCGCTTTTGTACTGAACCGGTCCAAGCACTGCAAATCCGCTTGGTTGATAACCGGGCATCTGTGCGGCAAAGCCAGCTCGCGTGCTTGCTACACGCATGGCGAAGTTTGGCACGTTTTGATAAGCAAAAAACACCCCGAGAACTAAAAAGGCTAGCATTAGGCTACCAGCTCTAAGCGTTCTAGGTTTGATGCCTAGCTTGCCGGCTATCTTGTGCCGTTTTAAGGGCTTGTGAGCGCTCATTTGGTGACTAGTTGATATTGATAAGGCTTTGTCAATTAAGCTTTGGCTGGTACTAGGTAGACTATCGTGGTTTACTGTCGAGGTAATATTAGCTTCAGTCTTGGGCTGAACATACATTAGTGGCTCAACGCGCTTCTCAATTTTAGTAAAAACGCTACCATATTTCGATATCAAAGGGCTTCTAGGGCTTTTAGTTGTTTTTTCGGCGTTTGCTCGTTTAGCTGTTATTGGTTTTTTGACGGCTTGCCGTAGAAGGGTGTGAGATTTTTCGATCGGTCGCTTTTTGTGAACCGCTGTAGGTTTCACTAGGTTGTTATGCTTTTTTGGCGCCATCCCATCAACACTAAACCCAGATACGCGCGAAGGTTGGTTGATAAGTTTACCAGTTTGGGAGTCGTATCTCTTACCATTAACTTCTATGAAGTTTTTCATTTTTATATCGATCTGCCTCTGTTGATGTTAATGCTTATACTTTACACCGATTATACCACCGTTGCAACCCCCCTACTAATCTACCCAGCCCCAACATCCAACTTTTTACTGTACGACATAAAAACCACGATCGTGGCAAACATGTTGACATGCCTACGCGATAAAAAGAATGGCAAAAATAAGTGACAGTAAGCTTATGTTAGTCTGCGATGAGTCGGGTGGTTGTCATCTGAAATAGGCTACCGTCTTTGCTTGTTAAGAAGGAATAAAGCCTTGTGTAGTCCCGGTCGAAATACGCACCGTATGCAGCTCGACCCGGAATAAGTTTTTCAAGGTTGCTTCCATCAAAGTCGACGCTATAAAGGTAGTCTCCACTGACTATGTTTAGTCGTGCACCGTCCATCCATCTAAGTGGTTTGGTCTGGTCGTAGATTAGGTCTAGCTTATAATTGTAACTTCTGTCGGCCTCGAACTCATGGGCCGCGAACTCGCCCTCGCCGTATAGCATTACGATGCTGGCACTGGCAGAAAAACTGGCGAACTGTGGGTTTGTGACTCTTAAGGCAGTTGTAGCAACAGGATGAGATACATTCTGATTGCTCTGTAGGTACTCGACCGGGTTTCGATAGACCATGATCTTTTTTTCTGCCTGGCTTCCGGCCAACATAACAAGTGTTCGTCCGAGTTTTGCCATGTCTAAAAAGTACTTTTCTGAACTAAGGACTTCACGTATTTCATAGACCTTACCCGACTGGAATAGCCTGATTTTTGTCTTTGTTTTGTCTGTTTCACTTGGGGTAGCATAGAGTATTTTGTCAGACTCGAAAGCTTTAAAGGCTAGAACGTTTTGAGCCACCGGCTGGTCGATCAGGGTTTTATTATTTAGGTCAGCGAACCTTATGCTTTTGTCTGCTGGAAGATAGACTACGTATTGGTTTTCCTTGCGGTCGCGCATAGTTACTGTAGCACCCGAAGGGATATTTAACTCGCGTGTAATATTGCGCTGCTCGTTTATCTGCGAGGTTTTGAGTAGCAAGTATTCACTCATCTCGGAGGTAGTTCGCTCGACTAGCACGAACTCGGCATTTTCGGTCCACTCAGAAACGCGATACGTTGCTTTGGCCTGCGGGTTAGTAATTAAATCACTATTTAGCGTCAAAATAATTGGCGCATTGAGCGGCTCATCGGTTGAAAAAATCTGCATTTGTAAGGGAGAACTTGCCATGTGTAGCATGATTAATCGTCTATTGACGCTACTCTCCACCATGTCAGGTACTTCGCCAAAAGTTTGTGTTACGTCGGTTTTTAGAGACACAGGATACATTCTGGGGTATGTTATTCGGCGTACGCTGCCACCCGTCAAATCAAAAGTTCGGCGCCAAGGCCGGTATTTGTCGGCGCTTAGGATAAGTTCGTAAGTTGATTCGGGTATGACTAGTCTGGCATCGGTAGTGTCGTTTTGTTGCTTACCGTTCAATGAAATCTTTGCGCCTGATGGTGAAGACTCGACATAGACTAGGCCATTTTGGATAACTTCACCGTTTTTGTTCAAATAAAAACCGTTACCAATATAAAGTAATATCCAGGCTGCTAAACCAATTGCAATAGCAATTAAAACGTAGCCAATGTAAAGGCGTCTAACATGAGCCTTTTTCTTTTTTGGATCAAGATAGTCCACCATATTAATATAGCAGGAAAAGCTTTGTTGAAGTTGAGAAATAATAAATGGCGGACGAGGAACGGTGACGAGGAACGACGAATGGGGGGGCTCTAAATTCTAAGCAGTAGATAGTATCAAGTATCACGTATCATGTATAAAGTATGAATTAGACCCTAGACACTGGCTACTAGTCCCTAGTTCTTGACTCTTGACTCTAGGCTCTGCTTGAACAGTACGCAGTACGGGGTAGTATCCGCTAGACCTTAGCTCCTAGTCCCTAGTCCCTGGACCCTGAACCCTAGTTCTTGGCTCATGACTCTTGGCTCTTGGCTCTACTTGAACAGTACGCAGTACAGGGTACGTAGTACGGGGCACTAACTACTAACTACCAACTACTAACTACCAACTACCAACTACTAACTACCAACTACTAGTCCGTAGCCCTAATCACTCTAACCTATAACCTCTAACCTATAACCTCTAACCTAATCCTGGCTCTTCTATCAATCATCAACTTTTTTACTAAACAGTATTAGTTGCCGAATAGCCGGCTCCACAAGCTTGGTGCATTGCTTGGAAGCACTTTTGGTTCTTCAACGGGGGCCTGCGTAGCCTGCTTGTTGTTAGCTGGGTCAGGACTAATCTGCTCACCGACGACTACGCGCCTGCGCAGGCTTGTTCCAGGTGGATCGCAGGTAATCAGGGTTGCTGTGTTGGGTTTACTCTGAGCCTGCAAAACGCTGACATCGTTAGCCTCGACAACCCTGTTCTCGTAAATCTTGTAAGTGTAGCGAACACCGTCTTTTTGTAGATAAAAAATATCGTCGACGGCTAGCCGATTCAAAAGCACAAAAGCGAACTTGTACTTGCCTTTATTGAGAATGTTATTGCTAGAGTGGCCAACAATCGCGACGTTACCATTTTGTCCTGGGAGGGCTGTGCCTGTGTAGTAGACGACTCCCTCTTCAAGGGCATTCTGAATGGCTTTTTCTTGGTTGGTACCGAGGTTATAAACTACCGGTACTTCGAGATTGATTTTTGGAATAATAATTTTTGGGTCAGTCCCAATGGCTTCGCCAGTCCCAATGATGGGTGTGGCGCTAACGCTCTTACTTGGGCTAATAAAGGGGGCAATGAATCTTTCATTGAAAAAACTGAACAGTAGTATTGTCAGCGTTAGTGCGCCAAAGCCTAGGCCAAAAGCTAAGGACTTAAGATGGTGGCGAGCTTTTAGCCTGCCCCCTGATGAGACACGGTAAGCTATCCGATCTTTTAGCTCGCTGACGGTCCGGGTATCGGTAATTGGCCTTTTGAGCTGCTTATGGTCGTGGTGCTTGGCTAATTTTAGGTCGGCTACTCTCGGAGTGCTATTTGAGGAATTGGAGGCTGAAGCATCTTTGGCATTCGTCAATGCCTGTTCTTCGTAAAACTCTTGCCAAACCTGATGCTTCTCGCGATCAGATAACGACTGATAGTATCTATGCCACTCCGTTTGAATCTCTGCAACGGATTTGCCGGATTTTTGTAAAGAAGCAATATACTGTTGGTGTTTGGAGCCGCGATGGTGAGGCGCAGTGGCTTCGGCTAGTTCTTCTTGGGCCTTTGGCTCATGTTCGTACAATGCGTTTATCTTTGTTCTAACGAACTGAGCGGCGTTTTTGGCATCGGCTTGATCGGTAGATTTAGACTCAGGCTCAATAATTTTTGTTTGATGACCAAGTAGAGCCTCTGTCTTAGACACTAATTCATCTAGTTGTTCTTCATCGATGTCGGCGATAGCTTGTCTAGCCTGTTGGGCATGGGTTACGGCATCATCAGACCAAGGCTGTATAGTTTTCATTAGTATAAGTATAAAGTACAAACTCTAAACTATAAAGTTAGTGCTTTATATGAAAACTAAAAAACTAAAGCAAAATAATTTGGTACCGCGGGCCGGACTTGAACCGGCGTTGGACGTAAAGCTCACAAGATTTTGACGTTTGCGGCCGCGTAGAGGCGCCCTGGCGCATAGACACTGGTGGGCGAGGAGGGAATCGAACCCTCAATCCTTACGGAACACGATTTTGAGTCGTGCGCGTATACCAATTCCGCCACTCGCCCGTCTGTGTCTATGATTTTATGCGGTGCATAAAATAGCTACCATTCCACCATCGCGGCTTGATTCGATAACAGATGAATTATAGCATAAAATGTTTAAAATAATTGCAGTACGATAATCCCGATACCGACTCCAATTGCGTCGAATACTATGTCGCTTAAAGAATTGCGTATAGTTTCGTGGCCAAAGAGTATGCCCAGCTTCGCTAAAATAGGCGATAAAATAAAAAGCTCCAAAGGTTCCCACAACACTGTTATTACAAAGGCCCAGCTGGCTCCAAATATCAGTGTCAAAGCGGCGGCACTAAAAAGATGAACTATGCTCCACTTGTCAAAAAAAGCATTATTACGTGGCGTGTTGTCTTTGATGTTCGGCATACCTAAAATATATTACTACAAACTCAACTTGGAGGGTCTATCTTATCGAGCAGAAGTTCTGTGCGTTGATTTAATTTGCTGCTGCTGAAAGGTTCTTGACATTGGCTTTCTTCGACTAACTCTTTAGCAATTCTGACAACATTAGTCTTGTCGACTAATTGTCCGGCTAGTTTGCTTTTTTCTCCTGGTAGCGCTAAGTCTTCAGCAACGTACAGCATAGATATACCATCATGATATGGTATTTTTTTAGCTCGATTGTCCTCTGGAGTTAATGCGGTTGATTTTACTTGAATAAAATAAACTGGTGTTGGAGAGGTTGATTTATTACAAAAAGCTGTAATGTCCCAAGAACTATTGCTATTTTGGCCGACACTTCTTAGTCCTCGGTCTTCTCTGAGCTGTGACGAGGTTGCGATAAAATCCTCTGCCCCTACATCCTTGATAGCGTGCCTGTTAAGCATGCATCTCACAACAGCTTCACTCAACCAACCAATTTGTTGTCTTTTGACCAAGCTTGATTGAGGTTGGGGACTACCAAAAAAGCTATTAAGGATTTTGATTGTTTTTTGATATGTTTTTTGAGCATGTTCAGCATTTGGCATCTGTTGTTTGCCGAAAATTTTAACATAAACCGGCAGCTGTGATAATAAATCTTCTGCCGGTAACTCGATGTTTAGAAGTCTTATAGCCTTGCTTAAAACTAATGCATCTCTAGCTAACTCTGTTGATCTGCCAAAAAGTCGATATTGTAAATCGGTGTCCGGCTTACATAATGTAGCGGTTTCTAGTAATGCTCTTGCTCCGAGAAAAGAAGCTTCAGCCCCACCAAAATCTCCAATAAATTCAGCCGCTTCAACAGCGCATTCCAGAGAGCTAGCTTTTTTAAAAGCTTCTAGTCTGTTAGATAAGCTTGTTTTATTGCCATATTTTCGGCTACGCTCTAGAGTATCGAGACGTCCTCTACTGTGATTATTGCGAAGCTGTGACATATTACTACTATAATGCATTTTTGTCAGAATTAAAAATGTAGCAACTGGTACTAATAGCTTCTAACTGTTTTTTTGGGTTTTGTAGCCACCAGACTGTTGCTCTAGCAGCAGTTTCGACTCGCCATTTCTTTGGTTCTTTTGATCTCGAGGTTACGACAGTCTCGTCTTTTGCGAGTATAAGGTCGTCGCCCAGGCGTGTCAAAAAACAGACTGAAACTGTTTTACTCCAAGCCCCGACCGCTCCAACATTTCGGACTAAGCCATCGCTAAACTGCAAACTTTTAGGGGCTTTGGACGATGTTGCAAGCTTCTGAATTTGGGCGAAGCTGCCAACAATCAAAGTGTTTGGGCGAACAACTAATTTGTCTGCAAAATTGTAACAATGCTCAACAGTATCTTGAGTAATACATAGTAGTCCATCATATTTGAATACAAATTTTTCAATCATGCTAGCAGTTTCACTGTTTCGACCAAAATCTCCTGCTAGCAAAACAGCATCTGCCCATTCCGTCTGTGTTAGCAGTTCAGTCAACGCGCTAGTACCAAAACTACCGCTCGGCGTACTCGGAGCAAAAAAAGCTTCGGGCAAAAACTTGCCAAATGTCTTACGGACGTGATCGGGCAGGATTACCCTCACCGCCCCTGCTCCCGCGTCTTCGGCCGCGGCGAATGCAGTGGCTGGCGCAGCAATTGCGTGAGCGTTGCCGCCGATAATCAGCAAACGGCCGGCGCCGTTACGATTCTCAGGTCTGCTCCACAAAATCTCTGGGTACAAAGGCTTGTCAGTTTGTTTTAGCCACATGTAGTCATTATTACATATTTGTTGTGTAAGATTTACACATCTTATAACATAAAAAACAATGGGAAATAAAAATATCGATATACCCGCAAATTCAGCCGTAGAATATATCTCTAAAGCTAGTGAATTATGTGACCGGTTGATGATCCTATAGGGCAAGGTAGCTTTAGCTTCATGCGGCGAAATAGACCTCGATCAAGCAATGGAGGATATTAATTTAGAAGTGGCAACTTTGGAGATTGCACTTTCGTCGATGCCGGAGTTAGTCTACACATTTGACGGCGAAGGATTCGCACCATTAGTAAATGTGTTTACCGGCAACGGCTCAACAATATATAAAAATTGCGAAGCAATCAGAGCTAGATTTTATACGCTATTTATTGCTGAAGGTGATTCGCTAACGGAGACGCCTAACTACACCGACCTCAAGGATTTTTTGAACGATATTGGCGAAGAAGATCCAGAGGAAGCAAAGGCAAAATTCCCAAATTTAAAAAAACAAATCGAAAGCTATCGCACGCCCCTTCCTGGTATGCAACTTTTTGTAGAGTTTAACGGTGTATCGAATATTACGAATGATAACCCTATTGGTGGGCCGGCTGTCAAAACTTCGCAGATAGATTATCGGACTACTATTTCCGGCGAAACTCTAAAGATTCATAATATAGATTATGAACAAATGCGAGAACCTTTAGACGAGGACGAACTAACCGAGCTGTTAGAAAAAGCCGTTTTTGATTTCGATAAGATGCTAAAAAGTAAAAAGTTTAAAGATCTGCCGTCGAAAATTCAAGACGGGATAATTGAAAAAAGATTAAACCAGATCAATGACACCATGCATCTCGAGGATTTTGACATGATATTTGAACCAAAAAGAATGTATATGCACACGGAGATTAATGGCAAAAATGCGGTATTTCAAGCAAAGTACGAACAAGAAAGCCTATTTTGTGACAGTGCTTCGCCAATTAGGGTTGATCTCTTTAAAGAAGTAGACCGTCCAGAAGGTACTTCGACGTATGACCTAGATACGGGGTTGTGCTTAGTAGTGTCTGTAGGTAATCTTGTTATTCATGGTAAGAAAATTGACATAGTTTGGCTGCCTCTTACTGATCATGAGTTCTTTCACGCGTTTCAATGTAAAAATCTCGTTTACTAGACGTTTGTTGTAGACACTTTGTAATGGTCGCCGTCTTTGGTGAGGCCGTAGATCATGTCTTTTCGTTCAATTACGATCATCCAGCCCCGTTCACGTGCTGCTTTGAAAAGGGCTTGGTTGGGATTGAAGCAAATCGGCTGGCTAACCATTTCAAACATCGGTATATCGCTGCTTGTATCCCCAACAGCGATAGAGTTAGCGGTGTCTAGGTCGAACTTATGAATCATGCCTCTTAGGATCTCATTTTTTTTGTAAGGTACAACCTCGATATTGTTGGTAATCATTCCGCCTAGCTCTCTGTATTTCACTGCCCCGAGCCAAGCATCAAAGTCTAAAGCGCGAGCGAAATTTTCGACGGCCCGAAACTCTGAGCCAGAGATTGCAATAACAAAGTAGCCTCTGGTCTTAAGGCTCTTAACGAGCTCTGATGTGTACAAGTAGCGGTTGGGTATGCTTTCGCTCACTACAGTTTGAACGGCAATGTCGTATTCGCTCGATCTGAGACCAGCCGGCATGTCGGCGAACATCATCTCGACGGCTTTTTTCATGAATGCACCAAATGTGTCGTCGCTAATTCTTTGCCTGTAATCATTCAGGAGTTTTTCGATTGCGATTGCTGTACCTATACTCACATGGCCTCTGTTAGCAAGCTCACGAACGATCAGCTGAAGCAAGCTTGAGCGGGCAATTGTTCCGTCGACGTCAAAAACAGCAAACGGCCGACTCACTTACTAAAACCCGCTTTCAAATTTTTTAGCATAAGTACATTGTAAACAGTACAGATTAGACAGTAAACAGTCATTGGTTTTCAGTAATAAAATTAGCTTGCGAAAACCTTGGTTTCGAGGTGAGTGAGGCGCTTGTCGGTTTCTTCTTGGTTCTCGCCGACGGCGTTCATAAAAGTATCAAGCTTGGTGTCGATTTCTTCAGTGGTTGCTTCAAGTCTGGTAACTTTTTGGTCCAATGATGTAACTTTTTGGTCCAATGATGTAACTTTTTGATCCAATGATGTAACTTTTTGATCAAGTCCAAAGACTTCCTCTCTAATGTCACTAGTAGACTGCGAAACAGTTGCTGCAATAAATTGCTTAAGGTCTTCAATCATTTCTTCATTAGTCATGTACTTATTCTACGCTTAAATGATTTTGTAAATCAAAGTAATTTTTACCAAATCTACATACGGTTTTGGGTTTGACCATAAGTCGTCGTGCTGGCCTGGCAGTTCCACAAAATCCCAACCTTCTTGACTCTTGACTCTTGGCTCATGGCTCATGGCTCTTGACTCTTGACTCATGGCTCTATTTCAATACTTACCGGACAATGGTCGCTGCCCATTACATCGGCATGAATGCTGGCTTTATGAACTTTGCTCTTTATTGCTTGACTGACCAGAAAATAGTCGATTCTCCAGCCGACATTCCGAGCTCGAGAGTTAGCGAAGTGACTCCACCAAGTATAGTGCCCATTACCGCTCGTAAAAATGCGAAAAGTATCGACAAAACCCTTAGCAAGCCAGTTGTCGAAGCCACTTCTTTCTTCAGCCGTGAAGCCCTTTTTGCCAATGTTTGGTTTAGGGTTTGCTAGATCGTCTTCGGTGTGGGCGACGTTCATATCACCACAATATATAACTGGTTTTTGAAGTTGTAGCTCTGCACAGTATTCGGCGATGGCTGCGTCCCATTGTTGCCGTAGTGGGATTCGAGTCAAATCGTCCTTTGAATTAGGTGTGTAGGCAGTAACAACCCAGAAGTCTTGAAACTCGGTAGCAACTACCCTGCCCTCATCGTTACTGTGGCCGTATTTGTCGGCGACTAGACTGTGACTGGCAGCAATTTGGCTTGGGATGTCATTAACTACAGAGGTAGGCTCGGTTTTGGAGAAGATAGCTGTGCCACTGTAGCCCTTTTTGGTCCGGCTAGAATTCCAAAACTCATGGTATTGAGGCAAGTCTATTTCGGCCTGGGCTTGTTCGGCCTTGGTCTCCTGTAGACAAAGTATGTCTGGATCGTGCGCATCGATAAACTTTTGAAACTCGCCTTTACGTACGACTGCACGGATACCATTTACGTTCCAAGAGTATATCTTCATGAGTGTATATTAGTTTAAGTTTAAAGGTCAGGCAAATCTATACCAACAACTTCTGATAGAGGCAGCAAATACTCTGGTAGCTGGTTAATAGGACGGATAAATAGCGCTTCAGCTCCGTCGACAACCCTAACGGTGAACGAAGAATGATTATCTAGTAAGAAAGACGACACACCTCTATACAAATCTAAATATATGCGTGCGGCAAAATCTACTGGCTTTGCGAGGCAGGCAAGGTACATATATAATTTCATGAAATCACTACTTGTACTATTGGGGTAGTTCGCGAAGATGTCCCGAACGGAAAATAAGTCGGGTATGTCTTGTATGAGCGCATCATCGATGCGCTCACGGTAAGGGTTGTATTTTAACTCACTGCAAAAATCTATAGGCACTACACTATCGGCAGCAATAAAATCTGGGGTGTCCTTAAATGTGTCGGAGATCTGATAAGCGAGCCTAGAGTGATTAGCGATATGTTGCTCGTCGACAGTTAGCACTTCAGTCACGACAGCCACCCCTACGTACGAGCCGAAAAAATACTGATCTTGTTGTTTCGTAAAGCCGCCATCTTGCCACAGCTCTGGCTCAAAAAATGCTACTGGCGCCAAGGGTGACAAAAATGTCTTGGCTAGTTTCTGCAAATCTAGTCTGTATTTTTCGGGGTCAACCGGCTGTTCGCTTAAAAATTTCTGGCTGAACTGGCGGAGCGCTTCGATACCTTCACTGCCAAACATTAGTTAATAGTATACGAGTATTTATTTTCTGACAATTTTCGTGGTAGGATATGGATAATGTATAAGAGAGTACTGCTTAAGGTGTCGGGTGAACAGTTGGCGGGTGAGTTTGATGGTGGTCTCGACCCCAAAAAAGGTCACTGGCTGGCCAAAGAAGTTCGTAAGGTGCTTGACGAAGACTGCCAGGTAATAATTATGGTTGGCGGCGGCAACTATCTGCGTGGGGCTCAAATTGCCGGCCACGGGATCAAGCGCGTTACGGCTGACCAAATGGGTATGTTGGCGACAATGATGAATGCCCTAGCTCTTACTGATCTGTTTGAAGATGCCGGTATCAGCACCAGATGTTTGAGTACTATCTTCGCTCAGCAACTAGCCGAGCCTTTCGTGCATCGCTTGGCTGAGAAGCACCTTAAACGTGGAAGAGTAGTAATTGTGGCTGGCGGTTCGGGTCGTCCTTACGTAACTACAGATACGGCAGCAGTTATTTTGGCACTCGAGCTAAACTGCGACGCCGTGCTCAAATCTACCAAAGTTGACGGAGTTTATGACCGAGATCCGACCAAGTTTAAAGACGCCAAGCGCTACGACAAGCTAAGCTTTCAGGAAGCTGTCGAGAACGAGGAAATAAAGGTCATGGACAAGGCTGCAATGGGGTTAGCTATGGAGCAGCATAAGCCAATAGTTATTTTTGAGCTTGATAAGCCAGGTAATATCGCCAGGGTTGTTCGTCAAGAAAATGTTGGTACGCTGATAAAATGAGCGAGCGCCATGAAAATTGGGTGGATGATACAATTCGAAAAATTTTTGAAGAAAACTCTGCCCCAAATAGCACGCTTTATTCAGACTGCATCAGAGAGAACGAAATTACTCGAAACACAACACCCTATGATCAAGAATCCGATGGAAGTTCCGCGCAGTCTACTGGTCGTATAAAAAAGAAGGAAATAAGCAAAATCATTGGTATATCTGTAATACGGGGATTTGAAACACTAGGCAAAGCATGCGGTAGGTTGACCTTCATGATTAATCCTATGGTTCCGACATATGATTTTATTGATATTCCACCAAGTATGGCTAGATCGGTAGGCCGAGCGACGATAGGAATTGGGTTGTTTGCCATTAATCAATTAATAGAAACCAAGACAGGCTATAATCCAGTACTGGATACTGGCAGAGTAGTCTATAGTGGTCATCTATAGAAATTAGACATTTTCTTTGACATATCAAATCATTATGTTATTATATTGTCATGAATGAACTCAGACCTTCCCCGGATGATAAGCCGAATAATCTGAGCGCTGCTAAGCGCGACCGAGCAATATTGGCTGTATTGGCAACCGGCGGAGCGCTTATGACGACCCAGGTAATTGTAGAACAGTATACGGGTGTCTCTGTTGCAGAAAAGGTTGGCCGGATTGCAATTGGGCTGTTAAATATCTTTACAAGAATTTAGTAATGACGCTCAATATCGCGCTTTTTTATGGTCTCACGCTTGTCGTAGGCTTTTTTGCCGCGGCCAATCGCGATTCTGAGCTTGATAAAACGAGTTTTAGTCAGGATTTCGGTAGGAACGATGGTTTTGCCCTGTTGCTTGGCGGCGATTAATGCATCGATTTCCCTCTTTTTGGCTAAAAGTTTTCGCGCTCTAGTTTTATCTGACTCCTCAATGGCAATGCCGTTGGTGCCATGGATTTGAGCGTTGATTAGCCACAGTTCCCCATCTTTAATCGTCACATAAGCACCCTGCAGTTGTCCCCGCCCGAGCCTTAATGCTTTTGTTTCACGGCCGTTGAGAGCTAGACCACAAGTAAAATTATCGCCCAATTCATAATCAAACCGTGCTCGTCGGTTTTGAATCTTACTACTTGCTGGCCTCTTTTTATTCATAATACTAGTGTATAATAATGTAGTAGGATTGACAATAACAAAAACAATGGTAAAGTAAAAGTATGAAAAATAAATTCAACTCTGCTTATCTATCTTCCTTAACAAACGGGCCGGGAGATTTCTTGCCATCTTCAGTCGATATATTAGCAAACGGTATAAAAAGGGCCGAAATAAATGGTCTCGAAGGGGAAACGATCGAGTATGTCAGGTTTGCGCCGGACTCATCCGCTAAAGCCCAACAAAAGCCCAGTATCTATATACCGGGTTTTACTGAAGGTATAACAGCCAAAGCACCCTTCGGAATGGCGATGCTTGAGCTTGGCAACGATATAATTATCCCCGACCAAAATAGAAGTGCTAAGCCCGATAAAAAGGAAGCCGCAAAGACCCAGGCCATAAACTATCTAGCCGTACTTGATGCTGAGGGACTGACACATGAGCCTATTAATGCTGTTGCGCACAGTTATGGGAGTTATATACTCGCAGAAATGGTTAAAATAGCCAAAGAACGAGGCTGGACTTGCTTTGATGAGGCTAAAGTAGCTCTTCTGGCTCCAGGTGGCAGTTACCCCGATGAGGCTATGTTTAGTAAACTCGGCGTACGCTTCGCCAAAGAGATGCTGTTTGAGCTAAGCAAAAAAACAAAAAAAGCTCTACCTGATGTCAGCAAACAAATGGATAAAGCTGGAAAAAAGAATTTAACCAAAAACATCGGTCGAACTTGGGCGGAAGCTCGCCAGTTGGCAACACAGATGATTAGATTTGAGGGCGATGGTGAGCCCAGGAGCCTAGGTCGTTATGTCGGAGAAATTGGTTTGTTTGGGTATACCGATGATAAACTCTTTTCTCACAAACAGCTAGAGAGGGCAGCACAGCAGCTAATGGATAATAATGGATCTTATGCCTCACCCGTACAGTTCCTGGAAGTAGTAGATCAAGACGGAAATACTAGAGTGGTTAAGAACAATAATCCGCAAACTCACAACGACGAACAATGGAACCCGAGACGTGTAGCTGGAGCTATAAACGAATTTTTCAGCTCCTAATTGACTAACTTCAGTATATCGTCTATTACTTTGGGGTCGCCTTCGAGCTCGCGCTGACGCCACCATTCTCCACCCCAGAGATCTATTGGGTATAATCGCATTAGTTTGGCGATATGAATATTGCGTCTAATCTGTTTTGTATTCATTGAGCGGTCTTGTTCATTATGATCCATCTCCCATATGGCTCGTGGACCCCAAGGCTCACACTGAAGTTCGTGGATAAAACTCTTGCGCCGCCCGAACGTTGTCAGTTTGTACAGTAAGGCTCTTAGGCGGTAGATAAGCGGGCTCTGTTCGGTCCCTCCGTAAGACTGTTTAGAGCTGTCAAAGACTATGTTGTAAACAGAGAAACCAAGTATTTTCGGGCGAGGGCGCCGGATTGGAATCCCCCACGATGTTGATGTAGTCATGATAATTGGCCTATCAGGGTCTAGCGAGTGGACAAGTGCATACTCTGCCCTCAGGCGACTTCGACTTACTTCGCTACGCAAGCCGAAGGATTCAAGCAACGCCTCGTTTTCTAGTTGATAAGAAACTATACAAGAACGATTTTTGTAGCGTTGGACTACTTGAGTGATAAAGTCACCAAGTGCGTCACTGCGTTCTTGGAAGCTAGCTGCCCAAGCCCAGTCTGGCCAATGGTTTTCTGGCCAGCGGGGTTGCCTAGCGCCAAGACAGAGGGTAATCACGCCGCCGGCCTTCTCTACCAAGTCAATTTGCCAGTCTAGCTGACTAAAATCTTGCTCTGCTTGAGCTTTTTCAAGCTCGTCCCAATAGCTCATCAGTCGAAATCGCCTGAAGCCCTTTTCTATGAGCCAAGCTAGAGTTTCTTTCGGGTTTTGATTGAAGTTCCGACATTGCTTGATCGAAAAACTAACCCCCCAGTTATCAGGATTAACAACGCTTTTTTTATTCACAACCTAAGCCTAAAGGCGTTCAAGTGGTATCCCGGTTTTAGCTGAAACCTTTCTAGCCCATTCGAGCAATCTATCAAACTGCCTGTCCTTGAATGTCTGCTCTGTTTCGTTGTCATCTAATCTCTTGACAAAAGCATCTATCGTCTTGACTAGTTTATCCATACTTTCACGGTTGGCTGTGTTTTCAAGTTTGGCATTTACTTCTAGCCTAAAGTCCTCAATGTATTTGAAAAGTTTAGTGAATTGTTCATCTTGCATGAATTAATTATACTCCCTAAGCAAAATATAAAGAAGCTCCGGCTGGACAAAAGCACCCATAGCAACCAGACAATTGAATTGTAGGATTATTGAAATAAATACCCGCTCATTTTCCCCCACCAGATCACTTTTTCAAGATATTACTGAAGCTAGGAATTCATTCCCCCTTCTGAGAACTCGTGAGGAATTGAATGTTAAAAAGACAATTAGAGCGAGTGACGTGTTTGAAGCCAATGTAATCATTGGCAAGTTGTCAGAGCATTGTCCTTTTTAACAATGAAAGCTTCAAGAGTTCGAAGCTGGGGTCGTTTCTTTTGGTTACTTTTCTGTCGACATAAGAAAAGTAACTAGGGCAGCCAGCAGTAAGCTGGCGCCTAAACAGAATCTTATCTATACTTTGCTAGTTCGTCTTTGGCGGTGTCCCAGAGTTTTGGTTCGGCACGCTTAACTTTCATGTAATACCACCATTCTGGCCCCCAGAGGTAAATGTCTTTCATACCAGTAGCAACGCCGTATTTGATTCGGTCGCGCAGGCGCTCAGGGCTTAGCGATTTGTCTAGTTCCTCGGTAGTGGCTGTTTTCATGTCAAAGCCTTCCGGTAGCCAACTTTCTGTTTGAAGTTCATGCAAAACCATGCTTTTTCCAGTAAACAGTTCCCCGCCCCCGGCAAGGCTAGCGTAAAACCAAGCTGGCAATGGGTATTCAAAATAGCGTTTTGTAATTGTCTTGTCCCAGACGCGCTTGTAAACCGAAATACCGAATTGGTCTGGGCGTGGATCACCAAGTGGTAAGCCGACCCAGTTGTTGCTGCGGCTGACGATTATTGGGTGAGTTGAATCGAGGCTTTTGATCATGTTGAATTCATCTGTTAGACGATCGCGTGAGAAGTCTGGGCAGATGCCAAAAACATTCATAAAGAACTCGTTTTCTAGCTGGTAACTTTCGAGTGTCGGGTTGTTACGATATCGCTCAACGACCTTAGTTATAAAAGTTTTTAGCTTCGGTACCCAAATTGGCTTGTCCGCCCCGCCAATCCACTCCGGTGCATGGCATTCCGGCCAGCGTGGTTGTCTGAGCCCGATCGCCAAAGACACTTTGCCACCAGCTTTGGCGACTTTTTCGAATTGCCAGTCTAGTTCGCTAAAATCGAACTTGCCTTCTTCGGGCTCGATGTTTTTCCAATAACTAACTAAGCGGAACTGTTTTATGCCAAGATCATTAATCATGGCATCCATCGTTTCTTTGGGGTCAAGCTCAAAATGGCGAGCATAATCCGGGATAAAAGTAGCGCCAATTCGCAGTGGCTCATTACGATGCTTCCAAATATACCACTGAGCAACGCCGTACATCACGCCGAACCATGCAAAAACTACTAGCAGCAACGACACGAGGACACGCTTGAGCTTTGACAGTTCTTGCCAGGGCTTAATTACTCCTAAAATTTTAGCTTGGTGGCTAGCCCGTTTTATATTTGTTTTAGATAGTCTTTTTTTCATAAGGTTTAATAGCTATAAATAGCAGCATCAGTACATGTTAGTCTTTAGTAATCTTAACCGTAAACACCAAAAACTCAAATCGCTTATGCAAATGCTGGGCTCAGTATGGTTCTTGTAGACAAATTTTGAATTCTTATAACTGCTCTAGCGCTTGTTGGGCTAAAATCATCGGGAAGTGTCTCGCCAAAGCTATGCCACCGCGCAGCACTATAAATGCTACTATCAAAGGACGGAGTGTCGCGTTCGTCGGAGACTGCTATAAATGATTTGATAATTTTTGGCCTGACACGATTTTTTTCATCCATATCATGGCGGGGTTTGACGACAACAACTTCTGATAAAACGCAAATACTCATACCAACGATTCTTTTAAAACATCTAGTATTTCTTCAATTCGATCGCTACACTCAAACATAGCAAGTGGTAATTCCCACTGTTTATGGCCGTAAGATTTTTGCATTATCAAAAACTGATTATCGGGGCTAAGTATTAGGGTTGCATCTCCACAATTGGGAAGTTCGGGACAGTTCTCATATAGCATTTATAACATAAAATACGACAAATAAAAATCATGTTATAGTTTATTGTAATGACCATAAGCATTGTCGTGCCAGTTCACAACGACGCGGAGCATCTTAAGTGTTGTTTAGATTCTATATCCGCGCAGTCTAGTTCGCCTGATGAGGTCATCGTCGTTGACAACAATTGTAGCGACGATTCCGTGAAAGTGGCTGGAGGGTATGGCTTCGTTACCCTACTTAAAGAACCTAAGCAGGGAGTGGTTTTTGCCCGCAATCGCGGCTTTAATGCAGCTAGTGGGGACGTAGTCGCAAGGATTGATGCGGATACGATTTTGCCGCCAGATTGGCTCGCTAAGGGTTACACGACATTTTGAGGCCTCCGAAAACCCCATTTCTGGCAGTAGTTACTTTTACGATCTTGGGAAGTTTGGTGTATTTAGTGGCTGGTTGCAGGCCCGTGTACCGTTTGCGATTAATCGACTCTTGCTAGGACAGCCAATAATGTGGGGCAGCAACTGTGCTTTCTTGAGATCTGACTGGCTAAAAGTAGCTGGACGCACAAGTGCTCGCACCAACATCCATGAAGATATCGATTTAACAATCTTATTTGGAAGGTTGGGTCGAAGGACTGTATTTGATTACGGACTAAAGGTTGGCATTGACTCAAGGCTACTTAGCGACAGTCGGCGCGGTCGTGATCAACAAATGAAATACCTGAAGATGTGGCCTCGTACACTCAGTAATCGCCGATTAAAAACCGCTTGGCTAGGCTGGGTCGGCGTTTACGTAGTTTATTTGTCGTATGTTCCGCTACTAATTATGTACAAGTTAATTGGTCTTTTTGATAAAGATAGGCCTAGTTAAAATGTATATTTATAGGTGTTGTTATGTCGAGCTAGGGTTAGTTGCGGAAAGTAGTGCTGGGGCTCAAGTCGTTTTCGTTGACGTCGCAGCCGCTCCAGAGGCCGCGGTTGTTCTGACGAGCCTCGCGCTCGGCTGTTAGAAATTCTTGTTGTTTGTCAAAAGGAAAACTGACGTAGGCAAAGCCGTAGCCATCCTCGATTAGTTTGCGATTTAATAATGTGCCATCTTCGGTAAAGACATAGCGTAGCAACCGGTCATATCGGTCGCGGTTATTGCTCTGTTGGTCGCTCTCAAGTCTCACTACTTTGCCGTCAACTAGGTCTTTGGTGAATTTGGCGGCAGCCAGACCGAAACACTGAACCGGTTTTTCCGGGTGGTGTGTCTCTGGGGTGTCGACGCCGATCATTCTGATTCGCTCCTGCGAGCCGTTCATTTCTACTACGATTGTATCACCGTCTACGACCTCAATTACTCGGTAGTAGCCGACGGGAACCGGCTTTTTGGCAAATGGGTTTTTGATTGTAATATGAATGGCTCTGAAGTTGACCGGATTGACGCGCCAGGCATAGTAGCCTAGTCCACCCAAGATTGCAAAAAGCACAAAAAATAACCAAAACGCCCTACGGTTTACTCGCTTTGTCTCTTCGAAGTTTTGAATTGAGCTCATATATGCGACAGCATAACACGGATTGACTCGGCGTTAACATGTTGGCCGTCTATGATCACAAACTCTTCGTTCGCAGGTAACGGTGCTTCAAAAACACCAGCTATACGATCGAACATGCTTTCTGGGCTTTCGTCTTGGGGAGTTAAGTCTGGTTGGGGTTCGTGCTGTACGCGGCGTTTCTTGGCCAGTTCTTTGGGGGTTTGTACCCAAATCAGTATCGTTTTGAGGTTAAACTTACTGGCTAGGGTGTATTTCTCAATACGATGTTCTAGCCGGTTGAGGTTCGCGTCATAAATGACACTTTTACCTTCTGCAAGCAGCTTCTCAACCTTTTTGTCGATGTGTTGGTACAGCTCAGTGTGCTCATCTTGGGTGAAGTTAGACTTCTTGAAAAGTTTGCGCCTTTCGTCATCTGAGGATATGTGTACCGCATGAGTCTGCTTTGCTATTTCGCTAGCAGCGGTAGTTTTGCCCGCACCGGGTAGACCGAGCATTAGAAATAGAGTTTGCATATCTTAAGTCTACTTTAATATTGACAGTTATAGTTATAAAATGTTATAATAATACATTATGGCTTATGCATTCATTGCCTCCTTTTTGTAGTCATTCATTACTTCAGTTGCTGTTTTAAATCCTAGTATTTGCCTCGGAACCGTATTAATCCAGTTTTCAATGTAAGCTATATCTTTGTACGTAAACCTCGCTATGTTACAACCTTTTGGTACAAATCTTCGAATAAGCCTATTAGCGTTCTCAACACCACCTTTCTCCCATGAGTGGTAGGGTTGGCAGAAATATATTGGCGCGTTCAATGATTTACTTAGGTCCAAGTGTCTTCTGAACGCTATGTCGTTGTCTAGTGTCAGGCTCTTGAACGGTCCTAGTTTACTCACGGCTTCTGCTAACGTATCTTCAACTTGTTTTGCTGTTCTGGCACTGATCTTTCGGATGTAGGTATATCTACTAACCCTTTCGTGAAGTACCAGGAGTGATGTCTTTGGATACTTCTTGCCTCCAACTATGAAATCTCCTTCCCAGTGACCATACTGAGCTCTCACGTTAGCTGCCTGCGGACGCTTATCTATGAAGATACGGTCTCCTAGGGTAGTTATTTTACGTTGACTCTTCCTGGTGCGCTTATTTTTGGCTAGGCTTAGCTCGTATTCTAGCTGTCTACCATGAGGACTGCGAATGTATTTGTAGATAGTAGGTGCAGATACGGGCTCGAACCCAGCTTGTAGGCTAGTCTTCCGGCTATCTGTTCTGGTGACCAAGCAAGACGTAAGTGTGTGTCGATATATTCCCGAAGTTTCATATCCTGAATTATACGCATTGCTTGGTACTTTGCGTACTTACGACGCACATAAGATTTGTGATGAGCTTTCTTACCTGAATAAACTCCACGCACTGAGTTGATGCGTATCTCCCTGGATATGCTACTTGGGCTTCTGCCTAGTTCCACTGCAATTTCACGAACTGAATATTTTTTTCGAAACAAGATACCAATTTCTAAACGCTCATACCTTGTTATATGTTCATACTTCTTCATAACCAAGCATACTAGCAAAAGAAGTAGGTGTT